>NZ_BAAHBN010000001.1:0-788788 GCF_054776655.1 Mariniluteicoccus flavus | reverse complement strand
GGTCGATCAGGCGTAGCGGACGACCTTGTTGACGGGCATCGAGGTCACCGACACGACCGAGACCGGCTTGCCGGGACGCGAGCTGTGCACGATCTTGCCGTTGCCGATGTACATGCCGACGTGCGAGGCGCCGCCGTAGTAGATGACGAGGTCACCCGGCTGGGCCTGCGACAGCGACACGGTGCGGCCACCGGCGGCCTGGGCCTGCGAGGTGCGCGGCACCGAGATGCCGGCGGAGCGCATGGCGGCCATGGTCAGGCCGGAGCAGTCGTACGCGCCGGGGCCGGTGGCGCCGTAGCCGTACGGCTTGCCCTGCTGGGCCAGCGCGAAGCTGACGGCAGCACCCGCGCGGCCCGATGCCGGGGCGGCGGCGGGAGCGGGAGCCGGGGCAGCGGCCGCACGAGGGGCGACAGCGGCGGCGGCGCGCGGCGCGGCGGCCTTGCCGCCCTGGAGGGCGGTCCACGTCAGCGTCGCGGCGGTGCCGGTGGCGGGGACGCCGTTGGCGCGCTGGTAGCGGATCAGCGCCGAGCGCGTCATGGTGCCGAAGTAGCCGGTGGCGGGGACCTTGAAGCCGGCCTTGGTGAGCGAGCGCTGGAGGCGCTTGACGTCACCGTTGCGCTTGCCGATCTTCAGGGTCGGCTGCGACCCGGCGGCGCACTGGGCGACGGTGTTGCAGCTCGGCGCGGCCTGAGCGGTGCCAGCGGTGGCAACGGCGAAGGACGCACCCAGGGCCGCGGTGGCGACCAGTGCTGCAGAAGACTTGTAGATGTTGCGCATTTCCTGGGATTCCCCTTGTGACTCGTGGACCCCCCGGACTGGGGGTCTCGTAGCGCCGGTTGACGCGTCCGGCGAGGAGAACGTACGTCGCCAAGATTCTTAAGTCAACTCTCAGGATCATCTCAGTTGAGGGAGGGAGTGGCCCCGGCGTCGATTTTGCGAGGGACGGGACCTCGCGTACAGTTCTCAGAGCCGAAGACCGCAGGTGATCGGGAGACCGATCCGAAATCTCGTGTGAGAGCCCGCGCAGGTGTTGCGAAGCAAGCCGGATGTGCATCCGCTCGCCCCGTGCCTCCTGCGTGGATTGTCACGCAAGACCGCACCGGGGCTTTTTTGTTTCCCGGCCCCACAGGTCTGCGGTGAGCCGCCCATCCAGGGTGGCGTACCAGGAGAAGTTGGGAAGGAGACCCGCATGGCGAGGCCGGACAAGACCGCCGCGGTCGGTGAGCTGAAGGAACTGTTCTCCAGCTCGCAGGCCGCCGTTCTGACCGAGTACCGCGGTCTCACCGTCGCTGCGCTCAAGGAATTGCGCCGCAGCCTCGGCGAGGACGCCACGTACGCCGTGACGAAGAACACTCTGACCCAGATCGCGGCCAAGGAGGCCGGTATCGAGGGGCTGGACGACCAGCTCACCGGACCGACCGCCATCGCGTTCATCAACGGCGACGTCGCAACCGTCGCCAAGGGTCTGAGGAACTTCAGCAAGGACAACCCGCTTCTGGTGATCAAGGGCGGCGTCATGGAGGGCAAGATCCTCGACGCCAACGGGGTCAAGGCTCTGGCCGACCTCGAGTCCCGTGAGGTGCTGCTGGCCAAGCTGGCCGGCGGCATGAAGGCGAACCTGAACAAGGCCGCCTACGTCTTCGCCGCACCGGCCTCCAAGCTCGCTCGCGCCCTCGGCGCGCTCGAGACGGCCGCGCAGCAGGACCCCTCGAAGATCGGTGGCGCAGGCGCCGCCGCCCAGAAGCAGGACGAGACCACCGAGGCAGCGCCCGCTGCGGAGGACAACACCGAATCCGCAGCCGACGCGGCTGACGAGAAGTAAGAAAGGACGCCCACCATGGCGAAGCTCAGCAACGACGAGCTCCTTGATGCTTTCAAGGAGATGACCCTCATCGAGCTCTCCGAGTTCGTGAAGCTGTTCGAGGAGACCTTTGACGTGACCGCGGCCGCTCCGGTCGCCGTCGCGGCCGCCGGCGCCCCGGCTGCGGGCGGCGACGCCGGCGCTGCCGAGGAGGAGGCCTCGGACGAGGTCGACGTGATCCTCGAGTCGGCCGGTGACAAGAAGATCCAGGTCATCAAGGAGGTGCGCGGCCTCACGTCGCTCGGCCTCAAGGAGGCCAAGGACCTCGTGGAGTCGGCCCCCAAGGCCATCCTCGAGAAGGTCAAGAAGGACGACGCGGCGAAGGCCAAGGAGGCCCTCGAGGCCGCTGGCGCCACCGTCACGGTCAAGTGATCACCGCGGCTCCGGCCGCAGCCTGACACGCGTTCACCGCGTGCACCGCGCGAGGCGGGTCCCCAATGGGGGCCCGCCTCGTGGCATTCAGCGCCGGGCCCGTACGCCGGTTCTGGTGGTGGGCGCCGGCGCCGTGGTGGTGCCGATGCGGATCGTCACGGGGTGGTCCTCGTCGGTGACGCGCTCGCCGTCGAGGAGTCGCGCGACCATCGCGCCCAAGTGGCGGCCCTTGGCCTGCCCGTCCTGCTCGGCGGTGGTGAGGCGGCCGGGCAGCCACGGGGTCTCGATGCCGTCGAAGCCGACCACGCTGAGGTCGTCGGGGACGCGGAGGCCCCGGTCCTCGGCCGCGCGGATCACCCCGCAGGCCAGCAGGTCGGACTGGGCGACGATCGCCGTCGGCCGTTGCGGCAGGTCCAGCAGCAGGGCGGCCGCCTCCGCGGCCCCGTCGATGGAGATCGACTCCGACTGGACCATGGGTGCCCGGGGGCCCACGCGCTCGACGAACGCCAGGCAGCGGTCGCGGGCGTCGGGGTAGGTGGCGGCAGCGATGTCGGCCACGGTGATGGGGCCGGTCTTCGCCCTTGAATCGAGCGGCATGGCGAGCAGGGCGAGGCGCGTGTGGCCCAGGCCGAGCAGGTGGTCCACCAGGGCCGTCGAGGCTCCGCGCTCGTCGACGCGCAACTGGGCGACCCGGTCGTCGCAGGGGGCGCCCGTGCCGATCATGCCGATGCCGCGGGCGGCGAGCTGGTCGACCATGGGGTTCGACGTGGCGCCGCACAGGGCGAACACGACGGCGTCCATCGCCTGCGTCGCGGCGAGCCGCTGGGCGCGCTCGCTGCCACCCGGCGGCTCGGAGATGAGCAGCATGCCGACCCCCATGTCCTCGAACGCCTGCCCGAGCCCGTCGAGGACGGAGACCGCGTACGGGTCCTGGAAGGCGTACCCCAGGGTGCCGTCGACGTGGACGCCGACCACGCCGGCGCGGCCCTGCCGCAGTGACGAGGCGAGGGGGTCGGGGCCGGCGTACCCGAGGTCGGCGGCGGCCGCCAGGACGCGCTCGGCCGTGGCCGGTGCGACTCCGTGCTTGCGGCTGTAGACCAGCGAGGCCGTCGAGATCGAGACGCCCGCCCGGGCGGCCACGTCCTTGAGGGTCGCGCGACGCTGCGCGGGTTGACGGTCACTCATGGCCGTCATACTATCGAATCGTTTCGATCGAATCGATTCGATCCCACGTCTTTCCCGCAGGAGTTCCCATGACCACCTCGTCCGCGGCCCCCACCGGACTCGCGCCCGAGCGCGTACGCGGCGCCGTCTGGTCGGTGCTGGCCGTCTTCGCCATCAACGGCCTGGGCTATGCGACGTGGTCGTCGCGCATCCCGGCCATCAAGTCGACCCTCGCGCTCGACCCCGCCCAGCTGGGCCTGTTGCTCATGTGCGTCTCCGCCGGCTCGCTGATCGGCCTCCCGACCGCGGGCCACGTCACCGCGCGCATCGGGGCCCGGCGTACGGTCATCGCCTCGGTCGTCGTCTATTGCCTCGGCCTCGTCGGACTCGGGCTCGGCACCGACCTGGCCCACTCCATCCCGCTGGCGGCCGCGGGCCTCTTCCTGATCGGCCTCGGCAACGGCACGTGGGACGTCGCGATGAACCTCGAGGGCGCGCTGGTCGAGCAGGTGCGCGGGCGCGCGATCATGCCGTGGTTCCACGCGGCGTTCAGCGGCGGCACGGTGCTGATGGCCCTCGCCGCCGCCGGCCTCGCCTTCCTCGGCGTGCCGGTCTGGGCCCACCTCATCGCGGTCGCCGCGATCTGGCCGCTCCTCGGGTGGCTGTCCGTACGCGGGTTCCTGCCCGGCGATGTCACCGAGGACGAGTCCGACGACGCGCCGAAGACCACGGCCGCGTCGGCATGGCTCGAGCCGCGGACGCTCCTGATCGGCGTCGTGGTGATGATCGCCGCCATGACCGAGGGCACCGCCAACGACTGGATGTCCGTCGCGCTCGTCGAGGGACACCACCTGCCGCAGTGGGCCGGCATCCTCGGGTTCGCCACCTTCCTCGGCGCCATGACCGTCGGCCGCCTCATCGGCACCTCGGCGCTGGATCGCTTCGGCCGCGTGCCGGTGCTGCGGGTGCTGTTCGTGCTGGCCGCGATCGGCGCCGCCCTGGTGGTCTTCGGCGGCACGGTCGGCGCGTTCGTCGGCGCGGCCATCTGGGGCGTCGGTGCGAGCCTCGGCTTCCCGGTCGGCATGTCGGCGGCGTCCGACGACCCGCGTCGCGCCGCCGCCCGCGTCAGCGTGGTCTCGACGATCGGCTACACGGCGTTCCTCGGCGGCCCGCCGCTGCTGGGCTTCCTCGGTGCCCATGTGGGCGTGCTGCAGTCGCTGCTGCTCGTCGGTGGGCTCGCGGTGGTCGCACTCCTCCTGGTGCCGGTCACGCGGCCGCAGCAGGATCGGTGATCACTCCCAGTCCATCACCCCGCCCGGCACGTCCGCAGCCGGGTCATAGGGCGTACGCGTGAACCGGAAGCTCGCCACGTCGAGGTGGCTGACGGTGTCGTCGGGCCGGCGTACGACCTGCAGCGGCTCGCCGCAGTAGTAGCCGTCGAGGCCCTCCCAGGCGTCCGGACCCGTACGCCGGAACCGGGCCCCGCGCCCGGTGCCGGGGTCGCCGAGCACGAAGTGCTCGCCGCGCAGCGTTCCGGTGGTGACCGACGGCCCCCAGTGCCACGTGCCGACGAGCTCGAGGTCGTCGACCGAGCCGGACGCCGACCACGGCGCGACCGGGTGGGGTTCGTGGGCGGACAGCAGGTCGAGCAGTTCCGTGGCGACCGGGCCGATCTTCCCGGTGGTCGAGTTCGTGAAGATGACCACGCCGTCTCCGGTGGCGAGGTCGACCTGCAGTCCCGCGAGGAAGCCGGGCATCGACCCGCCGTGGCCGGCGATCCGACGCCCGTCCTCGTTCCAGATCTGCCAGCCGAGCCCGTGGCCCGAGGCCCAGGGCTGGCCGGGGGAGTCGACGACCACGCGGGGGTGCAGCATCTCGGCGAGGGTCTCGGGCGACAGCAGTCCCGCCGTGTCGCCGGCCAGGAACGCCGCCCAGCGGCCGATGTCGGCGACCGTCGACCACAGTTGGCCCGCCGGCGCCATGGCGCCGGCGTCGTGTTCGGGCTCGGCCAGCAGGACGTCGGCGAAGGGGTGGACGGCGAGCCCGGGGGCCGCGCCCGGCCGGGGACGGGTGGTGGTGTCGGCCATGCCGAGGGGCTGGAGCAGCTCGCCGGCGAGGACCTCGTGCCACGCCGCGCCGCGGTGCACCTCGACGAGGCGGCCGAGGGCCGCGTACCCCACGTTGGAATAGTGGTGCCGCACGCCCGCGCCGAAGCGCTGCGTCACCGTCGGCGCCAGGGCGTCCCAGTCGCCGCCCGGCGTACGCTCCCACCATGGGCCGTCGGTCTCGGCGCGGACGCCCGCGGTGTGGCTGAGCAGCTGGGCGATCGTGACGCGGTCGATCGGCGAGCCGGGGACGTGCTCGCCGAAGCGGTCGTCGAGGTCCAGCAGGCCCTCGTCGCGCAGGCGCAGCACCAGGACGCCGACGAAGGTCTTGGTGAGCGAGCCGATCCGATACTGCACGCCGGGGGCGGCGGGCGTGCCGTCCGCGCGGCCGTCGAGGGTCCCGACGGCGCCCTCCCAGACGAGTTCACCCCCGCGGACGAGGCCGGCGGCGAGCGAAGGGACGCGTACCTCGGCCTGGGCGCGGGCGAGTCGATGGTCGAGCAGGGTGCGGGTATGGGGTGCGATCACCCGCGCCACCCTAGCGACGGCAGCCGATGGGTGCGGCGGTGTTCAATGGCGCCGCGACGGGTCCGGCCCGTGCTCGGCCTCGAACGCGGCCGCGCCGTCCCGGAGCGTACGCAGGGCCTCGGCCGGGTCCATCCCGCGGCCCACGGCCAGCCCCAGCACAAACGCCGACACCGGTACGCCGGGCCTCATGACCGCGCGGGCGACGTCGGTGGAGAGGCCGAGGATCTCGGGGATCGGCACGGCGCCGGGGTCGATCCCCAGCGGGGGACCCACCGCCTCCAGATAGGCGTCGAGTCGCGACAGGTCCTGGTTGGTGTCATGGGGCATGGGGCACCTCGATGCCATAGCGGTGGGCGGACTCGGGGTCGTCGACGTCGCCGACCAGCGCGTCGTCGAGGGGGACCTCGACCACGTTCAGGGGGGCCACGAGGCTGCGCACCGACCGGTCGCGTACGCCCCCGAGCGCGGCCAGCGCGCCGTCGAGCGCCGGGCGCCGATAGAGCGCGAGCAGGTTCTGGCGGAATCCTGCCCCGTCGACGGCGGCGTACGCGTCCACGCCGGGCACGTCCTCGGCCGCGTCGAGCAGGCGGGCGACCGCGGCCGGCGACTCCGGATAGTCGACCGCCAGTACCAGGACCCACGGCGCCGGACCGGCGTACGCCAGGTCGGTCATGCCGGCGGCGATCCCGGCGACGGGACCCCCGAACGGGGGGTCCTCCAGCACGCGCCGCGCGGTGCCTACGGCGGGGGAGTCGGGGGCGACCACGACGGTGGCGGCGGCTCCGGAACACGCGTCCAGCGCCCGCTCCAGCAGGGAGTGTGACCTGTATGACAGTGTGGCCTTGTCGACGCCTCCCATGCGGGAGGAGCGGCCGCCCCCGAGGATGAGGGCGTCGAAGAGCGGGATGGGCACGACACGCACCTTAACGTCGCACCGGCCAATTGCGCTAATAAGTCTGGAACTCTAGGATCAAACTATGACGACGTTGGAACCCCGCCCCACCGGTGTGACGGGCGCTCGCCCGGACGGGCCGTTGGCCGATGCGATGCTCGGCCTCGGCAAGTTCTTCACCCGCTACGACGGGACGCCGGACGGCCGCGTGATCTTCAAGAAGGGCGGTCGCGAGGGCGACGTCTTCTATCGCGACCGCTGGAGCCACGACAAGGTCGTGCGGTCCACCCATGGCGTGAACTGCACCGGCTCCTGCTCGTGGAAGGTCTACGTCCGCGACGGCATCATCACGTGGGAGGCTCAGCAGACCGACTATCCGACGGCCGGCCCCGACCGCCCCGAATACGAGCCCCGCGGCTGCCCCCGCGGCGCGGCCTTCTCCTGGTACACCTACTCGCCGACCCGGGTGAAATACCCCTACGGCCGCGGCGTCCTGCTCGAGATGTTCCGCGAGGCCAAGAAGACCCACGGCGACCCCGTGGAGGCCTGGACCTCGATCGTCTCCGATCCCGAGAAGCGCCGCCGTTGGCAGCAGGCCCGCGGCAAGGGCGGCCTGGTCCGCATGAGCTGGGACGAGGCGCTCGAGCTCACCGCCGCCTCCTACGTCCACACCATCAAGACCTGGGGCCCGGACCGCGTGGTCTCGTTCTCGCCGATCCCGGCGATGTCGCAGGTCTCCCACGCCATCGGCACGCGCTTCACCCACCTGCTGGGCGGCGCGATGACCTCGTTCTACGACTGGTACGCCGACCTCCCCGTCGCCAGCCCCCAGGTCTTCGGCGACCAGACCGACGTGCCGGAGTCGGGCGACTGGTGGGACTCGACCTACCTCATGATGTGGGGCTCCAACGTCCCGCTGACGCGTACGCCGGACGCCCACTGGATGACCGAGGTCCGCTACCGCGGCACCAAGGTCGTCACGGTGTCGCCCGACTACGCCGACAACACCAAGTTCGCCGACGAGTGGATGCCGGCCCAGGCCGGCACCGACGCCGCGCTGGCGATGGCCATGGGCCACGTCGTGCTCAACGAGTTCTTCGTCAAGAAGCAGACCCCCTATTTCCACGACTACGTCCGCACCTACACCGACCTGCCCCACCTCGTACGCCTGGCCGAGCACCCCGACGGCCATGGCCTGACGGCCGGCAAGTTCCTCACCGGCGCCGACCTCGGCGACACCAACGAGGACCCGGCGTTCAAGACGGTCGTGTTCGACCTGAAGCAGGGCGACGTCGCGATCCCGAACGGCTCGATGGGCTTCCG
Source organism: Mariniluteicoccus flavus (assembly GCF_054776655.1). Taxonomy (NCBI): domain Bacteria; kingdom Bacillati; phylum Actinomycetota; class Actinomycetes; order Propionibacteriales; family Propionibacteriaceae; genus Mariniluteicoccus; species Mariniluteicoccus flavus. The sequence continues at coordinate 780,543 of NZ_BAAHBN010000001.1, read as the reverse complement.
CTATCACGAGGACGGCCAGGGCAAGTGGAACCTCGACCTCGGCGAGGTCGACCCGGCGCTGTCGATCATGGACACCGAGGGCTTCGAGACCGTCGAGGTCGCGCTGCCGTGCTTCGAGGATCCGCGCGGCGAGGGCTCGATCATCCGCCGCGGCGTTCCCGTACGCCGGGTCGGCGACCACCTCGTGACCACGGTCTTCGACCTGATGCTGGCGCAGTACGGCGTACCCCGTGACGGGCTGCCGGGCGTCTGGCCGAGCGGCTATGACGACGCGACCACGCCCTACACGCCGGCCTGGCAGGAGGAGATCACCTCGGTCCCCGCCCAGCAGTGCCTGCGCATCGCCCGCGAGTTCGGCCGCAACTCCGAGCAGTCGAGGGGCCGTTCCATGATCATCATGGGCGCCGGCGTCTGCCACTGGTTCCACGCCGACGTCGCCTACCGCTCGATCATGGCGCTGCTGATGCTGACCGGGTGCATCGGGCGCAACGGCGGCGGCTGGGCCCACTACGTGGGCCAGGAGAAGTGCCGTCCCATGATCGGTTGGTTCAACATCGCCAACGCGCTCGACTGGTCGCGCCCGCCGCGGACCATGATCGGAACCGGCTACTGGTACATGCACACCGACCAGTGGCGCACCGACGGCTATTCGGCCGACGCGATCAAGAGCCCGCTGTCGACCGGCGAGCTGGACGGCCTGCACACCGCCGACGCGCTGGTGAAGGCCAACCGCCTGGGTTGGATGCCGTTCTATCCCCAGTTCGACCGCAACCCGCTCGACCTGGCCGACGAGGCCAAGGCCGCCGTCGAGGCCGGCGAGGCCGAGACGCCGGGGGAGTGGATCGCGAACGAGCTCAAGGAGGGACGCCTCAAGAGCGCGATCGAGGACATCGACGCCCCCCAGAACTGGCCGCGCAACCTGATCCTGTGGCGCTCGAACCTGTTCGGCAGCTCGGCCAAGGGCAACGAATATTTCCTCAAGCACCTCCTCGGCACCCACAACAACGTGATGGAGAACGGCCACGGCTCCGACCTGCGGCCGACCGAGATCGCGTGGCACGACGAGGCGCCCGAGGGGAAGCTCGACCTGCTGGTCTCCGCCGACTTCCGCATGACGTCGACGACGCTGCTGTCCGACATCGTCTTCCCGGCGGCGACCTGGTACGAGAAGTACGACCTCAGCTCCACCGACATGCACCCGTTCGTCCACGCGTTCACGCCGGCCATCTCGGCGCCGTGGGAGTGCAAGTCCGACTTCGAGCTGTTCCGCCTGCTGTCGGAGCGAATCTCGCTGTACGCCGGCAAGCACCTCGGCACGCGGTCCGACATCGTCGCCGTCCCGCTCCAGCACGACACCCCCGGCCAGATCGCCCAGCCCGGCGGCAAGGTCTACGACTGGAAGAACACCAACCTCCCGGCCAGGCCCGGCAAGAACATGCCGAACCTGATGGTCGTCGAGCGCGACTACACCGCGATCGCCGACAAGCTCATGACCGTCGGTCCACTGGCCGACAGGCTCGGCTTCACGATCAAGAACATCACCTACGACGTGAAGCACCAGGTCGACCACCTCGGCCGCCTGCACGGTGTCTACGACCGCGGGCCGGCCGCCGGCCGCCCCGCGATCAACACCGACGAGCGCATGGCCGAGGCGATCCTGATCTTCTCCGGCACCACCAACGGCGAGCTCGCCACCCAGGGCTTCCGCACGCTGGAGAAGATGACGGGCCGCAAGCTGGCCGACCTGTCGGAGGGCTCCGAGGAGCGCCGCATCACCTTCGCCGAGACCCAGCAGGCGCCCCAGCCGGTGATCACGTCACCGGAGTGGTCGGGCTCGGAGACCGGCGGCCGCCGCTACACGGCGTTCACGATCAACACCGAGCGCCTCAAGCCGTGGCACACGCTGTCGGGACGCATGCACTTCTTCCTCGACCACGACTGGATGATCGACGCGGGCGAGCAGCTCCCGATCTATCGCCCGCCGCTCAACATGACCCGCATGTACGGCGAGCCCGAGCTCACCGGCCAGGCCGGCCCCAGCGGCGCCAACGGCCGCGAGCGCGAGATCGCGGTGCGCTACCTCACGCCACACAACAAGTGGGCGATCCACTCGGAATACCAGGACAACCTGTTCATGCTCTCGCTGAGCCGCGGCGGCCCCGCCTGCTGGCTGAGCGTCGAGGACGCCGAGGCGATCCAGGTCAAGGACAACGACTGGGTCGAGCTCGTCAACGCCAACGGCGTGTTCGTGGCGCGCGCGATCGTGTCCCACCGCATGCCGGCCGGCATCGTCTACGTGCCGCACGCGCAGGAGCGTACGGTCGACGTCCCCAAGTCCGAGGCCACGGGTCGCCGCGGCGGCATCCACAACTCGGTCACCCGCATCCTGCTGAAGCCCACCCACCTCATCGGCGGGTACGCCCACCAGGCGTACGCGTTCAACTACATCGGACCGACGGGTGTCCAGCGCGACATCGTCTCGGTGATCCGCAAGCGCAACCAGGAGGTGCAGTACTGATGCGCATCATGTGTCAGGTCGGCATGGTCATGAACCTCGACAAGTGCATCGGGTGCCACACCTGCTCGGTGACCTGCAAGCAGGCGTGGACCAACCGCGCCGGAACCGAGTACGTCTGGTTCAACAACGTCGAGACCCGGCCCGGTCAGGGCTATCCGCGGCGCTACGAGGACCAGGAGAAGTGGAAGGGCGGCTGGAAGCTCAACCGCCGCGGCCGCCTCGAGCTGAAGTCCGGCAATCGGCTCCAGAAGCTGTTCGGCATCTTCGCCTCCCCGGTCCAGCCGGAGCTGAACGACTACTACGAGCCGTGGACGTACGACTACCAGACGCTGGTCGAGGCGCCGCTGGGCGACGACTTCCCGGTCGCGCGCCCCAAGTCCTTGATCACCGGCAAGGACATGAAGATCGAATGGTCCTCGAACTGGGACGACGACCTCGGCGGCGTTCATGAGAAGGGCGAGCTCGACCCGATCGTCGCGAAGCTCCGCAAGGAGGCCAACGACAAGATCAAGTTCAGCTTCGAGCAGACCTTCATGTTCTACCTGCCCCGCATCTGCGAGCACTGCCTGAACCCCTCGTGCATGGCGTCGTGCCCCTCGGGCGCGATCTACAAGCGCGAGGAGGACGGCATCGTGCTGGTCGACCAGGACCAGTGCCGCGGCTGGCGCCAGTGCATCACGGGCTGCCCCTACAAGAAGATCTACTTCAACCACCGCACCGGCAAGGCCGAGAAGTGCACGATGTGCTACCCGCGCCTCGAGGTCGGCCTGCCCACCGTGTGCGCCGAGACGTGCGTGGGTCGCCTGCGCTACATCGGCGTGTTCCTCTACGACGCCGACGCGGTGACCGCAGCGGCGAGCGTGCCTGACGAGCAGGACCTCTACCAGGCCCAGCTCGACCTCATGCTCGACCCGAACGACCCGCAGGTCCAGAACCTGGCCCGCCAGCAGGGCATCCCGGAGGACTGGCTCGACGCGGCGAAGAAGTCGCCGGTGTACGCGCTGGCCAAGAAATACAAGGTCGCGCTGCCGCTCCACCCGGAATACCGCACCATGCCGATGGTCTGGTACATCCCGCCGCTGAGCCCCGTCGTCGAGTTGCTGCGCGAGCAGGGCCACGACTCCGAGGCGGCCGGCACGCTGTTCGGCGCGATCGACGAGCTGCGCATCCCGGTGGAATACCTCGCCGAGCTGTTCACGGCCGGCGACGTCTCCGAGGTCGACCGTGTGCTCAAGACCCTCGCGGCCATGCGGGCGTACATGCGTGACATCACGCTGGCCCGCGGAGCCGGACCCAACGCGTCGGGCGGCACCGAGGCGGCCGACGAGTCGATCGCCAACGCGGTCGGACTGTCGGGCGACGAGATGCAGGCCATGTATCGCCTGCTCGCCATCGCCAAATACAACGAGCGCTACGTGATCCCGACGGCCCACGTCGAGGACGCCCACAACCTCGAGGAGATGGGCTGCTCGCTCGACCTCGACGGCGGCGCCGGCATGTACGACAGCGGCGCGTTCGGCGAGGGCTCCGGCCCTGCGATGCCGGTGGCCATGGAGACCTTCCAGGCGCTCAAGCAGCGCCAGACCACCGACGTCCCGACCGGGCGCGAACACCTGCAGGGCCGCGTCAACCTGCTGAACTGGGACGGCAACGGCACCCCGGACGGCATGTTCCCGAAGGACCGACTTCCGAGCGAGCGAAGCGAGTCGAGGAACGATGCGTGACGTCCAGCTCCCCGAGCGTACGCAGCGCGTCCTCTGGCAGGCAGCCGCCTGGCTGCTGTCCTACCCCGACGAGCAGCTCCTCGAGCGCCTCGACCTGATCGAGTCCGCGCTCGCGGAGGAGGGCGTACGCGACCTCGTGTCGCCGATGCTGGACCACCTGCGGTCGACCGACCTGTACGCGTTGCAGGCCTCCCACACCCAGGAGTTCGACATCTCGCGGCGCCATGCGCTGCACCTGACCTACTGGACCGACGGCGACACGCGCCGTCGCGGCGAGGCGCTGTTGGAGTTCAAGCAGGTCTATCGCGACTCGGGCCTGCTGGTGGACCTCGACGGCGAGCTGCCCGACTTCCTGCCGATGGTGCTGGAGTTCGCGGTGGCCGAGCCGGCCGCCGGCCGCGCGCTGTTGATCAAGAACCGCCCCAGCATCGAGCTGCTGCGCCTGGCGCTGCGCGACGACGACCTGCCCCAGCGCTGCGTCGTCGAGGCCGTCTGCGCCACGCTGCCGGGGGAGTCCCCGGCCGACCGGCTGGCGGTGTCTCGGATGAACGGCTACGAGCCGCCCACCGAGTCCGTCGGCCTCGCCCCGTTCGCCACCCGCCTCCCGCTTCTCGACTGACCGGACCCAGGAGCACGCCATGTCACTGATTCCCCTCGCCCTGATCCCGCTCGAGTTGTCGCCGCCCGCCACGACCGCGCTCGACATCCTGCTGTGGGGCGTGCTGCCCTACGTGTCGTTCGCGCTGCTCGTCGGCGGCACGATCTGGCGCTGGAAGTACGACCAGTTCGGCTGGACGACCCGCTCGTCGCAGCTCTATGAGGGTGGCCTGCTGCGCATCGCGTCGCCGCTGTTCCACTTCGGCATCCTGGCCGTCCTGATGGGCCACGTCATGGGCCTGGTGATCCCGAAGACCTGGACCGACTTCGTGGGGCTGTCGCAGCACGCGTACCACCTGATGGCGCTGGTCGTCGGCGGCGTCGCCGGCTTCTGCACCCTGGTCGGCATCGCGCTGCTGATCTACCGCCGGCGCACCACCGGCCCGGTCTTCATGGCCACGACGGTCAACGACAAGATCATGTACGTCTTCCTCGTCGGCGCCATCGTCCTCGGCCTGCTGGCGACGTTCCTCGGCACGACGGGCCGCGACGGGGCCGAGCACAACTATCGCGAGACCGTCTCCATCTGGTGGCGCTCGCTCTGGTATTTCCAGCCCAACGTCGAACACATGGCCGCCGCGCCGCTGTGGTTCCACGTCCACGTGCTCGTGGCGATGGCCCTGTTCGCGCTGTGGCCGTTCACCCGCCTGATCCACGCGTTCTCGGCGCCGGTGCAATACCCGTTCCGCCCCTACATCGTCTATCGCTCGCGCGGTGGTCGCCCCGCCAACACCTCGCCCGTACGCCGGCGCGGCTGGGACCCGATCGGCACGCAGGACAACAACAGCCTCACCCGCACGCGACAGAGCCGCGGCGCCACCCAGGTGAAGAAGAAGCCCACCTCGGTCGAGAAGCCCTGAGGCCTCGGCCCCCGGATCCCTGATTGAACACGTCCCCCTGACAGAAGAAGAACCCCTGACATGAGTACGCAACCGCGCCCCGAGGCCGCACAGCCCGGGGCGGGGCGAGTGCTGACGCTGTCGACCGTCGGCTTCACCGTGATGTTCGCGGTGTGGATGATGTTCGGCATCCTCGGCAAGCCCATCCAGAAGGAATTCCACCTCACCGACGTCCAGCTCAGCTGGATCAGCGCCGTCGCGATCCTCAACGGGTCGATGTGGCGCCTGCCGGCCGGCATGATCACCGACCGGATCGGCGGCCGCAAGGTCATGACCGTCATCCTGCTGCTGTCGGCCGCCGCCTCGTTCGCGGTGTCGTTCGCCCAGAACTATCCGATGCTCCTGCTGCTGGCGTTCCTCGTCGGCTTCGCCGGCAACTCGTTCACCGTCGGCACCGCATGGAACTCCGCCTGGTCGACCAAGAACCGTCAGGGGCTCGCGCTCGGCGTGTTCGGCGCCGGCAACGTCGGCGCGTCGGTGACCAAGTTCATCGGCCCGCCGCTGATCGCCGGCACCGCCGGAGCGCTCTATCTCGGGTTCGTCCCCGGCGGCTGGCGTCTCGTGCCGGTCATCTACACCGTGCTGTTGTTGGTGCTCGCGGTCCTCACCTGGGTGATGACCCCGTCGGCCGACCGCATGCCGGGCGCCGGGCGGCCGATCCGCGAGATGCTCGCGCCGCTGCGCGAAGTGCGCGTGTGGCGCTTCAGCCTCTACTACGTCGCGGTGTTCGGCGCGTACGTCGCGCTGAGCTCGTGGTTGCCGAAGTACTACATGGACAACTTCGACGTCTCGCTGACCACAGCGGGCCTGCTCACGGCCACCTTCATCTTCCCGGCCTCGCTGCTGCGGCCCGTGGGTGGCTGGTTCGCCGACAAGTGGGGCGCCCGCAAGGCCATGTACGGCACGTTCGCCGTCATGCTCGCCACGACCGGCATCCTCATGATGCCCAACGGCCACCTCGTCATCTCGCACGCCGACGGGCGCCAGACGCAGCACCTCGCGTACGCGATGGGGCTCGTGCCGTTCGTGATTCTGGTCTTCCTGCTGGGCTGCGCGATGGGCGTCGGCAAGGCCGCGGTCTACAAGCACATCCCCGAGTACTTCCCCGACAACGTCGGCTCCGTCGGCGGCCTGGTCGGCATGCTCGGGGGCCTGGGCGGCTTCTTCCTGCCGCCGCTGTTCGCCTACACCAAGCAGTGGTCGGGCTTCCCGACCAGCACGTTCTTCGTCCTGTTCTGCCTGACCGCGCTGTGCACCCTGTGGATGCACCTCACGGTCGTACGCATGCTCCACCGCAACTCACCCGAGCTCGCGGACCACTTCGAGATTCCCACCACCACGCCCACCGCGGAGGCACGATCATGAGCACCAACACGAGCGCGGCCGCGTCGCCGCAGAAGGGCCGCACCGGCGGCGAGTGGCTCCAGAACTGGAACCCCGAGGACGAGGCGAACTGGGACAAGGGCCTCGCCTGGCGGACCCTGTGGATCACGACCTTCACCCTCACCCTGTGCTTCGTCGCGTGGTTCCTTCCCTCGGCGATCGCGCCGAAGCTCACGAACCTCGGCTTCAAGCTGACCAACAACCAGCTCTACTGGCTGACGTCGATGCCGGGCCTCGCCGGCGGCCTGATGCGCATCGTCTGGATGGTGCTGCCGCCCATGATCGGCACCCGCAAGATGGTCGCGCTGACCACGGCGCTGCTCATCTTCCCGGTGCTCGGCTGGGGCGTCCGCGTGCAGGACCCGACGACGCCGTTCTGGGAGCTGATGATCCTGTCGTTCCTGTCCGGCATCGGCGGCGGCGCGTTCTCGGGCTTCATGCCGTCGACGTCCTATTTCTTCCCGAAGTCGAAGCAGGGGACCGCGCTCGGTCTCCAGGCAGGCATCGGCAACTTCGGCGTCTCGCTGGTCCAGCTCATGACCCCGTGGCTGATCGGCTTCGGCATGCTCGGCTTCATGGGCAGCTCCCAGAAGATGATCGGCCTGCCCGGCAAGCCCCCGACCGACGTCTGGTATCAGAACGCCGCCCTGTTCTACATCCCCTTCATCGTCATCGGCGCCATCGTGGCCTGGCTGATGCTGAAGTCGGTGCCGATCAAGGCCAACATCAAGCAGCAGTTCGACATCTTCAACAACGCCGACACCTGGTACATGACCATCATCTACATCATGACCTTCGGCACCTTCTCGGGTCTGTCCGCCCAGTTCGGCCTGCTGATGAAGAACCTCTACGGCGCCGGCAACCCGCAGATCGTGCAGGGCGTGGGCGCCACGGCGAAGCTCCTCGTGCCGGGCTATGCGGTGCCTGACCCCGTCGCATACGTCTTCCTCGGTGCGCTCGTCGGCGCCGGGGCCCGCATCATCTTCTCGCCCCTCACCGACCGCATGGGCGGCGCGATCTGGACGCTGGTCTCCGGCATCGGCCTGTTCGCCTCGATCGTGTTCACGATGACCGCGCTCACGCCGAACCCGGCCGCCGGCGCGGCCGCGCTGCAGGCTGACTTCTCGAAGTTCCTGTGGGGCATGCTCGCGATCTTCCTGTTCACCGGCATCGGCAACGCCTCGACGTTCAAGCAGATGCCGATGATCTTCGAGCGGCGCCAGGCCGGCGGTGTCATCGGCTGGACGGCCGCGATCGCCGCCTTCGGCCCGTTCCTGTTCGGCATCGGCCTGACCCTGATGTCGGCCTGGACGTTCTATCTGATCGGCGCGGTGTACGCGCTGCTCTGCATCGCCATCACCTGGATGCGGTACGCCCGCCCGGGGGCCCCGAAGAAGAGCTGAGGTACGCAGGGGCCCGCTCGGTCGATCCGAGCGGGCCTTTGGCGTTCCCGAGCGCTGGTTGAGCTAGCGCAGCGAGTCGAGGAGCACCTCCCGTACGTTCTCCGAGCTAGCGCAGCGAGACGAGGAGCACTCGTCGAGCCCAACTGCTTCCCCGCGAGCCCCATGGGGCTCGCTCACAAACACCTTGGCTCGATCAGTGGTGCATACGCGCCGCTGGCCGAGCGCGCGGAGCGAACGAAGTCGCTTCAGCCGGGGCCGGGGGAGTACTACTACCGGCGCACTGAGCCGATGGCTGCGCGCACGGGCCAGCGGATCGGTCTGCCAGGACGAGGCCATCTTTCAGTCGATCACGCAGGCGTTGAGGGAGAATCCCGCCCGACAAGCGGGCGGCGATGCTCGTCGACGGCCCACCCCCGTGGGTGCCGCTCCCGGGGCGCGACTGCAGGCGTGTCGAATCGGACCCGACACGGAGGTCTTTCAGTGCACCTGACCGGCCGACGGGGCCCGACGAGGCCGACATCACCCGCCCCGCCGCACCGCAGTGCTTGCGCACGGGCCTCGTCTCGCTATGCTTTTCGCAGGCGTTCAAGGGCTCGTGGGTTTCCGAGCCGCTGACTTGACCGTTCTGCTCCGCCGCGCGCTCGGCGACTTTACAAAGCGCTCATCCGGGTCTAGAGTGGGTGTTTGCCCACGCTCATTGTCGACCCTTCGTCCAGCCAGTGCTTGACACGGGTCGTTCAGCATGCATACAGAACGCAAGCGAGTTCTCGGAAGGACCAAGCTGTTGGCCGCCCCGCGCACTGCCTCGAACACGAACATCATCTCCCCCGCCGGTCGAATCTCGTTCGCGAAGATCGCCGAGCCCATGGAGGTCCCCGACCTCCTCGACCTGCAGGTCGACTCCTTCGACTGGCTGATCGGCAACAAGGTCTGGCGTGACCGGGTCGATGCCGCGCTCGAGGAGGGCCGCACCGACGTCAACACCAAGTCCGGCCTCGAGGAGATCTTCGAAGAGATCTCCCCGATCGAGGACTTCTCCTCGACGATGTCGCTGTCGTTCCGCGACCACCGTTTCGAGGACCCGAAGTTCTCCGTCGACGAGTGCAAGGACCGCGACGTGACGTACGCGGCCCCGCTCTTCGTGACGGCCGAGTTCATGAACAACGACACCGGCGAGATCAAGTCCCAGACGGTGTTCATGGGTGACTTCCCCCTGATGACCGACAAGGGCACCTTCGTCATCAACGGCACCGAGCGTGTCGTGGTGTCCCAGCTCGTCCGTTCGCCGGGCGTCTATTTCGAGCAGACCCCCGACAAGACGTCCGACAAGGACATCTTCACCTGCAAGGTGATCCCGTCGCGCGGCGCGTGGCTCGAGTTCGAGGTCGACAAGCGCGACATCGTCGGCGTGCGTCTCGACCGCAAGCGCAAGCAGAACGTCACCGTGCTGCTGAAGGCGCTGGGCTGGACCGACGAGAAGATCCTCGAGGAGTTCGGCGACTACGAGTCGATGCGTTTGACGCTGGAGAAGGACTCGACGACCGGCCAGGACGACGCGCTGCTCGACATCTACCGCAAGCTGCGCCCGGGCGAACCGCCGACCCGCGAGGCCGCCCAGTCGCTGCTGGAGAACTACTACTTCAACCCGAAGCGCTACGACCTCGCGAAGGTCGGCCGTTACAAGATCAACAAGAAGCTCGGCCTGACCGAGGCCTTCGACCAGCAGGTCCTGACGGTCGACGACATCGTGGCGGCCATCCGCTATGTCGTCGCGCTCCACGAGGGTCGCGAGACGCTGCCCACCGAGGGTGACGCCGTCGACCTGATCGTCGAAGAGGACGACATCGACCACTTCGGCAACCGCCGCCTGCGTACGGTCGGCGAGCTGATCCAGAACCAGCTCCGCACCGGCCTCGGCCGCATGGAGCGCGTCGTCCGCGACCGCATGACGACCCAGGACATCGAGGCCATCACGCCTCAGACCTTGATCAACATCCGCCCCGTGGTGGCGGCGCTCAAGGAGTTCTTCGGCACGTCGCAGCTGTCGCAGTTCATGGACCAGAACAACCCGCTCGCGGGCCTGACCCACAAGCGTCGCCTGTCGGCGCTGGGCCCGGGCGGCCTGTCGCGCGACCGCGCCGGCATGGAGGTCCGTGACGTCCACCCGTCGCACTACGGCCGCATGTGCCCGATCGAGACCCCTGAAGGCCCGAACATCGGTCTGATCGGCTCGCTTGCCTCGTTCGGTCGCGTCAACGCGTTCGGCTTCATCGAGACGCCCTACCGTCGCGTCGAGAACGGTGTCGTCACCAACGACATCGACTACCTCACCGCCGACGAGGAGGACCGCTTCGTGGTCGCCCAGGCGAACGCCATCCTCAACGAGGACGGCTCGTTCGCCGAGGAGCGCGTCCTGGTCCGCAAGCGCCACGGTGACGTCGACACGATCCCGGCCGCCGAGGTGCAATACATGGACGTCTCGCCGCGCCAGATGGTGTCGGTCGCGACGGCCCTGATCCCGTTCCTCGAGCACGACGACGCGTCGCGCGCCCTCATGGGCGCCAACATGCAGCGCCAGGCCGTGCCGCTCATCCAGAGCGACCGCCCGTTCGTCGGCACCGGCATGGAATACCGCGCCGCCGTCGACGGCGGCGAGGTCACGGTCGCCGGCAAGGGCGGCGTCGTCTCGTCGGTCTCGGCCGACCTGATCGAGATCACCTGCGACGACGGCACCTACCAGACCTACCGCCTCCAGAAGTTCCGTCGCTCGAACGCCGGCACCTGCATCAACCAGCGCCCGCTGGTGTCTGCCGGTGACCGCATCGAGCCCGGTACGCCGCTGGCCGACGGTCCGGCGACCGACAACGCCGAGATGGCGCTGGGCCGCAACCTGCTCGTGGCGTTCATGCCGTGGGAGGGCCACAACTACGAGGACGCGATCATCCTGTCGCAGCGCCTCGTGCAGGACGACGTCCTCACCTCGATCCACATCGAGGAGCACGAGGTCGACGCCCGCGACACGAAGCTGGGCGCCGAGGAGATCACGCGGGACATCCCGAACGTCTCCGAGGAGATGCTGGCCAACCTCGACGAGCGCGGCATCATCCGCATCGGCGCCGAGGTCGGCACCGGCGACATCCTGGTCGGCAAGGTCACGCCCAAGGGCGAGACCGAGCTCACCCCCGAGGAGCGCCTGCTGCGCGCCATCTTCGGTGAGAAGGCCCGCGAGGTCCGCGACACCTCCATGAAGGTGCCCCACGGCGAGTCCGGCACCGTCATCGGCGTCCGCGTCTTCGACCGCGAGGAGGGCGACGAGCTCGCTCCCGGCGTGAACCAGCTGGTCCGCGTCTATGTCGCCCAGAAGCGCAAGATCTCCGACGGCGACAAGCTCGCCGGCCGCCACGGCAACAAGGGCGTCATCTCGAAGATCCTGCCCGTGGAGGACATGCCGTTCCTCGAGGACGGCACGCCGGTCGACGTCGTTCTCAACCCGCTGGGCGTGCCCTCCCGCATGAACGTGGGCCAGGTCATGGAGCTTCACCTCGGGTGGATCGCCAAGACCGGCTGGGACGTGACCGAGGTCGACGAGCCCTGGGCACACCGCCTGGTCGAGAACGGCATCGGCATGATGCAGGGCGACCAGCGCCTCGCGACCCCGGTGTTCGACGGCGCCACGGAGGAGGAGATCTCCGGTCTCCTCGCCCACGGCCTGCCCACGCGCGACGGCAAGCAGCTCGTGGACGGCACCGGCAAGGCCCCGCTGTTCGACGGCCGTTCCGGTGAGCCCTACCCCGAGCCCATCGGCGTCGGCTACATGTATGTCCTGAAGCTCCACCACCTGGTCGACGACAAGATCCACGCGCGCTCGACCGGCCCCTACTCCATGATCACGCAGCAGCCCCTGGGCGGTAAGGCCCAGTTCGGCGGCCAGCGGTTCGGCGAGATGGAGGTCTGGGCCCTGGAGGCGTACGGCGCCGCCTGGGCACTGCAGGAGCTCCTGACCATCAAGTCGGACGACGTGCAGGGCCGCGTGAAGGTCTACGAGGCGATCGTCAAGGGCGAGAACATCCCCGAGCCCGGCATCCCCGAGTCCTTCAAGGTGCTCGTGAAGGAAATGAAGTCGCTGTGCCTGAACGTCGAGGTGCTGTCGTCCGACGGCACCGTCGTCGAGCTGCGCGACAGCGACGAGGACAACTTCCGCGCGTCGGAGGAATTCGGCATCGACCTCTCCCGCCGTCCGGGCGAGGGCTTCGCCGGAGTCGAAGAGGTCTGAGCACGGTGAGCCCGGCGTACGCACGCCAACCCGCGTACGCCGGCTCCCGCTCGGTCCCCACCACCTGAACCCACTGGCTGACGCCTGAAGGAAAGAGAAAACAACGTGCTCGACGTGAACTTCTTCGACGAACTGCGCATCGGACTCGCGACCGCGGATGAGATCCGTGAATGGTCCCACGGCGAGGTCAAGAAGCCCGAGACGATCAACTACCGCACGCTCAAGCCCGAGCGCGACGGCCTCTTCTGCGAGAAGATCTTCGGACCGACCCGCGACTGGGAGTGCTACTGCGGCAAATACAAGCGCGTGCGCTTTAAGGGCATCATCTGCGAGCGCTGCGGCGTCGAGGTGACCCGTTCCGGCGTACGCCGTGAGCGCATGGGCCACATCGAGCTCGCGGCTCCCGTGACCCACATCTGGTATTTCAAGGGCGTCCCGTCGCGCCTGGGCTACCTGCTCGACATCGCCCCGAAGGACCTCGAGAAGGTCATCTACTTCGCGGCCTACATGATCACCGGAGTCGACGAGGAGGCGCGTCACCGCGACCTCGCCTCGCTCGAGGCCAAGGTCGAGAACGAGCGCAAGCAGCGCGAGAAGCAGCGCGACTCCGACGTCGAGAACCGCATGAAGAAGCTCGAGGAGGACATGGCGTCCCTCGAGGCCGAGGGCGCCAAGGCCGACCAGAAGAAGAAGGTCAAGGACGGCGCCGAGAAGGAGGTCAAGCAGCTGCGCGACCGCGCGCAGCGTGAGCTCGACCGCCTGGACGCCGTGTGGAGCCGGTTCAAGTCGCTCAAGGTCCAGGACCTCGAGGGCGACGAGATCCTCTACCGCGCGATGAAGGAGCGCTTCGGCAAATACTTCGAGGGCTCGATGGGTGCCGCCGCGATCCAGCGCCGCCTGGAGACCTTCGACCTGACCGCCGAGGCCGAGTCGCTGCGCGACACCATCACCAACGGCAAGGGCCAGCGCAAGACTCGCGCCCTCAAGCGCCTCAAGGTGGTGTCGGCGTTCCTGTCGACCCAGAACTCGCCGACCGGCATGGTGCTGGACTGCGTCCCGGTCATCCCGCCGGACCTGCGCCCGATGGTGCAGCTCGACGGTGGCCGCTTCGCGACCTCCGACCTGAACGACCTGTATCGCCGCGTCATCAACCGCAACAACCGCCTCAAGCGCCTCCTTGACCTCGGTGCGCCCGAGATCATCGTGAACAACGAGAAGCGCATGTTGCAGGAGGCCGTCGACTCCCTGTTCGACAACGGTCGTCGCGGCCGCCCGGTCACGGGCCCCGGCAACCGGCCGCTCAAGTCGATCTCCGACATGCTCAAGGGCAAGCAGGGTCGCTTCCGCCAGAACCTGCTCGGCAAGCGCGTCGACTATTCGGGCCGTTCGGTCATCGTCGTCGGCCCCCAGCTCAAGCTCCACCAGTGCGGCCTGCCGAAGGCCATGGCGCTCGAGCTGTTCAAGCCGTTCGTGATGAAGCGTCTGGACGACCTGAACCACGCCCAGAACATCAAGTCGGCCAAGCGCATGGTCGAGCGCCAGCGCCCGGTGGTGTGGGACGTCCTCGAAGAGGTCATCTCGGAGCACCCGGTGCTGCTCAACCGCGCGCCCACGCTGCACCGCCTCGGCATCCAGGCCTTCGAGCCCCAGCTGATCGAGGGCAAGGCCATCCAGATCCACCCGCTCGTCTGCACGGCGTTCAACGCCGACTTCGACGGTGACCAGATGGCCGTCCACCTGCCGCTGTCGGCCGAGGCCCAGGCCGAGGCCCGCATCCTCATGTTGTCGACGAACAACATCCTGAAGCCGGCCGACGGTCGCCCCGTCACCATGCCGACCCAGGACATGATCATCGGCCACTACTTCCTGACCCAGCAGCGCGACGACCTGCCCGGTGCGGGCCGCGCGTTCGGCTCGGTGGCCGAGGGCCTCATGGCCTTCGACCGCAAGGAGCTCGGCGTGGGCGCCCCGATCAAGCTGCGCCTGCGTGACATCGTCCCGCCGGCCGGCCAGGAGCTGCGCGCCGACGGTTCGATCATGATGGAGACGACGCTCGGTCGCGCCCTGTTCAACGAGGCGCTGCCGGCCGACTACCCCTTCGTGAACGCCGAGGTCGGCAAGAAGCAGCTGGGCGTGATCATCAACGACCTCGCGGAGCGCTATCCGAAGGTGGAGGTCGCCCAGACCCTCGACAACCTGAAGGAGCTCGGCTTCCGCTGGGCGACCCGCTCGGGCGTCACGGTCTCGATCTCCGACGTGCTCACCCCGGCCGACAAGCCGGAGATCCTCGCCGGCTACGAGGAGCGCTCGACCAAGATCGACAAGCAGTACGAGCGTGGCCTCATCACCGAGGAGGAGCGCCGTCAGGAGCTCATCGAGATCTGGACCGACGCGACCGCGGTGCTCACCGCGGCCATGGAGAAGAACTTCACGCGTACGAACCCCATCGCCATGATGGTGAACTCGGGCGCGCGAGGAAACATGACCCAGATGCGTCAGATCGCCGCCATGCGTGGCCTCGTGGCCAACCCGAAGGGCGAGATCATCCCGCGCCCGATCAAGTCGAACTTCCGCGAGGGCCTGACCGTCCTGGAATACTTCATCTCCACCCACGGTGGCCGAAAGGGCCAGGCCGACACGGCGCTGCGTACGGCCGACTCCGGCTACCTGACCCGTCGCCTCGTCGACGTGTCGCAGGACGTCATCATCCGCGAGGAGGACTGCGGCACCGAGCGTGGCCTCACCAAGGCGATCGCGCTCGACGAGAACGGCAAGCTGCTCATCGACGACAACGTCGAGACCGCGGTGTACGCGCGTACCCTCGCCGTCGACATCACCGACGACAAGGGCGACGTGCTGGTCCCGGCCGGCGTCGACCTCGGTGACGTCAACATCGCGATGCTCATCAACTCGGGCGTCACGAAGGTCAAGGTCCGCTCGGTCCTGACCTGCGAGGCCGTCACCGGCACGTGCGCCATGTGCTACGGCCGCTCGCTGGCCACCGGCAAGCTCGTCGACGTCGGCGAGGCCGTCGGCATCGTCGCGGCCCAGTCGATCGGCGAGCCCGGCACCCAGCTGACGATGCGTACCTTCCACACCGGTGGTGTGGCCGGCGACGACATCACGCAGGGTCTGCCCCGTGTGGTCGAGCTCTTCGAGGCCCGCCAGCCCAAGGGCAAGGCCCCGATCGCCGAGGTCGCCGGACGCATCCGCATCGAGGAGGGCGAGCGCTCGCGCAAGGTCTACCTCGTCCCGGACGACGGCACCGAGGAGATGGAGGTCGTCATCGGCCGCCGTGCGCGCCTCGAGGTCGAGGACGGCGACTCCGTGACCGTGGGCCAGCAGCTCACGGCCGGTACGCCGGACCCGCAGGACGTGCTGCGCATCCTGGGCGTCCGCAAGGTGCAGGAGCACCTCGTGGAGGAGGTCCAGAAGGTGTATCGCACGCAGGGCGCCGCGATCCACGAGAAGCACATCGAGATCATCATCCGCCAGATGCTGCGACGCATCACGGTCATCGAGTCCGGCGACACCACCCTGCTGCCGGGTGACTGGGCCGACCGCACGGCGTATGAGGGCGAGAACCGCAAGGTCGTCGCCGAGGGCGGTCAGCCGGCCTCGGGTCGCCCGGTCCTGATGGGCATCACCAAGGCATCGCTGGCCACCGAGTCGTGGCTGTCGGCGGCGTCCTTCCAGGAGACGACGAAGGTCCTCACCGACGCGGCGATCCACGGCAAGTCCGACTCGCTGCGCGGCCTGAAGGAGAACGTCATCCTCGGCAAGCTGATCCCGGCCGGCACCGGCCTGGACCGCTACCGCAACGTGCGCGTCGAGCCCACCGCCGAGGCCAAGGCCACGGCGTACTCGATGACGTACGACCCGTACGACTACGACTTCGGTCAGGGTTCGGGTGCGGCAGTGCCGCTGGACGACTTCGACCTCGGAGAATTCCGCTAAGGAGACACCGAAAGCCCCCGCGACCCAAGGGTCGCGGGGGCTTTCCCGTTGGCTGAGCGAGCGCAGCGAGTCGAAGCTACGCCACGCGCTCACGTTCTCCGAGCGAGCGCCAGCGAGACGAGGAGCCGCACTGGTCGACTGGCGCTCTACGCCACGCGCTCCCGCCCGCTCGCGAACCCCAGCCACGTGTGGCGGTTGCCGTGCCAGCACCAGCCCACCTTCGGCGCACCCTTCCGCGCCCGGCCGTCGCGGCCCGTGCCGCCGCTGATCCACAGCGCCGGCGTCCGCGCGTCGAAGCCGCCCCGCGCCTTCGGCTTCCGTGACCCGATGCACATGAAGCAGCGGTTCGGCTCGAGGCGCCCCGGCTCCTGCAGCAGCCAGCCGATGCCCTCGCTGATCGTCAGCGGCGTGCGGCCGCGGCGGGTGAGCTCCGGCAGGGCGTCCGCCGGCGTCCAGTTGAGCAGGTCGTCGCCGCGGTCGACGTCGGTCACCAGATAGAGGGGTGCCTCGGGGACGTCCAGCCCCGGCAGCGGCACGAACTCCGCCAGGTCGACCATGTCCTCCACCACGAAGCCCGGCAGCCCGTCCCGCGACAGCAGGGGAGCGAGGTCGGCGGCGGGGACGAGTGCCGGGTTCACCACGACGAGCCCGTCGGTCACCTCCGGCAGGGCGCGGCCCAGGGCGTCGAACTCCGCTCGGGACAGCCCCGCCAGCGCGGGGACGCCGAGGTCGCCGAGGCGGGCCACCTGCTCACTGATGGTCATGTCCAGCGAGCGTACGCTCGGGCCAAGAATTGCCTCGGTGAGAAGCCGCCCGCATCGCACTACCGGCAAGTAGCATGGCCCCAGACCACCGCGACCCCGAAAGGCCCGTCATGCCCCGCCACCTGTTCGAAGAAGAGCACGAGGACTTCCGCGCCTCCGTCCGCGAGTTCGTCGACCGGACGCTGATGCCCCGCGCCGACGAGATGATCGAGGCCCACGAGATCCCGCGCGACATCTGGCTCAAGGCCGGCGAGCAGGGCTTCTTCGGCTTCGGCATCCCGGAGGAATACGGCGGCGTCGGCATCGACGACTACCGCTTCTCGGCGGTCGCGACCGAGGAGTTCGCCCGCAGCAGCGCCGCGGTCAACTCGTGCTTCGGCATCCACTCGGGCGTCACGGCGCCCTACATCGTCCACCTCGGCACCGAGGAGCAGAAGCAGCGCTGGCTGCCGGCTGTCGCCGCGGGAGAGAAGATCCTCGCGATCGGCATGACCGAGCCGTCGGGCGGCTCCGACCTGGCGTCGCTCAAGACCACCGCCGTACGCGACGGCGACGGCTGGGTCATCAACGGCTCGAAGACGTTCATCACCAACGGCCACCAGTGCGACCTCGCCGTCGTCGCGGCCCGCACCGATCCCGAGAAGAAGGCGAAGGGCATCTCGCTGTTCGTCGTCGAGACCGGCACCGAGGGCTACACCAAGGGCTCGAAGCTCGACAAGGTGGGCCAGGACGAGTCGGCCACCTCCGAGCTGTTCTTCGACAATGTCCGCGTGGGCGACGACGCGCTGCTCGGCCCGCTCGACATGGGCTTCATCGAGATGATGAAGCACCTCCCGCAGGAGCGCATCGGCTCGGCGATCGCCAACATCGCCCACGCCACGTGGATCCTGAAGGAGACGATCGAATACACGAAGGAGCGCAAGGCCTTCGGGCAGGCCATCGGCTCGATGCAGCACAACAAGTTCAAGATCGCCGAGCTGCAGACCAAGGTCGAGGTCACGCAGGCGTACGTCGACGACTGCGTCCTGGCCCACTCACAGGGGAAGCTGACCTCGGTCGACGCCGCCAAGGCCAAGTGGTGGTCGTCGCAGGTGCAGGGCGAGGTGCTCGACGAGTGCGTCCAGCTGCACGGCGGCTATGGCTTCATGAACGAATATCGCGTGGCGCGCGCCTGGCGCGACGCCCGCGTGACCCGCATCTGGGCCGGCTCGAACGAGATCATGAAGGAACTCATCGGCCGCGACCTCGGCCTGTGAGCGGGGAGCGACTACGGTTCACGCCGCGCACGCTGACCTGGGGCCTGCGCGTCTGGCCACCGTTCCTCGGCGCCGGCATCTTCGTGCGCCACATCGCCGACGACTGGTCGTCCGCGCGCATCGAGCTGTCCCACAACCCCTTGGTCGCCAACGCCAACCGCACCGCGTTCGGCGGGTCGATCCAGTCGATGACCGACCCGCTGTACGCCCTGCTCCTCATGGGGCGCCTCGGCCATGACTACAACATCTGGGACACCGCGGCCGAGACGCGGTTCGTGAAGCCCGGGCGTACGCGCATGCACGCGACGATCGTCCTCACCGACGAGGTCGTCGAGCAGATCAGGGAGAAGACGGCCGACGGGTCGAAGTGCCTGACCTGGTTCGACGTCGACATCCTCGACGCCCACGACGAGGTCGTGGCCCACGTGCGGCGCGAGGTCTACGTGCGGCGCAAGAAGGGTCGCTGAGTCAGCGGTCGCCCTCGAGGAGCGCCAGCAGGCGGGCGAGCTCGGCGCGCTCGGCGCTGCTGAGCACCGAGAAGTACGCCGCCGCGCCCGCCTCCCGGTCGCGCTCGATCGCCGCGTGGACGCGTACGCCGTCGTCGGTGAGCCGCAGCAGGGTGGCGCGACGGTCGTCGGGGTGGGGGAGGCGCTCGACGAGCCCGGCCGCCGCGAGGTGGTCGAGCACGTCGGTGGCCGAGCGTGGCGCGATGCGGAGGCGCTCGGCGACGTCGGAGGGCCGCGGGTCGTCGAGCTGGGCCACGGTGCGCAGCGCCCGCAGCTGGTGGGGGTTGAGCCCATGGGGCTCGGCGGCCGCGACGGTGAGCCGCCGCAGGGCGTGCGAGACCCGGCGTACGCGGTCGGGCAGGTCGTCCATGGGAACAAACCTAGTGGGTCGCGTGTTAGCCTCATTGTGAGGTTGCCTCAATAAAGCGTGCGCTTTCCGTTCTGCAGGTGAGCGCAGCGAGTCAAGGAGCCTCGCGCACCACTCCGACTCCCGAGAGGAGCTCAGTTGTCTGAGTTCGACTTCTCCGGCGGTGGCGGCGGTGGCCGAGGTCCCCGACGGGTCGACCCGGCCGATCGCGCCCAGCTCGCCGAATCCCCCGTCCGCGCGGGCCGCGTGCTCGCCCTCTTCCGCGGCCACTGGCCCGCCGTGGCGACCGTCATGGCGCTCATCGTCGCCTCGTCGGCGGTCTCGCTGGCCCAGCCGTTCCTCGTGCGCGCCGTGATCGACGACGCGCTGCCCCACGCGAACACGCGCCTGCTGCTGTGGTGCGTCGCGGCCATGATCGGCATCGCCGTCGCCACCTCGGTGCTCGGCGTCCTCCAGACCTGGCTGTCGACCAGCGTCGGCCAGCAGGTCATGCACCGGCTGCGTACGCAGGTCTTCGACCACCTCCAGCGCCAGTCGATGGCGTTCTTCACCCGCGAGCGCAGCGGGGAGGTGCAGTCACGCCTGACCAACGACATCGCGGGCATGCAGAACGTCGTCACCACGACTGCCACCTCGATCGCCTCGAACCTGACCACCGCCGTCGGCACCGCCATCGCGATGGCCGCCCTGAGCTGGCGGCTGTCCCTGCTCTCGCTCGTCGTGCTGCCGCCCGCCATCTGGGTGAGCCGCCGCGTCGCGCTGATGCGTCGCGACAAGACGTCGACGCTGGCGCGCCTGCGCTCCGGCCTGCAGTCGCAGATCGAGGAGCGTCTTTCGGTCTCGGGCGCCCTGCTGGTCAAGACGCTCGGCGCCTCGCGTCGTGTCTCCGCCGACTTCGCCGAGGCCTCGGCCGACATCGCGCGCCTCGAGGTCGCCTCCCAGCTCGCCGGCCGCTGGCGGATGTCCACGATGACGATCATCTTCGCGACCATCCCCGCGCTGATCTACCTCGCCGCCGGCTTCCCCGCCACCTCGGGCGGCATGACCATCGGCACCCTGGTCGCCTTCAGTGCCCTGCAGGCCACGATCTTCCGGCCGATCATGGGACTGCTCTCGGTCGGCGTCCAGTGGGTGTCGTCGATGGCGGTCTTCAGCCGCATCTTCGGCTACCTCGACCTGCCCGTCGACGTGCCCGCGCCCGACCCCCCCGCGGTCGTCGACCATGATCACGTACGCGGCCGCGTGCGCTTCGAGGGCGTGGGCTTCACCTACCCGGGGTCGTCCGTGCCCGCCCTCACCGGCATCGACCTCGACGTCCCCGCCGGCTCGTCGCTTGCCCTGGTGGGGGAGACCGGGTCGGGCAAGACCACCCTCGCCTCGCTGGTCTCGCGGCTCCACGACCCGACGCTCGGCCGCGTCACGATCGACGACGTCGACCTGCGCGACCTCGCCCCGGAGGACCTCGCCCGCATCGTCGGCGTCGTGAGCCAGGACGCCTATCTCGTCCACGCCACGATCCGCGAGAACCTCCTGCTGGCGAAGCGCGAGGCGACCGGGGCCGAGCTGTGGCGCGCGCTCGCGGCAGCCCAGGTCGACGACCTCGTCGCGACACTGCCGGCCGGGCTCGACACGGTGGTCGGCGCCCGCGGACACCGCTTCTCGGGCGGCGAGAAGCAGCGCATCGCGATCGCCCGGACGCTGCTGCGCGACCCCCGCGTACTGGTGCTCGACGAGGCCACCAGCGCGCTGGACAACGAGACCGAGCGTGAGTTGCAGGCCGCACTCGACCGGCTCGTCGAGGGCCGCACGACCATCACCATCGCCCACCGGCTGTCGACGATCGAGGGTGCCGACCGCATCGTCGTGCTCGACCACGGCCGCATCGCCGAGGCCGGCGACCACGCGGAGCTCACCTCCCGCGGCGGCCGGTACGCCGGGCTCGCCGGCGCCCACGCCGCCTGAGGCTCACGCGAGCAGCGGGCGGACCTCCCTGCCGAGGAACTCCACGAGGCCCTCGATGTCGGCGCCGCGCGTGGGGTGGGCGACCACCGTCGTGGCGCCCGCCTCGGCCTGGCCCCGGATCACCTCGGCCACCTCCCCGGCGCTTCCGGCGGCCACGATGCCGGGCTCGTCGGGGTCGCTGAACCACCGCCGGGCCTCGTCGGCGGCCTGCTCGCGAGCCCCGTCACCGGTCGCCACGATCACGGTGACCGCCGTGGGGATCGGTCCGCCGTGGGTTTCGGAGGCCAGCTTCACGCGCTCGGCCAGCGTCGCGCGACCCGTCCACGGCAGCAGGAGCCCGTCGCCGACGCGGCCGCACAACGCTACGGTCTTCGGCCCGGTGCCGCCGGCCCACAGCTCCACCGGGGGCGGCGGCCAATGCAGACCCACGTCACGGAGCCGCACATAGCGCCCCTCCACCGTTACATTCTCGCCGGCCAGCAGCCGGCGGAGCGCGCCCGCGTACTCCTCCAGCAGCGTCAGCGGCGACTCCACCTTCGCGCCGACCTGGTCCATCCACTCCTGGACGCCGTGGCCGACGCCGGGCACGAGCCGGCCGGGGAACATGCGCGCGAGCGTGGCGACCTCCATCGCGGTGAGAGCGACGTTGCGCAGCGGCGTGGGGAGAAGCCCGATGCCGACGCGCACGCGCTCGGCCGACGCCAGGATGGCGGCAGCCGCGGCGATGCCGCTCTCCTTGAAGCAGTCCTCCCACACCCAGACGTCGTCGAGGTGGGGGTCACAGGCCCGGGCGAGCGGCACCATGCGCTCGGGGGCGATGTCGTCGGGAACGAGGGCGAGTCCGAGTCGGGTCTCCATGGGCCCCATGGTGTCAGGAGGCACTGACGGGCGAGCCCCCAGGGAGAACACTCTCCGAGCGAGGCCGCCTGCGGCCGAGACGAGGAGCCGCGCGCCCGAGGCGATCAGGTCCCCGCGTACCCGTGCTGGCGCCACGCCTCGTAGACCGCGATCGACGCCGCGTTCGCGAGGTTGAGCGAGCGGCGCCCCGCCAGCATGGGGATGCGCACGCGTGCGGTGACCCGCGGGTCGGCCAGCACCTCGTCGGCCAGCCCGGTCGGCTCCGGCCCGAACAGGAGGACGTCCCCCTCCTGGTAGGCGACCTCCGAGTGCGTCACCTCGCCGTGCGCGGTGAACGCGAACACGCGCGCCGGCAGCAGCGCCGCATAGGCGTCCTCGAGCGACGCGTGCGCGGTGAAGCTCGCGAGCTCGTGGTAGTCGAGGCCAGCCCGCTTGAGCCGCGCGTCGGTCAGCTCGAACCCCAGCGGTCCCGCGAGGTGCAGCGGTGCGCCCGTCACCGCCGCGAGCCGGATCGCGTTGCCGGAGTTCTGGGGGATGCGCGGCTCGTGGAACAGGATGCGGACGGGACAGGCCATGGGGGTCATCCTGTCATCGACGGCGTTGGGTGTGACGTTTCGCTCATCAGTGATGATCTCGAGGCGGCAGACGGCCCCGAGATCGTCACTGATGAGCGAAAAGTCACGCCACCGTCAGCTCCCGTGCTCCCGCGCGCTCACATACGCCCGCGGCGTCCCGTCGACGGGGTCGGTGAACGCGAGCCGGCGGGCGATCAGCTCCAGCGGCGTCGAGAAGTCGTCGACGTCGTCGGGCAGCACGTCGGGATAGAGCGGGTCGCCCACGATGCCGATGCCCAGCGCCGACAGGTGTAGCCGCAACTGGTGGGTGCGCCCGGTGTGGGGCGTCAGCCGATAGTGGCCGACCGCGCCACGGCGCTCGACCAGCTCGATCAGCGTCTCCGCGTTCGGCGCGAGCCCCTCCACCTCGTACGCCCGCAACTCGCCGCGCTTCTTCACGATGTGGCTGCGCCGCACCTGCGGCAGTTCGAGGTCGTCCCGCAGCCCCGCCAGCGCCGAATACTCCTTCTGCACCAGCCTCTGCTCGAACAGCCCCTGGTAGGCCGGGCGCCATCTCCGCTCGGTCGTCAGCAGCAGCACGCCCGCCGTCAGTCGGTCCAGCCGGTGCGCCGGCACGAGGTCGGGGATGCCGAGCTGGGCCCGCAGCCGCACGACCACCGTCTGCGTGATGTGGCGCCCGCGCGGGATGGTCGCCATGAAGTGGGGCTTGTCGATGACGACGATCCGCTCGTCGCGGTGGATCACGGGGATCGCGAACGGCACCTCCGGCTCGTCCCGCAGCACCCGGTGGAACCACACGAACGTGTGCGGCCGGTACGCCGCCCCGGGCTCCCAGGGGATGCCCTGCGCGTCGACGAACCCGCCCTCGGCGAGTTGGAGGTCGATCTGGGCGGGCGGAACCGGGTGGAGCCGGTCGACCAGGAAGTCCCGCATCGTCGCCCACGCCTTCGGCTCCGCCCCGCGGTCGGGCGTCCGCACCCAGGCGGCGTCGAGGCCGTGGCGGCGCGGGAGCGGGGAGCGGGGAGGCACGCGGGAACCCTACGCCCTCGACACCCGGCCGGCAGGGCTCAGACCCGCGCCTTCTCCAGGTTCTCCAGGATGTCGGCGACCGTCTCCTCGGGCGTCTGGGCCGACGAGTCGAGCCAATAGCCGACGTGGGCGGTCTCGGCGCGCAGCGCGTGGTCCATCGCGCCCGGCGAGAAATACACATAGCCGGCCTTGGCTCGCTGCTGCTCCCGCCATTCCAGCGCCGACACGCTCGGCGACAGGACGACCAGGAACCGCTCGGGATTCTTGACGCGGTCGATGAACGCCGGCAGCTCCGGCCCCACAATGACGTCCTGGACGATCGCGTCGAAGCCGGCCGCCGCGTACGTGTCGGCGACCTGGGCCGCCAGGTCATAGCGCAGGTGGAGCTGCCTGAGAGCGGCCTCGTCGGGCTGGGGCGTCATCTCGGCGCGGCCGTTGACGACCATGCGGCGGAACGCGTCGCCGCGCACGTGGACCGACCGCTCGAAGTGATGCGCCAGAAGCTCTGCCACGGTGGACTTCCCCGCCGCCATGGCGCCCGTGATGACGACGACGCGCCCGGCGCCGTCGTTGCGGTGGGATGTGGGGGAGGGATCCACGGGTCACATTCTGAGGGGAAAGGATGAATCAGGGGTCACGACGTTCGAAGAATGTCATGGCCGGGGTTGACTGGGGTCCATTGGGTCATCCCGGGTGTGGCGGGCCGTGCCAGAATGATCGGCGTACGCCGCATCGGCGTGCGCCGAACCCCCGCAACGACCCCGAGAAAGGCCCGTCATGAAGATCGCCCTGGGCGCCGACCACGCCGGCTTCACCCTGAAGAACGAGGTCTCCTCCCACCTGACCGGGCTGGGCCACGAGGTCGTCGACGCCGGGACGAACTCGCCCGAGCGCACCGACTATCCGCTCTGGGGATCGCGCGCCGCCCACCTCGTCACGTCGGGCGAGTGCGAGCTCGGCATCATCGTCTGCGGCTCCGGCATCGGCATCTCCATCGCCGCGAACAAGGTGCCCGGCGCCCGCTGCGTCGTGTGCACCGAGCCCTTCTCCGCCGAGATGGCCCGCCGCCACAACAATGCCAACATGCTCGCGATGGGCGAGCGCTTCGTGGGCGTCGACATGGCGAAGGCCATCGTCGACTCATTCCTCGCCGCCGAGTTCGAGGGCGGCCGCCACGAGGCGCGCGTCGACCTCTTCGCCCGCATCGAGCAGGGCGAAGAGATCTGACGCACGTCCTGGGCGGCTAGAGCCCGCGTACGGTCACGTGCTCCGGTGACAGCTCGCTGACGCGGGTCACGCCGAGCAACTGCATGGTGCGCGCCATCTCGGAGCGCAGGATGTCCAGCGCCCTGCGGACGCCGAGGTGCCCGCCGGCCATCAGCCCATAGAGGTACGCCCGCCCGATCCACGCGGCGTCCGCGCCCAGGGCGACCGCGGTGACGATGTCGTCGCCGCCCATCACGCCGCCGTCGATGAACAACTCGGCGTCGGGGTACGCGGCCCTCACCTGGGGCAGCAGCCGCAGCGGCGGCCTGCCGCGGCCGATCTGGCGACCGCCGTGGTTCGACAGCACGATCGCGTCGGCGCCGACGTCGAAGGCACGGCCCGCGTCGCCGACCGTCTGGATGCCCTTCACCACAAGCTTTCCGCCCCAGATCGACCGCAGCCAGGCGACGTCGTCCCACGTGACCGTCGGGTCGAACATGGCGTTGATCATGTCGGCGACGGTGCCCTCCCAGTTGTCCAGAGAGGCGAACTCCAGCGGGGCGGTCGTGAGCACGTTGGCCCACCAATAGGGGTGCGCGGCCATGTCGAGGAAGGTGCTCGGTGTGAGCTTCGGCGGGATCGTCAGGCCGTTGCGCTCGTCGCGGAGCCGGTTGCCCGCCACCGCCGTGTCGACGGTGACGACGAGCGCGCCATAGCCGGACGCCGCCGCCCGGTCGATGAGCTCGCGGCTCGCGTCGCGGTCGTTCCAGACATACAGCTGGAACCAGTGGGGCGTGTCGGGGCAGAGGGCGGCGACCTCCTCCATGGGCGTCGTGCCCATGGTCGACAGCGCGTACGGCAGCCGTGCCCGGTTGGCCTCGAACGCCACCGCGGTCTCGCCCTCGTGGTGCATCATCCGCGTGTAGCCGGTCGGGCCGAGCGCCAGGGGCATCGGCACGGTCTCGCCCAGCATCGTCGTGGTCAGGTCGATCCCGGTGATGTCGTGGAGCACCTCGCCGTGGAACTCCGCCGACGCGAACAGGTCGCGGCTGCGGGTCAGCGACGACTCGTCGTCGGCGGCGCCGTCGGTGTAGTCGAACACCGAGCGGGGCGTGCGCCGCTTCGCCATCGCGCGCAGGTCGTCGATGGTGACCGCACGCCGCAACCGGTTCTCCGTGCCGATCGCGGGGGGCGCGAATCCCAGCAGGGGCTGCAGCTCTTTCCACCGGGGGAGCTGGCGGCGTACGCCGGGGAACGGGGTTTCGTCGTGGTGTGTGTCCATGCCCCGAAACTAGCGTCGCGCAAGACGACGCGCCGTACGCGACCGCCCGCGCGTACGACGTTTTGACCCATCGCCCCGCTGAAGGTAATCTCGTACCTTGTGTTCGGCCTGTCCGAGCCCTCGTTCGTGCCCATCGCGGCCCAGAGGCATTGCCTCTGTCGCAGGAGCGGACAGAACCACAGCAGCGACCTTCTGGCCTGAGCGTTGGCTCGGCGGTGGGGAGTTGCGCCCCACATGCAGCAGTCGTCCAGACGCAGCCCCGGTCCGCCGGGGCGACCAACGGAAAGAGATACCAGCCGGTGCCCACTATCCAGCAGCTGGTCCGCAAGGGCCGGACCGACAAGGTCAGCAAGAACAAGACGCCCGCGCTCAAGGGCTCGCCCCAGCGCCGCGGCGTCTGCACGCGTGTCTACACGACCACCCCGAAGAAGCCGAACTCGGCGCTCCGCAAGGTCGCCCGCGTGAAGCTGTCGTCGGGCATCGAGGTCACCGCCTACATCCCGGGTGTCGGTCACAACCTGCAGGAGCACTCGATGGTGCTCGTCCGCGGTGGCCGTGTGAAGGACCTCCCGGGCGTCCGCTACAAGATCATCCGCGGCTCGCTCGACACCCAGGGTGTCAAGAACCGCAAGCAGGCTCGCAGCCGCTACGGCGCGAAGAAGGAGAAGTAATGCCTCGCAAGGGTCCCGCGCCTAAGCGCCCCATGCCCGCCGATCCGGTCTACGGCTCGCCGCTGGTCTCCCAGCTCGTGTCGAAGATCCTGCTCGACGGCAAGAAGACCGTCGCCCAGCACATCGTCTACACCGCCCTCGAGGGCGCCCAGGCGAAGAGCGGCGTCGACCCCGTCCAGACGCTGAAGCGCGCGCTCGACAACGTCAAGCCGAGCCTCGAGGTGAAGTCCCGCCGTGTCGGTGGCGCCACCTACCAGGTGCCGGTCGAGGTCAAGCCGAACCGCCAGACGACGCTCGCCATGCGCTGGCTCGTCATGTTCTCGCGCCAGCGTCGCGAGAAGACGATGGCCGAGCGCCTCATGAACGAGATCCTCGACGCCTCCAACGGCCTCGGTGCCGCGGTGAAGCGCCGCGAGGACACCCACAAGATGGCCGAGGCCAACAAGGCGTTCGCCCACTACCGCTGGTGATCCCACACCCTCAGTTCTGAGCCCCGGGGCCCGGTCCCGCCGATTCGTGCGCGACCGGGCCCTTCGGGCAGACTGGGGGAGATTCACGATCCGATCGCAAAACCACACAGATAAGAGGAACGCTTCCGTGGCTGTCGACATCAAGACCGACCTGGGCAAGGTCCGCAACATTGGCATCATGGCCCACATCGACGCGGGCAAGACCACCACAACCGAACGCATCCTGTTCTACACCGGCATCAACTACAAGATCGGCGAGGTGCACGAGGGTGGCGCCACGATGGACTGGATGGAGCAGGAGCAGGAGCGCGGCATCACGATCACGTCGGCCGCGACGACCTGCCACTGGAAGGACCACCAGATCAACATCATCGACACCCCCGGGCACGTCGACTTCACGGTCGAGGTGGAGCGCTCGCTTCGCGTGCTCGACGGTGCCGTCGCGGTGTTCGACGGTGTCGCCGGTGTCGAGCCCCAGTCGATGACGGTGTGGCGTCAGGCCGACAAATACCACGTTCCCCGCATCTGCTACGTCAACAAGCTCGACCGCACCGGTGCGTCGTTCGACCACTGCGTCAACACGATCATCGAGCGCCTCAAGGCCACCCCGCTGATCATGCAGCTCCCGATCGGCGCCGAGGGTGACTTCATCGGCGTCGTCGACCTGGTCGAGATGCGCGCGCTGACCTGGCGCGGTGAGACCACGATCGGCGAGGACTACGAGATCGAGGAGATCCCGGACGACCTCCGGGCGAAGGCCGAGGAGGCCCACCAGAAGCTCATCGAGCAGCTGGCCGACTTCGACGACGCGCTCGCCGAGAAGTTCCTCGACGGCGAGGAGATCACGCCCGCCGAGATCCAGCACGCCGTCCGCGCCGCCGTCCTGTCGACGAAGGTCACCGCGGTGTTCTGCGGCACCTCGTTCAAGAACAAGGGCGTCCAGCCGCTGCTCGACGCGGTCATCGCCTACCTCCCGGCTCCGACCGACGTCCCCGCCATCGAGGGCTTCAAGCCCGGCAACCCCGACGAGAAGATCGAGAAGCACGCCGACGCCTCCGAGCCGCTGGCCGCCCTCGCCTTCAAGATCGCTGCCGATCCCCACCTCGGCAAGCTGACCTATGTGCGCGTCTATTCGGGCGTGCTCGAGGCCGGCACCTCGGTGATGAACTCCGTGAACGGCAAGAAGGAGCGCATCGGCAAGGTCTACCAGATGCACGCGAACAAGCGTGAGGAGATCAACTCGGTGGGCGCCGGCCAGATCGTCGCCGTGATGGGCCTCAAGGCCACCACGACCGGCGAGACCCTGTGTGACCCGTCGTCGCCCGTCGTCCTCGAGTCGATGGACTTCCCCGCGCCGGTCATCGAGCAGGCCATCGAGCCGAAGACGAAGTCCGACCAGGAGAAGCTGTCGACGGCCATCCAGCGCCTCGCCGAGGAGGACCCGACCTTCCGCGTCCACACCGACGAGGAGACCGGCCAGACCATCATCGCCGGCATGGGCGAGCTGCACCTCGAGGTGCTGATCGACCGCATGAAGCGCGAGTTCAAGGTCGAGGCCAACATCGGCAAGCCCCAGGTGGCCTACCGCGAGACCCTCCGCCGTCCGGTGGAGAAGGTCGAATACACCCACAAGAAGCAGTCGGGTGGCTCTGGCCAGTTCGCGAAGGTCATCATCAGCCTCGAGCCGCAGGAGGCGGGCTCGGGCTACGAGTTCGTCAACGGCGTCACCGGCGGCCGCATCCCCCGCGAATACATCCCCGCGGTCGACCACGGCATCCAGGAGGCCATGGGCACCGGTGTGCTCGCGGGCTACCCGGTCGAGGACATCAAGGTGACCCTGACCGACGGCGCCTACCACGACGTCGACTCCTCGGAGCTCGCGTTCAAGATCGCCGGCCTCAACGTCTTCAAGGAGGCTGCGCGCAAGGCCGACCCGGCCCTGCTCGAGCCGATGATGAAGGTCGAGGTCACCACGCCGAACGACTACCTCGGCACCGTGATCGGCGACATCAACTCCCGCCGTGGCCAGATGCAGGGCACCCGCGAGGAGCACGGCAACCAGGTCGTCGAGGCGCTCGTACCGCTGTCGGAGATGTTCGGCTATGTGGGCGACCTCCGCTCGAAGACCTCGGGCCAGGCCTCCTACGCGATGGAGTTCGACTCCTACGCCGAGACGCCCAAGTCGGTCTCCGACGAGATCATCCAGAAGGCCCGCGGCGAGTGATCACCCGCCCCGCGTCCTGACGCTCGACTGGCCGGCCCCCGCGCTCACCCCATGGTGTACGCGGGGGCCGGCCATTTGACTATGCGGCGCGGGTGCACAAGACTTGGTCGGGTCGCCCTCAGGCGTGCTCGTGCGTGTGCTCAGCGCTCATGACGTGTGCTCAGGGGCCCCGACTGGTCCAGGCGGACCAACCAACCAGACGAATGTCGCGCAAACCCGCGGGGCATTGACCCAGAAGGAGCCCAAGTGGCAAAGGCCAAGTTCGAGCGGACCAAGCCGCACTGCAACATCGGCACCATCGGGCACATCGACCACGGCAAGACCACTTTGACCGCGGCGATCTCGAAGGTGCTCCACGACACGTACCCGGACCTCAACGAGGCCTCGCCGTTCGATCAGATCGACAAGGCTCCCGAGGAGCGTCAGCGCGGCATCACGATCTCGATCGCGCACATCGAATACCAGACCGACAAGCGTCACTACGCCCACGTCGACTGCCCGGGTCACGCTGACTACGTAAAGAACATGATCACCGGCGCTGCTCAGATGGACGGCGCGATCCTCGTGGTCGCCGCCACTGACGGCCCGATGCCCCAGACGCGCGAGCACGTCCTCCTGGCCCGCCAGGTCGGCGTCCCCTCGATCGTCGTCGCGCTCAACAAGTGCGACATGGTCGATGACGAGGAGCTCATCGAGCTCGTCGAGATGGAAGTTCGCGAGCTGCTGTCGGACAACGAGTTCGACGGTGACGACTGCCCGGTCGTCCGCGTGGCCGCCTTCCCGGCGCTGAACGGTGACGCCAAGTGGGCCGAGTCGATCGTCGAGCTCATGAACGCTGTGGACGAATACATCCCGCAGCCGGAGCGCGAGACCGACAAGCCCTTCCTCATGCCCGTCGAGGACGTCTTCACGATCACCGGTCGTGGCACCGTCATCACCGGCCGCATCGAGCGTGGCATCGTCAAGGTCAACGAGACCGTCGACATCATCGGCATCCGTGAGGAGAAGCAGACCTCGACCGTCACCGGCGTCGAGATGTTCCGCAAGCTCCTCGACGAGGGCCAGGCCGGCGAGAACGTGGGCCTGCTGCTCCGCGGCACCAAGAAGGAAGACGTCGAGCGTGGCATGTGTGTCATCAAGCCCGGCTCGACCACGCCGCACACCGAGTTCGAGGCTCGCGTCTACATCCTCAACAAGGACGAGGGTGGCCGTCACAAGCCGTTCTTCTCGAACTACTCGCCGCAGTTCTACTTCCGCACCACCGACGTCACCGGCACCATCGTCCTCCCCGAGGGCACCGAGATGGTCATGCCCGGCGACAACACCGACATGACGGTCAAGCTGATCCAGCCGATCGCCATGGAGGAGGAGCTGAAGTTCGCCATCCGCGAGGGTGGTCGCACCGTCGGCGCCGGCCGCGTCACGAAGATCCTCAAGTGATCTGACGCCTCCCAGGCCTGAACGAGGCCCCGCATCCACTCGGGTGCGGGGCCTCGTTGTTTCCCCTCAGTTCGTATTAGCGACCGATAATCACACTCAGCACACCGTGCACGGTGTGCTGAGTGTGATTACGGGTCGCTAATACGGGGGTGGGTGGGCTAGCTTCCCAACATCCCCCGCAACGTCCTTGCGTTGCGCACGGCGTGCCCGTGCCCGTCGTTGTTGAAGTACGCCCAGACATGCGCGCCGCCGTCCTCCCACTCGCGGATCCGGTCGGCCCACCAGCGCAGGTCGTCGTCGGAGTAGGAACCCGCGTACAGATGGTCGTGGTCGGGGCCGTGCAGCCGCACGTAGACGTCAGCGGCCGTGCGCCGCAGCACGCACGGCAGGCCGGCTCCGCTCATCACGACGTACGCGGCCCCGCGCCGCTCCAGCAGCGCGAACACCGCGTCGTCGAGCCAGGACGGGTGGCGGAACTCGACCGCGGGGCGCGACCACGGCGGCAGTGCGGCGAGGAAATGGTCGAGCCGCGCGTCGTCGCGCGCGAGGCCGGGCGGGAGCTGCACGAGCAGGGGGCCGCGACGGTCGCCGAGTGCGTGCAGCCCCTCGGTGAGGCGCGGCAGCCAGCTCTCCGGATCGAGGAGCTTCTTGCTGTGCGTCATGACGCGCGGCGCCTTCACCGCCATCGCGAATCCCTCGGGCAGGCGGTCGTGCCAGCCGGTGAACGTGGTCGTCGCGGGCCAGCGATAGAAGCTCGCGTTCAGTTCGACGGTGTCGAACGCCGCGACGTAGTGGTCGCGGCGGGCCCGCACCGGCGTGCCGGCGGGCCACAGCACGTCGTCCCAGTGGTCATAGCTCCAGCCCGAGGTCCCGATGCGTGCCATGTGCCCTTCCTCCGTCCCCTCCCTGCACCGGCATCGTAGCGATGTCGATATATTGATGGGTACGCCGCGTCCAGACCAGACGCGGTCCACCACGCTGGCTCAGCGAGTGCCCACACGCTGGCTGAGCGAGCAGACCCCACACGCTGGCTGAGCGAGCGCAGCGAGTCGAAGCCGAGGAGAGAACATGAAGGCTGTCACCTGGCAGGGCAAGAACGACGTGCAGGTCCGCGAGGTCCCCGATCCGGTGCTCCAGGAGCCCACCGACGCGATCGTGCGGGTCACCTCGACCGCGATCTGCGGGTCCGACCTCCACCTCTACGGCCCGCTGGCGCCGTTCCTCGACAAGGGCGACATCCTCGGCCACGAGGCCATGGGCATTGTCGAGGAGGTCGGCTCGGGCGTCTCGAACCTCCGGGTCGGCGACCGCGTCGTCGTCCCGTTCAACATCTCCTGCGGCCACTGCTGGATGTGCGAGCGCGGGCTGCAGTCACAGTGCGAGACCACGCAGGTCACGAGCCAGGGCAGCGGCGCGGCGCTGTTCGGCTACACGCGCCTGTATGGCTCCGTCCCCGGCGGCCAGGCCGAACTCCTGCGCGTCCCGCAGGCCCAGTACGGCCCGATCGTCGTCCCCCACGACGGCCCCGACGAGCGCTTCCTCTACCTCTCCGACATCCTGCCCACGGCCTGGCAGGCGGTCGCGTACGCGGAGGTCGGCGCCGGCGACACCGTCGCGGTCGTCGGGCTCGGACCGGTGGGCCAGCTCGCCGCGCGCTGCGCGAAGCTGCAGGGCGTCGAGCGGGTCATCGGGCTCGATCTCGTGCCCGAGCGGCTCGCCGCGGCCCGCGCCCACGGCATCGAGACGATCGACGTGTCCGAGGTCAAGGACCCGGTCGCGGCCGTACGCGACCTCACGGGCGGGCGCGGCGCCGACGGTGTCATCGACGCCGTCGGCATGGAGGCCCACGGCAGCCCGATCGCCGAGACCCTGGTCAAGGCCGTCAGCAGCATGCCGGCGCCGCTGGCGCGGATGGCGACCGAGAAGGCCGGCATCGACCGCCTCGCCGCCCTCCACCTCGCCCTCGGGCTCGCCCGCCGGGGCGGGACGGTGTCGCTGTCCGGCGTCTACGGCGGCATGGCCGACCCGATGCCCATGATGGAGATGTTCGACCGTCAGCTCACCCTGCGCATGGGCCAGGCGAACGTCCGCCGGTGGACCGACGAGCTGCTCGCGCTGGTGCGCGACGGCAACGAGGTCCTCGACGTCGAGGGCCTGGCCACCCATCGGGTCGCGCTGGACGACGCGGCCGACGCGTACGCCATGTTCCAGGAGAAGTCCGACGGCTGCGTGAAGGTGGTCCTGCGCCCGGGCGGCGTCCATGGAGCCCAGTGACATCACCGTCGTCGTCCCGGCGCACGACGAGGAGGACTGGCTGGGCGCGTGCCTGGCCTCGGTGTCCCGCGCGGCCGCGGGCGTACGCGTGCCCGTGCGGGTGGTCGTCGTGCTCGACGGCTGCACCGACCAGACCGCGGCACGGGTCCACGGCGGGGTGACGACCGTGGTGGTCGACCACCGGAACGTGGGGGCGGCGCGCGCTGCAGGATTCGCCGCGGTCCCGGTGGGGGAGGCGACGTGGTTCGCGACCACCGACGCCGACTCGCGGGTGCCCGAGACGTGGCTGGCGGCGCAGCTCGCGGCGGCGCGCGACCACGACGTCGTCGTCGGGACTGTGCGGGTCGACGACTGGTCGGGCCGCGGGCCCGAGGTCGGGCAGGCGCACGACCGGGCGTACGCAGCCCGCGACGGCCACCGCCACGTCCACGGCGCGAACCTGGGCCTCAGCGCGCAGGCGTACGCCCGGCTCGGCGGGTTCGCGCCGCTGCCGGTGCACGAGGACGCCGACCTCGTGGCGCGGGCCGACGCCGCGGGCCTGCGCATCGCGTGGTCGGGGGCCGCCCCCGTGGTGACGTCGGCGCGCGTCTCCCACCGGACCCCGGACGGTTTCTCGGCGACCCTGGACCGGCTCGAGACGGCCGGGGGCGAGAGGATCTGATCATGGATGAGCTCCGAGTCGACCATCGTGACCATGACGACGTCGGCGATCGCGTCCGTGCGGTGATCGCCCAGCCTGCCCCGCCGCTGCCCGGCTCGGGCCGGACCCGGGAGCGCTGGCGACGGCTGCGCGAGGAGGCGTCGGTCGACGTCGTCGTCGGTCGCCTCGCCGAGGCCCACTGGGACGCCGACGCGATCCTGGCCGATCTCGCGGCCGATCGACCGGCGGCGGGCGAGTGGTGGGGCGTGTGGGCGGCCGAGCCGCCGCTGCCCCTGGTGATGGCCGACGGTGACACCGGTTCCGTCCGACTGAGCGGCGCCAAGCCGTGGTGCTCGGGGGCGGGCTGGTGCAGCCACGCGCTTCTGACTGTGCGGTCCGCCGACGATCCGGAACGCCGACTGCTCGCCTCGGTCGCGCTCGACCAGCCGGGCGTACGGGTCGAGGACGGCCCGTGGCACAACGCCGGCATGGCGCGCTCGCACACCTGGACGGTCCACCTCGACGACGCCGCGGCCCAGATCGTCGGCACGGGGGACGACTATCTCGAGCGGCCCGGGTTCTGGCACGGCGGGGCCGGGGTCGCCGCGTGCTGGCTCGGCGGGGCGGAGGCGGTCGCGCGTGCGCTGGCCGCCCGTCCGCGCGACGCGCACGCGCGGGCCCACCTGGGCGCCGTGGACGCGGCCCTGGCGGGGGCGCGCTGGGCGCTGGACGCGGCGGCGGAAGAGCTGGACGGGGCGTCGGAGGAACCATTCACGTTGGCTGAGCAAGCGCAGCGAGTGGACGCCGCCCGCCTCCGCGCCCTCCGTCTCCGCGCGATCGTCGAATCGGCCGCCGCGCTCACCCTCGAGCGCGTCGGCCGCGCGCTCGGCGCGGGGCCGCTGTGCCTCGACGCCGACCACGCGCAGGCGGTCGCCGACCTCACGGTCTATCTGCGGCAGAGCCACGCGGAGCGTGACCTGGCGGGGCTGGGCGAGCTCGCGTCGACACGTTCTCCGAGCGAGCTGGTCGCCCCGCGTTCTCCGAGCGAGCTGGCCTCCCCACGTTCTCCGAGCGAGCTCGCCTCCCCACGTTCTCCGAGCGAGCGCAGCGAGTCGAGGAGCAGACCATGATCGAATCCAACGCCGATCGCCTCGGCGTCGTCGCCGAGTCCGAGTCCGACCGCGGTACGCCGGCCGAGGTCTGGGCTGATCATGGTCCGGACCTCCCGCCGCTCGACCCGTCGGCGTGGACCCGCGTGGTCGTCGTCGCGCCCCACCCCGACGACGAGGTCCTCGGCGTGGGGGCCCTCGCCGCCGCGCTCGCCGGCCGCGGCGTCGAGGTCGTCGTCATCGCCGTGACCGACGGCACCGCCGCCTATCCCATGCTCGACCCCGACGAGCTCGCCGCGATCCGCACCCGGGAGTCCGAGGAGGCCTGCGCCGTCCTCGGGCTCGCGCCCCCGCGACGGATGGCCCTGCCCGACGGCGCTGTCGCCGGCCACGAGGACCGCCTCGCCGGCCTGCTGGCCGATCACCTCGGCCCCGGCGACACCTGCCTCGCCACCTGGCGCGGCGACGGCCACCCCGACCACGAGGCCACCGGCCGCGCGGCGGCGAGGGCGTGCGCCACGGCGGGGGCGACCCTGGTGGAATACCCGGTCTGGATGTGGCACTGGGCGCAGCCCGGCGACCCGCGTGTGCCGTGGAGCCGGGCGTACGGGTGGGGGGTGGGGGAGGCCGACCTCGCCCGCAAGCGCGAGGCGGTGGCGCGCTTCACCAGCCAGCTCGAGCCGCCCGCGGCGGGCATCGACCCCATCCTGCCGCCCTTCGTCATCGACCGCCTCGTGACCCCCCGCGAGGTGGTGTTCACGTGAAGGACGGCTATTTCGACGCCATGTACGCCGCCGCCGACGACCCGTGGGGCTTCGAGACGCGTTGGTATGAGGAGCGCAAGCGCGCCGTCACCCTCGCCAGCCTGCCGCGGCGGCGCTATCGCGCGGCGTTCGAGCCCGGCTGTTCCATCGGCGTGCTCAGCGAGGGCCTCGCTGATCGCTGCGACCGGCTGGTCGCCTGCGACCTCGTCGAGTCCGCCGTGGAGCGTACGCGGGCCCGGCTCGCCGGTCGCGATGTCGAGGTGCGGCGCTGGAGCCTCACCGACGCCTGGCCCGACGAGGCGTACGACCTGATCGTGCTGAGCGAGGTGGCCTACTACCTCTCGGGGGAGGACCTGCCGCGCGTCGCCGCGACCGCGGCCGACCACCTCACGCCAGACGGCCACCTCGTCGCGGTGCACTGGCGCCACCCGGTCGACGACTATCCCCTGACCGGCGACGAGGCCGATTCCCTGCTGAGACAGGGATCTGAGCTTCACGTGATCGCCGAACACGTCGAGGACGACTTCCGCCTGACGGTGCTGGCGCACGACCCGCGCTCGGTCGCGCAGGTCGAGGGCCTCGCCTAGGTGCGCTCGCGCCCGCCCCGCACCCGCACCTTCGTCAGGTCGGCCACGTCCGACGGCAGGCTCGCCGCATAGTCCGGCACCTCGTGCTGCAGCTCGCGGTCGGGCCGCTGATAGCCGGTCGACGCCGGCCGCTTCGGTACGCGGATCTCCGGCACCGGCACGTCCTCGTACGGGATCGACTCCAGCAGGTGGGCGATCATGTTGATGCGCGCGCGGCGCTTGTCCTCGGACTCGACCACGTTCCACGGAGCCTCGGGGATGTCGGTGTGGACCAGCATCTCGTCCTTCGCCCGCGAATAGTCCTCCCACCGCGTCAGCGACTCGAGGTCGGTGGGGGACAGCTTCCAGCGCCGCATGGGGTCGGTGAGCCGCGACCGGAACCGCTTCTCCTGCTCCTTGTCGGAGACCGAGAACCAATATTTGCGGAGGATCACGCCGTCCTCGATCAGCAGCCGCTCGAAGATCGGCGTCTGGTGGAGGAAGCGGTGATACTCGGCCTGCGTGCAATAGCCCATGACCTTCTCGACGCCGGCGCGGTTGTACCAGGAGCGGTCGAACAGCACGATCTCGCCGGCGGCGGGCAGGTGCTCGATGTAGCGCTGGAAATACCACTGCGTCCGCTGCCGGTCGGTCGGCGCCGGCAGCGCGACGATCTTCGCCACGCGGGGGTTGAGATATTCGGTGACCCGCTTGATCGCGCCGCCCTTGCCGGCGGCGTCCCGGCCCTCGAACACCACCACGACGCGCTGCCCGGTGGCCTTCACCCACTCCTGCATCTTGACCAGCTCGGCCTGCAGGCGCAGCAGCTCGGCCTCATACACGGCCTTGTTCAGGCGCTTCACCCTGCTCATCGGCGACCTCCTCGGTTCATCGGGCCAGATCGGCTCATCCGGCCAGATCGGCTCATCCGGCCAGATCGGCTCATCCGGCCAGATCTGCTCATCCGGTCAGACTAGGCCGTACGCGCGGGCGCGGGAACGATCCCCGGCGATCATCTCCAGCGCTCCAGCTCGTGGAAGTGGTGCACCGGCCCCGGGCCCCGACCCACCCGCAGCTCGTTCGCTTGCCGCAGCGCCTCGGTCAGCCACGCCTTCGCTTCGTGGACCGCGGGGAGCCAGGCCTCGTGCCGCGGGCGGAGCGCCGCGATGGCCGAGCTGAGCGTGCAGCCGGTGCCGTGCGTGTGGGCCGTCGCGACCCGCGGCGTACGCAGGGTCACCGGCCCGTCCTCGGGAGACCACCAGAGGTCGACCGCGTCGGGTCCGTCGAGGTGCCCGCCCTTGAGCAGCACGCGCCGCGTTCCCCACGCACACAGTGATTCCGCCTGCGTACGCATCGTCGCCTCGTCGCCCGCGAGGTCGACACCGAGGAGGACGGCGGCCTCCGGCAGGTTGGGCGTGAGGACGTCGGCGCGGGGGATGAGCTCCCGCAGCGCGCCGACCGCGTCGTCGGCCAGCAGGCGCGAACCCGAGGTCGAGACCATCACCGGGTCCAGCACCACCGGTACGCCGGCCAGCGGCCCCTCCAGCGCCTCGCGGACCACCGCCACGAGCGCCGCCGACGAGAGCATGCCGACCTTCACGACGTCGATGGTGACGTCCGCCACCAGCGTCTCCACCTGCTCGCGCACGAAGTCGACCGGCACCTCGTGGACGCCGGTCACCCCGGTGGTCGCCTGGGCCGTGAGGGCGGTGATGACGCTGGTGCCGAAGGCGCCCAGTGCGCTGAAGGTCTTGAGGTCGGCCTGGATTCCGGCGCCGCCCGAGGGGTCGCTGCCGGCGATCGTCAGGGCGATGGGCGGGCGGCCGGGGCCGGCGTACGCGGGGGTCATGCACGGGACGCTACCGGGCGGGTTAGGGTGATGACATCCCCACGGGAGCTCGGGCACGAGCTGAGATCGCGCTGTCGCCGCGCGGACCGTCTGAACCTGTCCGGGTCATGCCGGCGAAGGAAGAGGAGGCGCTGATGCGCACCCAGGAACGTGCCCACGAAGAGGTCCACCCCCAACACCGTCCCCACCTCGTGGTCGACGAGGCCGATCCCACCATCGGCGTGCCGGTGACGGCGGTCCGGCTCGCCGACAGCCCCGACGGGACCCCGAACCCCGACGTGCACCTCTATCGCACGCGCGGCCCGGGCTCCGACCCCGAGGTCGGTCTGGCCCCGTTCCGGCACGACTGGATCACCGGCCGCGGCGACGTCGAGACGTACGCGGGCCGCGACCGCGACCTCGCCGACGACGGTCGCTCGGCGATCCGCCGGGGCGAGGCGTCCCTGGCGTGGAAGGGCGAGCGGCGCTCCCCGCTGCGCGGCCGCGACGGCGCCTGCGTCACGCAGATGCACTACGCGCGCCGTGGCGAGGTCACGCCCGAGATGCGCTTCGTGGCGCTGCGCGAGGGCTGCAGCGTCGAGTTGGTCGTCGAGGAGGTCGCCGCCGGCCGCGCGATCATTCCCGTCAACGTCAACCACCCCGAGTCGGAGCCCATGATCATCGGGCGGGCGTTCCTGACCAAGGTCAACGCCAACATCGGCAACAGCGCGGTGACCTCGTCGATCGCCGAGGAGGTCGACAAGCTCAGCTGGGCCACGCTCTGGGGCGCGGACACGGTCATGGACCTGTCGACCGGCGACGACATCCACACCACGCGCGAGTGGCTGATCCGCAACAGCCCGGTGCCGATCGGCACCGTCCCGATCTACCAGGCCCTCGAGAAGGTCGACGGACGGGCCGAGGCCCTGACCTGGGAGGTCTTCCGCGACACCGTCGTCGAGCAGGCCGAGCAGGGTGTCGACTACATGACGATCCACGCCGGCGTCCTCCTGCGCTATGTGCCGCTCACCGCCCGGCGGGTCACCGGCATCGTCAGCCGCGGCGGTTCGATCATGGCCGGCTGGTGCCTCGCCCACCACCAGGAGTCGTTCCTCTACACCCACTTCGACGAGCTCTGCGAGATCTTCGCCCGCTATGACATCGCGTTCTCCCTCGGCGACGGCCTGCGCCCCGGCTCGGTCGCCGATGCCAACGACGAGGCCCAGCTCGCGGAGCTGCGTACGCTGGCCGAGCTCACCGAGCGCGCCTGGCGCCACGACGTGCAGGTCATGGTCGAGGGCCCGGGCCACGTGCCGCTCGACCTCGTCGAGGAGAACGTCCGGCTCCAGCAGGACTGGTGCCACGGCGCGCCGTTCTACACCCTCGGCCCGCTGGTGACCGACATCGCGCCGGGCTATGACCACATCACCTCAGCCATCGGCGCGACCGAGATCGCGCGTCACGGCACGGCGATGCTCTGCTATGTCACCCCGAAGGAAC
This sequence comes from Mariniluteicoccus flavus, assembly GCF_054776655.1. Classification (NCBI taxonomy): domain Bacteria; kingdom Bacillati; phylum Actinomycetota; class Actinomycetes; order Propionibacteriales; family Propionibacteriaceae; genus Mariniluteicoccus; species Mariniluteicoccus flavus. Next base: position 740,438 of record NZ_BAAHBN010000001.1, on the reverse strand, counting down.
ACCTCGGCCTGCCCAACCGCGACGACGTGAAGACCGGCGTCATCACCTACAAGATCGCGGCCCACGCCGCCGACGTGGCCAAGCGCCACCCGGGGGCGCGTACGCGCGACGACGCCCTGAGCAAGGCGCGGTTCGAGTTCCGCTGGCACGACCAGTTCGCGCTCTCGCTCGACCCGCAGACGGCCATGGCCTACCACGACGAGACGCTGCCGGCCGAGCCCGCCAAGACCGCACACTTCTGCTCGATGTGCGGGCCGAAGTTCTGCTCGATGCGCATCAGTCAGGACATCCGCGACACGTTCGGCGCGACCGCCGAGGAGCAGGCGTCCGGCCTGGCGCGGAAGGCCCAGGAGTTCGTCGAGCTCGGCTCGAGCGTCTATCTCCGCCCGGGGCCGGCGGGCGCGAAGGACGACGCCGACGTGACGGTCCGGTGACCGCGATCGCCACGGAGAGCGGGCGCCGCCTCGTCCCCGACCTGCCCGTGGAGGGCAGGGCGGCGGTCCGGGGCGGGGTGATCGGCAACTACGTCGACCAGATCAACATCTTCCTGCCCGTCGTGGCGCTCACCCCGGCCCTGCCGACGCTCGCCGGGACCCACGCCTCGGCGACGACCGGTGCGGTCGTCATCATGGCCACCCTCCTGGGGCGTCCGCTCGGGGCGATCATCTTCGGGCGCATCGCCGACCGGGTGGGGCGCACGGCCACGACAAAGGTCGCGATCGCCGGGACCGCGGCGTGCTCGCTCGCCATCGCCGCGGTGCCGGGCCACACCGCGATCGGCGCGTGGGCCATCGGGCTCGTCATCGCGCTGCGGCTGCTCGGTGGGGTGTTCCTCGCCGGCGAATACACCTCGGCCATCCCGCTGGCCATGGAGTGGTCCCGGCCGCGGCGGCGCGGCCTCGTGTCGGGCCTGATCATGTCGATGGCGCCGTGGGCCCAGTCGACGATCGCCTTCGCCACCGCGGGGCTGTTCGCGGCGCTGGGACCCGCGGCGTACGCGGCCTGGGGCTGGCGCCTCGCGTTCGTCGCGGGCGGCCTCGGGAGCCTGGCCCTGCTGGCCTACTACCGCGCGCGGGTGGCCGACGCGCCCGCCGTGACCCGGCGCCGGGAGCAGGTGGCGGACCAGCCGGTCGCCGTCGGCCTGCGGGCGGTGCTGGTGGGGGCGTACGCGCGGGCCTTCTGGCAGGTGTTCGGGCTGATGACGGGCCTGTGGATCCTGACCAACCTGGTCGTCATCGTCCTGACCCAGCGGCTCGCGACCGACGTGGGGCTGCCCGCGGGCCGGGTGGCCGTGGTGATGGGGGTGGCGGCGATCGCGCAGGCGTTCGTCATGGCCGCGACCGGTCACCTGTCGAGCCTCCTCGGACGCCGGCGGTTCTTCGTAGTGTGGGGGAGCCTCGCCGCGATCACGGCGCCGCTGCTCTGGTGGCTGCTGATGTCCAGCTCGACGCTCGCCCCGCTCGTGATCATGGTCGGGGCCATCGGGCTGCAGGTCGTGACCGTCACGGCGTACGGGCCGATCGGCGCCTACCTTGCGGAGCGTTTCCCGGCGCACGTGCGGGCCACGGGCTATGGCACGGCCTACTCGCTCTCGATCGTCGGCCCGGCCCTCTATCCGTTCTGGCTGCCCACCGTCGAGAGGTGGCTCGGCCGGGACGGCTCGGTCATGGTCCTGCTGGCGCTGGGCGGCGTCCTCGTGGCGTCCTTCGGCGCGGCGGGCCCCCGGCTGTCGCCCCACGAACTCGACGACGACGTCGACACGGTGGCCGCCTCGTGAGCGCGGAGGGGAACCCGTTGAGGGCCGACGTCACCGCCGCGCTCGAGGCGTTCCGCCGAGACGCGCCCTTGGTGCACTGCATCGTGTCCACGGCCTCGATGTCGCTCGTCGCCGACGGCCTGCTCGCGGCGGGCGCGCGGCCGATGATGACCGAGACCAAGGAGGAGGCGCCGACCCTCGTGGGATCCGCCGACGCCCTCCTGGTCAACCTCGGCACGCTGAGCCGCGACGGCGCGGCCGGCATTCCGGCGACGGTCGCGGCGGCCCGAGCGGCCGGAGTCCCGTGGGTGCTCGACCCGACCGCCGTGGGCCTGGCCCCGGTGCGGACCCCGCTGGCGCGCACGCTCCTCCACGAGGGCCCTGCGGTCGTCCGGGGCAACGCCTCGGAGATCCTCGTGCTCGTCGGTGGGCAGGGCGGCAGGGGAGCGGACTCCACCCTGGAGCCTGCCGCGGTTGCGGCCGTCGCCCACGAGCTGGCCTGCCATCACCGGTGCGTCGTCGCGGCGTCGGGGGCGGTCGACCACCTCGTCGACGCCACGACCGTCGTCCGTCTGGCCAACGGGACGCCGATGTTGACCCGCGTGACCGGAACCGGCTGCCTCCTCGGCGCCCTCACCGCGGCGCTCGTCGCGGCGACGGAGGCGCGCATCGCCGCCGTGGCCGCGACTGCGCTCCTCACGGTGGCCGCGGAGTCGGCGCTCGAGCGGTCCTCGGGGCCGGGGAGCTTCCGGGTCGCGCTGCTCGACGCGCTCGCCGCGGTCTCGCCCGACGAGGTCGCCACGCGGATGGTCCTGCAATGACGGTCGATTGGCGCGTCCACGTCGTCACCTCCGGCACCGGTGCACCGACGGTGAGCGCCGCGGCGGCCGCCGCGCGGGCCGGGGCCGGCATGGTCCAGGTCAGGGCGAAGGAGGCCACCACCCGCGAACTGCTCGCCCTCGTCCGCGCGGTCGCCGACGCGGTGTCCGCGGTCGCCCCGGCCACGACGGTGATCGTCGACGACCGGGCCGACGTGGCGTACGCGGCCCGCCGCGCCGGAGCCCACGTCCACGGGGTCCACCTGGGCCAGGACGACCTCGCCGTGGCCGACGCCCGCGCGATGTTGGGGTCGCAGGCCGTCATCGGGCTCACGACGGGCACGCGGGACCTCGTGGTCGAGGCCGAGTCGCGGCGCGGCGGCGACCGTCCGGACTATCTGGGGGCGGGGCCGTTCCGGCCGACGCCGACCAAGGACTCCGGCCGGGAACCCCTCGGGCTGGCCGGCTATCCGCCGCTGGTCGCCGCGACCTCGCTGCCCATCATCGCGATCGGCGACGTCCGGCCCGACGACGTGGCCAGCCTCGCCGCCACGGGGATCGCGGGGGTGGCGCTGGTGCGTGCGATCATGGGCGCGGCAGACCCGGGCGCGGTGGTCGAGCGCTGCTTGGCGGGGTGGCAATCCGCGGCCCGGTGAGAGGTCAGTCCTTCACCAGCAGCGCCACCGGGAAGTGGTGCATCAGGTCGCTGACCGCGACCCGTCCCTCGTGGCGAGCGCCCGTCAGCACGTCGGTGTACGCGCCCGCCAGCTCGAGCCGGGTGTCGCGCCAGCCGCCCTCGGTCGCCAGCGTGTAGGGCAGCCGCGTCGCCACGGTGATCGCCCCGCCCCGGTCGAACGCCACCAGGTGGTCGGCCGCCGCGCCGTCGGCGCGCAGGGGTGCGTACGCCGAGAACAGCTCGGGGCGCTCGCGCCGCAGCCGCAGGGCCTTCGTGGTGACCCAGAGCTTGGCGTGGCCGCTGCCGTCGACGCGGGGCGCCTCGGTGGTGGCGAGCAGGCGGCGGCGCTCGTCGAAGTCGACCCGGCGCCGGTTGTCGGGGTCGACCAGCGAGTCTTCCCACAGCTCGGTGCCCTGATAGACGTCCGGGACACCCGGCATGGTGAGCTGGATCAGCTTCTGAGCCAGGGAATTCGACCATCCCGGCTGCTCGATGAGCGCCAGCAGCTTCTCGAGCCGGTCGTTCAGCCCGTCCTGGTCGTACGCCATGTCGACCAGTGCGTGCACCGCCGCCTCGAAGTCGGCGTCGGGGTCGCTCCACGTGGTGCCGTCGGCGGCCTCCCGCATCGCCTTCTCGGCGTACGCGTGGAGCCGCTCGCGCTCGACCAGCCCCGCGCCGACGATGTTCTGGGTCAGGAAATACACGAAGGGGCGACTCGGCACGTCGCGTCCATGGGCGAGGAACGCCCCGACGAGCTCGGCCCAGTGGTCACCGATCTCGCTCAGCACGGCCAGCCGCGCCCGCACGTCCTCGCCGCGCTTGGTGTCGTGGGTCGACAGCGACGTCATCGACGAGGGCTGGTCGGCCTGGCGCTTCTCCTGCTCCGCATGGAAATCATCGAGGGTCGAGCCGAACGCGGCCGGGTTGCCCCCGACCTCGTTGAGCGCGACGAAGCGCCCATAGCGGTAATAGGCCGTGTCCTCGACGCCCTTCGCCATGACCGCGCCCGTGAACTGCTGGAAGCGGCGCGCGACCTCCTGGTCGGGGTCGGACAGGAGCGGCATCAGGTCGCCCACGATCCCTTCCAGTGCAGGGTTCTCGGCGATCGCGGCGTCGGCCGCGGCCTGCAGGCGCTCGACGCCGGCGGGCAGGTAGGAGCGATAGACCTCCATGTGGGCGGCGATCGCGACGAGGGCCTCGCGTACGCGGGGTCCGTCCAGCCCGGGCGCCAGCGTGACGAGCCGGTCGAGCTCGGCCGGCAGCAGGACGGTCGCCGCCATCTCCTTGCCCACAAGGATGTGCGCGGCGATGTCGCGCTCGTCGCCGGTCATCTCGCGATAGAGCGCCGTGAAGAACTCCTCGGCGCGGGGGTCGACCATCAGGCGGCCGACCTCGTTCATCGCGTCATAGCCCGTGGTGCCCTCGACCGGCCAGTCGGCGGGGAGCTGCTCGCCGTGCTCGAGGATCTTCTCGGCGATGATCCACGCCTTGGGCGCGGCCTCGCGCAGGCGGGTCAGGTAGGCGCCGGGGTCGACGAGTCCGTCGGGGTGGTCGATGCGCAGGCCCTCGATGTGGTCCTCGTCCACCCAGCGCAGCACGCGCTCGTGGGTCGCGTCGAAGACCTCCGGCTCCTCCACGCGGACGCCCGCGAGCGTCGTCACGGCGAAGAACCGGCGGTAGTTCAGCTCGTCGGCGCCGCTGCGCCACGGCGCGAGGCGATAGTGCTGCCGCGCGAGCACGTCGGCGACGGCGTCGCCAGGCGCGTACGTCCCTGCGGCGATCGGGAAGCGGTGCTCGTGGTAGCGCACCTCCGGCCCGCCATCGCCGTCGGCGATCTCGAGCGCCTCGGGGTCGTCGCCGAGGATCGGCACCAGCACCGGCTCGCGCGTCCAGTCGATGTCGAACCACCCCGCGTACGCCGAATCGCGCCCCTTCGCCAGCACGTCCCACCAGGCCGGGTTCTCCGCCGGGGCGGAGATGCCGAGGTGGTTCGGCACGATGTCGACGACGACCTTGAGGCCGTTCGCGCGGGCCTGCCCGACGAGCGCGCGCCAGCCCGCCTCGCCGCCGCGCGCGGGGTCGATCGTGGTCGGGTCGGTTGTGTCATAGCCGTGGTCCGACCCGCGCGTCGAGGTCAGGATGGGGGAGAGGTAGACCGCGTCCACCCCCAGGTCGGTGAGATAGTCGGCGAGCCCGGCCGCGTCGTCGAGCGTCAGCGAGTCGCGGATCTGCAGGCGATAGGTCGAGGTGGGAGTCGTCACAGGGGCGAGCCTACTTGTGGCGATGTGGTGCCGACGAGCCGTGGAACGTTCCGCCTCTGACGGCGCGCCGGGGCGGCCCCGGATCCGCTTCCATGGCGTCATTGGGCGGCCGCAGCGGCGGCCCGGTGAACGGGGGGCAACACCATGCGTCGAGTATTCGTGGCGGGGGCGGCAGCGGCCGCGCTCAGCACCGCAGCGGCCGTCGGGATCGTGACCGATCGCGCCGGGGCGACCACGTCCGCGTGCCAGCGGGCCGACAACCACGTCAAGGTCGTCACCGCGACACGGGCCGTGAGCTGATGCACGGCGGCAAGGCCCCGATCAGCCCCAACCGCTACATCAGCTGGGTGGTCCTGAAGGATCGCGCGAGCGGCCGCAGGACGGTCTTCATGAACACCCACATGGTGTCCGGCGCGTGGAACGCGACGCACGACGACACCGACCCGTGGCGCCAGGCCCGCTGGAACGAACACCGCACCAAGCAGATGGCCCGGGTCGAGGCCTTCGTCAAGGCCGGCCACTCCGTCGTCTACGGCGGCGACTTCAACCGCCAGGAGATGGGCAAGCTGCACCCCCGCGACGAGCAGGTGTCGCCCAGGGGCATCGACAAGGTCGGCGTGGTGCTCGCCACGGGCGATCAGGTCGAGAAGGTCCACGCCCGGGAGACGGTCCAGCTCAACTCCGACCACAACGCGAAGGTCGTGAAGGCGACGCTGTCGGGCTGCACGAAGAAGGAGGTCCCGACGCCGACGAAGACCCCGACGAAGACCCCGAGCGTGACGCCGACGAAGACCCCGACCAGGACCCCGACGCCCACTCCCACGCAGGTTCCCGTCCCCTCGACGAGCCCGACCCGTGTGCCCGCGCCCCCGCACGGCGGCGGGGGAGGCACCCATGCGCCTCAACACACTGAGAAGCCCCAGGACACCCAGCCCCAGGACATCGCGCCGAAGGAGTCCGAGGGCGGACTGGCCAACACCGGGTCCTGACCGCCCGGGTGGCGACCAGATGCCGCGTACTCCCGGCATGTGCTCGCCACCCACCCGGTCAGCCGGCCCTAGGCCCCCAGCACCTCGTCCACATAGCACCAGCGCCACGACTCACCCGGCTCGATCGACCGCATGACCGGGTGCCCGGTCTCCCGGAAGTGCCGGTCGGCATGGCGCCCCTCCGACGAGTCGCAGCAGCCGACCTCGCCGCACGCGAGGCACATCCGCAGGTGGACCGGCTGCGTCCCCTCCGCGCGACAGGCGCCACATGCGGCCCCGGCCGCGCTGTCCCTGGGCGATCTGGCGCATTGCGCGTCCCCCAGGTGATCGCAGGGGGCATCCGGCAGTGCGGGCGCGAGGGGAGTGGTCGAGGCGCGCTGGGCGCCCTCGTTGAGCCGGATGAGCAGGGACTCCTCGAGATCGAGCGTCGCCAGGACGCGGGCGAGCACCTCGTGATCGGCCCGCCCCTCATCACGGATCCGCAACAGCGTCGCCCGCTCCGCCTCCAGCGCGACCAGTCGGAGCCGGCGATAGGCATCCGAGGGGGTGTCCACCTCGTCGCTGGGGCGGCCGAGCCGCTCCCAGGCGGCGTTCACGCGGGTGTCGTACGCGTCCTCCAGTCGCGCGAGCACCAGCCCGTCGCCGGGTGAGGCCGCCTCCCGGGCCGCGGTCAGCCCGTCGCCGAGCGCCGCCTGCAGCACGGTCGCCTCCTGCAGCGCGTCCTCCCGCGGGTCGGGCCCGCGTACGCCGAGCCGCCGCGCGAGCAGGGGCAGGGTCAGGCCCTGCAGCACCAGCGTGCCGAGGGTGGTCGTGAGCGCGACGAGGATGAGGGTCGCCCGCATCGGCGTCGCCAGCGGCAGGGTCAGGGCCGCGGCCAACGTCACCACGCCGCGCATGCCCGCCCAGCCGACCACCAGGGACTCGGCGAGCGTCAGGCGCGGCTCGCGACCGCGGCGGCGCCCGGGGATCAGCCACACCCGGCTCACCAGGACCCAGCCGACCCGGAGGACGATGACGGTGGCCAGGACGGCCAGGCAGAGGCCGGCCAGGGTCCAGCCGCTCGTCTCGGCCGTCCCCGCGACGACGATGCGCCGCACCTGCAGGCCGATGAGCAGGAACACCGAGTTCTCCAGCACGAACTGCACCGTGGCCCAGTTCAGGCGCTGGAACAGACGGGCCGGCGCGTCCTGGGTGGTGGGGCTGTGGTGGCCGACGAACAGGCCGGCCACGACGACAGCCAGCACGCCGGACGCGTGCAACTCCTCCGCGGGCGCGTACGCCGCGAACGGCACCAGGAACGTGAGCACCGTGGTGGTGATGGGATCGGTGATGTGGCGGAAGACCAATCCCGCGAGCTTCGCCACCACCACCCCCACCACGATGGCGATCGCCACGGCCTTGGCGAAGTCCAGCCCGATGGCCATGGCGGAGATCGGCGCGGCCAGTGCCGCCACGGCCGTGCGCAGCGACACCAGCGCGGTCGCGTCGTTGACCAGCGACTCGCCCTCGAGGATCGTGACGACCTTGCGCGGCAGCCCGATCTGCCGGGCGACTGCGGTGGCCGCGACGGCGTCCGGCGGCGCCACCACCGCCCCGATGGCGAAAGCCGCGGCGAACGGCACGTCCAGCACCTGCCAGACCACGAGCCCCACCCCGAGCGCGGTGAACAGCACCAGCCCGACCGACAGCCATCCGATGGGGGAGAAGTTGTCGCGGAAGTCCATCAGCGAGGTGTTGACGGCGGCCGCGTACAGCAGTGGAGGGAGGACGCCGACGAGGATCAGCTCGGGGGACAGGGCAGGCTCGTGCACGAACGGCAGATACGATCCGAGGACGCCGAGGGCGAGCAGCACCAACGGTCCCTGGACGCCGAGCCGGCGCGACACGAGGGTCCCGCCGAGCACGGCGAGGACGAACAGGGTGACGGCGATGAGGACTTCCACCCCCAGATCGTGTCACCGCCACGCCGGTCGGCGCGATGCTTGACACCGGGCGGGCGCCCGATTTGGTCTCGCCGTCGATCTCTGTCAAGATTGTCAGGTTGCTCCGACGGGGTCGCCGGGGCGTGGCCATGGAACACGGGCTTTGACAACTGGACAGAAGTGATCTTCCCTCCAGCCCCGCCATGTCGTTACGCCGCACCGCGAGACCCAGCCGGGCGAGTCACTTCGCCAGACAGCGAACATGCAGGGCAGAACTTTGCCCTGCGCGCGTCCAGCGGGTGCGACACGCCCGACCGCGTGGGTCGGAGGGACGCACGAACGGCGGCTCATCAGAGCCATCCGGACCAGCAGGGACGAGAGAAGGACGAACTGTGGCGGGACAAAAGATCCGCATCAGGCTCAAGGCCTATGACCACGAGGTCATCGACTCGTCGGCGCGCAAGATCGTCGACACGGTGACGCGTACGGGTGCCAAGGTCGCCGGCCCCGTGCCGCTGCCGACCGAGAAGAACGTGTTCTGTGTGATCCGTTCGCCCCACAAATACAAGGACAGCCGCGAGCACTTCGAGATGCGTACGCACAAGCGGCTCATCGACATCATCGATCCCACCCCGAAGACGGTCGACTCGCTCATGCGTCTCGACCTTCCCGCGGGTGTGGATATCGAGATCAAGCTCTGAGGGACGTGACTGACTTGAGCACTGTTGAACGCAACGTCAAGGGCATCCTGGGCACCAAGCTCGGCATGACCCAGCTCTGGGACGACAACAACAAGGTCGTCCCCGTGACCGTGATCCAGGCCGGCCCCTGCGTCGTGACGCAGGTCCGCACCCCCGACTCCGACGGCTACTCCGCCGTCCAGCTCGGTTTCGGTGCCGTGAAGGCCAAGAAGGTCACCAAGCCGTCCGCGGGCCACTTCGAGAAGGCCGGCGTGACGCCCCGCAAGCACCTCGTCGAGCTGCGCACCGCCGACGCCACCACCTACGAGTTGGGCCAGGAGCTCAACGCGGACGTGTTCGAGGCCGGCAACATCATCGACGCGACGGGTGTCAGCCGAGGCAAGGGCACCGCCGGTGTCATGAAGCGCCACGGCTTCCACGGCCTGCGCGCCTCCCACGGTGTGCACCGCAAGCACCGCTCGCCCGGTTCCATCGGCGGCTGCGCGACCCCCGGTCGCGTGTTCAAGGGCCTCAAGATGGCCGGCCGCATGGGCGTCGACAAGGTGACCGTGCAGAACCTCGTGATCCACTCGGTCGACACCGAGCGCGGTCTCATCCTGGTCAAGGGTGCGATCCCCGGTGTCAAGGGCGGCCTCGTCGTCCTGCGTACCGCTTCGAAGAAGGGTGAGAAGGCATGAGCGACCTCAACATCGACGTCGTCGACGCCAAGGGCAAGAAGGCCGGCAAGGCCGAGCTCCCCGCAGAGCTGTTCGGCCTCGAGCCGAACGTGCCGCTGATCCACCAGGTCGTCGTGGCCCAGCTCGCCGCTGCCCGTCAGGGCACCCACTCGGTCAAGGGCCGTGGTGAGGTCCGCGGTGGCGGCAAGAAGCCGTGGCGCCAGAAGGGCACCGGCCGCGCCCGCCAGGGTTCGACCCGCGCCCCCCAGTGGGTCGGCGGTGGCATCGTCCACGGCCCGACCCCGCGGTCGTACGCCCAGCGCACCCCCAAGAAGATGGTGGCCGCCGCCCTGCGCGGCGCCCTGTCCGATCGGGCCCGCGAGGGTCGCCTCCACGTCCTGAGCAGCCTGGTCGAGGGCGAGACGCCGTCGACGAAGGCCGCGCTCGCCGCCCTCGCGAGCGTCGCCAAGACCGACAAGGTCCTGGTCGCACTCTCGCGTGACGAGGACGTCGCCTGGCTGTCGCTGCGCAACGCCGCGAACATCCACGCGCTGGCCGTCGACCAGCTGAACGCCTACGACGTGCTCGTCGCCGACGAGATCGTCTTCACCTCCGCCGCGCTCGACGCGTTCGTCGCCGGTCCGACGAAGGGCAAGGCCGCCAAGGCCGTCGCCACCGAGTCCGAGGCCGCCGCCGAGTCGACAGAGACCGACGTCGTGACCGAGAAGAAGGGCAAGGAGTCCAAGTGAGCGACGCACTCAAGATCCGCGACCACCGCGACATCCTGCTCGCGCCCGTCGTGAGCGAGAAGAGCTACGGCCTGATCGACCAGAACAAATACACGTTCCTGGTCGCTCCGGACGCGAACAAGACCGAGATCAAGATCGCCGTCGAGCAGGTCTTCGGCGTCAAGGTCACCGCTGTCAACACGATCAACCGCATCGGCAAGAAGCGCCGTACGCGCGCCGGCTGGGGCAAGCGCCCCGACACCAAGCGCGCCATCGTGTCGGTCGCCGACGGACAGCGCATCGACATCTTCGCCGGCTCGGCCAGCTGACCGGGAAGCTGAGAGGAAGAAACCCATGGGTATTCGTAAGTACAAGCCGACAACGCCGGGCCGTCGTGGCTCGTCGGTTGCCGACTTCGTCGAGCTGACCCGGTCCACCCCGGAGAAGTCGCTCCTCGCGCCGAAGAGCAAGACCGGTGGTCGCAACAACACCGGTCGCATCACCACCCGTCACATCGGTGGTGGTCACAAGCAGGCCTATCGTCTCGTCGACTTCAAGCGCTACGACAAGGACGGCGTGCCGGCCAAGGTCGCTCACATCGAGTACGACCCGAACCGCACCGCCCGCCTGGCGCTGCTCCACTACGCCGACGGCGAGAAGCGCTACATCATCGCGCCCCACAACCTGAAGCAGGGCATGTCGGTCGAGGCCGGCGAGGGTGCTGACATCAAGCCGGGCAACAACCTGGCCCTGCGCAACATCCCGGTCGGCACCACGATCCACGCCGTGGAGCTCCGCCCCGGTGGCGGCGCCAAGCTCGGCCGCTCGGCCGGCGCGGCGATCCAGCTGGTGGCCCGCGAGGGCAAGATGGCGACGTTGCGCATGCCTTCGGGCGAGATGCGCATGGTCGACGTCCGCTGCCGCGCGACGGTCGGCGAGGTCGGCAACGCCGAGCAGTCGAACATCAACTGGGGCAAGGCTGGCCGCTCGCGCTGGAAGGGCAAGCGCCCGACCGTCCGCGGCGTCGCGATGAACCCGATCGACCACCCGCACGGTGGTGGCGAGGGCAAGACCTCCGGTGGTCGCCACCCGGTCTCGCCGTGGGGCAAGGCCGAGGGCCGCACCCGTGACAAGAACAAGGCGAGCAATCGCCTCATCGTCCGCCGCCGCAAGTCCGGCAAGAAGCGCTGAGCAGGAGTCTGAGATATGCCACGCAGCCTTAAGAAGGGCCCCTTCGTCGACGACCACCTCATGAAGAAGGTGGAAGTCCAGCTGGAGAAGGGTTCCAAGAACGCAGTCATCAAGACCTGGTCGCGCCGTTCCATGATCGTCCCGGACATGATCGGCATGACCATCGCGGTGCACGACGGTCGCAAGCACGTCCCGGTCTTCGTCACCGACTCGATGGTCGGTCACAAGCTCGGGGAGTTCGCTCCGACCCGCACCTTCAAGGGTCACGTCAAGGACGACCGGAAGTCGAAGCGCGGCCGCTGAGCCAGCGTGAGAGATAGGAACAGAATCTGATGAGCACTCAAGAGAAGGCACGGCCCAGCCGCCGCGCCGCCCTGCTCGGGGATCGTCCTGGCTCGTACGCCATCGCGCGTCACGTCCGGATGTCCCCCACCAAGGTGCGCCGTGTCGTGGACATCGTCCGCGGCATGGACGTCAACGAGGCCCTGACGGTGTTGAAGTTCGCACCCCAGGCCGCCTCGGAGCCCGTCTTCAAGGTCGTCGCCAGCGCCGCCGCGAACGCGGAGAACACCGACTCGCTGCGCGCCGACGACCTCTACATCTCGCAGGCCTTCGTGGACGAGGGTGTGACCATGCGTCGCATCCGCGCCCGCGCCAAGGGTTCGGCGTCGCGCATCCTCAAGCGCGGCAGCCACATCACCGTGGTGGTGGAGCCCCGCGAGGCCCGCGACGCGAAGCCCGCACCCAAGGCCGCCAAGGCCGAGACCGAGACCGAGAAGGAGGCCTGACATGGGACAGAAGATCAACCCGCACGGTTTCCGTCTCGGGATCACGACCGACCACAAGACCCGCTGGTTCGCCGAGAAGAACTACTCGGAGATGGTCGGCGAGGACGTGAAGATCCGTGAGTTCCTCACGAAGAACCTCGAGCGCGCCGGCATCTCGTCGGTCGAGATCGAGCGTCGTTCGGAGCGCGTCACGATCTTCCTGTACGCCGCCCGCCCGGGCATCGTCATCGGCCGCAACGGCGCCGAGGCGGAGCGCGTCCGCGGTGAGCTCGAGAAGCTCACGGGCAAGCAGGTCCAGCTGAACATCCTCGAGGTCAAGAACCCCGAGATCGATGCCCAGCTGGTCGCCCAGGGCGTCGCCGAGCAGCTCGGCCAGCGCGTGGCCTTCCGCCGCGCGATGCGCAAGGCCCAGCAGTCGGCCATGCGCGCCGGCGCCAAGGGCATCCGCATCAAGTGCTCCGGCCGTCTTGGCGGTGCCGAGATGTCGCGCTCGGAGTTCTACCGCGAGGGCCAGGTGCCCCTGCACACCCTGCGCGCCGACATCGACTACGGCTTCTACGAGGCCCGCACGACGTTCGGCCGCATCGGCGTGAAGGTCTGGATCTACAAGGGCGACGTCTCGGGCACCCGCGCTGAGCGCGCTGCCCAGAAGGCCGCTCGCAACAACGCTCCCGGCGGTCGCGGTGGCCGTCCGCAGCGCGGCGGTCGCCCGCAGCGCGGTGACCGTCCCGAGCGCGGCGGTCGCCGTCGCGCCGAGGGTGCCGAGGGCAACGACAACGCAGCCGCGCAGGCTGCTCCCGCCACCGAGACCGCAGGAGCCTGATCATGCTGGTACCTCGTCGAGTCAAGTACCGCAAGCAGCACCACCCGAAGCGCACCGGCATGGCCAAGGGTGGCACCCAGCTTGCCTTCGGTGACTACGGCATCCAGGCGATGGAGTCGGCGTACGTCACCAACCGTCAGATCGAGTCCGCTCGTATCGCGATGACGCGTCACATCAAGCGTGGCGGCAAGGTGTGGATCAACATCTACCCCGACCGCCCGCTGACGAAGAAGCCCGCCGAGACCCGCATGGGTTCGGGCAAGGGCTCGCCCGAGTGGTGGGTCGCCAACATCAAGCCCGGACGCGTGATGTTCGAGCTGTCCGGCGTGCCGGAGGAGATTGCTCGTGAGGCCATGCGCCTCGCGATCCACAAGCTCCCCATGAAGGCGCGCTTCATCAAGCGTGAAGGTGGTGACAACTGATGGCGAAGACACTCGTCGCCGCCGATCTTCGTGGGCTGTCCCGCGAGGAGTTGAACAAGAAGGTGACCGAGCTGAAGGAAGAGCTCTTCACCCTCCGATTCCAGAACGCCACGGGCCAGCTCGAGTCGCACGGCCGTCTGCGTGCGGTCCGCAAGGACATCGCGCGCATCTACACCGTGCTGCAGGAGCGCAACCTGGGCATCGTGGCCGAGCCCGAGACGAATGAGAAGGCGTGAGCATGGCTGAGAAGACCACCGAGAACACGGTCGAGGCGCCGCAGCGCACCTCGACCCGCAAGGTCCGCGAGGGCATGGTCGTGTCCGACAAGATGGACAAGACCATCGTCGTCGCGGTCGAGGACCGCGTGAAGCACCGCCTCTACGGCAAGGTCCTGCGCCAGACGACCCGTCTGAAGGCGCACGACGAGAACAACGAGGCCGGTGCGGGCGACCGCGTACGCATCATGGAGACGCGTCCGCTGTCGGCCACCAAGCGCTGGCGCCTGCTCGAGATCGTCGAGAAGGCCAAGTGAGCAAGGCTTTCTGAGCCGACGACGGCGCCCGTTCCCCATGGGGGAGCGGGCGCCGTCGGCGTTCATGGCGGGGAAGTGGAGTCAGGTGGTTGTGGACCATCTGCGGAGGAAGGTGCGGACGAGGCCGAGGAGTACGTCGTCCGCCTCCTCCGGCGGAGAACACTCGAGGACGCGGAGCGTGTGCAGGAGACTCTTTCGGGCCGAGTCCTGCGCTCCCAGAGCGCGTCGGGGAGTCCGAGTGCTGCTTCGAGCACGTCGCCCTCGTAGAGGTCGCCCTCCATCAGGGGGTCGGTGCGGAGTCGGCCCACAGCGATCGGCATGACGAGCTCCGGATCGATCTGCTGGCCCAGCAGCAGGCGCAGGTCCTCAGGGGTGAGCTGGCTCACTGGGACGCGCCGTGCGAGCGTGGCTCTGACCTGCAGCGACGTGGCCTCGATTCTTGTGCCATCGGGCAGCCGGCGCACGCATCCGGCTAGTCGAGCGCCGTGGCCCATCAGCTCGACGTCCCACACGTCGACCATGTTCGGGGTGTCGAAGGCACCGCCGACGAGGAATGGGGCGATCGGCATGAGGCGACGTCGAGGCGCCAGCGGACCATGCTTGTCCGGTCGGATCCCGGCGAGGTCTGCCAATCCGGTGATCGGCGGAAGGCAGACGTCGGCGATGACTGCGGAAAGATCGTGGGCCGACACCGAGGGCCCCGTCGTGGCCAATCCCCCCAGATAGCCGTCGGGCCGGAGCCATCCCCGTGTCGGATCCGGTCGCGGCGCGATGCCAGTCATCACGACCCCCGCCACGAGGGGGAACACGATCACGCTGGACGCCGAATACCACCACAGGGTGGCGTTGACCCTCGGGTCGGCGTGGTTCCACCGGAGGCCGGTGTCGTTGATCCGCTCACGCAGCCATGACTCGTCGCCGAGGCCGAGTGACACCATGTCGGGTCGACTCATGGTGTGCCCGATCGTGCCACCAGCCCCTTCACGACCAGCCGCCGCCCGTCGTCGTCGGTGACCAGGCGTCCGCGGACGCCGAACACTGCGGCGAGGACATCGGGGGTGAGGACGTCGTCCGGGGTCCCGTGTGCCACCACCTGCCCGCGATGCAGCACGGCCAGACGGTCGCAGAACTCGGCCGCCAGCCTCAGGTCGTGCAGGGTGAGCACCACGGCGCGGCCACGATCGCGCTGGGCGGCGAGCAGTTCCATGATCGAGATCTGGTGATGCAGGTCGAGATGGTTCGTCGGTTCGTCGAGCAGCAGCACGTCGGCATCAGTGGCCAGCGCCCGGGCCAGTGAAACCCGTTGCCGTTCGCCCCCGGACAGGGCCGCGACATCGCGATCGGCCAAGTCCGTCAGCCCGACCTCCTGCAGTGACCGGGCCACGAGCTCGGCGTCGACGGGCGTCTCGCGTGCGAGCACTCCGTGGTGCGGGCTGCGTCCCAGCGCGACCGACTCGCGTACGGTCAGCCCGGCGGTCGGCGGTGGCTCCTGGGCTGCGACCCCGATGCGACGGGCCAGTTCGCGCCGCGGCAGGCGGGTGACGTCGACGCCGGCGACGACGGTACGCCCGGCCGCCGGTGTCAGCGCCCGATAGCAGCAGCGCAGAGCGGTCGTCTTACCCGACCCGTTCGGCCCGACGAGGCCCAACAGTTCGCCGGGTCGGGCCTCGAGGTCGACCCCCTGCAGCACCGGCGTGGCGCCGAAGCTGTGGCGCAATCCGTCGGCGCGCAGGCCCCCGGCGGTCGTCGAGCCCGTCACGACAGCCTCGTGCGCGAGTGCCACAGCATGACGACAAGGATCGGAGCGCCCACGAGGGCGGTGACGACGCCGACGGGCAGTTCCACCTTCGCCGACACCGAGCGGGCCCCGGTGTCGGCAGCCACCAGGGCGACTGCGCCGAGCAGCGCCGCGACGGCAGCAGCCGTCGTGCGCTCGCGCCGACGAGCAGGGCGGCCAGGTGGGGGATCAACAGGCCGACGAACCCGATGCCGCCGGCGACCGCCACCGAAGTCCCGGCCAGCAGCGAGACCCCCAGCAGCGTGGTGACGCGGAAGCGTACGGCGTTCATGCCGAGGGCGGCCGCGCCGTCGTCGCCGGCGTGCAGGAGATCCAGGCGTCCGCCCGTGGCGACCATGACGGCGCCAATCACCAGCAGTGCTGCACCCGGCAGCCACACGCTCTGCCACCGGGCGTCACCGAAGCCCCCGGCCATCCGAGGAGCCAGAGGACAAGCGGGACCCTGCGCCCGAGAGCCGAGCTCATCCGGGGATCCGGTCGGGGTGCAGGAACCGGGCGATGGTCTGGGCGGAGCCGACCAGCCGGGGGCTTTCGAAGAAGTCGTCGAGAGGCACGACCACGAAGCGGCCGGCCCGAACCGCCGGCGTGGTGCGCATCACCGGGTGGTTCTTGAGGAACTCGATCTTGTCGGTGGCCGAGGTCTTGCCGTAGTCGAGCACCACGATGGCCTGCGGTGCCCGTTCGGAGATCTGTTCCCAGCTCGCCTTCGCGTACGGCCGGGTGCCCTCGTCGAAGAGGTTCTTGGCGCCCGCCGCCGTGACGATGAGGTGACCCACGCCGACGCCACCGACGGTCAGCGGCTCCTTCTCGCCGGAGTCGTAGACGAATGTCGGCACCGGCGTCGTCCCCTGGAGCCGGTGGCGCAGTTCCTCGAGGGAGCGCTGGACGTCCTGGCCGACGCGTACGCCCTGGTCGGGCTGGCCGAGGATCACCCCGAGCTGGGCATAGTCGGTCGTCAGCACGTCCAGGGTGGCCAGGCCCTTGCCGCAGTATTCGGAGAACAGGAACGTCGGGACCTTCTTCTCCGCCAACTGGTCGCGGGAGCGCCCCCTCTTCTCGTCGAAGGCGCTCGACATGCCGCCGACGACGAGATCGGGTTCGGCGTCCAGCAACTGTTCGGCGGAGGGATATTCATCTGCCAGTTTCGGGATCTTCGCCCACTGCGCGGCGTATTTCGGACGGGGCGAGGCCTTTCCGTATCCCATGCCGACGATGCGGTCGCCGACGCCCATCTCGAGGAGCACCTCGGTGACGTGGTCGTTCATCGAGACGATGCGCTGCGGCGGTCGCTCTAAGGTCAGGGGGCGATCGCAGTTGGTGACGTGCACGGGGGTGCCGTACGCGGTGGGGCGGGCTGCACCGGGTTGTGACGGCGTGGCTGAGGTCGCGCAACCGGTCGCGGTCAGGGCCAGAGCGGCCAGGACAGCGCCGACGCGGCGTACGCGTGCGGAGGGGGTGGGGGCGGGCATGGGCTTCCTCGGGGGATGCGCGCGGTCGACACCATGCAGCCGGGGCCACAGTTCGTTGACCACGACGAACTTGTACGGGCGTGTCCGGGCAGGCGATCGGGCTCTCCGCCGAAGGCGGACTACCGTTGCGGGACAGCGCCGGACTTGGACCGGCTTCCCCTGCGTCGAACGTCTGGGAACCTAGCACAGCCGATTCGCGGCGGCGCACGACGCCTCGGACCGCGACCGTCGTCGATTTCTGTCGCGGCGCCCACTGATGTACGCTTGCACGGTTGCCCAGCGTCGAGCCCGGGGTGAGTCATGCCCGGGGACCTTCACTGTGCAGCCGACACAATGTCCGTTCCACCAGGCCCGCCCGCACAGACCTGGACCACTGAGCCAGTGCAACACGGTGTCGGGAACCGGTGAGACAAACAGGAGAAATCAATGATCCAGCAGGAGTCGCGACTCAAGGTCGCCGACAACACTGGTGCCAAGGAGATCCTTTGCATCCGTGTCCTCGGTGGCTCCGGTCGCCGCTACGCAGGTATCGGTGACACCATCGTCGCCACCGTCAAGGACGCGATCCCCGGTGGCAACGTGAAGAAGGGCGACGTGGTCAAGGCCGTCGTCGTCCGCACCGTCAAGGAGCGCCGTCGTCCCGACGGCTCTTACATCAAGTTCGACGAGAACGCCGCTGTCATCCTGAAGACCGACGGCGAGCCGCGTGGCACGCGCATCTTCGGCCCGGTGGGCCGCGAGCTGCGCGAGAAGAAGTTCATGCGCATCGTCTCGCTCGCCCCGGAGGTGATCTGACATGGCGAACAACCTCCATGTGAAGAAGGGTGACCGCGTCATGGTCATCGCCGGCAAGGACAAGGGCACCGTGGGTGAGATCCTCTCGGTCGACCCCCGCGCCGAGCGCGTCATCGTCGAGGGCGTCAACATCGTCAAGCGCCACACGCGCGAGCAGGCCACCCCGACCGGCAAGACCGAGGGCGGCATCATCGCGTCCGAGGCGCCGATCCACGTGTCCAACGTGCAGCTGGTCGTGAAGGTCGACGGCAAGGAGGTCGTCACGCGTGTCGGTTTCGAGCGCAAGGACGTCACCAAGCGCCGCGCCGACGGCACGGAATACCAGGCCCAGCGCAGCGTACGCATCGCCCGCAAGACCGGGAAGGAGATCTGATGACCGAGACGATCGAGACCTCGGAGCAGACCGAGCGCACGAACACCCCGCGCGAGCTCCCGCGTCTGAAGAAGCAGTATCGCGAGGACATCAAGCCGGAGCTCCTCAAGGAGTTCGGCTACGCGAACCCGATGCAGGTCCCGGGCCTCGTCAAGATCGTGGTGAACATGGGTGTCGGCGACGCCGCCCGTGACTCCAAGGTCATCGACGGCGCCATCAAGGACCTCACGGCCATCACCGGCCAGAAGCCCTCGGTGACGAAGGCCCGCAAGTCGATCGCCCAGTTCAAGCTGCGTGAGGGCCAGCCCATCGGCTGCCACGTCACGCTGCGCGGCGACCGCATGTGGGAGTTCGCCGACCGTCTGCTGACGCTGGCGCTCCCGCGTATCCGCGACTTCCGCGGCCTGAACAGCCACCAGTTCGACGGCAAGGGCAACTACACCTTCGGCCTCACCGAGCAGGTCATGTTCCACGAGATCGACCAGGACCGGATCGATCGCGTCCGTGGCATGGACATCACCTTCGTGACGACGGCCACCAACGATGAGGAGGGCCGCGCGCTGCTGAAGCACCTCGGGTTCCCCTTCAACGACAACCCGAAGCCGCCGAAGGCCAAGGCCAAGGGCCCGGCATACCAGCGGAGGAAGTGAATAACCCATGGCTAAGACAGCTCTGAAGGTCAAGCAGTCCCGCAAGCCGAAGTTCGCCGTTCGCGGCTACACCCGGTGCCAGAAGTGCGGCCGTCCCAAGGCCGTGTTCCGCAAGTTCGGCCTGTGCCGAGTCTGCCTCCGCGAGATGGCCCACGCCGGCAACCTGCCCGGTGTGACCAAGTCCTCCTGGTGAACCCCACCAACCACTTTTCACATAACCCGCAGCAGGTCCCTCGGGAGACCTCCGGTTGCCCGGACGGAAACCACTGCGAGAAAGAGGCTTCCAAGCCATGACGATGACTGATCCCATCGCAGACATGCTGACGCGTCTGCGAAACGCCAATCAGGCGTACCACGACTCGACCTCCATGCCCCACTCGAAGATCAAGGTGGGCATCGCCCAGATCCTCAAGGAGCAGGGCTACATCAGCGACTTCGAGGTCGCTGAGCCCGGCGAGGGCGAGGTCGGCAAGTCGCTGACCATCACGCTGAAGTACGGCCAGAACCGTGAGCGTTCGATCGCCGGCGTACGCCGGATCTCGAAGCCCGGCCTGCGCGTGTACGCCAAGTCCAACGAGCTCCCCAAGGTGCTCGGCGGCCTCGGCATTGCCATCATCTCGACCTCTCAGGGCCTCCTGACCGATCGTGATGCCAACTCCAAGAGCGTTGGCGGGGAAGTCCTCGCCTACGTCTGGTGATCCGACAAACACGAGAGGAGACAGAGAATGTCGCGCATTGGCAAGATGCCGATTGCAGTCCCGTCGGGTGTCGAGATCACCATTGACGGACAGGACGTCCAGGTCAAGGGCCCCAAGGGCCAGTTGACCCACACCGTCCCGAACCCCATCATCATCGCCCGGGCCGAGTCCGGCGAGATCGAGGTGTCGCGTCCCAACGACGAGCGCGTGAGCCGCTCGCTCCACGGCCTGACCCGCACCCTGGTCGCCAACATGGTCCAGGGCGTCACCGAGGGCTACGAGAAGAAGCTCGAGATCGTGGGCGTCGGCTACCGCGTCATGGCGAAGGGCCCGCAGCAGCTCGAGTTCAACCTCGGCTTCTCGCACCCCGTCGTCGTGAACGCGCCGGAAGGCATCACGTTCACCGTCGAGAACCCGACCAAGTTCGCGGTGCAGGGCATCGACAAGCAGACCGTCGGTGAGGTTGCGGCCAACATCCGCAAGATCCGCAAGCCGGAGCCCTATAAGGGCAAGGGTGTGCGGTACGCCGGCGAGCACGTTCGCCGCAAGGTCGGAAAGGCTGGTAAGTGATCATGGGAATCGCACTGTCCAACAACAAGGGCATGTCCCCGAAGGCTGCCTCGCGCACCCGTCGTCAGGTCCGCGGCCGCAAGAAGCTGTTCGGCTCGGCGGAGCGTCCGCGCCTGGTCGTCTCGCGCTCGGCGAAGCACGTCTTCGCCCAGGTGATCGACGACTACCGCGGCGTGACGCTGGCCTCGGCCTCCACCATGGAGGCCGACCTGCGCACCCTCGACGGCGACAAGTCGGAGAAGGCGAAGAAGGTTGGTGGGCTGCTCGCGGATCGCGCGAAGCAGGCCGGCATCGAGAGCGTGGTCTTCGACCGCGCTGGCAACAAGTACCACGGTCGCATCGCGGCGCTGGCTGACGGCGCACGCGAGGGCGGTCTGGACTTCTGAGAACGACGGATACGAGGAGATAGCGATGAGCAACACCGCTACCCAGAGCACCCAGGGCCGAGGCCAGCAGGGTGGTCGTGGAGGCAACGGCGAGCGTCGCGGCCGCGATGACCGTCGTGGGGGCCAGCAGCGCGAAGAGAAGAGCCTTTACATCGAGCGCGTGGTTGACATCAACCGCGTGGCGAAGGTCGTGAAGGGTGGTCGTCGCTTCAGCTTCACCGCCCTGGTCGTCGTCGGTGACGGCGAAGGCATGGTCGGCGTGGGCTACGGCAAGGCCAAGGAGGTGCCCGCGGCGATCGCCAAGGGTGTCGAGGAGGCGAAGAAGCACTTCTTCCGCGTCCCCCGCGTCCAGGGCACCATTCCCCACCCCGTCCAGGGTGAGAAGGCCGCAGGCGTCGTCATGCTGCGTCCGGCGTCGCCCGGTACGGGCGTCATCGCGGGCGGCTCGTGCCGCGCCGTGCTCGAGTGCGCCGGCATCCACGACGTGCTCGCCAAGTCGCTCGGCTCGGCGAACGCGATCAACGTGGTGCACGCCACTGTCGCCGCCCTGCAGGGCCTGGAGGAGCCTGCCGCCGTGGCCAAGCGTCGCGGCATGGCGATCGAGGACGTCGTCCCCGCCGCCCTCCTTCGCGCCCAGCAGGCCAAGCCGGAAGAGGAGGCCAACTGATGGCTCGTCTCAAGGTGACCCAGACCCGTTCCGGGATCGGCTGCAAGCAGAACCAGCGCGACACGCTGCGTACCATCGGCTTGAAGCGCATCGGCGACGTGGCCGTCAAGGAGGACCGTCCCGAGATCCGCGGGATGCTCAACACTGTGACGCACCTGATCAGCGTCGAGGAGGTCGACTGACATGGCACTGAAGGTCCATCACCTTCGCCCCGCCCCGGGCGCCAAGACCGCCAAGACCCGCGTGGGTCGAGGCGAGGGCTCCAAGGGCAAGACCGCCGGACGTGGCACCAAGGGCACCGGCGCTCGCAAGAACACCCCCGAGAACTTCGAGGGTGGCCAGATGCCGATGCACATGCGTGTGCCGAAGCTTCGTGGTTTCAAGAACCCGTTCCGCACGGAATACCAGGTCGTGAACCTGACCAAGCTGAACGAGCTGTTCCCCAACGGTGGCAAGGTCGGGGTCGATGACCTGGTGGCGAAGGGCGCCGTGCGCTCCGGTCTGCCGGTCAAGGTCCTCGGCAACGGCGAGATCACCGTCGCGGTCCAGGTGACCGCCGACAAGTTCTCGTCCACCGCGAAGGACAAGATCGAGAAGGCGGGCGGCTCGGCCAACGAGCGCTGATTTCCGCTGACCAACGCCGCGGCCCGGGAGTGATCCGGGGCCGCGGCGTTCTGCGTACCATCGTTGGCTGAGCGAGCGCGGCTCCCACGTTGGCTGAGCGAGCGTGGCTCCCACGTTGGCTGAGCGAGCGCGGCTTCCACGTTGGTTGAGTGGGCGCGGCTCCCGCGTTGGTTGAGCGAGCGCGGCTTTCACGTTGGTTGAGTGGGCGCGGCTCCCCGTTGGCTGAGCGAGCGTGGCTTCCACGTTGGCTGAGCGAGCGCCAGCGAGTCGAAGCCTCTTCTTCAGTTCTTTGTTTTGCGCCCCCGCTTGCTACGCTGCCCGGGTTGCCAATTCGGTGACGCGTGCTCACGCATGCCCGTCAGTCACTCAGGAGAGGGCCCGGTGCTTTCCGCCTTCGCTAACGCGTTCAAGACGCCGGATCTTCGGAAGAAGATCTTGTTCACGCTGATGATCCTCGTGGTCTTCCGCCTGGGCTCGGTCATCCCGACTCCGAACGTCAACATCCAGCAGGTCGATGTCTGCCGCAAGATGATGGCGGCGGGTGAGCAGGCCGGCCTCTATTCGCTGGTGAACCTCTTCTCCGGTGGCGCCCTCCTCCAGCTCGCGATCTTCGCGCTGGGGATCATGCCCTACATCACGGCGTCGATCATCCTGCAGCTGCTGACCGTGGTCATCCCGCGTCTCGAGGCGCTGAAGAAGGAGGGCGCGTCGGGTCAGAACACGATCACGCAGTACACGCGCTATCTGACCCTGGTGCTGGCCGTGCTCAACTCGACCGCGTTCGTCACCCTGGCGGTCAACGACCAGCTCTTCCAGGGCTGCACCGGCATCGTCTATTCCAAGGACATTTTCCCGATCATCGTGATGATCATGACGATGACCGCCGGCACCGGCATCGTGATGTGGCTCGGCGAGCTCGTCACCGAGCGCGGGCTCGGCAACGGCATGTCCATCATGATCTTCACCCAGATCGCGGCGACCTTCCCGACGGCCCTGTGGGACGTCAAGCAGAAGAACGGCGTGGCCGCCTTCATCATGGTCCTCGCCATCGGCCTCCTGGTCATGGCCGGCGTCATCTTCATGGAGCTCGGCCAGCGCCGCATCCCGGTGCAGTACGCCAAGCGCATGGTCGGTCGCCGCATGTTCGGCGGCACCACGACCTACATCCCGCTCAAGGTGAACCAGGCCGGCGTCATCCCGGTCATCTTCGCGTCCTCGATGCTCTACCTGCCGTCGCTGTACGCGCAGTTCCGCCCGAACGACGCGGCCTCCAGCTGGATCCAGAGCCACTTCGTCACCGGGTCGAGCCCGATCTACATGCTCATCTTCTTCCTCCTGATCGTGTTCTTCGCCTACTTCTATGTGGCGATCACGTTCGACCCGGTCGAGGTCGCCGACAACATGAAGAAGTACGGCGGCTTCATCCCCGGCATCCGCGCCGGCAGGCCGACCGAGAAATACCTCGGCTTCGTGCTGTCCCGCCTGACGTTCCCGGGCGCCCTCTATCTGGGCCTCATCTCCCTGATCCCCTCGATCGCCTTCATTGCGCTCAAGGCCAACCAGAACTTCCCGTTCGGCGGCACGTCGCTCCTCATCATCGTGGGCGTCGGCCTCGACACCGTGAAGCAGATCGAGTCGAAGCTCCAGCAGCGAAACTATGAAGGGTTCCTCCGTTGACGCGTCTCCTCATCATGGGTCCGCCCGGTGCCGGCAAGGGCACCCAGGCCAAGGGCATCGCCGAGGCCTTCGGCATCCCCGCGATCTCCACCGGCGACATCTTCCGGGCCATCTCCAAGGCCGATGAGAAGACGGCCTCACCGCTGGCGCTCGAGGTCAAGGAGATCATGGACGGCGGCGGCTACGTCTCCGACGAGATCACCAACCGCATCGTCGCCGAGCGCCTCGACGAGGCCGATGCCAAGGACGGCTTCCTGCTGGACGGCTACCCGCGTACGGCCGGCCAGGTCGACGCCCTCGACGCCATCCTCGCCGAGCGCGGCGAGAAGCTCGACGCCGTCATCTCGCTCGAGGCCGACCAGGACGCCCTGGTGGAGCGCCTCCTGAAGCGTGCCGAGACCGACGGCCGCGCCGACGACAACGAGGCCACCATCCGCAAGCGCCAGGAGGTCTACGTCGCCCAGACCGCCGACCTGCTGAAGGTGTACGCCGACCGCGGCCTCCTCGTCGCCGTCGACGGCCTCGGTGAGATCGACGAGGTCTCCGACCGCATCACCGACGCGCTGGACACCCACCTCAACGGCGAATGATGCGCGGACCCGGTCGCGGCATCGAGGTCAAGACCCCCGACCAGATCCGCGTCATGCGCCGCGCGGGCCTTGTGGTCGAGCGCGCGCTGACGGCGGCCTGCGGGGCGGCGCGCCCCGGCGCGACGACCGCCGAGGTCAACGCCGTGGCGGAGGACGTGATCCGGTCTGCCGGTGCGGTGCCGTCCTTCCTCGACTATGGCGCTGATGCGCGCGGTCGGGGTGGCTTCCAGGGTGTCGTCTGCATCTCGGTCAACGAGGAGATCGTCCACGGCGTGCCGGGGGAGCGGCTGCTCGCCGACGGTGACCTGGTGTCGATCGACTGCGGCGCGATCGTCGACGGTTGGCACGGCGACTCGGCGCGTTCCGTCTTCGTCGGTACGCCGACCGCGGAGCTCCAGACGCTGAGCGATGTGACCCGCGAGTCGCTGTGGAGGGGCATCGCCGCGGCGCGCCTGGGCGGACGGGTCGGCGACATCTCCGCCGCCATCGACGACTACGTCACCGAGCAGCCCGTCGAGTACGGAATCGTGGAGGAGTTCGTGGGCCACGGCATCGGCTCGGCCATGCACCAGCCGCCGGACGTCCACAACTACCGCGTGGGCGGGCGTACGCCGAAGATCGTCGAGGGCCTGTGCCTCGCGGTGGAACCCATGCTGACGCTGGGCTCGCCCGACAACGAGACGCTGGCCGACGACTGGACCGTGGTGACGCGGGACGGCTCGGTGGCCTGCCACTGGGAGCACACGATGACGGTCACGCGGACGGGCGTGTGGGTGCTGACGGCTGCCGACGGGGGCGAGTCCGAACTGAAGCGCCTGGGCGTACCGTTCGGCCCGCTGGCCGACTGACACCGACGTTCTCCGAGCGAGCGTCAGCGAGACGAGGAGCGGGGACCTTCGTTCTCCGAGCGAGCGGAGCGAGTCGAGGAGCCGGGACCTCCGTTCTCCGAGCGAGCGGAGCGAGTCGAGGAGCGGGGACTTTCGTTCTCCGAGCGAGCGCCAGCGAGACGAGGAGCGGGGACTTTCGTTCTCCGAGCGAGCGTCAGCGAGTCGAGGAGCGGGTCAGAGTTATCCACAGATCTTCGTCGCGGGCGCCCACCGGCCTTGATGGCCCACAAGACTTGAGTCATGCCATGGACCTACATGTTGACCTGCGCCGATGGCTCGACCTACGTCGGTAGCACCAGGAATCTCGACGCGCGCCTGATGGAGCACCACAACGGACTAGCGGGCGCGTACACCAGGGATCGACGACCCGTCCAACTGATCTGGGCCCAGGAATTCGAGCGCATCGACGAAGCCTGGGACGCCGAGCGCCGACTGCACGGTTGGAACCGCGGGAAGCGCTTGGCGCTGGCCGAGGGGCGGCTCAACGACCTCGGCGGATACTCGGCCAGGTCACGGAAGCGGATGAGAGGGTAAGTGCACAGGGCGAATCAGTGGGTGCTCCTCGACTCGCTGCGCTCGCTCGGAGGGCGTTCGGGCTCCTCGCTCGGAGAACGGCGGCCGGGTACGCTCGGTCCTGTGAGCAACCTTCCGATCTCCTCGAAATACCGCAGCCGGCCGAACGATCCCGTTCCCGAGGCCGAGCGGAACGACCTGAGCACCCAGCTGAACCAGGCGTTCACCGACGGCAAGGTCGACCAGGACCAGTACGACCAGCTGCTCAACCAGGTCTTCGACGCCCAGAACCTCGGCGAGCTCGCCCCCGTCGTCGAGGCCCTCGGCAAGCCCATGTCCCACAACACCCCGGCCATCGTGGCCCAGGCGTCCGGCGGGCGGCCCGGCGAGCTGGCCGAGGGGCGCAAACCGAGCAACCGGCAGACCATGGTCGTCGTGGGCGCGCTCGGCGGACTGGCCTTCATCATCGCCCTGATCCTGGGCCTGCTCATCGCCTTCTGACCGACGCTACAATCGTCACGTGGGCGCAGACCTCATCACCGAACAGAAGATCCTGGACCACGTCCAGCGACTCGGCGAACAGCACCCCCCGATCTCCATGGGGTCGGTCGACCGCACCATCCACGCCCCCCGCCTCGTCCGGCAGCGCTACAGCCACGTGCTCGACTACCTCGCGCGCGTCGAACTCGAGGTCGACCGGAACGTCCTCGAACTGCTCGTGCTCCTGCCCGACGTCAGCGAGGTCGACCGCCTCTTCTACCAAGACGTCTGGCAACCCCAGGAGATCCAGCACGGGTTGATCCTCGACCGGGTCCAAACCGACCTCGGCATGGCCCCGGCCGAGCCCATGCTCGAGATCCAGATGTCGATGAAGGTCCTCGGCGCGCTGTCCCACCTCGACCCGATCCAGGACGTGACCCGCCTCCTCTACTACTTGACGGGGGCCTCCACCGAGCGTCAGGCCACCCTCGCGTACAACACCTTCGCCAAGGGACTCATGGCGATGGGGGAGGAGCCTCTGGCCCGCACCGTCGTCGAGCCCATCAAGCGGCAGGAACCCGGCCACTTCGCCTTCTACGCGATGTCGGCGACCTCGCTCGTGCAGAGCGGCGTCCTCAAGCCGTGGCAGATGTTCCTGGCCCGCCAGCTCCGGTCGACCTCCTACATGCTCGTCGGCGTCAACGGCGTCAAGGAGTTCAAGATCGACATGGGCGGCGTGATCGTGGAGCTGGACATCCACGACGAGTTGGAGGCGTACGCCCGGGAGATCGGCCGTCTGGAGGCCAGACTGCTGTGGGCGAATCGGCGTGGCATGGAGTTCCCGCCCTACATCCTCGCCGCGCTGCGGGAGTCGGTGGACCTCTACCGCGAGCGTGGCATGAACCCACGCCTGGCCTTCGCCTGAGCCCCTACACACACGATTTGGGTCACGTCAAGCAATTGGCGTAGAGTGTCACGTCGGTCACCCATGCCGGTTGGCCGATGCATCCTGACGTCCCCAACCACCGGACAGATTGAGAGTACATGTCGAAGAAAGAGGGTTTCCTCGAGATGGAGGGCACCGTGGTCGAGGCCCTGCCCAACGCGATGTTCCGCGTTGAGCTGGCCAATGGTCACAAGGTGCTCGCCCAGATCAGCGGCAAGATGCGGCAGCACTACATCCGCATCCTTCCGGCCGACCGCGTGGTCGTCGAGATCTCTGCCTACGACCTCAATCGCGGACGCATCGTCTACCGCCACAAGTGATCACAGTCCGGCCGCCCCTGTCGGGGCGGTCAATCATCCATCACAGGTACGCCGCCCTGCGGCCTGCCTCGAATCAGAAGGTTGCTCGATGAAGGTTAAGCCGAGCGTCAAGAAGATGTGCGACAAGTGCAAGGTGATCCGTCGCCACGGTCGCGTGATGGTGATCTGCGACAACCCGCGCCACAAGCAGCGCCAGGGCTGAGCATCTGGCACTGCGGAGCGGACGGCCCGCAGAGCACCCGTCTTGACAACTGAACATCCACACAACGTGATGCCAATCCCGCACCTGTGCGGGGCTCACGCCCGGTCGGAGGCCGGGCCCGGAAGAACTCCGGACGCATCACGCCACACACCTCCGCGGATCGTGGACAACCGTCGCTGGAACCGACGCCACGACCGGATCCGAAGGGACACTGCCTGATGGCACGCCTCATCGGTGTCGACCTCCCGCGCGACAAGCGCCTCGAGGTCGCACTCACCTACATCTTCGGCGTGGGTCGCACCCGCGCCCTGGAGACCCTGGACGCCACCGGAATCTCCGGTGACCTCCGCGTACACGAGCTCACCGACGAACACCTCGTCGCGCTGCGTGACCACATCGAAGCCAACTACCAGACCGAGGGTGACCTCCGTCGCGAAGTGGCTGCCGACATCCGCCGCAAGATCGAGATCGGCTCCTACCAGGGCCGTCGTCACCGCGCCGGTCTTCCCGTGCACGGCCAGCGCACGCGCACCAACGCGCGTCAGCGCAAGGGCAAGCGCAAGGCCGTCGCCGGCAAGAAGAAGAAGTGACCCGGTCACTTCCCGCGTACGCGTGAAACCACTCTTCCAGGAGAACTAGAAACTTATGGCTACAGCAGGCCGCAACACCGGCGCCAAGAAGGTGCGCCGCAAGGAGAAGAAGAACGTGGTCGCCGGACAGGCGCACATCAAGTCCACGTTCAACAACACGATCATCTCGATCACCGACCCCACCGGCCACGTCATCGCGTGGGCCTCCGCGGGCACGGTCGGCTTCAAGGGCTCGCGCAAGTCGACCCCGTTCGCCGCCCAGATGGCCGCCGAGTCGGCCGGTCGTCGCGCCATGGACCACGGCATGAAGAAGGTCGATGTGTTCGTCAAGGGTCCCGGCTCCGGCCGTGAGACCGCCATCCGCTCGCTGACCGCGATCGGCCTCGAGGTCAACGCCATTTCCGACGTGACCCCGGTGCCGCACAACGGCTGCCGCCCGCCCAAGCGCCGTCGCGTCTGATCGGCTGAAGAGGAGTATTTGAACCATGGCTCGCTACACCGGTCCCATGACCAAGAAGTCGCGTCGACTCGGCACTGACCTCGTCGGCAACGACAAGGCCTTCGAGCGCCGCCCCTACCCGCCCGGCATGCACGGCCGCGGCCGCACCAAGGACTCGGAGTACGCCCTCCAGCTTCGTGAGAAGCAGAAGGCGCGCTTCACCTACGGCGTCCTCGAGAAGCAGTTCCGTCGCTACTACGAAGAGGCCCACCGTGTCTCCGGCAAGACCGGCGACACGCTGCTTCAGATCCTCGAGTCGCGTCTCGACAACGTGATCTACCGCGCCGGCTTCGCGTCGACCCGCCGTCAGGCGCGTCAGCTCGTCGTGCACGGCCACTTCCTGGTCAACGGCCAGAAGGTGAACATCCCGTCGTTCCGCGTCTCCTCCCACGACGTCATCGACGTCAAGGAGAAGTCGCTCAACCTCCACCCGCTGGTCGTGGCTCGCGAGACCCACGGCGAGCGCGAGGTCCCGGCCTGGATGGACGCGCGTCCGAACCAGATGCGCATCCTCATCCACCAGCTGCCCGTTCGCGCGCAGATCACGGTGGACGTCCAGGAGCAGCTGATCGTCGAGCTCTACTCGAAGTGATCCCTCGTACGCCCGGTCGCGAGATTTCGATCTCGCGCCCGGGCGTACGCGCGGTCCCGGCGCCCGCCTGGACCCCCGCATGATTCGCGCTTTCAAATAGTGGTTGGCGCGGAAAGGAAACGAAATGCTCATCGCACAGCGTCCGTCCCTCTCCGAAGAGGTCGTCGACGAATACCGTTCGCGGTTCGTCATCGAGCCCCTCGAGCCGGGCTTCGGCTACACCCTCGGCAACTCGCTGCGTCGCACGCTGCTGTCGTCCATCCCGGGCGCGGCCGTCACCAGCATCAAGATCGACGGGAACCTCCATGAGTTCTCGACGATCGACGGCGTCGTCGAGGACGTCACCGAGATCATCCTCAACCTCAAGGGCCTCGTCGTGTCGTCCGAGGAGGACGAGCCGGTGGTCATGTATCTCCGCAAGGCCGGCGCCGGCGCCGTCACGGCGGCCGACATCGCTCCGCCCGCGGGTGTCGAGGTGCACAACCCCGACCTCCACATCGCGACCCTGAACGACAACGGCAAACTCGAGATGGAGCTCGTCGTCGAGCGTGGCCGCGGCTATGTGTCGGCGTCCCAGAACAAGTCGGGCGAGACCGAGATCGGCCGCATCCCGGTCGACTCGATCTATTCGCCCGTGCTGAAGGTGACCTACAAGGTGGAGGCCACCCGCGTCGAGCAGCGCACCGACTTCGACCGCCTCGTGGTCGACGTCGAGACCAAGCAGGCCATGCACCCGCGCGACGCCGTCGCGTCGGCCGGGCGCACCCTGGTCGAGCTGTTCGGCCTGGCCCGTGAGCTCAACGTCGAGGCCGAGGGCATCGAGATCGGCCCGTCGCCCGTCGACGAGCAGCTCGCCGCCGACCTGGCCCTGCCGGTCGAGGACCTCAACCTGACGGTCCGGTCCTACAACTGCCTCAAGCGTGAGGGCATCCACACCGTGAGCGAGCTCGTCTCGCGCTCGGAGCAGGACCTGCTCGACATCCGCAACTTCGGCTCGAAGTCGATCGACGAGGTCAAGCTGAAGCTCCACGAGATGGGCCTGTCGCTGAAGGACTCCGCTCCCGGCTTCGACCCGATGACCGCGATCGGCCGCTACGACGACGAGGAGGGCGAGGACGGCGACGCCGACTTCGCTGAGACCGAGCAGTACTGAGCACACTGACCCCGGGCGTGCCCGCACGCTCACGACTTCTGGAGAACTGACATGCCCAAGCCCACCAAGGGTCCCCGCCTCGGCGGTACGCCGGCCCACGAGCGCATCATCCTCGACAACCTGGCTTCCCAGCTGTTCGAGCATGGCCGCATCACCACGACCGAGACGAAGGCCAAGCGCGTCCGTCCGCTCGCGGAGAAGCTGATCACGAAGGCCAAGCGCGGCGACCTGCACGCCCGTCGCCTCGCCGCCACCCACATCCGTGACAAGGGCGTCCTGCACGTCCTGTTCACCGAGATCGCCCCGGCCGTGGCCGAGCGCGAGGGCGGCTACACCCGCATCACGAAGATCGGCCCCCGCAAGGGCGACAACGCCCCCATGGCGATCATCGAGATCGTGACCGAGGCCGTCGCGAAGAAGCCCGCCAAGTCGCAGGCCGCGGCGAAACCGGCGAAGGTCGTCGAGACCCCGGCCGAGGAGACCTCCGTCGAGGAGACCTCGACCGGGGCCGCCGAGCAGCCGTACGGCGACGAGTCGTTCCGCGGCGAGAACCCGCCGGCCGGCTTCGACATCAAGGGCAACGAGGACTCGATGAAGTTCCACACGCCCGAGTCGCGCTGGTATGACGCCACCGTCGCCGAGGTCTGGTTCAAGACCGCCGCGGCCGCCGAGAAGGCCGGCTTCACCGACGCGATGGCCGGCAAGACCGCCGACGCGGACGACGCCGACGAGAAGGCCGACAAGGACGCCTGAGTCCTCGACCACGACAGCGCCCGCCCCGATCAGTGATCGGGGCGGGCGTTTCGCTTGGGTGAAAGCGGCTCGGGTGAATCGCTCATGGCTCCATCGTGGAGCCTCACCTCGCGTGAGGGGCAAGGCCCTAGGCTGATCCGGTGAGTTCTCCCCTGCGTATCGCCCAGCTGGCGAACTTCGTCGGGCCCGTCTCGGGCGGCATGCGCACGGCCATCGACCGCCTCGGCCACGGTTATGTCGAGGCCGGCCACGAGCGCATCCTCGTGGTGCCGGGGGAGCGCGACCACTACGAGGAGACGGCCGACGGCGTCATCGTCCACGTCGAGTCGCCCCACCTGCCCAACTCCGCGTACCGCATGATCGCCCAGCCCTGGCGCGCGCTGGACGTGCTCGACCAGTTCCGGCCGACCAGCGTCGAGGTCTCCGACAAGTGGACCCTGTCGCCGGTCGCGCGGTGGGGACGCCGCAGGGGCATCGGCTCAGTGCTGTTCAGCCACGAGCGGCTCGATGGCATGTTGAAGGGCTGGTTCCGTCGCCAGTTCGGCGTGGAGAGCGCCGTCGGCGCGCTGAACCGGCGCCTGGCGCAGGCGTTCGACGCGGTGGTCGTCACGAGCCAGTACGCGGCCGACGAGTTCGTGAACACCGGCGCCAACCTCGTCCGCGTTCCTCTCGGGGTGGACCTCGAGACGTTCCGCCCCGGCCTCGCCTCGCCGATCGATGACGGTGTGACCCGCCTCTGCTATGTCGGGCGGCTCTCGCGCGAGAAGAGCCCCCACCTGGCCGTGGCCTCCGCGGTCGAGGCCGCCCGCCGCGGGGCTCCCATCGAACTGCACGTGTTCGGCGACGGGCCCGACACCGACGAGCTGCGCGCGATCGCCGGCGACGGGCCGGTGGAGTTCCACGGGTTCGTGTCCGGCAGGGACGAGGTCGCGCGGGCCTTCGCGCGCTCGGACATCTCCCTGTCGGTGAGTCCCAACGAGACCTTCGGCCTCGCGGTGCTCGAGGCGCTGGCCTGCGGGACGCCGGTGGTCACCTGCAACCGCGGCGGCGCCCGCGAGTTGGTCACCACCGACTGCGGCGAGTGGGGCTCGCCCGACCCCCACGGCATCGCCGACGCCATCGAGCGACTGGCGGCGCGAGACCCGGCCCGCGTACGCCCGGCCGCCCGCGCCCAGGCCGAGCGCTACGACTGGGGGAGTAGCGTCGAGCGCATGTTGGACCTGCACGCCCAACTCGCCACCGAGGTGCCCTATCGCCCGGTGTGGAGCCAACGGCTGCGCGAGCGCTACACCGACCGCTTCGACAGGGGAGGCACCCCATGACCGACCGCACGCGATCCAGGGTCGACCGGCTGATGACCACCGTGGCCGGGACTGCCGGAGTCGTCGCACTGGCCCTCGCCCCGGCCATCGTCAAGGCGCCGACGCCGGTGCGCGCGACCCCCGACGGCGTACGCACGCTCGCGGACGCCGTCGCCGCCTGCCGGGCGACCGGTCTGGAGGGCTGGGACCTGGTGGCGTACGCGCAGCAGCTGGTGTTCCGGAAGTTCACGCGCTATTCGATCCTGAACCTGTGGGAGAGTCCCGCGCTGGCGTTCCGCAACAGCCGTGGGTTCTGCAACCAGTACAACGCGGCGCTCGGCCGCATCCTCGAGGAGCTGGGCTTCGAGGTCGAGCGCGTCCACGCGAGTCGCGTACGCCAGGACGACAACCCGTGGTGGCGCATGGGCCACTCGTGGCTCCGCGTGGAGGTCGACGGGGTGTCGAAGGAGGTCTGCGCGGGGCGCGCGAGCCACCGCCCGGGACACGTCGAGTTCGTGCCGGTGTCGGAGATCCACCCCTTCACGACCTTCACCTACCTGAACACGACCAACGGCATGGTGCTGTTCACGGTGTTCCAGGCATGGCGCTCGGTGTTGACGGGCAAGCCCCTGCCACGCTGGGTCTACCGGCCGTTCGGGGAGCGGGTGCAGGAAGAGGACTGACGCCTCGCCCCGCGAGCCTGCTCGGAGAACGCTCCTCGTCTCGCTGGCGCTCGCTCGGAGAACGTCACCACGCGAAAGCGGGCCGGCCCCGAAGGGCCGACCCGCCTGGGGTTCGCTGGGGTCGCTCAGACCAGCTTCGCGCCCTGCGCGTTGTCGAAGCGCTCCTGGGCGTCGGCCCAGTTCACGACGTTCCACCACGCCTTGACGTAGTCGGGCTTCACGTTCTTGTACTGCAGATAGAACGCGTGCTCCCACATGTCGAGCTGGACGACCGGGACCTGGCCCTCGGGGACCTGGGCCTGCTGGTCATACATCTGGAAGACGTTGAGGCGCTTGCCGAGCACGTCCCACGCGAGGACGGCCCAGCCGGAGCCCTGGATGCCGGTCGCGGCAGCCGTGAAGTGCTTCTGGAAGGCGTCGAAACCGCCGAAGAACTCGTCGATGGCGACCTCGAGGTTGCCGGTCGGCCTGTCGCCGACCTCGGGGGACAGGTTCTTCCAGAAGATCGAGTGGTTGACGTGGCCGCCGAGGTTGAAGGCCAGGTCGCGGGTGAGCTGGTTGACGTAGCCGAGGTCACCCTTGGCGCGCGCCTCCTCCAGCTTCTCCACCGCGGTGTTCGCGCCCTTCACGTAGGTCGCGTGGTGCTTGCTGTGGTGGAGTTCCATGATCTCCGGCGCGATATGGGGGGCCAGGGCGCTGTAGTCATAGGGAAGGTCGGGAAGTTCGTACGTCATCGTCACTCCTAGAAGTCGTGGGGACTTTGGTTCGCCCTCGAGTCTATGGGGGCCGTACGCGGCGGCGGGGCCGGGGGTGTGCCGTTCGGCACACTCCCGGCCCCGCTCGGTCCGGTTCAGCGTCGGTCGGTGACGTCCTTCGCGGCGTCCTTGACCTTCTCGCCGGCCTGCTTCACGTTGGCCGAGCCCTGGTCGCCGCGGCCCTCGGCCTCGAGGCGCTCGTTGTCGGTCGCCTTGCCGAGGCCTTCCTTCACCTTGCCGGCCGCGTTCTGCGCCGAGTTGCCCAGCTTGTCGTCGATCCCCATGTCCTGCTCCGTTCTCTCGTTCGGGCGGCGGGTTGCCGTACAGGAGACGATAACCCGGCGAGTCAATAGGTCGACATGGGGGGGTGGGTCCGAGAGGGATCGCGCCGCTCAGCCTGCGTGCCGCGTCACCGCGAACACCCGGAACCCCTTCGCGCTGGCCGTGCGTGCGCAGTCCCAGCCCTGCTCGCCGAGCCACCGTTGCAGCGAGTCGGCGCCAAGGTTCTTCCCGACCACCAGCCGCGCGACGCCGCCCGGTGCGAGTCGCGGCAGCCAGGTCAGGAGCAGGTCGTGCAGCGCGTCCTTGCCGATCCGGATGGGCGGGTTCGACCAGATCTCGTCGTACGCGGCGCCCGGGTCGGCCTCGGTCGGCAGGAGCGGGCGTACGCGGTCGCCCAGCCCGAGCGCCGCCGCGTTGTCGGCGCACAGCCGAAGGGCGCGCTCGTTGACGTCGACCGCGTCGACGACCGCGCCGGGGCAGTGGTCGGCCAGGGCCACCGCGATCGGTCCCCAGCCGCAGCCGAGGTCGAGGATGCGTGGCGCGCCGGCAGGGGGCTCGGTCTCGCGCAGCAGCACCGCGGTGCCGAGGTCGAGGCCGTCGAACGAGAAGACGCCGTTCGCCGTGGTGAGCTCATAGTCGGTGCCCCACACCGCGAACCGCACCGTGCGGCGCTTCTCGGGGCCGGCCGGGGTGGTGAAGTAGTGCCCCGCCCCGTCGGTCGGGCCCACCTGCTCGTGCTCGTCGCTCATGACAGCTCGCTCTCCTCGCGCATGGTCCGGGCCCGCGCGGCCCGCGCGGCCAGCTCGTCGTCGGGCGGATAGCCGACCTCCTCGAGGCACAGGCCATGGGGCGGCATGACGGGGATCGTCGACGCGCGCCCCGGTGCCGCCATGACGGCGCGCAGCCAGTCGGCGTCGCGGTGGCCACGCCCGATCTCGGTCATCGCCCCCATCAGCGAGCGCACCATCGAGTGGCAGAACGCGTCGGCGCGGACGGTGAACTCGAGGTCGCCGCGGGCGGCGCGGGCGGCGTGGAGCTCGGTCAGTGTGCGGATCGTCGTCGCGCCCTCGCGACGCTTGCAGAACGGCGCGAAATCCTTCAGGCCAAGGAGAATGGGGGCGGCGGCGTTCATCGCCTCGACGTCGAGGGGTCCGCGTACGCGCACGACATGTCCACGCTGCAAGGGATCCGGGGCGCTCGTCTGGTCGGAGATGCGGTAGGCGTACCTGCGCCAGACCGCCGAGAATCGGGCGTCGAACCCCGGAGCGGCGGGGCGCACGTCGCCGACCACGACGTCGCCGGGGAGAACGCGGAAAAGCCTGTGCTGCAAGCGATCCGCGCCACAGTCGTCGGGAAGGTCGAGGTGGCAGACCTGCCCGCGCGCATGCACGCCGGCGTCGGTGCGTCCGGCACAGACGAGCTGGGCCGGGGCGTCGAGGCGCAGCACCTGGCCGATCCATTCCTCGAGCACGCCCTGGACCGTGCGCAGCCCCGGTTGGCTGGCCCAGCCCGAGAACCCGGTGCCGTCGTACGCCACCGCGAGCCGCCACCTCACGCGCGCCGCCCGTACGCCAGGTCGAACACCGCGCGGCCCTGGTCGATGCCTCGCTGCTCATATTTCGTGACGGGGCGCGCGTCCAGGCGCGGCGCCCAGTCGTGGTGGAGGTTCACCAGGTCGGGATGGTCGTCGAGCACGGCGCGGCAGTGGTCGGCGTACTCCTCCCAGTCAGTGGCGATGTGCCACGTCCCGCCGGGGGCGAGTCTCGAGGCGACCAGCGCCCCGAGTTCGGCCGACACCAGGCGGCGCTTCGCGTGGCGCGCCTTGTGCCAGGGGTCGGGGAAGAAGGTCCAGACCTCGTCGACGGTGCCGGGGGAGAACAGCGTACGCAGCCCGTCGACGCCGTCGGCCTCCACGAGGCGCACGTTGGTCAGCCCGCGCTGCTTCGCCTTGATGATCGTCGAGGCCAGGGCGGGCCGGAACACCTCGAACGCGACGTGGTCACGGTCGGGGCGGGCATCGGCCATCACGCTCAGCGCGTCGCCGGTGCCGCAGCCGATCTCGACGACCAGCGGCGCGCGGCGGCCGAACACGGCCCCCCAGTCCACATCGGCCTCGGGGGCGATCGACGTGGTCGTCTCGCGCCGCGGGACGTCGACCAGCCAGCGTTCGCGATCGGCCCAGGCCTTCTCCTGCGAGAGGTTCATGCGGGTGCTGCGGCGGACGAACGACACGATCTCGCGGTGCACGCGGTCGGGGCGCTCAGGGCTGTCCATGGGGCAGGAGTCTAGCGGCGCGAGCCCGCGTACGAATGACGAGGAGAAACCGGGAAATATGACGAAGGTCTCGTCCCGAAGAGGTGCCGACGGGCACAGCCTGTTCATAGACTGCCCGTGTACAAGGGCATCCCCCCACAGTGGGGGAACAGCCCCGAGAGGAGCCCGTGACCATGACGGTCATCACCCCCGCGCCGCACCGCAGCGCCAGTGCCCCCACCTGTGCCCGCGTGGTCGTCGCCGACGGCCAGCCCCTGTTCCGGCACGCGATCGGCGCCCTGTTGGCCGCCCAGCCCGACTTCGAGGTCGTCGGCGAGGCCGGCACCGGCCCCGAGATGGTCGAGCTCGTCCAGGAGCTGTCGCCCGACCTGGTGATCCTCGACCCCGGTCTGGGCGTGATGGACGACCTCGAGCTCGTCGCGATCCTGCGCGCCAAGCACCCGCCCGTACGCGTGGTCATGCTCGGCGCGCGCGCCGACGACGACCAGCTGCTGAGCGCGGTGCGCCACGGGGTCAACGGCTACCTGCTCAAGGACCTCCACCCGGGTGAGCTGTTCGACCAGCTCCGGCTCGTCCTGCAGGGCCAGACCCAGGTCGCGCCGTCGCTCGTCGGCCGGCTCGTCGCCGCCCTGCGCGAGACGGGCTGTGAGCCGAGCGCCGCGCGCGCCAACGCGCCGGCCCCCGAGGACTCGCTGTCGCACCGCGAGCTCGAGATCCTCCAGCTGGTCGCCCACGGCCTCAGCAACAAGGAGATCGGCCGTCGGCTCTCGATCACCGAGGGCACCGTGAAGAACCACGTGCACAACGCGCTGCACAAGCTCCACATGTACAACCGCATCCAGGCGGCCGCGTACATCGTGAAGCGGGGACTGGGCGCACCGCTGAACTGAGAAGGGACGGACGCTCTCGAGCGGGGCGGAAGTGAAGGAACGTTCTCCGAGCGAGCGCTTCTGCGGAACGTTCTCCGAGCGAGCGCCAGCGAGACGAAGAGCGATTTTTCACAGTTATACCAAAGATGTATCCCCCGGGGGATGGTCGCACGACCCAGGAACCGGAACGATCAGACGCAGGGTGGCTCGGACTGACCGATGCCACCGGCGAACTGATCATGGGAGGACCCGATGCGCGGTCTGCTCGACAAGACCATCGCCCTGCTGGGCGGCGCCCGACAGGCGCTCATGTCGGTGCTCGTCTTCTTGGTCAGCATCCTGTTCGGCGTCGCGGTGTTCACCTTCGGGTACGCGAACGGCTGGGCCTATTTCGGCAAGGACCCGAAGTCGTGCCAGCAGTGCCACTCGATGAACGAGCAGTACGCCGGGTGGGAGAAAGGGAGCCACAAGAACGTGGCGACCTGCCAGGACTGCCACTCGCCGGCGGACAACCCGGTGAAGTGGGCGTACGAGGAGGCCGACAACGGCTTCTGGCACTCCCTGAAGTTCACCACCGGGTGGTATCCGGAGAACATCAAGATCCGCGAGATGAACAGCCACACGACGCAGGAGAACTGCCTGCGCTGCCACAAGGACTTCGTCTCCAACATCGAGGGACCGCGGCTCGCCAAGTCCCACGACCAGCAGGTCAACTGCCTGCGCTGCCACAACGAAGTCGGTCACAAGAGGTGAGGGACATGGACGAGAAACCCGACGAGCCCGGCGGTGCGGCGCCGAAGGGCGCGACCCCGGCCGCCGACGCGAAGGATGGCGGCCGTCCCAAGCGGCGCCTGTGGGGGATCAAGTTGCTGCCGCTGGCGGCCTTCCTGGTCCTCGGGGCGCTGGCGACGGTGACGGCGCTCGCGCTGCTCGTGAACATCATCCAGAAGAAGGAAGAGGCCAAGGACCCCTGGTTCCGTGTCGTCGAGCAGACCGAGACGACCTATGACCCGGCGGTCTGGGGCCAGAACTTCCCCCTGCAGTACCAGGGCTGGAAGAAGACCAACGCGTGGCCCGAGGCCGACAAGGTCAAGCAGGCCCCGACGGCCCAGGACCCGCGCGAGTGGAAGACGCCGAGCAAGCTCCAGGACGACCCCCGCCTGGTCACCATGTGGCAGGGGTACGCCTTCGCGGTCGAATACAACGAGCCGCGCGGCCACGACTGGATGCTGAGCGACCAGCAGAACGTCAAGCGCGTCACACAGTTCAAGCAGCCGGGCGCGTGCCTGAACTGCCACGCGTCCACCGTCGAGATCATGCGGGACCTCGGCAACGGCGACATGAACGCGGGCTTCGACGCGATGAACAAGATGCCGTACGCGGATGCCACCAAGCTGGCCAAGCACCCGGTGGGCTGCATCGACTGCCACGACCCGAAGACGATGGCGCTGCGCGTGACCCGTCCGGCCTTCATCAACGGCATCAAGACGCTCAAGGCGGGCCAGGGCCTCAAGGACTACGACGTGAACAAGGACGCGACGCCGCAGGAGATGCGCGCGTTCGTGTGTGCCAGTGCCACGTGGAGTACTACTTCAAGGGTGACGCCAAGACGCTGACCTTCCCGTGGGAGAAGGGATTGACGGTCGACGACGCGCTCGCGTACTACGACGAGAAGGGCTTCACCGACTTCAAGCACGCCATCACGGGCGCCAACGTGGTCAAGGCCCAGCACCCCGACTTCGAGACCTGGAGCAACGGTGTCCACGCCCGGGCCGGCGTCACCTGCGCCGACTGCCACATGCCGTACCGGCGTGATGGCGCGATGAAGTACAGCGACCACCAGATCAAGAGCCCGATGGTCGACGAGGTGCAGATCAACCGCACCTGCCTCACGTGCCACAAGGAGACCGAGAAGGAGATGAAGGAGCGCGTCGAGCAGATCCACAGCCGCTACGAGCACTCCAAGGACGTCTCGTTCGACGCCTTCGACGCCCTGGTGAAGGACCTCGACAAGGCGCGCAAGGAGAACTCGGCCACGGCCGACCGCATCCAGCTGGCGCAGAACTACCAGCGCAAGGCCTCGTTCTTCCTCGACTACGTCGTCTCCGAGAACTCCCGAGGGTTCCACGCCCCGGCGTACACCCAGCGGATCCTCAACGACGTGACCGACGCCTCCCGCCTGGGCCAGTTGGCCCTCCGCGGCGGGGAGATGCCGGCGACGGGCACGAAGCCGGCGAACCCGGTGCCGGCCCCGCCGGCCCCGGCGCCGGTGCCGACGGCGACACCGGTCCCGGTCCCGGCCCCGACCCCGAAGTGAGCTGGCCGCGGTGGTGAGGCGCCGCGGTCGAACGGAGGGCAGGCCCGATGGGTCTGCCCTCCGGGACGTTCTGGGCAGGACGGGGAGGTGGTTGGCGCGGTCGACTGTGAAAAGTGCACAGGTGTGCGCAACACGCCGGGCGGGGCGGGTGTCGGGCTGCTGATTGGGCGCAGGTGTGCGCAATGCGCCGGGCGGGGCGGGCGCGGGGCCGCCGAATGGGCGCAGGTGTGCACTTTCCACACCCCTGGCCGACGTGATTTACACCGCTTTTCGGTGACTAAAGATATAGTCCGTCGGCCCGGTGCCCTGTGCCCACCGGCCCACGCGTGTGCCGTAAACGTGCCGCGCGAAGGATGGTCGCCCACGACGCTTCTTGGGACGCTCGAGTTGTTGAACGAACGCCTCACAAGGAGACACCGATGGCACCCCGAGACCGCGACCAGGGCATGGCCCAGACCCTGGAGGAGCTGGGGCTCCCGCCGGCCGCGGGTCCCGATGAGGTCCGGGCCGCGCGCGATGCGTTGGACAAGTTGCTGGCCGACCTCGAGCCGGCCGGTGTCGCGCAGCCCGTCGAGGCCGCCCCGGCCGCCCCCGAGCCCGACACCGTCGTCGACGGTGACACCTACGTGGATGTCGCCGAGCTGGACGGGGCGCTGCCGGCCGACGCCGCGTCGGTGCCGGCGCCCACGCCTGCGAAGAAGCCCCTCGCCCGCCGCGCTCCCCGCACTCCCCGCACTCCACGCCCCGCCAAAGCAACTCGCCCCGCCGCCGCCCCGACCTCGCGCCACCGCCGCGCCAGCCTCGCGGTCATGGCCCTGCTCGTCCCCGCACTCGTCTGGGGCGTGTACGCCGTGGGCGCCCCCGCGAAGA
The DNA here is from genome assembly GCF_054776655.1 of Mariniluteicoccus flavus. NCBI lineage: Bacteria > Bacillati > Actinomycetota > Actinomycetes > Propionibacteriales > Propionibacteriaceae > Mariniluteicoccus > Mariniluteicoccus flavus. The sequence continues at coordinate 699,592 of NZ_BAAHBN010000001.1, read as the reverse complement.
CCATGCCGGCGAACCACCCGGCCACCGGCGGGACCGCCACCCCCGCCCCGCAGGCGACGTTCGACGCGGCGAAGGCCGAGGAGCTGAACAAGCGCATCGCCGCCGACCCCGACGACATCGAGGCCCGTCGCTCCCTGGCCACCATGCACTTCAAGGTCCAGCAGTTCGCCGAGGCCGCCACCGTGATCAACGGCCTCCTCGAGCGCCGCCCGCAGGACTTCGACTCCCGGCTGATCCTCGGGGTCGCCTACTTCAACGTCGGCGACCTCGCCGGCGCCGAGCGCGAGTGGACGCGCTGCGCCCAGCAGGATCCCAAGAACGCCGACGTCCACTACAACCTCGGCTTCCTCCACATGAGCACGAACCCGCCCGACATGGCGAAGGTCGAGGCCGAGTGGCGCCTCGTGGTCGAGCTCGCGCCCGGCTCCGAGATCGCCAAGACCGTGACCAACCACATGGAGAAGCTCAACGGAGCTGCCCCCTCCGCGACCCCCGCGAATCCCGCCGCCCCCTCCGCCACTCCCGCGAAGAAGTGATCCCGATGACGACCACGACCCGACCCCCCGCACCCGTCGAGCCCAATGCCCCGCAGCCCGTCGAGCACGACCTCTCGCTCGGCCAGCTCGCCCGCCGCGTCTATGCGCTGTTCCACAACAAGCGCTTCGGCCTGCTGCTGATCCTGGCCATGGGCATCCTCACCCTGTTCGGCGTCCTGTTCATCCAGGCGCCCGAGCCCGTGCGCGCCGATCCCGCCCAGTACGCCGAGTGGCTCGAGCAGGCCAAGCAGCGCTACGGCGGCTGGGCCGTCGTGCTGGACATCCTCGGCGTGTTCCACATGTTCAGCTCCCTGGCGTTCCGCACGGTCACCACGCTGCTCGCCCTCAGCATCATCGCCTGCACGACCCACCGCATGCCGAACCTGTGGAAGCAGGCCAAGCACCCGCACGTCCACGTGCGCGAGGGCTTCCACGAGCGCGCCCGCACCCACGGGGCCGCGTACGTCGAGGCCAGCCCCGAGGAGGCGTACGCCGCCGCCACGGCCGCGCTGAAGAAGAAGGGCTTCCGCGTGGTGCGGGACAGCGACACCCCGTACGCGGCCTACACCGACCGGTTCCGCTGGGCGCCGTTCGGCACCGTTGCCGCCCACGCGGCCTTCGTGATCATCCTCGTCGGCGTCCTCGTGACCGGCTCGCTGGGCTTCCGCGACGACGACTTCGTCGTGCCGGTGGGCCAGCGCGTCGACGTCGGCAATGGCACCGGCATGGCGGTCGAGGCCAAGGCGTTCACCGACACCTACCACCCCGATGGCCGGCCGAAGGACTACTACTCCGACCTCGTGCTCTACAAGGACGGCCAGCAGGTCGCCGCCCGGCAGGTCAGGGTCAACACGCCCCTGCGCCACGGCGGCGTGGCCTTCAACCAGGCCACCTTCGGCGTGGCCGCCGATGTCGCGATCACCGGCGACGGCGTCGACCGGCGCGCGAGCGTCCCCCTGAAGTTCACGACCCAGGACGAGAAGGGGGTCTACGGCACGCTCGACCTGCCCGAGAAGAACTTCGAGGTCTATGTCATGGGCGCCGCCTCGGGCTCCGGTGACGGCCGCGTCAAGCCGGGCCAGATGCTCGTCGAGGTCTATGGCAAGGACCAGCGCAAGCCGCTGGCGAGCTCGGTGCTCGACCAGGGCAAGCCCGCCAAGGTGGGCGACCTGTCGATCACCTTCGAGCGCGAGCGTCAATACACGGGCCTGATGGTCGCCCGCGATCCCGGCGCCCCGCTCGTGTGGATCGGCTCGATCATGATCATGATCGGCATGTGCCTGACCATGTTCCTGCGCCACCACCGCGTGTGGCTGCGCGCCGATCCCGAGGGCACGGGCAGCATCGTCCGCCTCGCCTCGCCCGACCGTCACGACATCACCTTCGAGCGCTGGTTCGCCAGCCTCGTCGCCGGGCTCGGCACCCCGGTCTCCACCACCCATCAGAGCAAGGAATCCTGACATGCTTGACGCCTCGCGCTACTGCCTGACCGCAGCAACGATCATGGTCGCGCTCGCCGCGATCTGCTACCTCGCTGTCCTCACCGTGCGGCGGCGTACGCCCGTCGCGGTCGCCACCACGGCGGCTACGCCGGCCCTCGTCGGAGCCGGGGCGCCCGTCCCGGAAGTGCCGGCCGAGCACGTCGACCACGCCACGCCCGAGGGCCGCAGCCACGGCGTCGCCTGGATCGGCGAGCGCCTGGTCGAGCTCGCGCTGGCGGTGCTCACGGTCTCCCTCGTGCTGCGGATGATCGTGGTCGGCCACGCGCCGTTCTCGAACCAGTACGAGTTCTCGGTCTCCTTCGCCTGGGGCATGCTCGTCGCGTTCGTCTATTTCCAGTGGCGCTACCGCACCCGGATCCTCGGGCTGCTCGTGCTGCCGATGACGCTCGGCATGATGCTGTTCGCCGGCACAATCAGCTCCGAGACCGCCCCGCTGATCCCCGCGCTGCAGAACCAGATCCTGTTGCCGTTGCACGTCGTCACCGCCGTCCTCGGCTATGGCGCCGCGGGCGTCGCCTCGGGCGCCGGGATCCTCTACCTCCTGTCCGACCACGTCCACCTGCCGGCGATGCCGAAGAAGGAGCTGCTCGAGGAGATCGGCTATCGCGCGGTCGTGTTCGCCTTCCCGCTGATGACCCTCACCAACATCCTCGGCGCGATCTGGGCAGACATCGCGTGGGGCCGCTACTGGAGCTGGGACCCCAAGGAGACCGCATCCCTGTGCACCTGGCTGGTCTACGGGGCGTACCTCCACGCCCGTGTCGTCAGCGACTGGCGCGGGAACCGCGCCGCCTGGCTGCTGATCCTCGGCTTCGTCGCGGTCCTGTTCACCTTCTTCGGCAACTACTTCTTCGGTGGTCTCCATGGGTACGCGTAGTCCCTCGCCCACGCAGTCGCGCGGCGGGGAGCTCTCTCCGCTCGCACGCATCCTCGCCCTCGTCGTGGTCGTCGCGGTGCTGGTGGGCGGGTTCGTCCTCGCCCAGCGGCTCCGCGGGGGCGACGCGTCCGCGGCCCCGGTCGCGGCCGGCGACGCCCACCTGCCGCGGGTGGGGGAGATGGCGCCCGACTTCACCGCGCGTACGACGACCGGCGAGCAGGTCTCGCTGTCCGGCCTGCGCGGCAAGCCCGTCTGGGTGACGTTCGGGGCGAGCTGGTGTGCGGGCTGCCGCGCCGAGGCGCCCGACATCGAGCAGACCTACAGGGACTCGCGCGAGGCCGGCGTACAGGTGTTGGCGGTGTATCTCTCCGAGGACGCGCAGGCGGTGCAGGCGTACGCCGGCAAGCTCGGCATGACCTACCACCAGATCCCCGACCCGAACGCGACCGTCTCGAACCTCTATGGGGCCCGGGCCGTGCCCATGCACGTCTTCGTCGGACCGGACGGCCGGGTGAAGCGTGTGCACGCCGGAATCCTCACTCCGGAAGGGATGCGGGAGGCGGTCGGGCAGCTGCGGGCGTGACCCATATCACCCGGTCCGTGGACGCTCGGTGTGCGGAGCGCTCCACGATGGGCATAACCTGTGGCCAACTGGTTCGCCGGCAGTGATGCCGAAAACCCTAGGAGAGAAATGTCGAACGACGACGTCGCCGTGCTCCAGCACGGAGAGCACAAGGTCGAGCTTGCGATCACCGAGGCCACCGAGGGCAACTCGGGCTACGGCATCAGCCAGCTGATGAAGGTCACCGGCAACACAACCCTGGACCCCGGCTTCACGAACACGGCGAGCTGCAAGTCGGCCATCACGTTCATCGACGGTGACCAGGGCATCCTGCGCTACCGCGGATATCCCATCGAGCAGCTGGCCGAGAAGGCCACGTTCCTCGAGGTCGCCTGGCTGCTGATCTACGGCGAGCTGCCCACCGCCGACGAGCTCGAGACGTTCGAGGACAACATCACCCGCAAGTCGGTCCTCGACGAGCGCATGCGCGACCTGTTCCGCTGCTTCCCGCGCCGCTCCCACCCGATGGCCGTGCTCGCGTCGGGCGTCAACGCCCTCGCGGCGTTCAACGCCGACGCGCTGGCGATCAAGGACCAGGCGCAGGTCGAGAAAGCCACGATCGGCCTGATGGGCCAGTTCCCGACGCTGGCGGCGTACGCCCACAAGAACTCGATCGGCGAACCGTTCCTCTATCCCCAGTCGAAGCTCTCCTATGTCGAGAACTTCCTGCGCCTGTCGTTCGGCAACCCGACCGAGGAATACGAGCTCGACCCGGCCGTCGTCCGTGCGTTCGAGACGCTGTTCATCCTCCACGCCGACCACGAGCAGAACTGCTCGACGTCGACGGTGCGCCTGGTCGGTTCGGCCGAGACGAACATGTACGCGTCCGTCGCCTCCGGCGTGAACGCCTTGTCGGGCCCGCTCCACGGCGGCGCCAACCAGGCCGTGCTCGAGATGCTGATGCAGATCCGCAACGAGGGCATGGACATCAGCACCTTCGTGAACAAGGTCAAGGACAAGAAGTCGGGCGTGAAGCTCATGGGCTTCGGTCACCGCGTCTACAAGAACTTCGACCCGCGCGCCGTGATCATCAAGAAGCACGCCGACGAGATCCTCAGTCAGACCGGCAAGTCGAACGAGCTGCTCGACCTGGCCAAGCAGCTCGAAGAGGTCGCGCTGCAGGATCCCTATTTCGCCGAGCGCAAGCTCTATCCGAACGTCGACTTTTACACCGGCCTGATCTATGAGGCGATGGGCTTCCCGGCGTCCTATTTCACCGCACTGTTCGCGCTGGGCCGCCTGCCCGGCTGGATCGCCCAGTGGCGCGAGCAGATGTCGGACCCCGACGGCAAGATCGGGCGTCCGCGCCAGGTCTACGTCGGCGAGACCGAGCGCGACTACCCGAGCAAGTGATCATGGTTTGAGTGGAGGGGCCGTCCCGGAAGGGGCGGCCCTTTCGCGTTGCCGCGGTCCGTGAGCGAGCGGAGCGAGTCGAGGAGCCGAGCGAGCGCGCGCCCCCACGTTCCCTGAGCGAGCGGAGCGAGTCGAGGAGCCGAGCGAGCGCGCACCCCCACGTTCCCTGAGCGAGCGCCAGCGAGTCGAAGGGACTACCCACCACGTTCCCTGAGCGAGCGCCAGCGAGTCGAAGGGACTACAGCCCCATCCGCAGCACCGCCCCCACGTTCCGCGCCGTGCGCGTGAGGTTGGCCGCCGCGTCGGCGAGGACCTCGTCCAGCGTCGCGACCCCGGGGATCACCGAGAACACCGCGTCGAAGCCGCTCGCGTACAGTTCCTCGACCCCCTCGCCCAGGCCGCCCGCGATCGCGATCACCGGCACGCCGTGGCGTACGCCGACCTGCGCCACCCCGAACGGGGTCTTGCCGAAGCGGGTCTGGCCGTCCATGCGGCCCTCGCCGGTGATGACCACGTCGGCTCCGGCCACCGCGGCGTCGAGCCCGGCGCGCTCGATGACGATCTCGACACCGCTGCGCAGCCGCGCATCGGTGAAGGCGAGCAGTCCGGCGCCGAGGCCGCCCGCGGCCCCCGCGCCGGGGATGTCGGCGACATCGCGCCCAAGGTCGGCGCGCACCCGCTCGCCGAACACCGCGAGGGCGGCGTCCAGCTCGGCGACGCACGCCGGGTCGGCGCCCTTCTGGGGGCCATAGATCGCCGAGGCGCCCTCGCGCCCGCACAGGGGGTTGGACACGTCGCAGGCGACCTCGACGGCGAGATCGGCGACGCGCGGGTCGAGCCCGGAGGCGTCGATGCGGGCGAGGCGGGCGAGGGCGGCCCCGCCGGGCGGGAGGTCGTTCCCGTCGGCGTCGAGCAGGCGTACGCCCAGGGCCTGCGCCATGCCGGCCCCCGCGTCGTTCGTGGCCGATCCGCCGAGGCCGACGATGAGGCGGCGTACGCCGGCGTCGAGCGCCGCGAGGACCAGCTCGCCGGTGCCGCGCGTGGTCGCGGCCCGGGGGTCGCGCCGGGCGCGCTCGACCAGGCCCAGCCCGCTGGCCTCGGCCATCTCGATGACGGCGCTCTGGCCGTCGCCGAGGAGCCCCCAGGTGGCGTCGACGGCGTCGCCGAGGGGCCCGGAGACGCGGGTCGTGACGGTGCGGCCGCCGGTGGCGTCGACGAGCGACTGGACGGTGCCCTCACCGCCGTCGGCCATGGGCACGTGGACGAAGGTCGCGTCGGGGAAGCTCTCGCGCAGCCCGTCCTCGAGCGCCACACAGGCCTGCTGGGCGGTGAGGCTCTCCTTGAAGGAGTCGGGCGCGAGGACGAACGTCGGCTTCATGGACCGAGGATAGGGCCGGGTCAGCCCTTCAGCGCCCGGCCCACCGCGACCGCGATCGCGGCATCGTCCGCGCCCAGGCTGCGGGCGTCCGAGACGTACGCGGCCGCGCGTACGGCCAGTGCCTTCGGCAGCGCCTCCTCGGTTCCCGTGACGAACGACCCGTGGCGTCCACGGGTCTCGATCACGCCGGCGGCCTCCAACTCGCGGTACGCCCGGGCCACGGTGTTGGCCGCGACCCCGAGCTCGGTCGCGAGGTGGCGTACGGGTGGGAGGCGATGGCCCGCCGGGAACTCACCGGTCGTGCGCGCGGCCGCGATCTGGTCGCGGATCTGCTCGAACGGGGGAGCGGGCAGACCGGGGTCAATGACGATCATCGACGCGCGGGCTTCCGCTCGACGACGGCCCAGGCGACAGCGAACGCGACGAGGACCGCCGCGTACGCCCAGGCGAGTCCCGCGAGCGGTTGCACGGGAGCGTTCATGGGGCCGTCCCCCGAGGTGTACGCGGCGGCGGCCAACCCAAAGGTCAGACCTGGTCCAAGCACCAGCAGGGCCGACACGTCGCGTCGCCGCAGCGTGTCCGACCAGGCGAGCTCCTCGGCCGAGGACGCGAGCTGGGGCTGCCGCACGAGCCACAGCGCCGCAACCCACCCCGCGACCGTGCCGATCAGGGCGAGTACGCCGGTCGCCACCACCCATCCGCGCACGTCGGGCCTAAGGCCCACCGCGAGAGGGAGGTACGCGGCCGCGAAGCCTGCACTCACCACGGTCAGGGCCACGGTGAGACCCAGGGGGATGAGTCCGCCCAGCCGCGGAACCGACACGCGTGACAGGCGTGGACCCGGCGTACGCTCTCGGAGGACGTCGGCCGGCGCGAGCGCGCTGCTGTTGATGCTGAGCGCGACCGCGCCGCCGACGAGGGCGGTCGCGAGCATCTGGGCCAAGGTGTCCATGGAGTGAATGTAGCATGCTTTGTATTAACTGTCGGAGGCGACGCCCCACGTCTCGTGTGCACGAGTTGCGTCGACACGCCGGGGCACCGGCCCAACCTGTGCACCCGCGTGCACAAGTTGCGTCAGGGGTGAGGGCATGCGTCAGCGCCCTGGATTTGCCGCTCGCCGCCCACCCCGCGTACAGTTCCGTCTGTTGCGCTCGACGCAAACGGGAGCCCGTCCGCCGCGGACGACTCCGACTGGCCGAAACATCGACTCCCCGGAGTCGTGGGTTCGAGAAGCGGACGCTGCACTCCGGCGCCTTTCTCGAGCGCTGTTGAGGATCATCGAGCGTCTGCCGAATGTCTGTCCAGTTCCTACCGAAGAAGGTTTGCGTGTCCACGTACAGCCCCAAGCCCGGCGAGATCGACCGCAAGTGGGTCGTCATCGACGCTGAGGACGTCGTCCTCGGGCGTCTCGCCGTTGCCGCCGCCACCCTCCTGCGTGGCAAGCACAAGCCCACCTACGCGCCCCACGTCGACGGCGGTGACTTCGTCGTCGTCGTCAACGCGTCGAAGATCTCCCTGTCGGGTGCGAAGCGCACCGACAAGATGGCCTACCGCCACTCGGGCCGCCCCGGTGGCCTGAAGGCCGTTCCCTACGGCGAGCTGCTCGACAAGGACCCGCGTCGCGCCGTCGAGCTGGCCGTGTGGGGCATGCTGCCCAAGAACCGCCTGAGCCGTCAGCTCATGAAGAAGCTCAAGGTCTATGCCGGCCCGGAGCACCCGCACACGGCTCAGAAGCCTGAGTCGTACCAGATCACCCAGATCGCCCAGGTCGCCACGACCTCCGCGAACGCCAAGTGAAGCCCGGAGATCCGCAGAACATGTCTGAGCACGTAGAAGAGACCGAGACCGTCGTCGACGAGGCGACCCCGTTCACCGAGGGCGACCGCGAGATCGCCTATCGCTCCGAGGCTGGCGCCCCGTCGGGCCAGGCCCAGCCGACCGGCCGTCCCGCGGTCGTCGCCCCCGGCATGGCCACCGGCCGCCGCAAGGAGGCCGTCGCCCGCGTCCGCATCACCCCCGGCTCCGGCCAGTGGAAGATCAACGGCCGTACGCTGGAGGACTACTTCCCGAACAAGGTGCACCAGCAGATCGCGTCCGACCCGTTCGCGACCGCCGGTGTCGAGGGTTCCTATGACGTCATCGCCCGCATCCACGGCGGCGGCATCACGGGTCAGGCCGGCGCCCTGCGCCTCGGCATCGCCCGCGCCCTCAACGGCATCGACGCCGAGGCGTCGCGTCCGGCCCTGAAGAAGGCCGGCATGCTGACGCGCGACGCGCGCATCAAGGAACGCAAGAAGGCTGGTCTCAAGAAGGCCCGCAAGGCTCCCCAGTACAGCAAGCGCTGATTCGGCTGTGGCACGCCTCTTCGGAACCGACGGGGTCCGCGGTCAGGCCAATCAGGACCTGACCGCGGAACTCGCGCTCGACCTCTCGGTCGCCGCTGCCCACGTGCTCGGCGAGGCCGGCGCGTTCGGTCGGCACAAGCCTGTTGCCCTCGTGGGTCGTGACCCGCGCGCGTCGGGCGAGTTCCTGGAGGCTGCTGTGGTCGCGGGGCTGGCCAGCGCCGGCGTGGACGTCGTCCGCGTCGGCGTGGTGCCGACCCCGGGCGTGGCCTTCCTGGTCAACAACACGGGCGCCGACCTCGGCGTCATGCTGTCCGCGAGCCACAACCCGATGCCCGACAACGGCATCAAATTCTTCTCCCGCGGTGGTGCGAAGCTCGGCGACGACCTCGAGGACGCCATCGAGGAGCACATGGGCGAGGAGTGGCAGCGCCCCGTCGGCGCGGCCGTGGGTCGCGTCCGCGACGATGGTCTGCTCCTGGACACCTATGTCGACCACCTGGCCGGCAGCCTCGGAGACGTACGTCTGGACGGCCTCACCGTCGTCGTCGACTGCGCCAACGGTGCCGCCCACGCCACCGCCGTCGCGGCCTTCGAGCGCCGCGGCGCGACCGTGGTCGCGATCCACGCCGACCCCGACGGCACCAACATCAACGACAACTGCGGCTCGACCCACATGGGCGACCTGCAGCAGGCCGTCGTCGAGCACGGCGCCGACCTCGGCATCGCCCTCGACGGCGACGCCGACCGCTGCCTCGCGGTCGACCACGAGGGCAACCTCGTCGACGGCGACCAGGTCCTCGCGGTCCTCGCGCTCGACCTCAAGGAGCAGGGCAAGCTCGTCGGCGACACCGTCGTCGCGACGGTGATGAGCAACCTCGGCTTCGTCAACGCCATGCGCGACCACGGCATCAAGGTCGACCAGACCAAGGTCGGCGACCGCTACGTCCTCGAGTCGATGCGCGACAACGGCTTCACCCTGGGCGGCGAGCAGTCCGGCCACGTGGTCATGAGCGAGTTCGCGACGACCGGCGACGGGGTGCTGACCGGCCTCCACCTGATGGGGCGCATGGCCGCGACCGGGCGTACGCTCGCGGAGCTCGCCGGGGTGATGACCCGCATGCCGCAGGTGCTGTTGAACGTGCCGAACGTCGACAAGGCGCGCGCCGCGCTCGAGCCACAGGTCATGCAGGCCGTCACGGCCGAGTCCCAGGCGCTGGGCACCACCGGCCGCGTGCTGTTGCGCCCGTCCGGCACCGAGCCGCTCGTCCGCGTGATGGTCGAGGCCGAGACCCACGACGTCGCCCACGACGTAGCGCACCGCCTGGCTGCGGTTGTACGCGAGCACCTGTCGCTGAGCTGACCGTTCTCCGAGCGAGGCCGCGGTGACCTACGTTCTCCGAGCGAGGCCGCGGTGACCTACGTTCTCCGAGCGAGGCCGCGGTGACCTACGTTCTCCGAGCGAGGCCGCTTGCGGCTGAGTCGAGGAGCGGTGACCTACGTTCTCCGAGCGAGGCCGCTTGCGGCTGAGTCGAGGAGCGGTGACCTACGTTCTCCGAGCGAGGCCGCTTGCGGCCGAGTCGAGGAGCGGCCGCTCCACCTCTGGACAACGTGCATGGATCGGCGACCTCGACCACGATTTCGCGGTTGGACGGGTGATCTACGCAGATCGTCCATAGATCGTCGCCGTACTCCTAGACTCGCTGCGCTCGCTCGCTCGGAGAGCGTGGGGCTCCTCGACTCGCTGCGCTCGCTCGGAGAGCGTTCGGGCTCCTCGACCCGCTGCGCTCGCTCGGAGAGCGTTCGGGCTCCTCTACTCGCCCCTACCTCTTCACGTACTCCTTGAGGTGCTTCCCTGTCAGCGTCGACGCGTCCTTCACCAGCTCCGCCGGCGTCCCCTCGAACACCACGCGACCGCCGTCGTGGCCCGCGCCCGGGCCGAGGTCGATGATCCAGTCGGCGTGGGCCATCACGGCCTGGTGGTGCTCGATCACGATGACCGACTTGCCGGAATCGACCAGCCGGTCCAGCAGCCCGAGCAACTGCTCGACATCCGCAAGGTGGAGCCCCGTCGTCGGCTCGTCCAAGATGTAGATCCCGCCCTTCTCGCCCATGTGGGTCGCCAGCTTGATGCGCTGGCGCTCGCCACCGGACAGCGTCGTCAGCGGCTGCCCCAGCGTGAGATAGCCCAGCCCCACGTCGGCCAGGCGCTTCAGGATCGTGTGCGCGGCCGGTGTCTTCGCCTCTCCCGACCCGAAGAACCCCGTGGCCTCGTCGACCGACATCGCCAGCACCTGGCTGATGTCCTTGCCGCCCAGGTGATAGTCCAGCCCCGCGGCCTGGAAGCGGCGGCCCTCGCACTCCTCGCACGGGGTCGCGACGCCCGACATCATCGCGAGGTCGGTATAGATGACGCCCGCGCCCTTGCACGTCGGGCACGCGCCCTCCGAGTTGGCGCTGAACAGCGCGGGCTTCACGCCGTTGGCCTTCGCGAACGCCTTGCGGATCGGCTCCAGCATGCCGGTGTAGGTCGCCGGGTTGCTGCGTCGCGACCCGCGGATCGCGCCCTGGTCGATCGCCACGATCCCTGACTCCGCACCCTTCAGATGGTCCTTGACCAGCGACCCGTTCACCAGCGAGCTCTTTCCCGAGCCCGCGACGCCGGTGAGAACCACGAGCACGCCCAGCGGCACGTCCACGTCGACGTCCCGCAGGTTGTTGGTGTCGGCGCCGCGCACCTCCAAAGAGCCCGACGGCGTACGCACGGTCTCCTTGAGCGCGGCCCGGTCGTCGAGGTGGCGGCCGGTGACGGTGTCGCTGGCACGCAGCCCGTCGATCGTGCCCTCGAAGCAGATGCGGCCGCCCTTCGAGCCCGCACCCGGGCCGAGGTCGACGACGTGGTCGGCGATCGCGATCATCTCGGGCTTGTGCTCGACCACGAGCACGGTGTTGCCCTTGTCGCGCAGCTGGAGCAGCAGCTCGTTCATGCGCTGGATGTCGTGGGGGTGCAGGCCGATCGTGGGCTCGTCGAACACATAGGTGACGTCGGTCAGCGACGACCCGAGGTGGCGGATCATCTTCACGCGCTGCGCCTCGCCACCCGACAGCGTGCCGGACGGTCGCGCCAGGGACAGATAGCCGAGCCCGATGCCCACGAACGAGTCGAGCGTCTCGGTGAGCGCCTCCAGCAGGGGAGCGACCGACGGCTCCTTGAGGCCGCGTACCCAGTCGGCGAGGTCGCTGATCTGCATCGCGCAGGCGTCCGCGATGGTCACCCCGTTGATCCTGGACGACCGCGCCCCCTCGCTGAGACGCGTGCCCTCGCATTCGGGGCAGCTGGTGAACGTGACGACGCGATCGACGAACGCCCTGATGTGGGGCTGCAGTGCGTCCTTGTCCTTCGACAGCATCGACTTCTGGATCTTCGGGATCAGACCCTCGTATGTCAGGTTGATGCCCTCGACCTTGATCTTGGTCGGCTCCTTGTGGAGCAGGTCGCGCAGTTCCTTCTTCGTGAAGTCCTTGATCGGCTTGTCGGGGTCGAAGAAGCCGCAGCCGCGGAAGATGCGGCCATACCAGCCGTCCATCGTGTAGCCGGGGATCGTCAGCGCGCCCTCGTTCAGCGACTTGTCCGCGTCATAGAGCTGGGTCAGGTCGAAGTCGTTCACCTCGCCCATGCCCTCACACCGCGGGCACATGCCACCGGTGACCTGGAACTCGCGGCGCTCCTTGACCTTCTCCCCGCCCTTCTCGAGCGTCACGGCGCCGGCGCCGGAGATCGAGGCCACGTTGAACGAGTACGCCTGCGGCGACCCGATGTGGGGCTGCCCTAGGCGGCTGAACACGATGCGGAGCATGGCGTTGACGTCGGTGACGGTGCCGACGGTCGACCGAGGGTTGGCGCCGATGCGCTCCTGGTCGACGATGATCGCCGTTGTCAGCCCCTCGAGCAGGTCGACGTCGGGGCGGGCCAGCGACGGCATGAACCCCTGCACGAACGCGCTGTAGGTCTCGTTGATCATGCGCTGCGACTCCGCGGCGACGGTGCCGAAGACCAGGGAACTCTTGCCGGACCCGGAGACGCCGGTGAACACGGTGAGCCGACGCTTCGGAATCTCGACATCGACGTCGCGGAGGTTGTTCTCGCGCGCCCCGCGGACGCGGATCAGGTCGTGGGAGTCGGCGGCGTGCGCCTGGCTGGTCATGGTGAGGATTCAACCATGTGCTCCTCGTCTCGGCCGTGGACGGCCTCGCTCGGAGAGCGTTCGGGAGGGTACGCCTGGACGGCCTCGCTCGGAGGACGTCCGGTCAGATCTTGCGGATCCGGACCCACTTCACCTCGTGGTTCTCTCCCTTGCGCAGGATCGCGGTCGCGCGTCCGCGCGTCGGCCGGATGTTCAGCGCCAGGTTGGGTCCGTTGATCGTGTCCCAGATGTGGTCGGCCAGTTCGAAGGCCTCGCGGTCGTCGAGTTCTGCGTACTTCTTGAAATAGGAGCGCGGGTCGCGGAAGGCGGTGCTGCGCAGGGACATGAATCGCTGCAGATACCAGCGCTTGATGTCGGCGTCGGCCGCGTCGACATAGACCGAGAAGTCGAAGAAGTCGCTGACCGCGAGGCCGGTGGTGCCGTCGGCCCGCACCCGCGCCGGCTGGAGCACGTTCAAGCCTTCCACGATGAGGATGTCGGGCCGCTGCACCGTGATCGTCTGGTCGGGGACGATGTCATAGACCATGTGGGAATAGACCGGCGCGGTCACCTCGTCCTTGCCTGACTTCACGTCCATCACGAAGCGCTGCAGGGCGCGGCGGTCATAGGACTCCGGGAATCCCTTGCGCTGCAGGATTCCGCGCCGCGCGAGCTCGGCGTTCGGCATCAGGAATCCGTCGGTCGTGATCAGCTCGACACGCGGGTGCTCGGGCCAGCGCGACAGCAGCGCCTGCAACAGGCGCGCGGTGGTGGACTTGCCGACGGCGACCGATCCGGCGACGCCGATGACGAACGGCGTACGCCGGGCACTGAGCTGGAGGAACCGGTTGGACGACTGGAACAGCTCGCCGGTGTGGTGGTGATAGAGGCTGAGCAGGCGGGTCAGCGGGAGATAGACATCCGAGACCTCGGCGAGGTTGGTGGGGTCGCCCAGACCGCGGAGGTCGTCGAGCACCCCCTGATCGAGCGGCTGCGCCATCTGGTTCGCCATCGCGGCCCAGTCGGCGCGGCTGCGCTCGACGTAGGGGCCCTGTCCTTCGGTGGTCACCTCGGCTGCCATGCCGGTCATTCTGCCCCAACCGACCCGCGCCGGTATGGTTCCTCGCATGTGCGGAATCGTGGGTTATGTCGGCGGCAGATCCGCCAAGGATGTCGTCGTCGACGGGCTTCGGCGTCTCGAATATCGGGGCTATGACTCCGCGGGCGTCGCGGTGGTGGTCGACGACGGGCCGGGCCACATCGAGTCGGCCAAGAGGGCCGGCAAACTCGCCAACCTGACCGCCGAGCTCGAGGCACACCCCCTCAGCGCGTCCGGCACCGGCATCGGCCACACCCGCTGGGCCACCCACGGCGCCCCCAACGATCCGAACGCCCACCCGCACGTCTCCGCGTCGGGCCGCGTGGCGCTGGTCCACAACGGCATCATCGAGAACTTCGCGTCGCTGCGCGACGAGCTCGTGGGCGTCGACCTGAAGTCGGAGACCGACAGCGAGGTCGCGGCCCAGCTCGTCGGCCGCGAGGTCGACAACGGCGCCGACCTCGTCGAGGCCATGCGTACGATCAGCAAGCGTCTCGAGGGCGCTTTCACCCTGGTGGCCGTGGATGCCCACGAGCCGGGCCGCGTCGTCGCCGCCCGTCGCAACTCCCCGCTGGTCCTGGGCGTCGGGGAGGGCGAGAACTTCGTCGGCTCCGACGTGGCGGCGTTCATCGAATACACGCGCGACGCCGTCGAGCTGGGCCAGGACCAGATGGTCGAGATCACCGCCGACAGCTGGCGCGTCACCGACTTCGACGGCAACGAGGCCGAGGTCAAGCCCTACCACGTCGACTGGGACACCTCGGCGGCCCAGAAGGACGGCTTCGACTGGTTCATGCGCAAGGAGATCTTCGAGCAGCCGAAGGCCATCGCCGACACGCTGCTCGGCCGTCACGACACCAACGGCAAGCTGACGCTCGACGAGATCCGCATCAGCCCCGAGGCCCTGCGCGGCATATCCAAGATCATCATCATCGGCTGCGGCACCGCCCACTACGCCGGCATGGTCGCGAAATATGCCATCGAACACTGGACGCGTACGCCGTGCGAGGTCGAGCTGGCCAGCGAGTTCCGCTATCGCGACCCCATCGTCGGCCCCGACACACTCGTCGTCGCGATCTCCCAGTCGGGCGAGACCGCCGACACGCTCATGGCGATCCGTCACGCCAAGGCGCAGGGCTCGAAGGTGCTGGCGATCTGCAACACCAACGGATCGACGATCCCGCGCGAGTCGGACGCGGTGATCTACACCCACGCCGGCCCCGAGATCGGCGTCGCGTCGACCAAGGGCTTCCTGACCCAGGTCCTGGCCTGCTATCTGCTCGGGCTCTATCTGGCCCAGGTCAAGGGCACCAAGTTCGGCGAGGAGATCGCCGCCGTCATGGCCGAACTCGAGGACATGCCGCGCCTCGTGCAGGAGGTCCTCGACGACATCCAGCCCGTGATGGACCTCGCCGCGGAGTTCAAGGACGAGCCGTCGGTGCTGTTCCTCGGCCGCCACGTGGGCTATCCCGTCGCGCTCGAGGGCGCGTTGAAGCTCAAGGAGCTGGCCTACATCCACGCCGAGGGCTTCGCCGCCGGCGAACTCAAGCACGGACCGATCGCGCTCATCGCCGATCGCCTGCCGGTCTTCGTCGTCGTGCCGCCCCGTGGTCGCGACATGCTGCACGACAAGGTCGTGTCGAACATCCAGGAGATCCGGGCGCGCGGCGCGCGCACCATCGTGTTGGCGGAGGCCGACGACGACATCGTGCGCCCGTACGCCGACACGCTCTTCCCGCTGCCGAAGGTCTCGACCCTGCTGCAGCCGCTGCTCGCGGCGATCCCCCTGCAGGTGTTCGCCTGCGAGCTCGCGACCCAGAAGGGCCACGACGTCGACCAGCCGCGCAACCTGGCGAAGTCCGTGACGGTGGAGTGACCATGTCCACCGGTCCCGACACGCGCGCCGCCTTCGACCTGCTCTGGCGGGCCGACGTCACGGGGGAGACGATCGACGCGCTGCCCGACGACGTGCGGCCCACCACGCGTGCGGAGGCGTACGCGGTCCAGGCCCACTGGGCCGAGGTGACCGCCGGCGTGCCGGGGTGGAAGATCGCGGCGACCTCGGTCGCCGGGCAGCAACACGTCAACGTCGACGGCCCACTCGCGGGCCGCGTGCTGGCCGAGCGGGTGTTCGAGCCGGGGCGGGTTTCCCTGGCGGGCAACGTGATGCGGCTGGCCGAGCTCGAGTTCGCGTTCCGCCTCGACCACGACTTCCTGCCGCGCGCGGAGGCGTACGCGGAGGCCGACGTCCTCGACGGCGCCGGCGAGCTGCTCCTGTCGTGGGAGCTGCCCAGCAGCCGGTTCACCGACCCCGCCGCCGCGGGCGAGGTCCAGCTGATCGCCGACAACGCCTGCGGCCACAGCCTCGTGCTCGCCCCGGCGGCCGCGCAGGATTGGAAGTCGCTCGACCTTGCAGCGGTGCGCGTCACCGGCAGCAGCAGCAACGGGACGGTTCTCGAGGGCGCCGGTGATCGCGTGCTCGGCAGCCCGCTGACCGCGCTGACGTGGCTGGTCAACGAGCTGTCGACCCATGGGATTCCCTTGCACGCCGGACAATTCGTCACCACCGGCGTGTGCACGCAGCCGATGCTCGTCGCGCCGGGCGAGACGATCGTGGGTGACTACGGCCGGTTCGGGACGCTCGAGCTGACGTTCGTTCCATGATCATCGGCATCGGCGTCGACGTCTGCGACGTCAGCCGCTTCGCCGCCGCGTGTGCCCGCAGGCCCGGATTCGCCGAGCGCTGGCTCACCACCGCCGAGGCCGCGCGACCCATGGAGGGGCAGGCCGCCCGCTATGCGGCCAAGGAGGCCCTCGCCAAGGCCCTGCTCATCGAGCGGGCCCTGGGCTGGCACGACGCCGAGGTCGTCGTCGACGAGCACGGTCGACCCTCGTTCGCGACGCGCGGTTCGGTCGCGGCCCGCATGGCCGAGCTCGGCGTCGCCCGCGTCCACCTGTCGCTGGCCCACGACGCGGGCGTCGCCACGGCGTTCGTGGTGTGCGAGTCCTGACCCCGCCCTGTCCGGCAGCCGGGGCCGCGGGTCCTAGAGTGGACGGGTGAGGTACGCGTACACGAGCGACCAGGTCCGCGCCGCCGAGGAGCGGGCGTTCGCGGCCACCGGCGGCGACGACGGGCGATTGATGCAGCGGGCGGCCGAAGGCCTGGCCTGGGCGGTGCGGCGCACGCTGCGCGCTCGCACGGGCGGGTTCCGCGGCCGCGACGTCGTGCTGCTGGTCGGCCCGGGCAACAACGGCGGCGACGCCCTGTATGCCGGGGTCCGCCTGCTGCGGGCAGGCGTACGCGTCCGCGCGTGGTGCCAGTCGGACCGCTTCCACGCCGCCGGCGCGCGAGCCTTCCAGGCCGCGGGCGGCCGCTGGATCGGCCGCGTGGCCACTGCGGGCGACGCGATCGAGCACGCCGACGCCGTCGTCGACGGGATCTTCGGCATCGGTGGCCGCCCCGGACTGTCAGGCGATCTCGAATCGCTGGCGCGGCGGGCGGAGGCCTCGCCCGCGGCGCTCGTCGCCGTCGACGTACCCTCGGGCCTGGGCGCCGACACCGGGCGCGGCGACGGGGCGTTCGTCGCCGACCTGACGGTGACCTTCGGCGCCCTGAAACCCTGCCACGTCAGTGATCCCGGCCGCTCCGCCTGTGGGCGGGTCGAAGTCGTGGACCTCGACCTCGACCTCGGCGCCCCGGACCTCGAGGTGTGGGAGGCGCCCGATGTCGCCGACGCGTGGCCGTGGCCCGACGCGTCGAGCGACAAGTATGCCCGCGGCGTCGTCGGTATCGACGCCGGCTCGGCGCGGTATCCCGGCGCGGGCCTGCTGGCGACCGGGGGAGCGGTGCACACCGGCGCCGGCATGGTGCGGTTCGTGGGCGATGACGAGGTCGCCGCGCGCGTCGTCGAGCATTTCCCCAACGTGGTGCCCGGCAGCGGGCGCTGCCAGGCGTACCTCTTCGGGCCCGGCTGGGGCGAGCGCGCCGACGGGCGCTCTCGCATCGAGTCGGTCGTGGCCACGGGGACGCCGTGCGTGATCGACGCCGACGGGCTGCGCGACCTCCCCGGGCGCCTGGGCCGCTGCCTGCTGACACCGCATGCCGGTGAACTCGCCCGCCTGCTGGGCGTCGAGCGCGCCGAGGTGGAACAGGACCCGGGCGGGGCGGTCCGGCGCGCCGTCGAGAAGACCGGCGCAACCGTGCTCCTCAAGGGATCCACGCAGTTCGTCGGGGCCCCGGACGACCCGACTCTGGCCGTCGCGCTTCCCGGTCCCGCCTGGACGGCGCAGGCCGGATCGGGCGACACCCTGGCCGGGGCGTGCGCCACGCTGCTGGCGGCGGGGCTCTCGCCCAAGCACGCCGCGGTGGCCGCCGCCTCGCTGCAATCCCTGACGGCACAGGGAAACCCGGGCCCCTATCCGCCCCACGAGCTGGCCGCGCGCTTCCCCGCGACCGTCGCCGCGCTGGACGCGGGGGAGCTGTGGTGATTCCCGACGTCGCGACGACGAGCGCCCGCATCCACCTCGACCGTTTCGTGGCCAACGTCGCCGCGATCCGTGCCCACGTGGGAAAGGCGGAGGTCATGGTCGTGGTGAAGGCGGACGCGTACGGCCATGGCATGGTGCCGTGCGCCCGCGCCGCCCGCGCCGCGGGCGTGACGTGGCTCGGGGTCGCGACCACCGGGGAAGCCCTTGCCATGCGGGAATCGGGGGACACCGGGCGCCTGATGGCGTGGCTGTTCGGCGAGGACACCGACCTCGCCGCGCCGGTCGCCGCCGACGTCGACCTCGGGCTCCACCGCGTCGACCACGTGACCCGCGTCGCCGCGGCCGCGGCCACCGTTGGCCGCCGCGCCCGCGTCCACCTCAAGATCGACACCGGCCTGTGCCGCAACGGATCCTCACCCGAGGAGTGGGACGACCTGTGCCGCGCGGCGGCCGAGGCCGAGGAGGCCGGGGCGATCGAGGTCGTGGGGGTGTGGTCCCACTTCGCCTCGAGTGACGAGCTCGAGCTGCCCCACACCGACCAGCAGCTGGCCGTGTTCGACGCGGCGTACGCGCGGGCCCGCGCGCTCGGGCTGAACCCGCCGATCCGCCACATCGCGAACTCGGCGGCGGCGCTGCAGGTGCCGCGGGCCCACTACGAGATGGTGCGGGTGGGGATGGCCGCGTACGGCGTCGACCCGGGCGACGGCATCGCCGCCCGGCAGGGCATCGCGCTGCAGCCGGTGATGGAGCTGCGCGCCCAACTGGTGCACGTGAAGCGGGTGCCCGCCGGCGCGACCGTGTCCTACGGCGGGCGCTGGACCGCGCCCGAGGCCACGACGCTGGGGCTGGTGCCATTGGGCTATGGCGACGGCATCCCGCGGCACGCGTCCGGTGTGGTCGACCTCGCCGTCGGCGGGCGGCGCGTGCCGCAGCGCGGACGGGTGTGCATGGACCAGCTGGTCGTCGAGCTGGGACCGGACGCCACCGACGCACCCGGTGACGAGGTGTGCCTGTTCGGCGCGCCGGGCGCGCCCACCGCGGAGGAGTGGGCCGAGCGCTGTGGCACGATCGGCTACGAGATCGTGACCCGTGTCGGCGTACGCGTCCCCCGCGTACACGTGGGTGCGGGGATTGCTGCGGGAGAAGGGGAACACACGTGAGCCGGCGACATCGGAAGCCGTCCAGGGCCGCCCAGGGGTGGGGCATCGTCGGCGGCGTCGCCGCGCTCGCTGCCGGGGCCGCGGCGGGTGGCCTGCAGATCGAGCGCCGCCGGCTGACGCGCGGCTTCCCGCCACTGGCAGAGCTCGAGGCCCACCCGTTCTATTCGCTGCGGGCCGGTGGCCCCGACGTGACGACCGCCGACGGCGTACGCCTCCACGTGGAGGTCGACGAGTTCGACCGCTTCGCGCCGCCCGGCGCCGTCGATCCAGGGCTGACGATCGTGCTGGTGCACGGCTATGTGCTGTCCCTGCACTGCTGGCACTTCATCCGCGCCCACCTGCGCGGCCGCCACAAAGTGGTGCTCTATGACCAGCGGTCCCACGGGCGGTCGAGCCGCGGTGACGGAGAGCTGTCGCGCATCACCCAGCTCTCCCAGGACCTCCAGCAGGTGCTCGAGGCGACCACGGCGCCCGACGAGCCCGTCGTGCTGATCGGCCACTCGATGGGCGGCATGACGATCCAGCAACTGGCGATCGACCGGCCCGACCTGTTCGGCACCAAGGTCATGGGCGTCGGCCTCGTCGCGACGTCGTCGGGCGGTCTGACGCAGCACTCGATCGTGCCCGGGATCCCGGGGACGCTGTTCTCGAAGGTCGCGCCACCGGTGCTGTCGGTCCTGAACCGGGTGCCGGCGCTGGTGGAGCGCTCGCGCCGCGCGACGACCGACCTGGGGTTCGTGGCGACGCGGCGCATGTCATACGGCTCCAACGTGCCCCCGGCGTTCGTCGACTTCATGTCCCAGATGGTGGCGGGCACACCGATGGAGGTCGTCGCCGACTTCTATCCGGGCTTCGCGCTGTTCGACGGCGAGGAGGCGTACGCGACCCTCGCCCAGGTCGAGAGCACCGTGATCGGCGGGGCGGACGACCAGATCCTGCCGGTCGAGCACACCGAGCGGATCATCGAGCTGCTGCCGGGGGCCGAGACGCTGGTGCTGCCGCGCAGCGGCCACATGGGCATCATCGAGCACCACCGGGAGATCAACGAGGCGCTGGACCACCTGATCGCGCGGGCGGCGCGCCACCTGGGCTGACGCTTCCCTATTGCGCGGGACGTGCTTCCGCGAGCGAGGGTCTGACATGCGGGCCGGCTCAAGCACGACGGAGCTCGAATTGGTCGGCATGGAACTGAGAATCGTTCATCTGATGTTCATCGACGATATTTCCTGATTGGTTGCGGAGGGTTCCGGTTGAGGTGGATTCTTCTGCTGCGCAATGGTGCGCTGTGAGCGAGCGGGGGGCGGGCCCATGAGTGTCCGTGCGGGAATGTGGAAGTTGTCGGCTGCGGTCTTCGGGTTTGCGTTGGTGGGGGCAGTGGGGGTGCCGCAGGTTTCGGTCGCTGCTCCGACGCCGGCCCCGTCTCCGAGTGTTTCGCCTGCCCCGGCGCCCGGGGTGGTGTCGGCGGAGTCGGCGGCGGTGAAGGAAGCCCGGCTGTCGGGTCGTGAGGTCGAGGTGGCGTCGTTGACGACGGAGACCCAGCGGGTGGTGGCGCAGCCGTCGGGGCGGTTGCGGGCGGAGGTGTCCCCGGTCCCGTTGAGGAAGAGGGCGTCGTCGACGGACCGGAGCGGGAACGGTGCTTGGCAGGAGCTTGATGGCCAGCTGGGCCGGCGTTCCGATGGGCGGGTCGCGCCGAAGGTCGCGTTGCAGGAGGTGTCGGTCTCGGGTGGGGGTGCGGGGCCGCTGATGTCGATCGGGTCGGCGGGGAGGTCGCTGCAGTTGTTCTGGCCCGGCGCGTTGCCGGCACCGCAGTTGTCGGGTGACACCGCGGTGTATCCGGAGGTCGCTGCGGGGATCGACCTGGTCGTGCGGACCTCCCCGATCGATGGCATGGCGCAGTATCTGGTGGTGAAGGACCGCGCTGCTGCTTCGAGTCCGTTGTTGTCGAACCTCGTGTTGACGTGGACCGCGACCGGGGTGTCGCTGCGGAAGTCGCCGGCTGGCGGTTTGGACGCGGTCGCTGCGGATGGATCGGTCGCGTTCACTGTCCCGGTCCCGCAGATGTGGGGCTCGGCTTTGGGGGTGACCGCGGGTACGGGTGTCACGGCGGCGGAGAAGGCTCGCGATGTGGTGGCTCGCCCGATCGAGGCGAAGACCGCGGTCGTTGGGGTCGAGCTGGCCGGGAACCGGCTGCAGCTGACGCCGTCGCGGGCGATGCTGGACGATCCGGCCACGGTGTATCCGGTGGTGATCGATCCGATCATCTATGAGCGCAAGATGCGTTGGGCGATGGTGTGGAGTGACGGGCAGTCGTTCGACAACGCCCCGGACTCGACGAATGCGCGGGTCGGGTATGACGGCTGGTCGGGGATGAAGAAGTCCCGGGTCTACTACCAGATGTCGACGACGGGGCCGTGGAACGGTAAGGACATCATCAAGGCCGACTTCCGGCATCGTCAGATCCATTCGCCCAACGGGGGCGCGAACCGGGTGGACTGCAACCTCGGGTCGTACGGCCCGCCGGTCGAGCTCGGGTTCACCGGTGTGATCCCGGGCGGGGTGTCGTGGTCGAACCAGCCGGCCTGGTTGCAGACGATCGCGTCGAACGGGTTCGCGGTCGGCAGCTCGGCGTTCTGCAACGACCAGCGGGAGCAGTCGTGGGAGATCACTGACTGGGTCCGCGGTCATCAGGGCTACAACAACATCACCTTCGGGTTGCGGTCGGCCAACGAGTCCGACCGGGACGGGTGGCGTCAGTACACGCATGTGTCGAAGGAGGGCTGGCCCTACCCGGTTCTTGTGGTGGAGTACAACACCCGTCCCGACGTTCCGGGTGCCCCGTGGGTGAGCAACCGGCTGTGGGACAACCAGCCGATCGCGAACATCCCGCAGCCGGAGTTCCGGTCGACCGTGCGTGATGGCGATGGCGGCCAGGTCCGCGCGGTCCACCTCATCCAGCAGGTACCGGACCCGGATGGGCGGACCTATCCGGTGGTCGAGTTGCCGGGCACCATGGTCAACTCTGGTGACACCTCGGTGAGCAAGCCGTTCTGGAACCTGTGCAACTGCACGTTCGAGGTGTGGGCCCGGGCCGAGGATGGCACCGGCCGGTCGGCCGATGGTCCTCGAACCACGTTCGCTGTCGACACGATCAACCCGGACGCCCCGAGTGTCACGGGTCAGTCCACTCGGGCCTATGTGGGGCAGAGGATCGAGGTCACCTTGTCGTCGACCTCGTCGGATGTGATCGGCTACAAGTGGAGTGCGGGATCGAACTCGCTGGCCCAGTACGTCGCCGCGAACGGCACGGCGCCGGTCACGGTGCTGGTCCCGACGTCGGCGCCGGGACCGTTGGACATGTACGCGGTCGCGGTCGACCGGGCCGGCCTTGAGAGCGCGACGACTCACCGGGGGCCGATCGTGACGGTGATGGCACCTCCGGTCGGCCACCGCTATACCTTGGACGGCTCGATGGCAGACCAGCCCGGCCCGAACACCACCGGGGTTCCGCTGTTCTCTCCGCTGGACTGGATGGCCGACCTGACCGCGAACGGTGCCTGGTACCACAACGACCCGAACGATCTTGGGAGCGGTGTCAATGTGTGCACCGACAAGGCGTACCGCCTGTCGACGCAGTTCGTGCGATCGGCGACCCCGATCGTCGACACCACCGGGTCGTTCTCGGTGATGGCGTGGGCCCAGGTCGATCCGGCTGGGCTGATCACGACCGGTGATCGCCGCGGCGTGTTGTCGCTGCCCTTGCCAAATGCCTGGCCGAAGAACGCGATGACGCTCGGCCTGCACAAGAAGCAGAGCGGTGCGATGGTGTGGGCTTTCGGTGTCGCCAACGGCCAGGGATCGGCGAACGAGATGGTGTGGGCCGACTCCACGGTCGTCGCGCAGGCCGGGCAGTGGGTCCACCTGATGGGTGTCTACAACAAGGGCCAGAACAAGCTCGAGTTCTTCGTCAACGGCCAGACGGTGACCGAGGTGCCCTTCACCGGCACTGTTCCGATGAGTGACTACCTCGGTGTCGGAATGGCGCCTCCCACGGACCCCGCCACCGCCGATGCGCAGTGGATCGGTCGGATCGATGATGTCCGGACCTTCCCCGGCGTCGAGAGCATCGACATCGCCCGCAACATCGTCCAGGGCGCCCCCGACATGGTGGCCTGCCCGGGCGCCAACTAACGAGAGGTGTGGGTCATGCGTGGTGTGGTGCGGGGGATCGTCGGGGTGGTTGCGGTCACGGCGGTGTTGGCGGGCAGTGTGGTGCCGGCGGGTGCGGCGCCGGTGGTTCCGGTGAAGGCGGGCCGGTGGCCGGTGGTGAAGGCGATGGTCCCGGCGGGGACCGCGCCACGGACGGCGGGGGTGGAGTCGGAGACCCGCAAGGCTGCCCGCGCGATGCAGCCCGCGGCGCCCGCGAAGGGGGTCCCGGTGGCGGGAACGACGACGGTCGACCTGACCACCGGTGTGGGGCGTGGTGATGGCCTGGCGGTTGCGGACGGGCGGGGTGTGGCTGTCGGGCCGGTGACGGCGCCGGTGACGCAGCGCCGCAGGCTCCCGGTCCCGGAGGGCCCGACGCCGGCGACGGTGGAGGTGTCGACGGTGGACCCGGCGATCGCGGCGCGGCTGGGGGTGGAGCGGCTGGTCACGCTGACTGGTGAGGGGCCGGTGACGGCGAAGGTTGAGGCCCCGAACAGTTCGGGTGGTGTGGCGGGCCGGTCGCGGTTGGTCCGGCTGCCGGCGTGTGCGCTGACCACGCCTGAGGTGGCGTCGTGTCAGGTGGTGGAGCCGGTCGGCTCGGTCGTGGAGGAGGAGGCGGGGTCGACCCAGCTCGTGGCCACGTTGACGTTGCGGTCGGCGGAGGCGATGGTGTTGGCGGTCGCCGCCGACGCCGGTGGCGGGGCGGGGAACTTCGGCGCGACATCGCTGTCGCCGACGGGGTCGTGGTCGGCGGGTGGGTCGACGGGTGACTTCGCCTGGTCGTATCCGATGGAGACCCCGAAGGTGGCGGGGTCGCCGGCGGCGGGGGTGAGTGTGGCGTATTCGTCGCAGGCGATGGATGGGCAGTCGTCGGCGACGAACAACCAGCCGTCGTGGGTGGGGGAGGGTTGGGAATCGACCCAGGGATTCGTGGAGCGTTCCTACAAGGCGTGTGCCGATGACCAGGCGGGCGGGTCGAATGCGTCGGTCAAGACCGGCGACCTGTGCTGGTTCTCCGACAACTTCACTGTCTCCTTCGGTGCGCATTCGGGGGAGTTGGTCCAAGACGGCACGTCGAGTGTGTGGCGGTTGCGGCGTGATGACGGGTCGCGGTTCGAGCACCTGTTCGGCGCGTATGGCAATGGGGATGACAACAACGAGTACTGGAAGATGACGACTCCCGATGGGATGCAGTACTGGTTCGGGTTGGGCAAGCCGAACCCGAACGGGCAGGCGACGAACTCGACCTGGACGGTGCCGGTGTTCGGCAACCAGCCCGGTGAGCCGTGTTACACCGCGACGTATGCGAACGGGTCGTGTGTGCAGGCGTGGCGGTGGAACCTGGACCACATCGTCGACACCCATCAGGGGTCGTTGACGGTCTACTACACCGCGGAGACCAACAAGTACGGCCGCAACAACAACGCCGCCCCGGTCACTTACACCCGTGGTGGGTTCCCGAACCGGATCGAGTACGGCCAGACCGGCGGGCAGGAACACACCAGCCCGGCGCCGGCGCGGGTGATGTTCGAGGTGGCGGAGCGGTGCCTGCCGACCGCGGCGCAGACGTGCGCGGAGGCCAATCTGACGGCGACGACGAAGGCGGCGTGGCCGGACGTGCCGTTCGACCGGATCTGTGCGGCGGCGACGTGCACGACGTCGCAGACCTCGCCGGCGTTCTTCACCCGTAAGCGGTTGGCGCAGGTCCGCACCGAGGTCCACAACGGCACGAGCTTTGAGGAGGTGGAGCATTGGAACCTGACCCACACGTTCCCCGCGACGGGGACCAACCAGAACCCGTCGCTGTGGCTGGCGCAGGTCACCCACGGCGCGCCGGGGATGCCCGATGACCCGTCGGTGGTGTTCTCCGGCACGGCGATGCCGAACCGGGTCGAGGGCATCAGTGATTCCCTCGGGCAGGTCTGGGGGGCGTACTGGCGGTTCCGGGTGACCGGGATCGACAACGGCATGGGCGGGGAGACGCTGGTCACCTATTCCGGCAAGGACTGCGCTGCGGGGAACATGCCGGTCCCGGAGACCAACGGCCGGCGGTGTTACCCGATCTGGTGGACCCCGACCGGGGAGACCCAGCCGCGGCTGCAGTGGTTCCACAAGTATGTGGTGACCCAGGTCAACGAGTACGACCGGTCGGCGGCCTCGTCGGGGCACAAGACGACCAGCTACGACTACCGCGGGGGCGCGGGGTGGGGGTGGAACGACTCCCCGCTGACCAAGGATGCGGAGCGGACGTGGTCGCGGTATGTCGGCTACGCCGACGTCTCGACCCAGATCGGCGACCCTGGTGATCCGGCGAACCTCCGCACCGATACCCGGTTCTTCCGCGGCCTGAACGGCGACCGGCTGAACGCCGCGGGTGGGGCGAAGAGTGTGGCGCTGCCGGACTCCCAGGGCGGGACGGCGGTGGATCATCGTGGTCTGCAGGGCGCGGTCCACGAGACCTTCACCTTCAACGGCCCGACCGGACCGGAGGTGGGGGGCACGATCACCGGCTACACGATCCTGCCGGCGAAGGCGGTCAGCCCGGCCGGGATCCGGGCGGAGAAAGCCGTCGCGACCCACACGAAGTCGCGGCAGAAGATCTCGACCGGAACCCGGACCACCGAGACGTTCACCCGGTTCGACAGCGAGGGCTACCCCGACCAGACCGAGGACCTCGGCGACACCGCCACAGCGGCCGATGACGCGTGCACCCGCACCACGTATGCGCGCAACCCGGCCGCCCACCAGCTGTCGCAGCCGGCGACCACACAGACTCGCGCGGTCGCCTGCGGTGGGTTCGACACCCTGGCGTTGACCCCCGAGAACCTGCTGGCCGACACCCGGACCTACTACGACAACCTCCCGTTGGGCCAGATCGGGAAGGGCGATATCACGCGGGCCGAGGCGGTGACGAGTCTGAACGCCGGCCAGCGCGTCTACACCACTGTCGGGACGACCACGGTCGATGCGATCGGCCGTGCGACCGCGAGCACCGATGTCCTGGGCCGGACCTCGACGACGAGCTATGTTCCCGCGGGCCGGGGGATCGTGACCGAGCAGGCCACGACCTCGCCCGACCCGGACGGGGCCGGCCCGCTGGCCGCGCACACCGGGCGGATGTTCTCCGATCGCCGCCTCGGTGTTCCGACCCGGTCGGTCGCCGCGGGGGGTGAGGTCACCGAAGCCGTCTATGACGGCTATGCCCGGGTGACGGGGGTGTGGCTGCCGGGCCGGGACAGGGCCACCCAGACGCCGTCGACGACGTTCGAGTACACCGTCCGCCCGGCGGGCCCGAACGCGGTCACCACGAAGGTGTTGCTGCCGAACGGGACGAGTTACGCGACCAGCACCACACTGTCCGACGGGCTGGGCCGGCCGATCCAGGAACAGGCCCAGTCCCAGGACCAGGCCGTCGACGCGAACGGCAATGTGTCGACCAAGGACGGCCGGGTCGTGGCGTCGGTCGGCTACGACTCCCGTGGTCTGGCGACGGTCCAGCGGGCCGGGGTGTTCGCGTGGGGGCTGCCGGACACGACCTATCAGCACATCGACGAGGCGACGATGCCGGCGGTCACCAAGACCGTTGTTGACGGCGCCGGGCGGCCCACGAAGGCGACCCTGTTCTCCAAGAACGTGGAGAAGTGGTCCACCAGCACCGTTCATGAGGGCGACCGGACCCACGTCACCCCGCCCGCCGGCGGGACGGCGACCACGACGATCACCGATGCTGACGGCAACACCACCGCGGTCCGCTCCTACACCGGCGCCCCGTTGTCGACGGCCTTCGACGAAGCGACCTACACCTACACCCCGTCGGGGAAGGTCAAGACCCACACCGACCATGCCGGCAACACCTGGACCCACACCTACGACCTGCTGGGCCGGGAGACCTCGAGCACTGACCCCGATGCCGGCACAGGGACGAAGTCCTACGACCTGGCCGGGCAGCTGCTGTCAGCGACCAACGGCAACAACCAGACGGTGGGCTACACCTACGACCAGCTCGGCCGCAAAACGTCCCTGCGTGACGGCAGCCCGACCGGGACAGTCCTGGCGTCGTGGGAGTACGACACGCTCAAGGCCGGCCAGCTGACCTCGAGTTCGCGGTGGATCGACGGGAAGCCGATCACCACGAAGGTCACGGCCTATGACACCGCATCCCGCCCGACCGGGGCCACGATCACGGTCCCGGAGATCCCGGGCTGGGTCGAGACCCCGTTGGCGAAGACCTACACCACCGCCCACACCTACACCCCCAATGGCCAGCCCGCGACGTCGACACTGACGGGGTATGGGCCGTTGACGTATGAGAAGTTCACCCATTACTACGACGCGCTCGGGCGGGCGTCGGGGCTGGGTGGGCGTGGATCGTATGTGGGCAACACGATCTACAACGGCGAGGGCCAGGTCATGCAACTCGCCCTGGGCAACACGCTCGGACAGACGAGCTGGCAGACCTACGCCTACGACGACACCCATACCCGCCTCACCCAATCCCGGCTCGACCGGGAAGTCGCCACCACAGCCGATGTGGTCGTGGACTACACACGTAACCCCGCCGGGGCGATCACGAAGCTGGCGACCAGCACGCCGGAGACCGGCGCGGCGACCGACACCCAGTGCTTCACCACCGATCACCTCCAACGGCTGACCCGGGCCTGGACCCCGGGTAGCGGCGACTGCACCCCCGCGCCGACGACGACCGGGTTGGGCGGCCCGGCGCCGTATTGGCAGGACTGGACGTTCGACAAGGCCGGGAACCGGCTGTCGGAACTCAGCCATGCCGCGAGCGGGGACACCACCCGCACCTGGACCGTTCCCGGGACCGGCGCGAAGCCGCACCAGGCCACCGCGCAGACCACCACCAGCCCGGCCGGCACCGTGTCCAGCCCGATCACCTACGACCCGGCCGGGAACACCACGACACGGACGACGACGGCGAAGTCGGTGAACCCGGCCACCACCGCCCAGGCCCAGACCCTGGCCTGGAACGCCGAAGGCCGCCTCACCCAGGTCGTCCAGGGCGGGCAGACCACCCGGTTCGCCTACCACACCGACGGATCCCGGCTGATCCGCCGCGACGACACCACCACCGTGGTGAGCCTGGGCGACACCGAACTCACCCTCACCCGCGCCACCAACACCGTCACCGCGCAGCGCTACATCCAATACGCCGGACAGACCATCGCGATGCGGACCGGCCCGAACATCGCCGACGTCCACACCCTGTTCTCCGACGTCAACAACACCGCGAACTGGACGATCAACAACGCCACCTCCACGATCCAGACCCGCCGGACCCTCCCCTACGGCACCCCCCGCGGCGCCGACCCCGCCAGCTGGGCGCCGTCACGGGGATTCGTCCAAGGCCTCAACGACACCACCCTCGGCCTCATCCGGGTCGGGGCCCGCGACTACGACCCCACCACCGGACGATTCCTCTCCCCCGACCCCATCATCGACCTCACCGCACCCACCCAATGGAACCCCTACCACTACGGCAACAGCAACCCGATCGACCACCCCGACCCCACCGGCCTCCGCCCCGACGACTACACGCCGGAGATGTATAACGCGGAACTGACGGCACGTCGCAATGGCGAGCGGGACTGGTGGCAGGCTGCCTATAGGACACCCTCTGGCCGTGCCGGTGGGCAATCGTATAAGAACGCTTACGGGACCCGCAGGTATGACGAACTGAAGAGGATCACACATAAGTACGAGCGCCTCTATCGGTCCACCCCACGTAACCGGTGGAGTTCCCATGACCGTGCCCAAAGTGAAGAACGTCAGGCAGCCGACGTCCAGAAGCAGCTCAGTGATCAGAACGCCCGGGTTAAGAAGGCAGCCTCCGACGTCTGGCGCTCAGTCGTCGACACCTTCACATCCGCCTTCCTGAAACCCATGACCGGCGCCCAGATCAACGCCGCCGCCTGCGGATACGAATGCCCCATCTACATGGAGATGCTGCTGACCGATCCCGCGTTCCAAGAACAACAACAAGCCCAAGCAACCATCGCCGTCGACATGTGGGCCACCATCTTCCTCGGGGGCCCAAAGGTCAGCTTGGGTAAGGCCGCAAACAGCGTGAGGTCGGCCGCTCCCAGTACGTTGACTCGTGCTGAAGTGCTCAGGGGACGTGCATCGCAACGGACGGTCAATGAGATCGCGGAGTCGATGCGCGTCAACGGATGGCAGGGTGCACCAATCGACGTGGTGGAACTGAATGGCCAGCGTGTTGTGGTGGATGGGCACCATCGCCTCGCGGCTGCGCGCCGCGCAGGCATTGATGTCCAGTACCGGGTTGTCGATCCATCAACGGTGATTGGTCCAGGTCGGTACACGTCGATCGACGACATCCTCCAATCGACGTACTCCGTGGGCCGGGATAGGTTGCGATGACTCCCGGTGAGATCGTCGAGGCATTCGTGCAACTGACGGCCCAATGCCTAGATGCGCTTGTCGTGAGGTTCGAAGGGACCGAGCGGCCAACGATCTGGACGGGTGTGCTTCTTCAACCTCGAGACGGGAGCCATCTGGTGCGATCCGGTGCGCTTGACTGCTTGGGGACCTTTAGGCTCCATGGTCGTGGCTGTCGGTTCGAGTTGGAGTCGGGTGCGGATGTTGATGTGGATTGGGACGCTGAAGGCCGGGCGGTATTCGATTCTTGGCGAGTCCTGATGTATGCCCGCTCGATCGGTGAGGCTTCTGTAGACCAGGAGAGCTTGCGCCAGGCTGCTTTGGACGCGGTCGCGGTTGTCGCGATTGGCCCTGACACGTTCACGTGGCCGCATCGGCGGTATGACCTCACCGTTGGTGGCGTGTGATGCGGCGCGTCCTCTTGGCGTTCGTGGCGGCGCTCCTGGCGTTGGTTGGGTTGGTGTCGCCAGCGGCTGCCGCCCGGCCGGTTTCGGTGGTGGGTGCTGCCACCTACGCCTACGACTCTCCGGTCTACGACGCACCTGCAACTGCGAGCGATCGTGGTTCGCAGGTCGTGGGTTCCACCGATACCACCGACAACGGATCCGTGACGGTCGTGCAGGTCACCCGGACCGCCGGTGCGACCCTGGAGCCTTTCTGGGGTCTGCGCGTGGGACTGGCGCTGCTCACGACGGACGGTGTTGCCGCAAACAGCGCAGCGCCGAGATTCATTGGGAACAGCGCTGGCGACATCCTCGACACGACGCGGGTCACGATCCCCGAGGGCAAGTTTGGCTACCTGCTGAAGAACCCGAGTAAGTCCGGAGTCTTCAAGGACTCCATGGGCTTCGACCAAGCGGGCCTGGACTCCGCTCTCCGGAGTCACCTGACGACGAACTTTGGCAATGCGTCAGCTTCGGTCCCGATGACCGGCGGGGGCACCAAGTTCGTCGTTCGGGGACCGCTCACAGGTCCAAGCGGCCAGACCTGGAACATCACCTCAGCCTGGGGCGTAGACGTCGACGGCACCATCCGGCTGATCACAGCGACCCCATGAGCGCCGTCATGACTGGAGAGACTTTCATCCTGAGCGACCGCGTCTACGACGTCCGCGTGTCGCCAGCAGACGACCTCCGGGCCGCTGCGGTCACGGTGACGCTGGACGGGCGGTTCGAGTGGTCGCTGACGGTTCCCGGTTGGCGGGGGGTCTCCTTGGGCGCCTCAGGGGAGACCGGCTACCTATGGTCAGCTCGGGAGGTGATCGTGCTGCCCCGAGCCGCGGACGCGGAGTTGCAGGTGATCAGAGTCGATGAGGATCTGCTGTCCGCTTTCCGCGTTGACGACGGCTGGCTCGTGATCTGCGAGACATCAGTCCGCCGGCTGGTAGGTGTTGTCGAGACAGCTCGCGTTGAACTCGGTGATGTGGTCGAGGTTGCCAGGTGGGAAGGCGGAGTTCTGCTCGTCCGCGACGCCGGAGGCGAGGACCTTGCGCTACGCGTCGACGGTGAACACCTGATCGTGTAGCCGGCTCAGCCGGCGCCGCCGGTGATGAGCCTGAGCTTGGCCTTGGTGACAAGGGCGTCGATGACGTTGGTGATGGTGGCGCGTTCTTCGTCGGTGAGCTGGTCGAGGTCGGACAGGCGGGCGTCGACGTGGCTGCTGGGGGCGTTGAGCGGCCGGCGCTCGGCGCGTTCGATGAGCAGGTAGTCGACGGAGACGTTGAAGGTCTCGGCCATGCGGATGACGGCTTCGAGGCCGGGGGCGACCTTGTTGTTCTCGTAGCGGGAGACCTGGCGGGCGTCGGAGTCGATCTTCTCGGCCAGCTCTGCTTGGGACCAGCCGGCTTCGGTGCGCAGCGCCTTGAGGCGCTCGCCGTGGAAGGGGCTGGGCATCTGGTGGCCTCCGCTCGGGTCTGGTGATGCCCATTGTGCTGCGTTGATGACGGTCATGGTTGCCTCCGCTGGCCTGTCGCCTTGCACGGTGATGCGCTATCTGGCATATCGTGTTGCCTGCGAGTGTAAGTCAGAAATCTTTCAGGAGGTCCGGCGTGGCACGCATCCCCGACGCGGAGTTGGCCCGGTTGAAGGCCGAGGTCAGCGTGCAGCGGCTGGTCGAGGGCTGCGGCGTCGTGCTGCGCAAGCAGGGCAACGACCTGGTCGGTGCATGCCCGTTCCACGACGACAGCTCGCCGTCGCTGGTCGTGACGCCGGGCAAGAACCTGTGGCATTGCCTGGGTGCGTGCGGGCGGGGTGGTGGGCCGATCGATTGGGTGATGACCGCGCAGGGCGTGAGCTTTCGGCATGCGGTCGAGTTGCTGCGCGAGGCATCGCCAGAGCTGTCGGTGTTGTCGCAGACGAGGCCGTGGAAGGGTGCGGGGCCGGCGGCGAAGTCGACTCGGCCGAAGCTGCCGTCGCTGGTCGAGGTCGACGCCGCGGACCAGGAACTGTTGAACACGGTGGTCGGCTATTACGCCGAGACCCTCGTGACCCATGACGAAGCGAAGGCGTTCCTGGGTCGCCGGAGGATCGATCATCCCGAGGCGGTCGCGGTGTTTCGGCTGGGGTTCGGGGATCGGACGTTGGGCTACCGGATCCCGGGCAACCAGATTGTCGAGGGGAAGCGGATCCGCTCCCGCCTGCAGGCACTCGGGATCCTGCGTCAGACCGGGCATGAGCACTTCCGTGGCTCGCTGGTGATCCCGGTCATCGACGAGTCTGGTGACGTCGGGGAGGTCTACGGCCGCAAGATCCGCGATGACCTACGGGCCGGGACGCCGAAGCATCTCTACCTGCCGGGCCCGCACCGCGGGGTCTTCAACGCAGCGGCCTTCGCCGAGGCTGGCCGTGCTGGTGGTGGGGGCGAGTTGATCGTGTGTGAGTCGCTGATCGACGCACTCACGTTGTGGTGCGCGGGGTTCCGGCACGTGACGGCGACCTATGGCACCGACGGTTGGACCAGTGATCACCAGGCCGCGGTCGAGCGGCATGGGATCGGGCGGGTGTTGATCGCGTTCGATGCCGATGAGGCGGGTGACCGCGGAGCGGCCGCGCTGGCGGCACGGCTCGCTGAGACGGGCGTGGAGACGTTCCGGGTGCAGTTGCCGCGCGGCGCCGATGTCAACGAGGTCGCTGTCCAGGCAGGGCTGGAGGGGAGCCCGGCCGAGGTGTTGGGTCGGTTCCTGCGGAAGGCGACCTGGCTCGACACCGCCCGCCCCGCTAGTTGCCAGCCGCCGGCTGCTGTCGTCCGGCCGGGACTGGACTCACCTGCACATCTGATTGAGCCGGTCGAACCGGTGCCGGTGGTGGAGCCGATCGTTGTCCGGGCAGCCCCGCCGGTCGTGGCTGAGCAGGACGTCGAGGACGAGTCGACCGGTGAGCAGGGTGAGCAGGGCGCGGTGGTTGGTCGGGAGTTGGTGATCGAGCTGGGCACCCGTCGGTGGCGGGTCCGGGGCTTGGAGAAGGTCACGTCGTTCGATGTGTTGCGGGTCAATCTGCTGGTCACGAGGACGGACCGGCCAGGCTCGTCGCTGGGGTCGGATGCGGTGCCGGGGTTCCACGTGGACACGCTGGACCTGTACTCGGCGCGGGCGCGGGCGGCGTTCGTGGCGGCGGCTGCGGGCGAGCTGCGGTTCGAACCCGAGGTGATCAAGGCCGACCTGGGCCGCGTCCTGCTGGCCTGTGAGGCCAAGGCCGAGGAAGTCATCGCAGCGGCCCAGGCGCCCGCGAAGCCCGAGATCAGGCTCACCAGCGCGCAACGGGAGGCCGCGCTGGAGTTGCTGCGGGATCCGAAGTTGATCGATCGGATCGAGCGGGATTTCGGCCGGGTCGGGATGGTGGGCGAGGCGGTGAATTGTCTGGTCGGCTACCTCGCGGCCGTCAGCCGGCTGTTGCCCAGCCCACTCGCGGTGATCGTGCAGTCGACGTCGGCGGCTGGGAAGTCGGCGGTGATGGAGTCGGTGTTGGGCTTCGTCCCCGACGAGGACCGGGTGTCGTTCAGCGCGATGACCGGGCAGTCGCTGTTCTACCTGGGTGAGTCCGACCTGGCGCACAAGGTCTTGTCGATCGCCGAGGAGGAAGGCGCGTCCCGGGCGGCGTATGCGTTGAAGCTGTTGCAGTCGGAGGGCGAGCTGAGCATCGCGTCGACGGGTAAGGACACCGCGTCGGGGCGGTTGGTGACGCATACCTACAAGGTCACCGGACCGACCGCGATCGTGCTGACGACGACGGCGATCGACGTCGACGAGGAGCTGCTCAACCGGTGCCTGGTCCTCACCGTGGATGAGGACCGCGACCAGACCCGCGCGATCCACGCCGCACAACGCCGCGCCCAGACACTCGAGGGACTGGCCGCGCGGACCGAGCGGGACCAGATCGTCGGACTGCACCGCGACGCGCAGCGGCTGCTGGAGCCGCTCGCGGTCGTCAATCCGTTCGCGGACCGGCTCACGTTCGCCGACGGCCGCACCCGGACCCGGCGTGATCACGGGAAGTACCTCGGGCTGATCGCCGCGGTGACGTTGTTGCATCAGCATCAGCGGGAGCGGAAGACCGCCACGATCAACGGCAAGGTCGTCAGTTACGTGGAGTCCACGATCGGTGACATTGAGGTCGCCCACCGCTTGGCGCACGCGGTGCTGGGCCAGTCACTCGACGAGCTCGCGCCCCAGACGAGGCGGCTGCTGACCGCGGTCCACTCCTATGCGACGGCCGAGACGAAGCGGTTGGCGATCCCGTTGGACTTGGTGCGGTTCACCAGGCGTCAGCTGCGGGAGTACCTTGCCAGCCAGGGCGCCGGGTGGGGTGACACCCAGTTGAAGGTGCACCTGGCCCGGCTGGTCGACCTGGAGCTGGTGATCGTGCACCGGCTGGAGTCCGGCGCGTTCGGCTACGAACTCACCTGGAATCCACCTGTGGCCCCGAGTACGACCGGGCAGACGAGCAACGGCTACGACCACGGCGGCCGGTTCCTGGCGGGGCTCACCGACCCGAGTGCGCTCATCGACGGCATCGGGAACGGCTACGACCCGAAACCGGTCGGCCCGGAACCACCGCTGGTCGGGGTCTGGTCGGGGCCTGGTCGGGGGGTGGTCGGCCCCCAGTCGGCGGCATTGTCAAAGGTTCCTGAGGGCGGCTCGGAGCCTGATCTGAGGCGGGTGTTCGGGGATGGGTAAGCGTGGTGAGCATGTTCCGCAGAAGATCCCCGGTGATCCGACCGATCGGCACGGGTTCCCGGCATTGGTTGAGGAGTTCCTCACCGATCTGGCTGCCCGTGGCTACTCGCAGGCCACGATCCGTGGCCGTCGGCAACGGCTGGCCACGGTGGCCGGCTGGCTGGCCGATCGCGGGGTCACCAGGCCGGTGCAGGTCACCCGGCCGATGCTGGTCCGCTACCAGCGGTACTTGTTCCACTACCGCAAGGCCGACGGCGAACCACTGTCGTTCCGATCGCAGAACGAGACACTGTTGCCGGTCCGGGCGTTCTTCAAATGGGCCGTTCGCAACGATCACGTCGGATCGAACCCCGCCAGTGAGTTGGAGTTGCCGAAGGTCGAGAAACGCCTCCCGAAAGCTGCCCTGTCGGTGGAGGAGGCCGAGGCGGTGCTCGCGGTCCCGGACCTGACGAAACCGACCGGGGTGCGAGACAGAGCCATGATCGAGACCCTCTACGGCACCGGCATCCGACGCGGCGAACTCGCCCGGCTCAACGTCAGGGACCTCGACATCGAGCGGCACACCCTGATGGTCCGCCAGGGCAAGGGCAGGAAGGATCGGATGGTCCCGATCGGTCCCAGAGCCGTGGCGTGGATCGAGCGCTACCTCACCGAGACCAGGCCCAGATGGGTGGTCGAGCCGGATGACGGGATCTTGTTCCTCACCGTCGACGGCACCGGGTTCAGCGTCGACCGCTTGACACAGTTGGTGCGGGATTACGTGAAAGCGTCCGGGACGGACAAACAGGGGGCGTGTCACCTGTTCCGCCACACCCTGGCCACGTTGATGTTGGAGGGCGGGGCCGATATCCGCTACATCCAGGCCATGCTCGGCCATGCCGAACTGTCCACCACCCAGATCTACACCCAGGTCAGCATCAGGGCGCTGCAGGCCGTCCACGCCGCCACGTTCCCCGGAGCCACCAACGTCCCCCGATCCGGTCGACGAGATCACTCAGGCCACGACGACTTACCCGAGTCGTCCCAGAAGGTCAGTGCGGCTGAGTTGCTTGCTGCTATCGACTCCGAAATATCTTTAGAGAACCGCGGCCACCCCGGATCGCCCGACACCCCCTGACCCGTCGCGGCCGTGAGCTGACACCCGCACGCCCGTCCGAGTCGTACTCCCGCGATTTCGCCGAGATCGAAGTTCGGACACACCTCTTGCACTGTGGATAACCCCAGGTCCGCACCCGCTGGTCGTGTCACCCGGCCCAGAGCCTTACGGGAAGGGGCATGATGGGGTCATGACCCCACCCCGGCCCCCTGTCTTGGCACGGTGGTGGGTGCGTGTTTTCCTAGCTGCTTTGGTCGCGGTCTGGGCTGTCCTCGGTCTGGCCACAACCGCGTCCGCGGCCACCGAGGTCGGGGCTGAAAACCGCGTCCGGGCTTCCAGCATCACCATCGAGGTTCCCGTCGAGCCCCCGGAAGGTATCACCCCTAGTCAGCAGCTAGGAAACAATCCCTGTCGGACCGTAACCACGGCGGCTACCGGTGTTGCCGCAAACGGCGGTGAGCGGCTGCTCTGGACGTCATGGCAGAACTATCCGAAGGTCACGCAGGGAGGTCGTGAGTACGCCCAGATCGGCGACCGGCTCTACAGCCATCACGCCGTTGATCGGCTGCAGCCGAGCGGGCTTGGCGCACCGGCAGGAGCGACCGGGGCAGGCAGGAGCGTCTCGCCCAACTTCGTAGAGGACGTCCTTGGCAGCACCAAGGGTGTGCCAGTCAAGGGCCCGAACGGCGAAGCGAGGCTGTCGTTCACCAGCGGGACGGTGCAGGTCATTACCGAGGACAGCATCGTGATCACGGTGATCACGCGATGAAGATGAACGACTACAACACGACCGTCGCCCGGGACGTCCTCGACGCGATCGCCGGTCTCGAGGATGGCACGCTCACGCTCGCCGAGGCCCAAGCTCTGCTTCAGAGTGCCATCCCGCGCTTTGAGAACGACGGCTCCGGGATTGACGTGGCCGTGCGCCTCGCGGAAGCGGATCTTGAGGAGGTTCAGTTCACGATCCTGCTGGACGAACAGCGCCCCGCAGCGATCTTCCGGCTGGACGAGCTCCGCACGGCGATCGAGGACGTGTCTGATGCGTAGGTCTCTCGGTGCGCTCGTGGCCGCTTTCGTCGCGGCCCTCGTCGCACTACTCGCGATGCCGGTCCCGAGCAGCGTTGCTTGTGAGTCGACGGTGCCGGGCAACTTTGCCTGCGACGGCAGCCATCACATTGCCGTCCCGATCCACGCCTCCTCCGAGCGAGGCCCGCCCGCGACGTCCGACCCGAGCACCACCTACAACGCCGACGGCGAGTTGCCGCTCGGCGCTTCGGCGCGCCCGGACTGGCCTACGACCCCCACGGCCTACGGGTACGACGACCTCACTCGGCTTCTGCACACCACAGGCGGAGACCGCGTCGCCCAGGAGCAGGCCCGCCGCCAAGAGGCGAGCTCTGTCGTCGTTCAGCGATCTGACGTTGCCGCAAACAGCGCAGCGCCGAGATTCATTGGGAACAGCGCTGGCGACATCCTCGACACGACGCGGGTCACGATCCCCGAGGGCAAGTTTGGCTACCTGCTGAAGAACCCGAGTAAGTCCGGAGTCTTCAAGGACTCCATGGGCTTCGACCAAGCGGGCCTGGACTCCGCTCTCCGGAGTCACCTGACGACGAACTTTGGCAATGCGTCAGCTTCGGTCCCGATGACCGGCGGGGGCACCAAGTTCGTCGTTCGGGGACCGCTCACAGGTCCAAGCGGCCAGACCTGGAACATCACCTCAGCCTGGGGCGTAGACGTCGACGGCACCATCCGGCTGATCACAGCGACCCCATGAGCGCCGTCATGACTGGAGAGACTTTCATCCTGAGCGACCGCGTCTACGACGTCCGCGTGTCGCCAGCAGACGACCTCCGGGCCGCTGCGGTCACGGTGACGCTGGACGGGCGGTTCGAGTGGTCGCTGACGGTTCCCGGTTGGCGGGGGGTCTCCTTGGGCGCCTCAGGGGAGACCGGCTACCTATGGTCAGCTCGGGAGGTGATCGTGCTGCCCCGAGCCGCGGACGCGGAGTTGCAGGTGATCAGAGTCGATGAGGATCTGCTGTCCGCTTTCCGCGTTGACGACGGCTGGCTCGTGATCTGCGAGACATCAGTCCGCCGGCTGGTAGGTGTTGTCGAGACAGCTCGCGTTGAACTCGGTGATGTGGTCGAGGTTGCCAGGTGGGAAGGCGGAGTTCTGCTCGTCCGCGACGCCGGAGGCGAGGACCTTGCGCTACGCGTCGACGGTGAACACCTGATCGTGTAGCCGGCTCAGCCGGCGCCGCCGGTGATGAGCCTGAGCTTGGCCTTGGTGACAAGGGCGTCGATGACGTTGGTGATGGTGGCGCGTTCTTCGTCGGTGAGCTGGTCGAGGTCGGACAGGCGGGCGTCGACGTGGCTGCTGGGGGCGTTGAGCGGCCGGCGCTCGGCGCGTTCGATGAGCAGGTAGTCGACGGAGACGTTGAAGGTCTCGGCCATGCGGATGACGGCTTCGAGGCCGGGGGCGACCTTGTTGTTCTCGTAGCGGGAGACCTGGCGGGCGTCGGAGTCGATCTTCTCGGCCAGCTCTGCTTGGGACCAGCCGGCTTCGGTGCGCAGCGCCTTGAGGCGCTCGCCGTGGAAGGGGCTGGGCATCTGGTGGCCTCCGCTCGGGTCTGGTGATGCCCATTGTGCTGCGTTGATGACGGTCATGGTTGCCTCCGCTGGCCTGTCGCCTTGCACGGTGATGCGCTATCTGGCATATCGTGTTGCCTGCGAGTGTAAGTCAGAAATCTTTCAGGAGGTCCGGCGTGGCACGCATCCCCGACGCGGAGTTGGCCCGGTTGAAGGCCGAGGTCAGCGTGCAGCGGCTGGTCGAGGGCTGCGGCGTCGTGCTGCGCAAGCAGGGCAACGACCTGGTCGGTGCATGCCCGTTCCACGACGACAGCTCGCCGTCGCTGGTCGTGACGCCGGGCAAGAACCTGTGGCATTGCCTGGGTGCGTGCGGGCGGGGTGGTGGGCCGATCGATTGGGTGATGACCGCGCAGGGCGTGAGCTTTCGGCATGCGGTCGAGTTGCTGCGCGAGGCATCGCCAGAGCTGTCGGTGTTGTCGCAGACGAGGCCGTGGAAGGGTGCGGGGCCGGCGGCGAAGTCGACTCGGCCGAAGCTGCCGTCGCTGGTCGAGGTCGACGCCGCGGACCAGGAACTGTTGAACACGGTGGTCGGCTATTACGCCGAGACCCTCGTGACCCATGACGAAGCGAAGGCGTTCCTGGGTCGCCGGAGGATCGATCATCCCGAGGCGGTCGCGGTGTTTCGGCTGGGGTTCGGGGATCGGACGTTGGGCTACCGGATCCCGGGCAACCAGATTGTCGAGGGGAAGCGGATCCGCTCCCGCCTGCAGGCACTCGGGATCCTGCGTCAGACCGGGCATGAGCACTTCCGTGGCTCGCTGGTGATCCCGGTCATCGACGAGTCTGGTGACGTCGGGGAGGTCTACGGCCGCAAGATCCGCGATGACCTACGGGCCGGGACGCCGAAGCATCTCTACCTGCCGGGCCCGCACCGCGGGGTCTTCAACGCAGCGGCCTTCGCCGAGGCTGGCCGTGCTGGTGGTGGGGGCGAGTTGATCGTGTGTGAGTCGCTGATCGACGCACTCACGTTGTGGTGCGCGGGGTTCCGGCACGTGACGGCGACCTATGGCACCGACGGTTGGACCAGTGATCACCAGGCCGCGGTCGAGCGGCATGGGATCGGGCGGGTGTTGATCGCGTTCGATGCCGATGAGGCGGGTGACCGCGGAGCGGCCGCGCTGGCGGCACGGCTCGCTGAGACGGGCGTGGAGACGTTCCGGGTGCAGTTGCCGCGCGGCGCCGATGTCAACGAGGTCGCTGTCCAGGCAGGGCTGGAGGGGAGCCCGGCCGAGGTGTTGGGTCGGTTCCTGCGGAAGGCGACCTGGCTCGACACCGCCCGCCCCGCTAGTTGCCAGCCGCCGGCTGCTGTCGTCCGGCCGGGACTGGACTCACCTGCACATCTGATTGAGCCGGTCGAACCGGTGCCGGTGGTGGAGCCGATCGTTGTCCGGGCAGCCCCGCCGGTCGTGGCTGAGCAGGACGTCGAGGACGAGTCGACCGGTGAGCAGGGTGAGCAGGGCGCGGTGGTTGGTCGGGAGTTGGTGATCGAGCTGGGCACCCGTCGGTGGCGGGTCCGGGGCTTGGAGAAGGTCACGTCGTTCGATGTGTTGCGGGTCAATCTGCTGGTCACGAGGACGGACCGGCCAGGCTCGTCGCTGGGGTCGGATGCGGTGCCGGGGTTCCACGTGGACACGCTGGACCTGTACTCGGCGCGGGCGCGGGCGGCGTTCGTGGCGGCGGCTGCGGGCGAGCTGCGGTTCGAACCCGAGGTGATCAAGGCCGACCTGGGCCGCGTCCTGCTGGCCTGTGAGGCCAAGGCCGAGGAAGTCATCGCAGCGGCCCAGGCGCCCGCGAAGCCCGAGATCAGGCTCACCAGCGCGCAACGGGAGGCCGCGCTGGAGTTGCTGCGGGATCCGAAGTTGATCGATCGGATCGAGCGGGATTTCGGCCGGGTCGGGATGGTGGGCGAGGCGGTGAATTGTCTGGTCGGCTACCTCGCGGCCGTCAGCCGGCTGTTGCCCAGCCCACTCGCGGTGATCGTGCAGTCGACGTCGGCGGCTGGGAAGTCGGCGGTGATGGAGTCGGTGTTGGGCTTCGTCCCCGACGAGGACCGGGTGTCGTTCAGCGCGATGACCGGGCAGTCGCTGTTCTACCTGGGTGAGTCCGACCTGGCGCACAAGGTCTTGTCGATCGCCGAGGAGGAAGGCGCGTCCCGGGCGGCGTATGCGTTGAAGCTGTTGCAGTCGGAGGGCGAGCTGAGCATCGCGTCGACGGGTAAGGACACCGCGTCGGGGCGGTTGGTGACGCATACCTACAAGGTCACCGGACCGACCGCGATCGTGCTGACGACGACGGCGATCGACGTCGACGAGGAGCTGCTCAACCGGTGCCTGGTCCTCACCGTGGATGAGGACCGCGACCAGACCCGCGCGATCCACGCCGCACAACGCCGCGCCCAGACACTCGAGGGACTGGCCGCGCGGACCGAGCGGGACCAGATCGTCGGACTGCACCGCGACGCGCAGCGGCTGCTGGAGCCGCTCGCGGTCGTCAATCCGTTCGCGGACCGGCTCACGTTCGCCGACGGCCGCACCCGGACCCGGCGTGATCACGGGAAGTACCTCGGGCTGATCGCCGCGGTGACGTTGTTGCATCAGCATCAGCGGGAGCGGAAGACCGCCACGATCAACGGCAAGGTCGTCAGTTACGTGGAGTCCACGATCGGTGACATTGAGGTCGCCCACCGCTTGGCGCACGCGGTGCTGGGCCAGTCACTCGACGAGCTCGCGCCCCAGACGAGGCGGCTGCTGACCGCGGTCCACTCCTATGCGACGGCCGAGACGAAGCGGTTGGCGATCCCGTTGGACTTGGTGCGGTTCACCAGGCGTCAGCTGCGGGAGTACCTTGCCAGCCAGGGCGCCGGGTGGGGTGACACCCAGTTGAAGGTGCACCTGGCCCGGCTGGTCGACCTGGAGCTGGTGATCGTGCACCGGCTGGAGTCCGGCGCGTTCGGCTACGAACTCACCTGGAATCCACCTGTGGCCCCGAGTACGACCGGGCAGACGAGCAACGGCTACGACCACGGCGGCCGGTTCCTGGCGGGGCTCACCGACCCGAGTGCGCT
Source organism: Mariniluteicoccus flavus (assembly GCF_054776655.1). Lineage (NCBI taxonomy): Bacteria > Bacillati > Actinomycetota > Actinomycetes > Propionibacteriales > Propionibacteriaceae > Mariniluteicoccus > Mariniluteicoccus flavus. The sequence goes on along the minus strand of NZ_BAAHBN010000001.1, from coordinate 657,447 downwards.
CATCGACGGCATCGGGAACGGCTACGACCCGAAACCGGTCGGCCCGGAACCACCGCTGGTCGGGGTCTGGTCGGGGCCTGGTCGGGGGGTGGTCGGCCCCCAGTCGGCGGCATTGTCAAAGGTTCCTGAGGGCGGCTCGGAGCCTGATCTGAGGCGGGTGTTCGGGGATGGGTAAGCGTGGTGAGCATGTTCCGCAGAAGATCCCCGGTGATCCGACCGATCGGCACGGGTTCCCGGCATTGGTTGAGGAGTTCCTCACCGATCTGGCTGCCCGTGGCTACTCGCAGGCCACGATCCGTGGCCGTCGGCAACGGCTGGCCACGGTGGCCGGCTGGCTGGCCGATCGCGGGGTCACCAGGCCGGTGCAGGTCACCCGGCCGATGCTGGTCCGCTACCAGCGGTACTTGTTCCACTACCGCAAGGCCGACGGCGAACCACTGTCGTTCCGATCGCAGAACGAGACACTGTTGCCGGTCCGGGCGTTCTTCAAATGGGCCGTTCGCAACGATCACGTCGGATCGAACCCCGCCAGTGAGTTGGAGTTGCCGAAGGTCGAGAAACGCCTCCCGAAAGCTGCCCTGTCGGTGGAGGAGGCCGAGGCGGTGCTCGCGGTCCCGGACCTGACGAAACCGACCGGGGTGCGAGACAGAGCCATGATCGAGACCCTCTACGGCACCGGCATCCGACGCGGCGAACTCGCCCGGCTCAACGTCAGGGACCTCGACATCGAGCGGCACACCCTGATGGTCCGCCAGGGCAAGGGCAGGAAGGATCGGATGGTCCCGATCGGTCCCAGAGCCGTGGCGTGGATCGAGCGCTACCTCACCGAGACCAGGCCCAGATGGGTGGTCGAGCCGGATGACGGGATCTTGTTCCTCACCGTCGACGGCACCGGGTTCAGCGTCGACCGCTTGACACAGTTGGTGCGGGATTACGTGAAAGCGTCCGGGACGGACAAACAGGGGGCGTGTCACCTGTTCCGCCACACCCTGGCCACGTTGATGTTGGAGGGCGGGGCCGATATCCGCTACATCCAGGCCATGCTCGGCCATGCCGAACTGTCCACCACCCAGATCTACACCCAGGTCAGCATCAGGGCGCTGCAGGCCGTCCACGCCGCCACGTTCCCCGGAGCCACCAACGTCCCCCGATCCGGTCGACGAGATCACTCAGGCCACGACGACTTACCCGAGTCGTCCCAGAAGGTCAGTGCGGCTGAGTTGCTTGCTGCTATCGACTCCGAAATATCTTTAGAGAACCGCGGCCACCCCGGATCGCCCGACACCCCCTGACCCGTCGCGGCCGTGAGCTGACACCCGCACGCCCGTCCGAGTCGTACTCCCGCGATTTCGCCGAGATCGAAGTTCGGACACACCTCTTGCACTGTGGATAACCCCAGGTCCGCACCCGCTGGTCGTGTCACCCGGCCCAGAGCCTTACGGGAAGGGGCATGATGGGGTCATGACCCCACCCCGGCCCCCTGTCTTGGCACGGTGGTGGGTGCGTGTTTTCCTAGCTGCTTTGGTCGCGGTCTGGGCTGTCCTCGGTCTGGCCACAACCGCGTCCGCGGCCACCGAGGTCGGGGCTGAAAACCGCGTCCGGGCTTCCAGCATCACCATCGAGGTTCCCGTCGAGCCCCCGGAAGGTATCACCCCTAGTCAGCAGCTAGGAAACAATCCCTGTCGGACCGTAACCACGGCGGCTACCGGTGTTGCCGCAAACGCAGGAGTGAGGACCTGCCTGAACAGCTTCACCGGCACCACGCTCGTGCTCATGGCCGACGGCACCCGGAAGCCGATCAAGGACGTCAAGCTCGGCGACTGGGTAATGTCCACTGACCCGATCACCGGAGAGCGCGGACCGAGGAAGGTCATCGACCTGATCCAGCACGGTGGACTGCACACGATGGTCGCGGTCCAGCTTGCCGATGGGTCCACGATCGACGCGACCGATCGGCACCCGTTCTGGGTCGAGTCTCGCGGCGAGTGGGTCGACGCGATCGACCTGCAGCCCGGCGACGTGGTGGTGATGGCCGATGACGACCGGCTCGCGGTTGAGAGCGTCGGCATCAGCGAGCGGAACCTGACTGCCTACAACCTCACCGTTCAGGGCCTGCACACCTACTTCGTCGGCGCCGGGGACGTGCTCGTCCACAACGCGGTTTGCCCGACGGGGCTTCGTGGGGCATCGGATGGGCTGACGAGCGTCTTCGGTGGTGGGAGCGTCCGCGGAAGGTCTATCGCGGACATCCGCTCCGGGCTGCTCGACAACGGCTTCAAGCAGGGCCTGGCCGACAACAAGTCGGGCTACCGATTCGTCAACGGCACGGGCGAGGAGGTGCGGATCATGAGCCGTGGAGGTCAGTGGGACGTCCGCGTTCGGAACGCCGGTGGCAACTGGCTTGATGAGTTCGGGAACGTTCCCACGGGCCGTGCCGGTTCTCACGACATCTTCGTGTACTCGCGATGAAGATCGAAACGCTCGAGGAGATCAACGATTGGTTACCGCAGGTCGACAACCTGTGGGAGTCGCTGATGGACGAGTTGTCCCTCACGCACTTCGGGTACTCGGTACGTGTGGTGTTCACGCTGGTCATCGATCGGAACGGCCGCGTGTTGGAGGAACCGTTTCAGGTGACGTTCGACCTCGAGGGAGTTCAAGATCTGAGTCTTCATGGTGCACTTACCCCGCGAATGCTTGAGCATCCCGAGCGCATCAACTGGGGACTGAGCGAGGTCGCGCGGGTCCGTGTCACCCCGTCGGACGATGGGGTCTGCTTTGAAGTGCTCTGGGAGGGCGAGCGTCGAGTCGAGGTCACGTGCCGGCAGGCGACCCTCACGCTGCCAGGCCAACAGCCGTAGACCCTTCAGCCGGCGGTGTGGAGGGCTTGGCGGATGCGGGTGTTGGCGAGTAGGCCGTCGAGGATGTGGAGCAGGGCGGCGCGGTCGGCGTCGCTGAGCTTGTCGAGGTCGGCGAGCCGGGTGCCGAGTTCGTCGTGGGTCTGGCGGAACGGCCGCCTGTGTGCGTCTTCGACGAGGAGGTAGTCGACGGAGACGTCGAAGAGCTCGGCGAACTTCACGATCGCTTCGACCGAGGGCGTGATCTTGCCGTTCTCGTAGCGGCTGATCTGGCCGGCGTCGCCGACGATCTTGGTGGCGAGGTCGGCTTGGGACCATCCGCGTTCCTTGCGGAGGGTCTTGATCTGCTCACCGATCGCCATGGCCACCTGCCCGGGAGTGTTACGGGCTTCACGTGTGCCGTCATTTCGAGCCTCCTTGTTGGGTGCCGGCCTGTTGACTCATGTCAAGATGCCCGCTTCGGCGGGGTCGTTGAATCGCCCCGGGTCTCGTAGAGGGTCTGAAATCCCGAGAGGATGAGGGCTATGCCAGCACCAAGGAAGTATCCGCTGGAGTTGCGGGAGCGAGCGATGCGGCTCGTGCAGGAGGCGCGGAAGGAGAATCCGGAGGTGTCTGTGAACCAGGCACTGATCCGGATCGGGCAACGCGTGGGGGTGAACGCGGACACGCTTCGCGGATGGGTGAAACTGGCGCAGATCGACGCGGGCGAGTGGCCGGGGACGACGACAGATGACGCGTCGAAGATCAAGCAGCTCGAGGCGGAAGTGCGTGAGTTGAAGCGGGCGAACGAGATCTTGTTGGCGGCCTCCTCGTTCTTCGCGCGGGAGCTCGACCCGCGACTGCCGTGGTAGTTCAGGTCATTGACGATCATCGTGACCGGTTCGGGGTCGAGCCGATCTGCCGCGTGCTCACAGAGCACGGGGTGAAGATCGCTTCGTCCGGTTACTACGCATTCAAGACCCGGCCCGCCTCCGCGCGAGCCGTCAGCGACGCGGAACTGGTCGTGCAGATCGAGCGGGTGTTTTGGGACCGCAACCTCGGTCGCGGGATCAGCGGTGCCCGCAAGGTCTGGCGGTTGCTGCGACGCGAGGGCATTGTCGTTGCGCGGTGCACGGTTGAGCGCCTCATGCGCCAGCACGGCCTGCGCGGCATTCGCCGCGGTAAGCAGTTCATCACCACACGTGCCGATGACTCCGTGCCCAGGGCTGGGGATCACGTGAAGCGAGAGTTTCACGCGGACCGGCCGAACGAGCTTTGGGTGGTCGACTTCACCTATGTTCCGACGTGGTCGGGGATGGCGTTCACCGCGTTTGTCACCGACGTGTTCTCCCGCCGGATCGTGGGGAGCGTGTCAAGGTTTCTGTGTAAGTGGTGGTCTGGTGGGTTAGAGGTAGGGGTTGATTCGGTCGGGGTAGACGAGGGCGAGTTCGCCGAGGGCGGCTTTCCAGCCTTGGATGACGGAGCCTTCGACGAGTTTGCCGGGGGCTTTGCGTGCAGTGCCTTTGGGGAGGCCGGCTTCATTGGCGCGTTCCCGGGCGCGTTTGTCCTCGATGGTGCGGATCGCCAGCCACAGCAGCTTGATCGCGGACGCGTCGGAGGGGAAGTGGCCGCGGTTCTTGATGATCTTGCGGAGTTGGTAGTTCAGCGACTCGATGCTGTTGGTGGTGTAGATGACCTTGCGCCGTGCCGGACCGAACGCGAGGAACGGGACGAACCGCTCCCACGCGTTCTCCCACGAGGCGACCGCGGCCGGGTATTTCTTCCCAGCCTCGACGCGGGCTGCGCATCCCCTCTGGACGAGGAGCTAGGCCGCCCTTGCCCGCTCCGAGGCCGCCACGTCGATGGCCTCCTCGTAGTAGCCCAGCAGCCGCTCGACCATGAACGACCACGTGCGGTGTTCCACGGCCTCGCGGGCCCTCAGCGAGAACTGGGCGCGCTTGCGGTCGTCGCCGATCAGGTCGCGCACGTGGGAGCGCATCGACGCGAGGTCGCCCGGCCCATAGAGCCAGCCGGTGTGGGACGAGTCGATCAGGTCGATGGGGCCGCCGCGGGCCGGGGCGATCGCGGGCACGCCGGAGGCCAGAGCCTCCTGGATCGACTGGCAGAACGTCTCGAGCTCACCGGGCGCCACGAACAGGTCCATCGACGCCAACACGCGGGGAAGGTCGTCGCCGGTCAACTGGCCGAGGAAGGCCGCGCGGGGGAGGATCTGCTCCAGCTCGCCGCGGATCGGGCCGTCGCCCACGATGACGGTGCGCGTGTTCGGCAGGTCGGCCAGCACCTCGAGGTCGTCGACGCGCTTCTCGTACGCCAGCCGGCCCACATAGCCGATCAGCCGCTCGCCGTTGGGCGCGAGCTGGGCGCGCAGGGCCTCGTCACGCTTGGCGGGGTGGAACCGGGTCGAGTCGACGCCGCGACCCCACAGGCCTACGCGCTGCACCCCGATGTCGACCAACTGCTGGCGGGCGAACGTCGACGGCGCCAGCGTCATGGTGGCGAGTTGGTGGACGTTGCGTACCCACTTCCACAGCAGCGGCTCGGCCTGGGGGAAGCCGTACGCCTTCGCGTACGACGGGATCTCGGTCTGATAGATCGCGACCGACGGGATCAGGAGGCTCCGGGCGGCCTGCGCGGCCCGCTCGCCGATCGTGAAGGGAGCCGCGAGGTGGACCACGTCGGGCTGGAAGTCGGCGAAAACCCGCTCGAACCGCCACTGGGGCGACGCGCCGACGCGCACCTGGGCGTACCCCGGCAGGGAGACCGACGCGACCCCGACGACGGGGAAACCCGCGTACTCCCGCGGCGCCTGACCCGCATGAGCCGGCGCGATGACCAGGGCTTCGTGGCCCTGGTCGCGGAGGTGCTCGAGGACCCGCAGGACGGAGTGGGTGACTCCGTTGACCTGCGGCAGGAACGACTCGGTGACGATGGCTACCCGCACAGACCCAACGTAACCGGTCGCTCGGCGCCCGCCCCAACCGGCGAGCGACATGTCTGCCAACTCGAGGTGACGATTCGGTGATTTCAGGTAGCGAGTGACCCAGTGGTAGGGTGGTCCGGAACGATCGCGCGACTGACTGGCTCCATGGCTCAGGCAGTGCGGTCCCGGCTGCGCAGCGCAGACCGGAACATCGAGGCCAACCCGCCGAGGCGGGCGCCCTGGGTTCGTCTTCCGCCACCACTTCTTCACCACACGACTGTGTGGATCCGTGGGCTGGCCGCTGACGCACCTGACCAGCGGACCACGAGAGTCCAGAGAAGTGAGTGCATCATGTCCAAACGTCCCACCACGCCCATCCGCAGCAAGGCCAAGGCCGCTGCGAAGAAGGCCCCCAAGAGCTTCAAGGTCGACGGCACGCCCAAGAAGCGCTGGTCGCCGGCCGAGCGCGCCGAGCGCGGTCACACCCCCCGCCGCGGCGGCGGCCAGAGCCGTTCGCCCGAGCGCCGCGACGACCGGTTCGCCAAGCGCGATGACCGCAGCAGCAATGAGCGCTCGTTCGACCGCCGTGACGACCGCAGCAGCAATGAGCGCTCGTTCGATCGCCGTGACGATCGTTCGGTGAAGCGCGACGACCGCTATGGCAAGCGCGACGACCGCAGCAATGAGCGTTCCTTCGATCGTCGTGATGACCGCTTCGGCAAGCGCGACGACCGCACCGCCGACCGCGCGGGCCGCAACTTCGCGCGCCCGGAGCGCAACGACCGTGCAGATCGCGGCGACCGCAACGACCGCTTCGAGCGCAACGATCGCGGCGAGCGCGGCGACCGCGGTGCCGGCAATGACCGCTTCGACCGCAATGACCGCGGCGCCCGCAAGCCCTATTCGGCGTCGCGTCCCGCGCACCACCACGACCGTCCGCGTCCCGACAAGCAGGGCCTGCGCCCCGAGCCGCGCGAGCTGCGCAAGAACTTCCGCGACGACCACGCGGGCGACCGCAACGAGCGTTTCGATCGCCCCGAGCGCACGGAGCGTCCGCGCTTCGAGCGTGACGATCGCCCGCAGCGCAACGATCGCCCGCAGCGCAACGATCGTTTCGAGCGCAACGACCGTCCCCGCTTCGAGCGCACCGACCGTCCGCGCTTCGACCGCGACGACCGCCCGCAGCGCAGCGACCGTTTCGACCGCAACGATCGTCCCCGCTTCGACCGCAACGATCGCAATGACCGTCCCCGCTTCGATCGTGACGACCGCGACCAGCGCGACCGCTTCGACGACAACGACGCCGACCAGATGAGCTGGCAGGCCACCGAGGTCGCCGAGGTCGACGAGGCCACGGTCGCCGACGACGCGAGCTTCGCCCAGCTGGGCCTGCCGAAGGCGCTCGTGGGCGCCCTCGACCAGCAGGGCATCACGACGCCGTTCCCGATCCAGGCGGCGACGATCCCCGACGCGCTCACCGGGCGCGACGTGCTCGGCCGCGGACAGACGGGCTCCGGCAAGACGCTGGGCTTCGGCCTGCCGATGCTGGCCCGCCTCGCCGAGGGTGAGAAGGGCAAGGTCGGTCGCGCCCCCCGCGCCGTCGTCCTCGTCCCGACCCGCGAGCTGGCCCTCCAGGTCGCCGACGTGATCGCGCCGCTCGCCCAGGTCGTCGGCCTGTCGGCGACGCTGATCGCCGGCGGCATGGCGTTCGGCCCCCAGCTCAAGGCCTTCGACCGCGGCGTCGACATCGTCGTCGCCACGCCGGGACGCCTCATCGACCTGATGGAGCAGGGCGCGGCGAACCTGTCCGAGATCCAGGTGACCGTCCTCGACGAGGCCGACCACATGGCCGACCTCGGCTTCCTGCCCGCCGTCACGACGATCCTCGACGCCGTGCCGGCCGACGGCCAGCGCCTGTTGTTCTCGGCCACCCTCGACCGCGGCGTCGACCGGATCGTCAAGCGCTACCTGACCGACCCTGTCACCCACGAGGTCGACTCCGACCGCGCCTCGGTCACCACGATGGAGCACCGCATCCTCCACGTGCTGCCCCACGACAAGAACGCCATGACGGCGGCGATCGCCAACCGTGACGGGCGTACGGTCATCTTCGTCCGCACCCAGCGCGGCGCCGACCGCGTGGCCGAGCAGCTGCGTACCGCCGGTGTCATGGCCGGTGCACTGCATGGCGGCCTGACCCAGGGCGCTCGCGCCCGCATCCTCACCGCGTTCAAGGACGGCACCGTGCCCGTCCTGGTCGCGACCGACGTGGCCGCGCGCGGCATCCACGTCGACGAGGTCTCGCTCGTGCTGCAGGTCGACCCGCCCATGGGCCCGAAGGACTACCTCCACCGCGCCGGCCGCACCGCGCGCGCCGGTGGCACCGGTGTCGTGGCGTCCATCGTGCTGCCGCACCAGCGCCGCGAGATGTTCCGCCTCACGTCGCAGGCCGGCGTGAAGGCCGAGCCGATCGAGCTGCGCCCGTCCGACGACCTGCTCGGCGACCTCACGGGGGCGCGTACGCCGGAGGGCGACGCGATCTCCGAGGCCGACTATGCGGCCGTCATCGCCCCGCCCAAGGCCCAGCGCAAGTCGCGCCCGGCCCGCGGCGGCAAGTCCTGGGGACGCGACGACCGCCGCGGTGGCTTCAACCGTGGACAGGGTCGGCGCTCGCGCGACTGATCGGGTGTGATGGACCGGTGAACGCATCGGACGAAACACTCCCCGTCGAGCTGTCGCTCGCCGAGGTGGCGGACGCCGAGGGTGTCGTGGACGTGGTCCACGCCGCCTTCGGCGCCCGCGCCCACGTCGACCCGCCCCCGCCGGCGCTGTCGGAGACCGCCGAGACGGTCGCCGACGAGATCGCCGCCGGGGCCGGTGTCGTGGCCCGCGTCGACGGGCGTCCCGCCGGATTCATCGGCCTGCAGCCGACCGGGGAGCCCGGCGTGGTGACGCTCCAGCGCGTCTCGGTCCATCCCGACTTCCAGCGCCACGGCGTCGGTGCGGCGATGGTCGCGGCGGTCCAGCAGGTCGCCGCCGACGAGGGGTTCGCGGTCGCGGAACTCTTCGCCCGCAGGGAATTCCCGCACGTCGTGGCGTGGTGGGAGCGGCAGGGCTACACCCGCGTACGCGAACTCGAGCACGGCTTCGTCCTGCGACGACGGCTGCCCGTCGTGGCCGACGCCGCGACGCGCGAGGCGATGCACGAACTCGGCGCACGCCTCGCCGAAGTGCTGCGGGCCGGTGACCTCGTCATCGCCAGCGGTGACCTCGGCGCGGGCAAGACGACGCTGACTCAGGGCATCGGACGCGGCCTGCAGGTCGACGGCCCGATCATCTCCCCGACGTTCGTCCTGTCCCGCGTCCACCGGTCGACGGTCGGCGGGCCTGACCTCGTGCACGTGGACGCCTACCGGCTCGGATCGGCCGACGAGCTCGACGACATCGACCTCGCGGTCACGGCCGACCGGTCGGTGACGCTGGTGGAGTGGGGTGCAGGCCTGGCCGAGCAGCTCGCGGACGCGCGCCTGGAGATCGACATCCGCCGCAGCGACGTCGACGGCGACGAGGGCCGCCGCGTCTATCTGACCGGCATCGGCGCACGGTGGCAGGATGGGTCGCTGGAGGCGCTGGCCCCCGCGTACGCGACTCCCGCAATCCCCACGCACGAAGGAGAACGATGACCGGACTGGTGGTCGCCCTCGACACGTCGACCGACGTCCGCGTGGGCGTGGCCCGCGACGGCGAGGTGCTCGCACGCCGGGCCGTCGAGGACTCGCGCGCCCATGTCGAGCAGCTCGTGCCGCTGGTCCGCGAGGCGGTCGCCGAGGCCGGCGCGTCGCTCGAGGATCTGTCGCTGGTCTGCGTCGGGCTCGGGCCCGGTCCGTTCACGGGCCTGCGCGTGGGGATCGTCGCCGCCCAGGTGCTCGCGTCGGTGCGGCGCGTGCCGCTGCACGGGGTCTGCTCGCTGGACGTCGTGGCGCGGGCATACGCGGGGGGCGGTGTGGGCGGACCGTTCGTCGTCGCCTCCGACGCGCGCCGCAAGGAGCTCTATTGGGCGCAGTACGCGGCCGACGGCGTACGCGTCGGCGAGCCGCAGGTGAGCGCGCCGCAGGACCTTCCGGACCTGCCCGTCGTGGGCCCGGGCGCCGGGGTCTATCCCGACGTGATGGGTACGCGCGCGGTCGAGGGCCCGACGACCGTGGACGCCGGGCTGCTGGCCGCGCTCGGCCGGAAGATCCCCGGGGCCGGCACCGAGCCGCTCTATCTGCGCCGCCCCGATGCGGTGGTGTCCACGCGGCGCAAGTCGACGCTGGTCACCCCGCCGGTGCGGGTGCGGGGGAGGCGGCCGTGACTCCTCGACTGGCCGTCCTCGCCGACCTTCCCGCCATCGTCGCCCTCGAGGCGGACGGCTTCCCGCCCGGCGAGCGCTGGAGCGAGGCGTCCTGGCGCTCCGAGCTCGAGGCCGACAACCGCGACGTGCTGGTCGCCGGTGAGCCGGTCGCCGGCGTCATCACGGTGCAGCATGTCGGCGGCGTCGCCGACCTGAACCGCGTCGTCGTCGCATCGGCCGAGCGGGGCCGCGGTCTGGGGCGCCAGCTCGTCGAGGCGGGCGTCGCCGCGGCGTGGGAGGCCGAGTGCGAGGAGATGTTGCTGGAGGTGCGCCACGACAACGTCGCGGCCCTGCATCTCTATGCCCAGCAGGGATTCGTCGAGATCGCCCGCCGCCGCGGCTATTACGGCCCGGGCGTCGACGCGGTGATCCTGCGACGCGAACTCACCGATGACCCCAACCTCCCCCATGACCCAACTTGTGCACACCACTGCACGAGTTGCGTCGACACGCCGGGCCACGAGCCCCACGCGTGCACACACAACGACTCGACCGACTCCGAGGGAGACGACCGTGAGTGACCCCCTGATCCTCGGCATCGAGTCGTCCTGCGACGAGACCGGCGTCGGCATCGTCCGCGGCCACGAACTGCTCGCCCACGAGGTCGCCTCGTCGGTCGACGAGCACGTCCGCTTCGGCGGCGTCGTGCCCGAGATCGCCTCGCGGGCCCACCTCGAGGCCATGGTCCCGACGCTCGAGCGCGCCTGCGCGGCCGCCGACGTCGACCTCGCCGAGCTCGACGGCATCGCCGTGACCGCCGGGCCCGGCCTGATGGGCGCCCTCGTCGTCGGCATCTCGGCGGCGAAGACCCTGGCGTACGCGTTGGACAAGCCCCTCTACGGCGTCAACCACCTCGCGGGCCACGTCGCCGTCGACCTCCTCGACCACGGGCCGCTTCCCACCCCGTCGATGGCGCTGCTCGTGTCGGGCGGTCACACCTCGTTGCTGCGCGTCGACGACATCGCGACCTCGATCACCGAGGTCGGCTCGACGATCGACGACGCGGCGGGGGAGGCGTACGACAAGGTCGCCCGCGTTCTGGGGCTGGCGTACCCCGGCGGCCCGGTGATCGACCGTGCCGCCGCCGACGGCGACCCGCGCGCGATCGCCTTCCCGCGGGGGCTCACCGCGCGCCACGACCTCGAGAAGCACCGCTTCGACTTCTCGTTCTCCGGCCTGAAGACCGCCGTCGCCCGTTGGGTCGAGCAGCGTGAGCGCGCGGGCGAGGAGATCCCCGTCGCCGACGTCTGCGCGTCGTTCCAGGAGGCGGTGTGTGACGTGCTCACCGCCAAGACCGTCGATGCCTGCCGCCACTTCGGTGTCGACTCTCTGCTCATCGGCGGCGGCGTCGCCGCCAACGCGCGGCTGCGTTCGCTGTTGGAGGAGCGCTGCGCCGACCACGGCATCGCCCTGCGCCGCCCGCGTCCGGCGCTGTGCACCGACAACGGCGCCATGATCGCGGTCCTCGGCTCCGAGGTCGTACGCGCGGGTGGAAAGCCTTCTGGGCTTGACTTCGGTGCCGACTCCGGGCTGCCGGTGTCGCGGATCCTGGTCTGACGTGGACGCCCAGCTCGCGCGCACGCTCGTCTCACCCGAGGGCCGCGAGGCGCTCGAGGCCGCGCGGGCGTACGCCGACCCGACCTCGCTGGCGGCGGCCACGGCGATGCGGAAGGCGTACCCACCCGAGCTCGCCGCCGGGGCGCTGGCCCAGGAATCCCTGCGCCGCAAGGCCGTCGCGAAGTTCGGTGACGCCGCCCGGGACCTGTTCTTCACCCCCGCCGGGCTCGAGCAGGCCACCCGTCCCGCGGTGGCGCACTGGCGCGCTGAGGCGCTCGCGGCCACCGGCGTACGCCGGGTCGCCGACCTCGGCTGCGGTCTCGGCACCGACGCGGCGGCGTTCCGCGACGCCGGGCTGGGCGTACGCGCGGTCGAGCTCGACGAGGCGACTGCGATCCTCGCGAAGGCCAACCTGGGCGACGATGTGGAGGTCGTGACCGGACGCGCCGAGGACGTCGACCTGGCCGACGACGAGGCGGCCTACTGTGACCCCGCCCGCCGGAACGACCGCGGCCGGCTCTGGCGTGCCGAGGACTTCACGCCGGGCTGGGACTTCGTGCTTTCCCTACTGGCCAGGGATGCCGGCGCCTGCGTGAAGCTCGGACCGGCGCTGCCGCACCGCATGGTGCCCGACGGTGTGGGCGCGCGGTGGCTCAGTGACCACGGCGACGTCGTCGAGGTATCGCTGTGGAGCAAGGGGTTCGAGGGCTTCGGGGCGGTGCTGTTGCCGGCGGGGGTGGAGGTGGGTGGGCTTCGACTCGCTGGCGCTCGCTCAGCCGACGTGGGGGAGGGTGGGCTTCGACTCGCTGGCGCTCGCTCAGCCAACGTGGGGGAGGGCGCTCGCTCAGCCGACGTGGAGGGGGGCGCTCGCTCAGCCAACGTGGAGGAGGGCGCTCGCTCAGCCAACGTGGCGGAGGGCGCTCGCTCAGCCGTCGGCCCCCTCGGCGCCTTCGTCTTCGAACCCGATGGTGCCGTCATCCGGTCCGGCGTCCTCGACCAGGTCGCCGCCGACCTCGGACTGCGCCGCATCGACCCCGGCATCGCCTACCTCACCGGCGATGCGCCGGTCGCCTCCCCGCTCGTCACGACCTTCGCCGTCCGCGAGGTCCTGCCCTACAAGGAGAAGGCGCTGCGGCGCTGGGTCGCCGACCACGGCGTCGGCACCCTCGAGATCAAGAAGCGCGGCATCGACGTCGACCCGGCGGTCCTCCGCAAGCGCCTCAAGCCGGCCGGGTCGAACAGTGCGACCCTGATCCTCACCCCCACCGCCGCCGGGGCCATGGCGATCGTCGCGGAGCGCCTGCGCGAGCCCACCACCGGCTCGCTAGGCTCGGGGTGACCCCAACGACCTCGAGCGAGGGACGGCCCACCGTGAGCGCGATCGACCTGCCGGACACGATGCGCGCCTGCGTGCTCCACGGCGTGCGCGACCTCCGGGTCGACGAGCGCCCCGTGCCCCGGCCGGGGCCCGGCGACGTCCTCGTCAGGGTCGCCTCCGTCGCGGTCAGCATGTCCGATGTCGCCTACTTCACCCACGGCCGCAATCGCGAGCTGACGCTCGACGGCGACCTCGTCCTCGGGCGCGCCGCCTCGGGAACGATCGTCGCCGCCGGGGACCGCGTACCGACCGAACGCGTGGGGGAGCGCGTCGCCCTCGAGCCCACCATCGCGTGCCGCCGGTGCGCGAGCTGTCTGGCGGGGCGCTACAACCTCTGCGAGAAGCTGCGTTTCCTCGCGACGCCGGGCGTCGACGGCGCCCTCGCCGAGTTCGTGGCCCTCCCGGCGGAGTGCGCCCACCCGGTGCCCGATCACCTGAGCGATGACGCCGCCGCCATGGTCGAGCCCATGTCGGTCGCGGTCTCCGCCTGTCGCAAGGCCGAGGTCGGCGCCGGATCATCGCTGCTCATCACCGGCGCCGGCCCCATCGGGCTGATCACCGTTGCGGTGGCCAAGGCCCTCGGCGCCACCCGCATCGTCATCACCGACCTCTCCGACCAGCGCCTGGCCCGCGCCGAAGAACTGGGCGCGACCGTGGCGGTCAACACCTCCGACCCGACGAGCCAGATCCCGGAGCCCGCGTACGACGCCTTCATCGAGTGCTCCGGCTCGCCCGCCGCCATCCGCCGCGGCTTCCCGGCCGTACGCCCGGCCGGCCACGTCGTCCTGGTCGGCATGGGCCCGGAGTCGCTGCCCATGCCCGTACGCCAGCTCCACACCAACGAGCTCGTCGTCACCGGCACGTTCCGGTACGCCAACACGTTCCCCACCGCCATCGCGATGGCCGCCGCCGGCATGGTCGACCTCGACGGCCTGGTGACCAGCCGCTTCGGCCTCGACCAGGTCGAGCAGGCGCTGGCCTCGACGCGCGACCCGGCGACGTTGAAGTCGGTCGTGCGCGTCTGAGGGCTTCGACTCCTTCGTCGCTCAGCTGGCGTGGGAAGTCTGATTGGCACTCGGGTTGCCCGAGTGCCAGCCCCGCGCTAGATTCGGGTTAGCACTCTCCCCGTGAGTGTGCCAACAACCTGGGACGGCACCCGCGACGACGCCCCGGGCCTTGACACCCGTTGACCATCAAGACATTGAAAGGGGTTTGACGTGGCAGTCACGATCAAGCCGCTCGAGGACCGCGTCCTCGTTCAGCCGCTCGAGGCCGAGCAGACCACCGCTTCCGGTCTCGTCATTCCGGACACCGCCAAGGAGAAGCCGCAGGAGGGCAAGGTCCTGTCGATCGGCCCCGGCCGCGTGGACGACTCCGGCAAGCGCATCCCGATGGACGTCGCCGAGGGTGACGTCGTCATCTTCTCGAAGTACGGCGGCACCGAGGTGAAGTACGACGGTCAGGAATATCTCCTCCTGAACGCGCGCGACATCCTCGCCGTCGTCTCCAAGTGACGCTTCGGCCCACTCTGATCACCGAGGAGCACTGACCCTATGCCCAAGATCCTTCAGTTCGACGAGGAGGCGCGTCGCTCACTCGAGCGTGGCGTCGACATCCTCGCCAACACCGTCAAGGTGACGCTCGGCCCCAAGGGCCGCTACGTCGTCCTCGACAAGAAGTGGGGCGCGCCGACCATCACGAACGACGGTGTCACCGTCGCCCGTGAGGTCGAGCTCGACGACCCCTATGAGAACCTCGGCGCCCAGCTCGCCAAGGAAGTCGCCACCAAGACCAACGACGTCGCCGGTGACGGCACGACGACGGCCACGGTGCTGGCCCAGGCCCTGGTCCACGAGGGCCTCCGCGCCGTGGCGTCGGGGGCCAACCCCGTCGGCCTCAAGCGCGGCATCGAGGCGGCCGTCAAGGCCGTCGTGGAGCGCCTGCACGTCAACGCCCGCGACGTCGAGTCGACCGAGGACATGGCCAAGGTCGCCACCATCTCGTCGCGTGACGAGGAGATCGGCACCCTGATCGCCGACGCGTTCGACAAGGTCGGCAAGGACGGCGTCATCACCGTCGACGAGTCGCAGACCTTCGGCACCGAGCTCGAGTTCACCGAGGGCATGCAGTTCGACAAGGGCTACCTGTCGCCCTACATGGTGACCGACACCGAGCGCATGGAGGCCGTGCTCGACAACCCCTACATCCTGATCCACAGCGGCAAGATCTCGTCGATGAACGAGCTCCTGCCCCTGCTGGAGAAGGTCATCGGGGCCAACGGCACCCTGTTCATCGTGGCCGAGGACGTCGAGGGCGAGGCCCTGTCGACCCTGGTCGTGAACAAGATCCGCGGCACGTTCACCTCCGTCGCCGTCAAGGCGCCGGCGTTCGGTGACCGCCGCAAGGCCATGCTCGAGGACATCGCGATCCTCACCGGTGGCCAGGTCGTCGCCGCCGAGGTCGGCCTCAAGCTCGATCAGGTCGGTCTCGAGTCGCTCGGCCGCGCACGTCGCGTGGTCATCGACAAGGACAACACGACCATCGTCGACGGCGCCGGCGAGTCCAGCGAGGTCGAGGGCCGCGTGGCCCAGCTGCGCGCCGAGATCGAGCGCACCGACTCCGACTGGGATCGCGAGAAGCTCCAGGAGCGCGTCGCGAAGCTCGCCGGCGGCGTCTGCGTCATCAAGGTCGGCGCGGCCACCGAGGTGGAGCTCAAGGAGAAGAAGCACCGCATCGAGGACGCCGTCTCGGCCACCCGTGCGGCCATCGAGGAGGGCATCGTCGCCGGCGGCGGCTCCGCCCTCATCCATGCCGCCACGGTGCTCGAGGGTGACCTCGGGCTCGAGGGCGACGAGAAGGCGGGCGTACGCATCGTCGCCAAGTCGGTCGCCGAGCCGCTGCGCTGGATCGCCGAGAACGGCGGCCAGCCGGGCTACGTCATCACCTCGAAGGTCGCCGAGATGGAGCCGGGTCACGGCTACAACGCGAAGACCGACGAATACGTCAACCTCATCGAGGCCGGCGTCATCGACCCGGTGAAGGTGACGCGCTCCGCGCTCGCCAACGCCGCGTCGATCGCCGCCCTCCTGCTCACGACCGAGACCCTGGTCGTCGAGAAGCCCGAGGACGACGACGACGAGGCCGGTCACAAGCACTGACCCACCGGTCGACGAGGGCCCCTTTCCGCTTGGCGGGAAGGGGCCCTCGCGCATTTCCCCAACCCCGGTATCGGTCTGGCTACAGTTGGTCGCCAGTGCGCCCTCGGGAGGGCGCTCTCCCCGGTCGCTTGGCTAGCATGCCCGGGTAGCCCAGAGCGAGAGGATCCCGTGAAGCACACCGCGGACGGCAGCGCGCCGACGCTGTGGCGTACGCCCGGCGTCCTCACGGGCTTCCTCGGCATCCTGGCGATCGCCGTCGCGGTGATGACCCCGGGCTTCGTGCCCAACGCGTCGCTGGACTTCATCGTGCCGGTCCGGTGGCTGCGACGCGTGCTCCGCTACCAGGTCGGACGGGTCCTGATGGCCGTCGGCCTCATCCTGCTGTTCCGGTCCTGGATCGTGCTGCGGCCGGCCCGGGCGGGCGTGGTCAATCACGCCGCCATCCTCGCGCTGTGGTCGGTGCCGTTCCTCCTGGTGCCGCCCGTGTTCTCCAGCGACGCGTTCCTGTACGCAGACCAGGGCTGGATCCTGCATCGCGGGCTCAACCCCTATGAGGTGGGTCTCGCGCAGGCGGGAGGGCCGTTCGCGATCAACGTCCACCCGATCTGGCGCGGCACGACCGCGGTCTATCCACCGCTGGCGCTCGAGGTGCAACACCTCGTCACCTGGGCCACCGGTTTCCAGGGCCTGATCTCCGTCATCGCCATGCGGGTCCCCGCCCTCGTCGGGGTCGCCGTCATCGCCTGGACGGTCCCCCGCATCGCCCGCGAGCTCGGGGTCGACCCCCAGCTCGCGTCGTGGTTCGGCGTGCTCAACCCGCTCCTGCTGCTCCACTTCGTCGGCGGCATGCACAACGACGTCCCCATGGTCGCCCTGGTCGCGCTCGCCGTGTGGCTCACCCTGCGCTTCGGCCGGGTCGGCATGATCCCGGCCGCCGCGCTCGTCGGCGCGGGTGCGGCGTTCAAGCAGCCCGGCATCCTCGCGGCGGTCGCCATCGGCCTGATCCCCATCGGCCCGCGACTGAAGCCCATGCGCCTGGGGCCGCGGGTGGGGCTGATGGCCGCGTACTGCTCCGCCGCCGTCGCCATCGCCGCCGGCACGTTCGCGGCCATCACGGCGGCGACGGGACTCGGCTATGGCTGGATGTCGGCGACCAAGATCCACGAGCTGACCTGGGGGCTGTCGCCCGCCAGCATGATCGAACAGGTCATCGGCCCGCCCGTCCGGTGGATCACCCGCTGGAACCATGGCCTGCTGCCGTTCCTCACCCGGGTCACGACGGTGGTGAGCGTGCTGGTCACCATCGTCCTGGCCTGGCGCTACTTCTTCTGTGACCACGTGCTGCCGCGCCTCGTCCGCCACCACTCGCTCGACGCGGCCGGGCGGCGGGGCGGGGCCGAGCGTCGTTGGGACGACCACCCGCTGCGCTGGCTGGCGTGGGCCCTGACGGCGTTCGGGCTGGGCGGCGCCGGCTTCCACGTCTGGTATCTCATGTGGGGCGGGCTCTACCTCGGCATGCTGCGCTATTCCGACCGGGTCTTCCGCGGGCTGGCGTCGGTCATGATCATGTTCATCGTCGTCGAGGCCGGCGTGGAGTACTACGGGCTGCGCCCCGTCCCCGGCTATCCGCTGGGCGCCGCGATCGGATGGCTGTTCTGGGCCAACACGCCCGGCATGATGTTCAACCGGCCCGGCACCGAGCCCGCCTGGACCACCGGCGACGGCCCGTCCGGCATCGAGGGCGACGGCGACGAGCCGTCGGTCGCGCGCGATAACATGACTCCCTGAGCGGGCGTGGCCCGCGTACACCCGATTCGCTGCCCCCTGGGCCGACGAAAGGTTGCCGTGTCCGACCTGACCCCCGCTGGCGTCCCCCCGATGTTCGAGGCCATGGGCCTCACGTTCGACGACGTGCTGCTGCAACCGAACGAGTCCGACGTGATCCCGTCGGCCGCCGACACGGCCTCGAAGGTGTCGCGCAACATCTCCGTACGCATCCCCCTGCTCTCGTCGGCCATGGACACCGTCACCGAGTCGCGCATGGCGATCGCGATGGCGCGCGAGGGCGGCCTCGGCATCCTTCACCGCAACATGTCGATCGAGGAGCAGGCGTCGCAGGTCGACCAGGTGAAGCGGTCCGAGGCCGGCATGATCGACGAGCCCATCACCGTCACGCCCGACGCGACGATCGGCGAGGTCGACGAGATGTGCGGCCACTTCCGCATCTCGGGTGTCCCGGTCGTCGACTCCGACATGAAGCTGTTGGGCATTGTCACCAACCGCGACATGCGCTTCGAGAACGACCCCGGGCGCCTGGTGCGCGACGTGATGACGCCGATGCCGCTGGTCACCGGCAAGGTCGGCATCTCCGCCGACGACGCCATGCAGCTCCTCGCGAAGAACAAGATCGAGAAGCTCCCGCTGGTCGACGACGCGGGGCGCCTGCGCGGCCTGATCACGCTGAAGGACTACGTCAAGCGCGACAAATATCCGCTGGCGTCGAAGGACGAGCACGGCCGCCTGCGCGTCGGCGCGGCCATCGGCTTCTTCGGCGACTCGTGGGAGCGCGCGATGGCCCTGGTGGAGGAGGGCGTCGACCTCATCGTCGTCGACACCGCCCACGGCCACTCCCAGGGCGTCACCGACATGGTGCGCCGCCTCAAGGCCGAGAAGGCCTGCGCGGGCGTCGACATCGTCGGCGGCAACGTCGCGACGTACGCCGGGGCGAAGGCCCTGTGCGAGGCCGGCGTCGACGGGGTCAAGGTCGGCGTCGGGCCGGGCTCGATCTGCACCACGCGCGTGGTGGCGGGGGTCGGCGTACCCCAGGTGACGGCGATCCACAACGCGGGCCGCGCGTGCCGCGAGTTCGGCGTACCGGTGATCGGCGACGGCGGCCTGCAATATTCGGGCGACATCGCCAAGGCGCTGGTCGCCGGGGCCGACACGGTCATGCTGGGCTCTCTGCTGGCAGGCTGCGACGAGTCGCCGGGCGAGCTGACGTTCATCAACGGCAAGCAGTTCAAGACCTACCGCGGCATGGGCTCGCTGGGCGCGATGGCGGCCCGCGGCCGCAAGGCGTCCTATTCGAAGGACCGCTATTTCCAGGGCGACGTGACCTCCGACGACAAGCTCGTGCCCGAGGGCATCGAGGGCCAGGTGCCCTACCGCGGCCCGCTCGCGGCCGTGGCCTACCAGCTCGTGGGCGGTCTGCGGCAGTCGATGTTCTACACCGGCGCCTCGACCATTCCCCAGCTGAAGGAGCGCGGCTCGTTCGTCCGGATCACCTCGGCCGGCCTGCGTGAATCCCACCCCCACGACATCCAGATGACCGTGGAAGCGCCCAACTACTCGAGCCAGAATTGAGAGACCACATGTTCGACATCGGCCGCAGCAAGCGGGCCCCCCGCGCGTTCTCGCTCGACGACATCACGATCGTCCCCTCGCGCCGCACGCGCGGCATGGAGGAGGTGTCGCTGAAGTGGAAGATCGACGCGGTCGAGTTCGAGTTCCCGATGGTGGCGGCGCCGATGGACTCGGTGATGTCGCCCGAGACCGCGATCACCGTCGGCCGCCTGGGCGGCCTCGGCGTGCTCAACCTCGAGGGCCTGTGGACGCGCTATGACGACCCGCGCCCGCTGCTCGACGAGATCGCGGCCGTCGACGACCAGGTCGAGGCGACGCGCCTGATGCAGAAGCTGTACGCGGAGCCCATCCAGGCCGAGCTGATCACCGCCCGCATGAAGCAGATCCGCGACGCGGGCGTGCCGGCGGCCGGCGCGCTGTCGCCTCAGAACACCGCCGAGTTCGCGAAGACGGTCGAGGCGGCGGGGCCCGACTTCTTCGTGATCCGTGGCACGACCGTGTCGGCGGAGCATGTCTCGTCGGTGCGCGAGCCGCTGAACCTCAAGCAGTTCATCCACACGCTCGACGTGCCGGTGATCGTGGGCGGCTGCGCGACCTATCAGGCGGGGCTCCACCTGATGCGCGCCGGCGCCGCGGGCGTGCTCGTGGGGTTCGGCGGGGGTGCGGCCCACACCACGCGCGACGTGCTCGGCATCTCGGTGCCGATGGCGACGGCGATCGCCGACGTGGCCGAGGCCCGCCGTGACTATCTCGATGAGTCGGGCGGCCGCTATGTCCACGTGATCGCCGACGGCGCGGTGGGCCGCTCGGGCCACATCGCCCGGGCGATCGCCTGCGGCGCCGACGCCGTCATGGTCGGCTCGCCGCTGGCGCGCGCGACCGACGCGCCGGGCCAGGGCTGGCACTGGGGCGCCGAGGCGTGGCACGCGGAGCTGCCGCGCGGCGAGCGCGTGCGTTTCGGCCAGATCGGCACGCTGGAGGAGATCTTCACCGGTCCCTCCCACGTGGCCGACGGCACGATGAACCTCGTGGGCGCGCTGCGCCGCACGCTCGCGACGACCGGCTACACGGAGGTCAAGGAGTTCCAGCGGGTGGAGGTCGTGGTCAGCTGACGGCGGGGATGGTCGTGGCGGGGGTGTCAACCGGGGTTGCTAACTCGCTCCTTAGCAACTATGGTTGACACATGGAGAGCGCACCCCTGGATCGCGCGGCGGACCTGAGTGACCCCCGGGCCGGCCTGCGGGCGGTGAGCGCGCTGCGGCGCCTCGCCGATTCGCTGGAGCAGCAACAGGTCGAAGCGGCGCTCCGCTCCGGACTGTCGTGGTCGGACATCGGGTCCGATCTCGGGGTCACCCGTCAGGCGGTCCACAAGAAATACCACCACCGGATGCCGAGCGGCCTCGCTCCCGAGCGACGCCGCGGAACGGAGCGACCATGACCAGGCCCACCCTCGACGACTTCCTCGTCACCTATGCCGCGGCGGCGACCGAGGCGGCCCGCCTGCGTCACGCGGAGGTCGACATCGATCACCTCCTGCTCGGACTGCTGGCGGCCGGCGGCGAGCCGGCCCGGCGGCTGGCGGCCCAGGGCGTGACGCTGGCCGCGGCCCGTGGTGCCTGCGTACGACTGCAGGGCGAGGACCTCGGCGCGCTCGGCATCACCGCACCCGACACGACCGACGCCACGTCGACGGCGTCAGAGCTGGCCGACCGGGTGGCCGGGCTGCGCCTCACGCCGCGGGCCGAGCAGGCGCTGCCGCGCCACCGCGACGGCGACCTGCTGGAACACCTGCTGCGCGACGACCGCGTACGCCGGGGTCGTGACCGAGTGTGGGGGCGATCCCGACGTGCTGGCGTCGCGTGCCCCGGCGGGGACCCGGCGGGCGATCGGTGACCGACTGCTCGAGGTGGAGCAGTGGATCGGTGCCGACCCGGAGGCGGTCTATGCGCTGCTGGCGGAGCCGCGCCAGATGGTGCGCTGGAACAGCGGCATGCGCGACAGCTCGGTCGACGAGGACGGCGTGGTGCACGGCGACGAGGCCGGCGGGCTCACCGGCAATCGGCGCATGCGCGGGCGATGGGTCTGCACGGTGCTCTCGCCGCTGCGGGCCGGGCGTGCGCTGGTCGCCTGGAAGCTCGACGCGGGCGGAACGACGATGGTGGACGCGTACGAGGTCGAGGCCGACGGCGCAGGGACCCGCGTACGCCTGACCCGGGAGCGCCCCGGGCGCGGCCCGCTCGGGTGGCTCGTGGCGCGGCTCGCGCTGGTCGGCATGCGCCACCAGCTGTTGGGCCTGTCGCAGGCCGCGGCCTGACCGTCAGCTGATTTCGGTCTCGAACCGGAAGCCATGTGCGCGCAGCCGGTCGGCGTACGCATGGCCCAGCGCGGTGGCGGGCGTCCAGATGCCGCCGCGGTGGGCGTCCGGCAGGGCGAGCAGCGTACGCGCGGCCTCGCCCAGCATGATCGCCGTGCCGTCATAGCCGGGGTCGACGTCGGCGGCGACGGTGGAGGTGACGCGGGCGCCCGAGGTCGTGGTGCTGACGACCTCGACCTCGAACAGGCCGGCGGCGCGCTGGTTGTCGGACGGCCCGTCGCCGGGTTTCGGCAGGACGCGGTCGAGCACGCGGCGGCTGGGGCCGAAGGCGAGGCCGGCCACGGCGGCCGGGAGGACGCCCGCCACCGCGGCGGCGCGGGCCATGCCGCGGGCGCCGCGGCCGAGGTCGTGCACCTCGCGATAGCGGAAGGCGGGCCCATAGGCCAGGGCGCTGAGGGCGTTGCTGCGGTGGACGACCTGCCGGTTGTAGGCGCCCATGAAGAACGGTGCGCTCCAGCGATCGCCGGTGCGGCTCAGGACGACCTCGGGCTCGCGGGCGCTCGGGGCGGCGTCGCGGTCGGGGGAGAGGGCGTAGGGGTCGCCGGTCGCACGGGCGCTCTCGGCCGAGGCGCGGGCGCCGTCGACCTGGGTCTTGAGCGAGGCGATCGTGCCGCCCGACATGCCGCCGCGGAGGCGGCGCACGTGGAGCGTGGTGTCGGTGAGCTGGCCGGCGCCGGCCTCGCGCGCGGCGTCGGCGGCGTGGAGCACGGCGAGGTCGGACGGGACGGAGTCGAAGCCGCAGGAGTGGACGATGCGGGCGTGGGAGTTGGCCGCAGGCCGCTGGAACAGCTCGATGGAGTCGCGGACGAACAGCACTTCGCCGGTGAGGTCGACGTAGTCGGTGCCGGCCTTCGCACAGGCGGCGACAAGCGGGAGTCCGTGGGCGGCGTAGGGCCCGACGGTCGTGATGACGACGCGGGCGCTGTTGGCGAGGGCGTCGAGGGAGGCGGGGTCGTCGCTGTCGGCCTCGAGGACGGGCCAGTCGCCGGCGCCGGGGAGGTCGGCGCGGACGGCCTCGACCTTGGCGCGGGAGCGGCCGGCGAGGCCGATGCGGAGGTCGGGCGCATGCCGGGCGAGGTGGGCGGCGGTGAGGCGGCCGACGAAGCCGGTGCAGCCGAAGACGACGAGATCGAGGTCGCGGGTGTCGCTCATGGGTCCACCCCATCATGGCGGGGACGGGGTGGACACCAGGGGTCCGGATCATCGGGTGTAGTCACCCAGCGATCGTCATGTGCTCCGCGGCGCCGACGGGAGGGGATGGCGATCGTCGGGGGTAGTCACACGGTGATCGTCAGGCCGATGTTCTGGCCCGCGCCCGTAGAGTGGCGCCCATGACCGACGACGCCGTGGTGGACGAGCTCGAGCGCCTGCGGGCCAGCATCGACAACCTGGACGCCGCAGTGCTCCACATGCTGGCCGAGCGGTTCAAGATCACCGAGCGCGTGGGTCACCTCAAGGCGGAGCACGGGCTGCCGCCGGCCGACCCGGCGCGGGAGGCCCGCCAGATCGAACGGCTGCGGACCCTGGCGCACGACTCCCGCCTCGACCCGGCGTTCGCGGAAAAGTTCCTCAACTTCATCGTCAGTGAGGTCGTGTGGCACCACGAGCGGATCGCGCGGGAGAAGAAAGCCGACTGAACGTGAGCCTGTGGACGATCTGCAGGGATCGGGTCTCAAACCGCCGTGAGGTCGTCGAAACCCTCGATCTCTGCACATCGTCCATGACCAGCCGGTCTTTATAGGATCCCCTGGCAGTGCGGGCACCAATAACTGTGCCGTTCCTGCCCCTGCGGGCCGAACTCCTCGTGCTCGATCCTGGTGCCGCAGCGCAGGCACGGCCGTCCCGCCCGCTCGAACGTCCAGGTCCGTTGCCCCGGCCGGTCGCGTCCGGTCGTGAGGGTGTCAGAGCGGTCGAGGTTGGCCCGCAGCAACAACTGCGCCCGCACCACGAGTCGACGCAGCTTGGCCGGCTCGATCGTCCCGAGGGGCGTACGCGGGTGGATCCCCTGCAGGAACAGCGATTCCGCGCGATAGATGGTGCCGATGCCGGCGAGGTTGCGCTGGTCGAGCAGGGCTTCGCCGATGGTGCGGTCGGGCTGGGCGGTGAGTCGTCGCAGGGCCTCGTCGAGGTCCCAGTCGGGGCCCAACAGGTCGGGCCCGAGATGGCCGACGAGCTCCGATTCCCGAGTGGTGGGGACGATCGCGATGTCGTGGATGCGCAGCCCGATCGCGGTGTGCTCCGAGTTCTGCAGCACCACGCGGATCATGTGATCGGGCCCGGGCCAGCGCTGGCCCGTGTCGAGGGTCCGCCACGACCCGTCCAGCCGCAGGTGGGTGCGGAGCGTGCGCCCGTCCGACAGCCGGATCAGCTGGTGCTTGCCGCGAGGCACCACCTCCACGACTTCGGCACCCACAAGGTCGGCCGTGGCGTACGCCGGCACCCGCAGTTCGGCGCGGGTGAGCGTACGCCCGGCCAGCGCGGCGTGCAGGCGCCTGCACGCCCGGAAGACGGCATCACCTTCGGGCATGGGCGACAGTCAAGCAGATCGGGCCCGTGCTCTCGTCTCGCTGCGCTCGCTCGGAGAGCGTGGACCTGTGCTCCTCGTCTCGCTGCGCTCGCTCGGAGAGCGGTCGTCAGATGATCCATTCCGGCTCGAGCGGCTCGTCCGCCCGCTCGCGCACCTTGCCCGGGACGCCGACCACGGTGGCGGCCGCCGGCACGTCGCGGGTGACGACCGCGTTCGCGCCGATCCGCGCGCCCTGGCCCACCGTGATGGGGCCGAGGATGCGCGCGCCGGCGCCCACCACGACGCCGTCCTCGAGCGTGGGGTGGCGCTTCACCTTCGCGAGCGTCCGTCCGCCGAGGTTCACGCCGTTGTAGAGCATGCAGTCGTTGCCGATGACGGCGGTCTCGCCGATCACGACGCCCATGCCGTGGTCGATGAAGAACCGCCGCCCGATCGTCGCCCCCGGGTGGATCTCGATGCCGGTGACGCCGCGGTTGATGTGCGAAAGCACGCGGCCGGCGAGGTGGTGGCCCGAGTTCCACAGCGCGTGCGCGACGCGGTGCATCCACACCGCGTGCAGGCCGGGGTACGCGAGGACCAGCTCGGTCGTCGACCGCGCCGCGGGGTCGTTGCGCCGAGCGTTCTCCAGGTCCTCGGCGAACCAGGCCCGGACCTCGGCGAACGCGTCGGGAAGGAGCAGTCCGGTGAACCGGTCGAGGGCGACGAGGCTCATGGTCAGCCCGCCAGACCCTCGAAGAGGATGGTGGAGACATAGCGCTCGCCGAAGTCGGGGAACACCACAACGATGCGCTTGCCGGCGTTCTCGGGGCGCTGGGCGACCTCGACGGCGGCCGCGAGGGCGGCGCCCGACGAGATGCCGACCATGATGCCTTCCTCGGTGGCGGCGCGGCGGGCGAACTCGACGGCGGTGGGCGCGTCAACGGGGAGGACCTCGTCGATCACCGAGCGGTCGAGGATGTCGGGGATGAAGTTGGCCCCGATGCCCTGGATCTTGTGGGGCCCGGGCTGGCCGCCGGACAGGATCGCCGATTCCTTGGGCTCAACGGCGACCATATGGATGTCGGGGTTGCGCTGCTTGAGCACCTGGCCGACGCCGGAGATCGTGCCGCCCGTCCCGATGCCGGCAACGATGATGTCGACCTTGCCGTCGGTGTCGTTCCAGATCTCCTCGGCCGTCGTGCGGCGGTGGATGTCGATGTTGGCCTCGTTGGCGAACTGGCGGGCCAGGATCGCGTTGTCCTCCTGGGCGAGCTCCTCGGCCTTGGCGACGGCTCCCTTCATGCCCTCGGAGCCCGGGGTGAGGTGGAGCTCGGCGCCGAAGGCGCGCAGAAGCGCCTTGCGCTCGTTCGACATGGTCTCCGGCATGGCGAGCTTCACCGTGTAGCCGCGCGCCGCGCCGACCATCGCCAGCGCGATGCCGGTGTTGCCGCTCGTGCCCTCCACGATGGTCCCGCCGGGCTTGAGCTCGCCCGACTTCTCGGCCGCGTCGACGATCGCGACGCCGATGCGGTCCTTGACCGAGTTGGCCGGGTTGTAGAACTCGAGCTTGGCCACGACCTCGGCCTGGGCGTCGCCCGGGACGCGGTTGAGACGGACGAGGGGCGTGTTGCCCACCAGCTGGGTGATGTTCGCAAAGATGCTCATGCCACTATTAACAACACCTATGCACCCATTATTTCAAGTTCCGAGAAAGTTTCTCATTCCTCGGGCAGTGACCCCGGCGAGCTGAGCTCAGCCCTCGATCCACGAGGGAGCGTCCACCGTCAGCAGCGGCGCGCCGTCGCGCGCCACCCCGCCGCGCAGCGGCATGGCGGTGATGGTGTCGGAGTCGCGGCAGGCCACCAGTACGCGGCCGCTGTCGATGAACAGGTTCTGCGGCCAGTCACCGCCAGGATCGTGCTCGCCCAGCAGTTCGGGGGCGTGCGTACACAGGATGGACGCGACCGTGTCGATGCCGCGATTGGCGACGTAGGCCATGCGGCCGTCGGCCGCGGCGACGATGTCGGACGGATAGTTGCGTACGCCGTCGTCGGCCTCCCGCAGGGTGCTGGGGCAGATCTCCCAGACGCCGTCGTCGTCGAGTGATCCCACGAGGACGGTCGAGTTGAGCTCGCCGGAGATCGCGACGCGGCCCGCGCCCAGGTGGGCGAGGTGGCGGGGCCCGGTGCCGGGCGGCACGGCGAGGCGCCGCTGCTCGGTGAGGCCGTGGCGCCAGGCGAAGACGATGACGGCGTCGGCGCCGAGGTCGGTC
Source organism: Mariniluteicoccus flavus (assembly GCF_054776655.1). Classification (NCBI taxonomy): domain Bacteria; kingdom Bacillati; phylum Actinomycetota; class Actinomycetes; order Propionibacteriales; family Propionibacteriaceae; genus Mariniluteicoccus; species Mariniluteicoccus flavus. The sequence continues at coordinate 630,668 of NZ_BAAHBN010000001.1, read as the reverse complement.
AGGACCAGGTCGCGCCGCACGAACGCGACGTGGTGGGGGTGGCTGCCGCGCTGGCGGTCGGGGTCGGGGCCGGACCCCGTCATCTCCATCACCTCCGGGTTCCTGGGCACCCCGCGCTCGTCGAGGTCGAAGCGCGCGACGCTGCCCCCGTAGTTCGCGACCGCCAACACCTTCCCGTCGGGGGAGACCGCGACCGAGCACGGCTCCATCCCGCCCGTGGGCACGTCGGTCAGTGGGGCACCGTCCAACGACCACGCGTGCAGGCGGCCGCCGTGGGCCTCACAGCCGAGGCCATAGATGACCGGCAGCCGGGGGTGCCGCTCCAGCGCGGACACCTGCGGAGCGGGTGCGAGCAGCACCGCGCTGCCGTCCTCGGCGGCGTACAGGCCGTCGGGGTCGGTGACGGTCGAGGGGGCGCTGGTCCGCGTGGCGATCCACATGGCGCCGATCCTAGGCGGGTCTGACCGGGGTGGAGGCGACCGGGTGGGGCGCATGGCCAGCATTTGCCGCGCCTTGAAAGACTGGGACACGACCGAGGGCCGAACGACATCGTGAGGGGTGCTGTGACGCGCATCAGGGCCGTGCTGGTCGCCCTGCTGGCGGCCTGTCTGCTCGTCGCCTCCTGTACGCGGGCTCCCGACCGCCCGCCGTCCGACGGGCTCGTCGATGCGGGCGACTGGGCGGCCCGCCAGAAGGCGTACCTCCAGATCGCCACCGAGCGCATCGACCCGAACTCCCTCGACAGCCTCATCGCCGCCACCGGCCGAGCGCGCGGCGAGGCCGGCTTCGCGTGGGACGCGCGGAAGGTCACGACCGCGGGGCTCGCACCCGTGCTCGCCAAGGTCGAGCAGCACCGCGACACCAGTGACTTCGACCTGATGCGGCTGTGGGTCCTGTGGCACGACGCGCGGGACGAGCTCCCTGCACCCGTCCGCGACGCGTTGCAGGCAAGGATTCTCGGCTATCGCTACTGGTACACCGACCCCCAGCCGCGCGACGGCGTCGATCACAAGTGGTTCTGGTCGGAGAACCATCGCATCATCGCGCACACGCTGGAATATCTGGCCGGCAAGGACTTTGCGGACACGCGCTTCGCGGTCTCGGGTGAACCGGGGCGCGTCCACGCCGACCGCGGGCGCCAGCGAATCCTTGCCTGGTTGGACGAGAAGGCGCGCTGGGGATTCTCGGAGTGGCACTCGGATGTCTATTACCTCGCCGACATCGAGGCGCTCGTCCTGCTCGCGGAGCACGGCGACGACGAGGTGTCGGGGCGTGCGTCGGCAATGCTCGACTCGATGCTCCTCGACCTGGCCCTCCACCAGTTCAAGGGGAACATGGGGTCGACCCACGGCCGCTCCTACATGAAGGACAAGGCCCGCTCCGAGACCCAGGACGTCCACAACCTCATCCAGTTCCTGTTCGCCACGAGCCCCGAGGGATACACGCCGACGCCCGACTTCGCGTCGCTGCTCTTCGCGACATCGACGCGCTATCGCCTCCCCGAGGCGATCCGGCGGGTGGCGACCGACCCCGCGACCATGACCGACCGCGAGCGCATGGGTGTCCACCTCGACCTCACGGCTCCCTTCGGCGAGGCGACCCCGCCGCCCGGCACGTCGTTCACCGACCCGAACGCGCTGGCGTTCTGGTGGGACCGCGGCGCGATGACGGCGTGGCCGATCGTTCCCCTGTCCCTGCAGGCGATCCGCGAGCACAGGCTGTGGACCACCGACCTGTTCTCGCCGCTGGGCCCACTGCTGAAACGCGGCGATGTCCAGAACCCCATGGCGGCGCAGTACGCCGCGTACGCGCTCGGCTGCCAGATCAACCAGGGGCTCCTGACGCGCGCGAACACCGTCACCCACCGCACCGCCGACGCCATGCTGTCGAGCGTGCAGGACTACCGCGCGGGGTGTTTCGGAAGGCAATACCACGCGTGGCAGGCGACGCTCGGCTCGGATGCGGTGGTCTTCACGACCCATCCCGGCAACTCCGACCAGGGGCGCTGGGACGACCGCGACCTCTATTGGAACGGCGGCGTGACCATGCCGCGGGTGGCCCAGTCGAACGGCGCGCTGATCGCGGTCTACGCCCCGGCGTACGCGTCGGGGGAGGGTGACGAGGCGAACTTCCTGGCCATGACGCACGCCTATTTCCCGACCGAGAAGTTCGACGAGGTCCGCCAGGTCGGCCACTGGGTCTTCGGCCGCAAGGGCGACGGCTATGTCGCTCTGTGGTCCCACCGGGAGGCCGAGTTCCGTGACCCGGGACCGAACCCGGCGGGGCTGAAGAAGCGCTATGACCTCGTGGCGATCGGCGGAGCCGACAACGTGTGGATCTCGGAGGTCGGCCAGAAGGCGCGCTGGGGCTCGTTCGACGCGTTCGTCGAGGCCCATCGGGCCGCGCCGGTTCGCGTCACGCCCCGCCCCGAGCGCGCGCCGGGTGTGCCGGGCGGGTTCGAGGTCGCGTACGTGTCCCCGGCCGAGCGGCAGCTGGAATTCGGCACCGAGGGTCCTTTCCGCGTCGCGGGCCGCGAGGTCGCCCTGCACCCGGCTCCGCGGATGGACAACCCGTACGCGACCGTCGGCCCGGAGCAGCCGGCGATGACGGTCACGGCGGGGGACCAGCGGTGGTCGATGGACCTGGCGACGGGGCGGCGGGGTCCGGGCTGAGCGTGAGTCATTCGAGACGTTCCACGTTCGGATGGCCGCCGGGTTGGTTCAAGGCCGGGAGGACGCACGACGGCCCCGCCTCCCGAAGGAAGCGGGGCCGGGTTGAGGCGTGGAACGCTCTCCGAGCGAGGCCGCTTGCGGCCGAGACGAGGAGTGCTCCTCGTCTCGCTGGCGCTCGCTCGGAGAACGTGGGGCTCCTCGTCTCGCTGCGCTCGCTCGGAGAACGTGGGGCTCCTCGTCTCGCTGCGCTCGCTCGGAGAGCGTTGGGGCTCCTCGTCTCGCTGGCGCTCGCTCGGAGAACGTCGTGCTCACACGTCGAAGTTGACTCCCTGCGCCAGCGGCAGCGCGCCCGAGTAGTTGATCGTGTTCGTCGCCCGGCGCATGTACGCCTGCCACGCGTCGGAGCCCGACTCGCGGCCGCCGCCGGTCTCCTTCTCGCCGCCGAACGCGCCGCCGATCTCGGCGCCCGAGGTGCCGATGTTGACGTTCGCAATGCCGCAGTCGGAGCCCTCGGCCGACACGAACAGCTCGGCTTCGGCGAGGTCGGAGGTGAAGATCGACGACGACAGGCCCTGGGGCACGTCGTTGTTGATCGCGATGGCGTCGCGGACCTCGCCGGAATAGGTCAGCACATAGGTGACCGGCGCGAACGTCTCCGAGCGCACGATGTCGGTCTGGCCCGGCATGCGGACGATCGCGGGCTCGACATAGAACGCGTTCGGCGCCTCGTCGGCCAGGCGACGGCCGCCGCCGACGACGAGCTCGCCGCCCTGCTCCTGGGCCGCCTTCACGGCGCCCTCGAAGCCCTCGAAGGAGCGCTGGTCGATCAGCGGCCCGACCAGGGTGCCCTCGGCGCGCGGGTCGCCGATGGGGAGCTTCGCGTACACGGCCTTGAGGCGCGACACCAGCTCGTCGGCGATCGACTCGTGGGCGATGACGCGGCGCATGGTGGTGCAGCGCTGGCCAGCGGTGCCGGCGGCGGCGAAGACGATGCCGCGGACGGCGAGGTCGAGGTCGGCCGACGGCGCGACGATCGCCGCGTTGTTGCCGCCGAGCTCGAGCAGCGAGCGGCCGAAGCGGTCGGCGACGCGGGGGCCGACGGCCTTGCCCATGCGGGTCGAGCCGGTGGCCGACAGCAGCGCGACGCCCAGGTGGTCGACGAGCTTCTCGCCCACGTCGGCCGCGCCGATGACGACCTGAGACAGGCCGGCGGGGGCCCCGCAGTCGGCCAGCGCGCGCTGCATCAGCGCGTTGCTCGCCAGCGCACACATCGGGGCGGCCTCCGACGGCTTCCAGATCACGGGGTCGCCGCAGACGATGGCGAGCGCGGTGTTCCACGACCACACGGCGACGGGGAAGTTGAAGGCCGAGATGACGCCGACGACGCCCAGCGGGTGCCAGGTCTCCATCAGGCGGTGGCCGGGGCGCTCCGACACCATCGTCTTGCCATAGAGCTGGCGCGACAGGCCGACGGCGAACTCGCAGATGTCGATCATCTCCTGCACCTCGCCGAGGGCCTCGGAGGTGATCTTGCCGACCTCGATCGACACGAGCTCGCCGAGGTCGGCCTTGTGCTCGGTCAACAGCTCGCCGAGACGCTTGACGACGGCGCCGCGGACCGGGGCCGGGACGGTACGCCAGTCGGCGAACGCCTCGGACGCCGTGGCGACCATGCCGTCGACCTCGTCGGCGGTGTTCCAGCGCACGCGGTGGGCGACCTCGCCGTTGATCGGCGACGTGACGTCCTGGTCACCCTGGACGGCGTCCCAGTCGACGCCGCAGGCGACGGCTGCGGCCTTCGCGCGGGCGGCGAGGTCCTCGGCGGTGGGAATGGCTGTGGTCACGGTGTCCAACTTTCGTTTCGGTGGCGGTGCTTCGAGTGCGGTGAGATGGGGGCCGGCGTACGCGGCCTCAGACGATGTTGAACTCCGGCCGCAGGTCGGCGCTGGCGAAGCGGCGCGCGTCCATGCCGGAGACGTCGACGAAGGGTTCGGTGCCAAGGTACAGGTCGCGCATGACCTCGCCGCACGCCGGACCCTGCAGGAACCCGTGGCCGGCGAACCCCGTGCAGTAGAGGAATCGGGACACGCCCTCGGCCTCGCCGATCAGGGCGTTGTGGTCGGGGGTGTTCTCATAGAGCCCGGCCCAACCGGAGGCGAAACCGACCTCGGCCAGCGAGGGGATGCGGCGCTCCATCGCCTCGGCGAGCTCGTCGAGCCAGTCGTCGGTCTGGGTGGTGTGGAAGCCGGGCTCCTGCTGCGAATAGGACATGCCGAGCAGCAGTCCGGGCCCCTCGTTGTGGAAATAGAGCGTCGTGGCCTGGTCGATGGTGAACGGCGTGTCCGCCGGCAGTCCCGGGATCGCTTCGGTGATGAGGATCTGGCGCTTCAGCGGCTCGACAGGCAGGGAGACGCCCACCCAGTCGCCGACCTGCTTGGACCACGCGCCGGCCGCGCAGATGACCGTGTCGGTCTCGACGCGCCCCGCCTCGGTCTCGACTCCCCGGATCTGGCCGTCGACGACGTCGATGCCGGTCACGCGGCAGTTGTTCACCAGCGTCGCGCCGGCCTTCCGCGCCGCGCGGACATAGCCGCCCACGACCGACTCCGGCGTGCAGTGGCCGTCACGCGGCGTCCAGGCGGCGGCGACCAGCCCGTCGGTGGAGATGTAGGGCGAGCGCCGCTTCGCCTCCTCGACCGAGATGATGTGGCTCTCGAGCCCGAGCCCGGTCTGCAGCTCGGCGTTGCGCTCGAACGCCTTCAGCGCCTGGTCGTTGTCGAGCAGGAAAAGATAGCCGACCTGGTGGAGGTCGATGTCCTGGTCGAACTTTTGCTGGAAGTTCTCGAACGTCTCGAGGCTGCGTGCGCCGAGCTGGATGTTCACCTCGTCGGAAAACTGCGCGCGTACGCCGCCCGCCGCGCGGCAGGTCGACGCCTCGCCGAACCCGGCCGCCTCGAGCAGCAGCACGTCGGTGACGCCGGCGTTCGCGAGCTCGTACGCGGTGGCGACGCCCATGACGCCTCCACCGATGATGACGACGCTGGCGCGGGAGGGGAGAGTTGCCATGGTTTTCCTTGCCGGGTTGAAGATCGCGGGTGGTCGGGTCGAGCAGGGTCGGGGCGCGCGGCGGCGTCAGCGCGTGATCGCCGCGAGTCCCAGCCGCGCGGCGGCGGCGTCGAGGGACGCGTCCGACTGGGCAGCGTACAGCTCCTCGGGCGCCTTGATCGCCCGCCCGATCACCGACGAGAGCCAGTCCATGTCGCGCTCGGTCGCCTGCTGCGACTCATCCTTCGCGCCGCGGCTGGTGAGGTTGGAGTTGAAGATGCCGGCGGCCGACCGCGGCAGGAAGTCCTCATAGACGATCGGCTCGGCGGTCAGCCAACCCTCGGCGATCAGGGTCTGGAGGTCGGCGCCGTCGGGGCGTCCGCCGGCCAGCCTCTGCTCGTCGACCTCGTAGTGGAAATACGCCAATCCCTGCTGGTGCAGCTCTTCCTCGGTGCGGGGGCACATCTCGCGCCACACGTCACGCGCCACGTCCACGCGTACGCCGCCCTCGGTCTCGGCGAGTCGGCGGTCGGACTCGGCGGTCATCGCGTCGAACAGTTCGCGGCCCTTGGGCGTGAGGGCGATGCCGCGCTGCTCGACCTCGCCGAAGCGTACGCGCAGCTGGCCGGTGGTAACCGAGCCGTCGGCCTCGCGGAAGGCGCGGTCCTCGGCGAGCGCGCGGAACGATGTCTGACGCAGCAGGAGGTCGGGGCCCTCCCAGCCGGGCGGTCCCTGGATCTCGGAGATCATCTCGATGCCCAACGCCTGCATGGATTCATAGAGGTCGTCGATGTCCAGCACGCGCGGGGTGAGGTGGTTGATGTGGGTCGAGGTGATGCCGCCGATGTCGGCCGCGACGCCGGAGACGGCGGACAGCTCCTCATACCAGGCGCGGTCGACGGGCTCGGTCGACAACTCGAACGCCTCGCCCGCCAGCTGGAGGAAGCGGTCGGCGTCGGCGTCCTCGAGGCCGCCCTGCGCCTCCGCGCGATCGGCCAGCTCCAGCAGCTCCGGCCCGAACAGCTCGCGCGCGTCGAGGAACGCGATCAGGCGGCGCTCCTGGTCCTCGGTGAAGAAGCGGCGGTCCTGCGGCACCAGCATCGACGTGAACACGCGGAACGGGTTCTTCGCGAGCTCGTCGGCGTCGTGGGGGCGATAGGCCGTCGACACGACGGGGATCGGCTGGGGCTGGGCGTCGCGGAGGTCATAGAACCCCGTCGGATACATGCCGAACGCGCCGAACACGCGCGCCACCTGCGACATCTCCGCCGGCGACCCCACGCGGATCGCGCCGTGGCGCTCGGCCGTCACGCGGTCGATGGTGCCGAGCCGTTCGGCGGCGGCCCCCTCGCGATCCATCACGCGCCGGTTCACCTGCGTGGAGACGTCCACGAGCGTGTTGTACGCGGGGACCTCGCCGCCATAGAGCTCGGCCAGGCGGACGGCGAAGCGTGCGCGCAGCTGCCAGGTGGGAACGAGGGCCATCGTGTCTCCAATGCGTGGTGGGTCGCGGCGTGCGACGAATACGTGCTGGGGCCCAAGCCAAGCCTGCCCCGCTCCCATCGGCCAGCGATCAAGGGCGTGGGTCCGTTGCGGTGGGTCAAGATTCTCTTGCGCTGCCCGCGGGGCGATGGGCGGGCCCGGAGGCCATGCTGGAGGCCGGACCGAGAGGAGAAACACCATGACGCAGCGCCCCACGACCCCGCCCGAGCCGACCCAGCACGAGATCTCGTTGCTGTCGGCCGACGCCGTCCGGGAGGTCTTCGACCCGCGTACGGCGCTCGAGTCCCAGCGCGCCGCGTTCACCGCGCTCGGCGCCGGAGCCGCGGTGCTGCCCGCGCGGCTGCTGCTGCCGGGCAGCGATGACGCGTCGGCCTTCTGCTACGCCGCCCGCCTCTCGCCCGACGGTCCCGCGGTGTCGAAGTTCGGCAGCGTTAACCCGGCCAACAGCGGCCGGGGCCTTCCGGCGATCTCGGCCGTCATCACCGTGCTGGACCCGGCCACCGGCCGGCCGCAGGCGATCATGGACGGCACCGTGGTCACGACCCTGCGTACGGCCGCCGCGTCGGTGCTGGCGGCCCAGGTCCTCGGGGCCGACAGCGGCGTGCTGGCGGTCATCGGCTCGGGGGTGCAGGCCGCGGCCCACCTCGAGGCGCTCGCGGCGGTCTGCCCCGCGCGTGAGGTGCGGCTGTTCGGGCGCGACGCCGACGCCGCCCGCCGGTGCGCGGACCAGGCGCCGGGCCCGCAGGTGCGCGTGTGCGCGACCGCGGAAGAAGCCGTACGCGGGGCCTCGCTGATCGTCACCGCCACCACGTCGGTCGAGCCCGTCCTCGAGGCCGACTGGGTCGCGCCCGGCGCCACCGTGATCAGCGTGGGGTCGTTCGCCGCCGACCGGCACGAGCTCGACCAGGCGCTGGTCTCGCGCGCGGCCGCCGTGGTCGTCGACGACCTCGAGACCGCGCTCGAACACGCGGGCCCGGTCGTGCGGGCGGTCGCCGAAGGGACGCTGCGGCGCGAGGACATCGCCGACCTCGGCGCGGTGCTGACCGGGGGGCGCCCGTGGCGGCGCGAGGCCGGTGAGATCGTCTACTACAACTCGGTCGGCATGGGGGTGCAGGACGCCGCAGCCGCGGCAGCGATCGCGGAGGCGGTGGCGCAGCGGCCGGAGCTGGGGAGGCGGATGGTGTGGTGACCCTTCGACTCGCTGCGCTCGCTCAGGGAGCGTGGGGGTGACCCTTCGACTCGCTGCGCTCGCTCAGGGAGCGTGGGGGTGACCCTTCGACTCGCTGCGCTCGCTCAGGGAGCGTGGGGGCGCTGCGCTCGCTCAGGGAGCGTCGGTGTCGCAGTCCGCTGCCGCCGCCTGCAGCGCCGCGATCGCCTGTGCCACGTGGGGGCCCGCCGGTCCACGGTGGGTCAGGAAGATGTGGCGGCGGACGTCGACGCCGGCCAGGCGTACGGCCTTCACGCCGGGGGTCTCCAGGTGGCCGAGCGTGGGCACCAGCGCGATGCCGAGCCCGGCCTGCACCAGCCCACGGATGACGGCGTAGTTGTCGGAGCGATACGCGATCTGGGGCTCGAACCCCTCTTTGGCGCACAGCCGCTGGAGGCACATCGCACATGACGTGGGCTCGGTGGTGTTGATCCACACCTCCTCGGCGAGCCGGCCGAGCGCCACCTCGTGGTGGTCAGCCAGCGGGTGGCTCTCCGGCAGCAGCAGCACCAGCGGATCCTCGAGCAGCGGGAGCCGCTGGATGCCGCGCGGCCAGGGGCGCGGCACGAGGTCATAGCGATAGACCAGCGCGAGGTCGAGCTCGCCGTCCGCGATCAGGGGAAGCAGCTGGTCGGGCTCGCCCTCGTCGAGGTGGACCTCGAGGTCCGGGTGGTCGCGGCGGTGGGCGGCGAGCCAGCGGGGGATGATGCGCTCGCTCGCGGTCGCGAAGCTGCCGACGCGCAGCAGCCCGCGCTGCCCCTCGGCCAGGCCCGACACCTCGTCCTCCAGTTGCGCGATGACGGCCAGCACCTCGTGGGCGTGCTCCGCCAGGAACTCGGCCGCCGGGGTCGGGCGTACGCTGTGGGCCTCGCGTTCGAACAGGGTCAGGCGCACGGCGCGTTCGAGGCTCGCGATCTGTTGGCTGACCGCCGATCCGGTGTAGCCGAGGCGGCGCGCGGCGTCGGCGAACGAGCCCGTGCGCACCACGGTGACCAATGTGCGCAGGTGGATCGGGTTGAGCACAAGTTCTCCTTCCGGGCAGACCGCACCATCCGGACAAATCCGTGCAATCCTGTGACGGGCGCCACTTTGCCAGCGCAAGACGTGCTTAAGCAAGCCTGATCATCGCTGATGCTGAGTTCCCTTCCCAAGGGTCCTCGGGTCGGGCATTGTCGGGGCTCAACCGCCGGTGCCGGCGTACAACGTGCACCATGTCGAAGCCGGGAGTCGAAACTCGATGACGCAATCTGTAAGCCCACCCGCGATCGTTCTGGAATCGGTGGCCAAGAGCTTCGGTGACAACGAGGTCCTGGCCGACGTCTCCATGAGCGTCCGCGAGGGCGAGGTGTGCGCGATGATCGGGCCGTCGGGCGCCGGCAAGAGCACGCTGCTGCGCTGCATCAACCTGCTCGAGCGCCCCGACCACGGGCTGATCACCGTCGAGGGCCACACCATCGACGCCGACAAGAAGTTCTCCCCGGCCGCACTGGCCAAGCTGCGCCGCGAGGTCGGCATGGTCTTCCAGCACTTCAACCTCTTCCCCCACCTGTCGGTGCTGCGCAACGTCTCGCTGCCGCAGCAACGCGTGCTGGGCCGCTCGAAGTCGGAGGCCGACGCCCGCTCGATGTCCCTGCTGGAGCGCGTGGGCCTGGCCGACAAGGCGAGCCAATATCCGGGCCGCTGCTCCGGCGGCCAGCAGCAGCGCATCGCGATCGCACGAGCGCTGGCGCTCGACCCCAAGGTGATGTTGTTCGACGAGCCGACGTCGGCGCTCGACCCCGAATATGGCCTCGAGGTGCTCGGCGTCATGCGCGAGCTGGCTGCCGAGGGCATGACGATGGTCGTCGTCACCCACGAGATGCAGTTCGCCCGCGACGTGTCCGACCACCTGGTCGTCATGGCGAACGGGCGCATCATCGAGGAGGGCGACCCGCGCGAGATCTTCGCCGCGCCGGCCCACGAGCGCACGAAGAAGTTCCTCAGCGCCGTCCTGGAACGGTGAGCGGCGTGGACATCTTCCTCGCGCTGCTGGCCGGCGTACCCATGACGCTGCTGCTGACGTTCGGCAGCCTCGCGATCGGCGCAGTCCTCGGCGTCCCGCTGGTGCTGATGCGCCGGTCGTCGAAGGCGCTCGTGCACCTGCCGGCGCGCGCGGTCATCGAGATCGCCCGCGGCATCCCGCCGATCGTCTGGCTGTTCATCATCTTCTTCGGGGTGGGGGCGTCGCTGCCCGACCTCAGCCCGCTCGCGGCCGCACTCATCGGCCTCGGGGTGATCTCGGCGGGCTACATGGCCGAGATCTATCGCGGCGGCTGGGTCGCCGTCGGCCACGGCCAGGAGGAGGCGGCCGACGCGCTCGGCCTGCGCCGGGGCCACACGCTGGCCGACGTCATCGGCCCACAGGTGTTTCGGGTGTCGCTGCCGGCCGCGGCCGGCTATGGCATCGGCCTGCTGAAGGACTCGTCGGTGGCCTACACGATCGGCGTCACCGAGGTCATGTATTTCGCCAACGAGCAGTCGAAGTCGTCGTCCGACGCCATGACGCCGTTCCTCATCGCCGCGCTCGTCTACATCATCATGACCGTCCCGTGCGCCTGGGGCGCCCGCGCACTCGACGCGCGCCTGCGGAAGGCGGTCTCCCGATGATCGACTATCTCCCGAACCTCGCCCAGGGCCTGCTGATCTCGTTGCAGCTCACCGTGGCCGCGCTCGCGCTCGGGCTGCCGGGCGGCCTCGTCCTCGCCCTGCTCGCGGCGTCACCGGTCAAGGCGGTCCGCTGGATCACGATCCCGCTGGTCGAGCTCGGCCGCGGTACGCCGATGCTCGTCGTCCTGCAGATCTTCTATTTCGGGCTGCCGTCCTTCGGGCTCACGCTGTCGTCGTTCATCGCGGCCACGCTGGCGCTGGCGCTGACGACCGCCGCGTACACCTCGGAGATCCTGCGAGGGGCGCTGCTGTCGGTCAACGAGGGCCACATCGAGGCGGCGCAGGCCATGGGCATGCGCCAGCTCGACACCCTGCGCGACATCCTCCTGCCGCAGGCCATCCGCGTCGCGATCCCTGCCCTGATGGGGTTTGCGATCCTGATCTTCCAGGGAACGTCGCTGGCCTACACCATTGCGTTGCCCGAACTGCTCAGCCAGGCGTACTCGGCCGGGTCATCGACGTTCCGCTATCTCGCGATCCTCTCGATCGCCGGACTCATGTATGCGGTCATCACCGTCCCCGCCAGCATTCTCAGCGACCGACTGGAGCGCCGCATGGCGCGCTACACCTGACCATCCCAACCAACCGAACCTCACTGCTTTCCCTTACCACCAGGAGAATCCCATGACCCGCAAACTCGCGGCAGCTGCCACCGCACTCGTCACCGTCGCCGCCCTGTCCGCCTGTGGCGGCGGCGCCAGCGGCGGTGCGGCGCAGGCCAACTGCACCCCCAAGCACCAGTTCGAGACCGTCAAGAAGGGCTCCCTCACCGTCGCCTTCTATGACCTCCCGCCGTTCACGAAGGCCGAGGGCAAGAAGGTCACCGGGGTCGACGGCGAGATCCTCGACGAGATCGCCAAGATGGAGTGCCTCGACATCGTGGCCCAGCCGCTCGCGGCCGCCGCCGTCATCCCCACCGTCCAGTCGGGGCGTGCCGACCTCGCCGCCGCCGACTGGTATCGCACGAAGGCCCGCGCCGAGATCGTGACCCTGAGCGATCCGATGTATCTCGACCAGATGGCGATCATCTCCAAGGACGGACTCAGGTCGGTGCAGGCGTTGAAGGGCAAGAAGGTCGGCACGGTCGACGGCTACATGTGGGTGGAGGACATGAAGAAGCTCCTCGGCGACAGCCTCAAGGTCTATCCCTCGACGCTGAACATGAACCAGGACCTGAAGGCCGGCCGCATCGAGGTCGGCATCGACTCCTATGGCTCGGGCGTCTTCAACAACCCCGACCTCAAGGTGAAGGTCGTCGACGTCGACCCGGCCGTGGGAGGCACGAAGGAGGCCGCCCAGTCGACCTTCCCGATGCCGAAGGGCAAGGACGCGCTGGCCAAGGCCATCAACGAGGACATCGCCGAGCTCCACAAGAACGGCAAGATCAAGGAGATCCTCGTCAAGCACAAGCTCGACGCGACCGCCGGTGACGTGGGCGCGCCGCGCGTGCTCTGATTGCCCTGCAGAGCAACAGGTTCACAAGGACGCGCCGTCCGCCCGGGATTCGGGCGGATGGCGCGTTCGCTGTGTCACAAGGGGATGTACGCCGGGTGAGCTCAGACCGCCCGGCCCGCGCGGAGCCCCGAGTGGAGACAGCCGCCGAGGAAGGTCCCCTCGAGCGCGCGCCAGCCGTGGACCCCACCACCGCCGAAGCCCGCGGCCTCGCCGACCGCGTACAGGCCCTCGATCGAGTCCCCGTCGGCGCCCAGCACGCGCGCGTCGAGGTCGGTGTGGAGGCCGCCCAGCGTCTTGCGGGTCAGGACGTGCAGGCGGGTGGCGATCAGGCGGCCGCCCGAGCCGTGGTGACCGGGGCGGTTCGGATCGGTCAGGCGATGCGGCGCCACGACGCGCATCAGCTTGTCGACCACGAAGGTGCGCGCCGCGCGGGTCGCGACCACCTGCGGGTCCTTCCCGAGGCCCGTCGCGACCTGGCCGTCGCGTTCGCTGATCGTCGCGAGCAGGGCGTCGGCGTCGATGTCGTCGTTGCCCACCAGCGCGTTCATCTTCGCCGCGAGCTCGGCCACTGTGTCGGCGACCACGATGTCGATGCCGGCGTCGATGAACGCCTGCACCTCCGGCGTGGGGCCGGGGCGCAATCGCTTGCTGAGCAGGGGGACGTCCTTGCCGGTGAGGTCGGCGTTCTGCTCCGACCCCGACAGCGCGAACTCCTTGGCGATGGTCGCCTCGTCGAGCACGAACCACGACCAGGAGTCGCCGCGACCGGTGATCTCGCGCAGCGTGCCGAGCGCGTCGAACCCGGGGAAGTTGGGGGCGGGAAGGCGCTCGCCGCGGGCGTCGAGCCACAGCGACGACGGCGCGGGCAACACGCGGATGCCGTGCTGCGACCACAGCGGGTCGTGGCTGCGGATGCCCTCCGGGTAGTGCCACATGCGGTCGCGATTGATGATCGCGCCACCGGCGTCCTGGGCGATGAGCAGCATCGACCCGTCGACATAGTCGGGCACGCCCTGCACGATGTCCCCGCGGTTGGGCAGCGACCCGTGGGCCGCGGGCCACAGCTCGCGCACCAGGTCGAGGTTGCCGCCGATGCCGCCGGAGGCCACGACGACCTTCGCGGCGCGGAGCGCGAACTCACCGACACCGTCGCGCGTGGTCGGCCGGCCGCGCTCGGCATGGTCGGGGGCGAGCGTGCGGCCGCGTACGGTCCAGCCGCCGGCGTCGCGCTCGAGGCCCTCGACATAGTGGCGGAACTTCAGGTCGACCAGGCGCGACGCGAGCGCCCGTTCGGCGAAGGGCGCGACCACGCCCGGTCCGGTGCCCCAGGTGATGTGGAAGCGCGGGACGGTGTTGCCGTGCCCGGGGGAGAGGTGGCCGCCGCGCTCGGCCCACTGGACGAGCGGAAAGAAGCGGACGCCGAGCTGGTGCAGCCAGGCGCGCTTCTCACCGGCGGCGAAGTGGACGTACGCCTCCGCCCACTTCCGGCCCCACGCGTCCTCGGGACGGTCGAAGTTGGCGGACCCGAGCCAGTCGGACAGCGCGAGTTCTTCGCTGTCGCGAACGCCGAGGCGGCGCTGCTCGGGGGAGTTGACGAGGAAGAGGCCGCCGAACGACCAGAAGGCCTGACCGCCGATCGACTGGGGGCCCTCGCCGTCCACGATGATGACCCTCTGGCCGCGCTCGGCGGCGGTGGTGGCGGTGACGAGGCCCGACAGGCCCGCGCCGATCACGATGACATCTGCGTCCATTGATCAAGCGTCCCACAAGGGTGGGGTGCTGGGAAGGGGTTCGTCAGCGCACGGGAGGAGGCGTCAGGCGAGGCCGATCCGCGTCGCGTGGTCGTCGACGATCCGGTTCCAATAGGGATCGGCGGGGTCGACCGACCCGACGAGGTGGCCGAAGCGCTCGAGCGAGACAGTGCCGAGCAGGTGGGTCCAGGCGTCGACGACGGCGGCGAGCGTGGCGGGGTCGAGGTCGACGTCGAGCTGGGCCGCGAGGTCGCCGAGCTGGCGGCGGAGCAGGCCCGTCGGGGCATCGGCTGTCGCATGGGCCTCGGCGTCCGCGGCGATGCGGATCAGCACCAGGGCGACGCGCGAGGCGGGCTCGACGGTGTCCTGCGGTGCGGCATAGTCCGGCACCGGCGAGCCGTAGATCAACGCCCACTCGTGGGGGTGCTCGGCGGCCCAGGCGCGGATGGCGTGGCACGCGTTGCGCCAGCGGCCCCGGTGGTCGCCGCGGCGCCGCCTGCGCTCGGCCGTGGTCACCGCGTCGGCGAGCGACGCGTACGCGGTGGTGATCAGCCGGGTGAGCAGGGCGTCGCGGCTCGCGACATAGCGATAGACCGCCGACGACGACACCCCGAGGTCGCGGGCGATGGCGCGGAGGGAGAGCTGCTGGGGGCCGACCTCGGCGAGCTGGGCGCGGCCGAGCTCGAGGATGCGCTCGAGCGTGGCGGCGTGGGCGATCTCGCGCGGCGTGGGCATGGACCCATGGTGGAACGCGAGAGCACGGGAAGCAAATGAGAGCAGTGCTCTTGCTCGTGGCCAGGGCGGTGTGCCACGATGAAAACAGAGAGCGGCGCTCTCGTTGTCTGCTGAGGAGACGTCATGGACATCCGCCGAATCATCAACCGACTCGTGGTGGCGCTGGCCGGCGCCAGACTCCTGCCGGGCGCGCGCGTACTCGAAGTGCGTGGTCGCCGGTCGGGGGAACTGCGGCGCGCCGTGGTGAACCCCCTGGCGTACGCGGGGTCCACCCACCTCGTGGCCCCGCGCGGGCAGACCCAGTGGGTACGCAACGTCCGCGCGGCCGGGCGCTGCAGGGTCGGGGGAGCGGAGTTCACGGCCCACGAGGTACCCGTCGCCGACCGCGGCCCGCTCCTGGCGGCGTACGTCGCGCGCTGGGGGTGGCAGGTGCGCTCGTGGATGTCCGACGAGCCCGACGCAGCCGCCCATCCCGTGTTCCGGCTGGAGCCGGTCAGCCCAAGCCCGTATTAGCGACCCGTAATCCCACTCAGCACACCGTGCAGGGGCTGCTGAGTGGGATTACGGGTCGCTAATACGTGGATGGGGGAGCCTGTCCGATTCCCCTAGACTGCCGCCCATGTCGGAAAACCTCCAGATCGCCCAGGATGTCGTGGCCGATCATGACCGGGTCGTCGTCGTCGACTTCGGTGCCCAGTACGCCCAGCTCATCGCCCGTCGCGTCCGCGAGGCCGACGTCTTCTCCGAGATCGTGCCCTCGACGGCGTCGGTCGACGAGATCCTCGCGAAGCAGCCCTCGGCGATCATCCTGTCCGGCGGCCCGTCGTCGGTGTACGCCGAGGGCGCGCCCCAGGTCGATCCCGCGCTGTTCGAGGCCGGCGTACCGGTGTTCGGCATCTGCTACGGCTTCCAGGCCATGGCCGCCGCCCTCGGCGGCACGGTGCAACAGACCGGCCTGAGCGAGTTCGGGCGTACGCAGACCACCGTCGCCGAGCCTGGCCGCCTCCTGGCCGACCTGCCCGCATCGATGAACATCTGGATGAGCCACGGCGACTCGGTGGCCGAGGCCCCCGAGGGCTTCACGACCCTCGCGTCGACCCCCGGCGCGCAGGTCGCCGCGTTCGAGAACGTCGACCGGCGCCTCGCCGGCGTCCAGTGGCACCCCGAGGTCAACCACTGCGAGCGCGGCCAGGACGTGCTCGAGCACTTCCTGTTCGACGTCGCGGGGGTGCGACCCGACTGGACCGCGGCCAACATCGTGGAGGACTCCGTCGCCGCGATCCGCGAGCAGGTCGGCGACAAGCGCGTCCTCTGCGCGCTGTCCGGCGGCGTCGACTCCGCCGTCGCGGCGGCCCTGGTGCAGAAGGCCATCGGTGACCAGCTCACCTGCGTGTTCGTCGACCACGGCCTGCTCCGCAAGGGCGAGGCCGAGCAGGTCGAGCAGGACTATGTGGCCGCCACGGGCGTCGACCTCGTCGTCAAGGAGGTGTCCGACCAGTTCCTCGGCCACCTCGCCGGCGTCACCGACCCCGAGACGAAGCGCAAGATCATCGGGCGCGAGTTCATCCGCACGTTCGAGGCCGCCGCGCGAGAGATCGCCGACGACCACGGCATCGACTTCCTCGTGCAGGGCACGCTCTATCCCGACGTCGTCGAGTCCGGCGGCGGCGAGGGCGCGGCCAACATCAAGTCCCACCACAACGTGGGCGGCCTGCCCGACGACCTCCAGTTCCAGCTCATCGAGCCCCTGCGCACCCTGTTCAAGGACGAGGTACGCGCGGTCGGCGCCGAGCTCGGCCTGCCCGACGCCATGGTCTGGCGCCAGCCGTTCCCCGGCCCGGGGCTCGCGATCCGCATCATCGGCGAGGTCACCCGCGACCGCCTCGACCTGTTGCGCGAGGCCGATGCCATCGCGCGCGCCGAGCTGACGGCCGCCGGGCTCGACCGCGACGTCTGGCAGTTCCCCGTGGTCCTCCTGGCCGACGTGCGCTCGGTCGGGGTCCAGGGGGACGGGCGTACGTATGGTCACCCGATCGTCCTGCGCCCCGTCAGCTCCGAGGACGCCATGACGGCCGACTGGAGCCGCTTGCCCTACGAGCTGCTCGAGAAGGTCTCGACCCGCATCACCAACGAGGTGCGCGAGGTCAACCGCGTCGTCGTCGACATCACGTCGAAGCCGCCGGGCACCATCGAGTGGGAGTGAGGCGTACGCGCCCTCCGAGACAGAGCAACGGCCCCGAGCGGATTCGCTCGGGGCCGTTGTGCTGGGGTCAGCGCAGGTCGTCGCCGTTCGGGTAGCCGTTGCCCTGCGTACCCGGGTGGGTGCCGTAGGGCTGGTTCGTGCCGGCGTTCTTCTTGGCCTGCTGGTCCTTCACCCACGCCTCGCCGCGCTTGAACGCGTCCTCGGCGATCGTCTTCTCGCCGGTGTCGGCCGGGATGACGGCCCACGCGAGGAGGTAGGCGACGATGCCGACGCCGGTGAACAGCACGAGGGCGGCGACGCCCAGGCGGACGAGCGTGGCGTCGACGCCGAAATAGCGCGCGGCGCCGCCGCAGACGCCGCCCAGCATCTTGTCGCTGGTGCTGCGGGTGAGCTTCTTGGTCGAGTAGTCGTTCATGGTCTCTCCTTGTTGGGTGGGAATCCAGGCAATCGGTGGGCGGTCGGTCAGGTCTGGTCGCGTCCCCGCGAGAGGACGAGCCCCGCGCCGCCCACGGCGACGAGGAAGACGGGCAGGGCGACCTTGAGCCAGTCGCCGCGCAGGGTCCCGCCGAACGCCACGAACAGCGATGCGGCGGCGAAACAGGTGAAGATCGAGCCCATCACGAGGCCGACGACGTCGGGGCGCGTACGCTCCGGGCGCCGGTCGCCGCGCGTGTCGACGGTGGTACGCCGGGCGCTCATCGCTCGATCACCAGCTGGCCGGCGTCGACGTGGGCGACGATCGTGAGCAAGGGACCGGTTGGCGACGGGTCGTCCACCGTGGTGCCCTTGACGTCGACGCCCCCCTCGTGAGTCCGACCCAGGATCGAGGCGTGCCCGACATCGGTCGAGTAGTCGACGCGGACCCGCGCGTTCTGGGGCACCTTGATGTGGAGGTGGCCGACGTCGACCTTCGCGGTCATGGTGCGGTCCTCGGTGAGTGTCACCGCCGACAGGTCGATGTCGACCGGGCCGCGGTTGCGGATCACCTCGACGGGGATGTCGGACGGCGCCACGGCCGTGATCATGGTCGCGGCGCTCGGGCTGTGATTGCTGCGATCGGCGAGTCCGCCGAGCGTCGTGAGCGCCAGCACCACGCCGAGCGCCACGAACCCGCGGGGGCGGCCGAAGCGCGTGCCGGCGAGCAGGGCGAGCCCCACCACGAGGAGCGCCGCCGCGGGATAGGCCTCGAACGGGACGACGCGGAAGATGTCCACGACGCCGACCGCGCCGAGTGCGGCGCCCATCGCGGTCAGGCCGAGCCAGGCGAGGCGGCGGTTCGTCCGCCGCGCCCGGGTCGTCGGCTCGACCGACGCCCCGGTCGAGGTCGCCAGGGTCGTGGGCTCGGCGTACAGGCCGACGGGATCGGGGGCCGCGAGGAAGGCCTCGAGCGAATAGCCGGGATGGGTCGCGTACGCGGGCTCCTGCGTACGCCCGCTCTGGAGCTCGACCCCGGGTGTCCGCGGGGGCGGGGGCGGCATCTGGCCACTGCGCGCGAGGTGGTCGTGGACGCGGGCCTGCCAGGCGGCCGCCAGCTGGGTGAACTCGGTCTCCTGGGCGAACGGCGACGAGGTGGTGGCGGTGACCGACGTGTGTTCGCGGGAATGCCCGGACCGGTCCGCGGCGGCGGCGCGGCGGGGACGATGGAAGCCGAAATACCAGACCGCGAGGACCACCAGCGACGGTGTGACGCCGAAGGGGAGGATGGCGCCCAGCGCCGCCGACACGAGCAGCGAGGCGACGACCAGGACGGCGCCGACTGCCACCGGGGGCCACTGCCGCCAGCCGGGGAAGACGCCGTCGAGATGGCTGCGGTCGGACCCCTGCTTCGGGAGGGCGAGCCAGGCGGCTGCGTACAACACGATGCCGACGCCGCCGCCGAGCGCGAGGACGACGCAGACGATGCGGAGCACGAGCGGGTCGATGCGCCACGAGGCCGCGAGTCCGGCGCAGACGCCGGCGGCCTTGGCGTCGGGCGCGGCGCTGCGGCGCAGCGTGGTGAGGTCCATGCGTCCATGGTTCCCGGTGGGGGCGCTCCGCACCATCGGGGGTGACCCCGACTTTCACCCCTGTGAGCGATCCACACGTCGGGCTTCAGGGGATCATGGGTGATGTCCCTGTTGGCCAGGGGCGTGCCGCGTGTGAGGCTGGGAGGACCATGGCGACCACTGACCCGACCCCTCCCGCGCGCGCCGACGAGTTCGAGCGCCGCGGGTCGGTCACGCCCGCCGATCAGGCCGCGGCGAAGCCCGGGACCGCGGTCGACCGCCCCGACGGCCCACACGCCCGGGCGACCCGCGACCCCGACGGTGCCTGGCTCGGCGGTGTCTGCACCGGCCTGGCCGCCCACCTCGGCTGCCCCGTCATGGTCCTGCGCGTCGGCTTCGTCGCCCTGGCGGCCGTCCAGTTCATCGGTCTCCTCGTGTACGCGGCCCTCTGGCTCGCCCTTCCGCCCGCGGGTCCGAAGGAGCAGGCGCCGGGACTCGAGTCGGCGCAGCGCACGAACATGCGTACGGTCGAGAAGAAGGCCAGGCGGGCCAGCGACGTCGGGGCCGTGCTGGCCCTCGGCATGTTGGCCCTCGGCCTCTTCGCACTCGCCCAGACCAGTGGGATGGGCATGTCGCAGGCGTTCTTCTGGCCCGTTCTGTTCGCCGGCGCCGGGCTGGCGCTGGTGTGGCGTACGGCCGACACCGCGGGCCAGCAGCGCCCCGAACGCGTCGACGGACCGACCTGGCTCGCCCCGTTCGTCGCCCGCGGCCGCCTGCTGACCATCGCGCGCATCGTGCTCGGCATGGCCCTTGTGGGCGCCGCCGTGTCGTTCGTGATCGCCGCGCAGGCAGGCATGCAGGAGCTGCCAAGCGCCCTGGCCACCATCGGCCTCGGCATCGCCGGCACCGGCCTCGTCGTCGCGCCGTGGGTCTATCGCTCGCGCATCGCCCTGCGTACGGCGCGGGAGGACAAGGTGCGCGCCGACGAGCGCGCCGACATGGCCGCCCACCTGCACGACTCGGTGCTGCAGACGCTCGCGCTGATCCAACGCCAGTCCGATGACCCGAAGGCCGTCTCGACGCTCGCCCGCCGGCAGGAGCGGGAGCTGCGTACGTGGCTGTATGGCGACGTCATCAAGGAGGCCACTGTCAAGGCCGCCCTGGCCGCCGCGGCGGCCGAGGTCGAGGACGAGCGCGGCACGCCGGTCGAGGTCGTGTGCGTCGGCGACGTGCCCATGGACGAGCGCGTCGAGGCCACGATCCGCGCGGCGCGCGAGGCGATGGTCAACGCGGCCAAGCACTCGGGGGCGCCCAAGATCGACGTGTACGCCGAGGCCGACGAGGACGCGCTCGAGGTGTTCATCCGCGACCGCGGCCGGGGCTTCGACATGGCCGACATCGAGGACGACCGCATGGGCGTGCGAGGATCGATCCTGGGACGCATGGAACGCCACGGTGGCAGCGCCCGCATCAGGTCGGCCCCCGGGGACGGCACCGAAGTGAGACTGGAGATGAAGCGATGACGAACACCGACCAGCCCGGTCGCCCGCTCGGCGAGCAGCCGAGCGGACTCGGCAGCGGCAACACGGCGAGTTCGCCCGTCGGGGGAGTGCCCACCGATCCCACCAAGCGCCTGCGCGTCGTGGTGGTCGACGACCACGCGATGTTCCGGGCCGGCGTGAAGCACGAGATCGGCCGCTCGGTCGACGTCGTCGGCGAGGGCGAGGACGTCGCGACGGCGGTGGCCGCGATCGCGCGTACGCAGCCCGACGTGGTGCTGCTGGACGTCCACCTGCCCGGCGGCGGCGGGGTCGAGGTGCTGAAACAGGTCCACGCGGTCGATCCGGACCGGCGGTTCCTGGCGCTGTCGGTGTCGGACGCGGCCGAGGATGTCATCGGCGTCATCCGCGGCGGGGCCAGGGGCTACGTGACCAAGTCGATCTCGTCCGACGAGCTGATCGACGCGATCCGGCGTGTGTCGGAGGGCGACGCGGTGTTCTCGCCGCGGCTGGCCGGGTTCGTGCTGGACGCGTTCTCGGGCGCCATCGACATCGCGTCGGTCGACGAGGACCTCGACAAGCTGTCGAACCGCGAGCGCGAGGTGCTCCGGCTGATCGCACGGGGGTACGCGTACAAGGAGATCGCGAAGGAGCTGTTCATCTCGATCAAGACCGTGGAGACCCACGTGTCGTCGGTGCTCCGCAAGCTGCAGCTGTCGAACCGCCACCAGCTGACGCGGTGGGCGACGGACCGCAAGCTGGTCTGAGCGTCGCCCCTGTTCTGGGAACGAAGAACCGCCCCCCGCGTGAGCGGGGGGCGGTTCGGTGAATATTGGGGAAGGCTGAGCCTGGATCAGACGCGGGCGCCGCCACCACGACGCTGCATGGCGCCGTAGATGGCCAGGACGATCAGCGAACCGATGACCGCGATGATCACGGAGATGATCCAGTTGCCCGAGAGCGCGAGGCTCAGCGAACCGTTGAGGAGGAGGTTGGAGAGCAGACCACCGACGAGCGCACCGATGACGCCGAGGATGATCGTTGCCACGATGCCGCCACCCTGCTTGCCGGGCATGATGGCCTTTGCGATGGCGCCGGCGATGAGGCCAACGATGATGTAAAAGAGAATCGTCATGTGGCAAATGTAGCGGTAATCGCATGCTCGGTAGCAACTATATCGACAATTCTCAGTAACGCTTTGGTCAGAGTGACGTGAACATCGGTGGGATTCCGCGTTTTTGCGAGAAATTCCTCATTTCAGCGTGACCTTATCGTGACCGTCTGGGTTGATTTCTCAATCGTCTCTCAGCGAATGACGGGTCATCCCCATCACAGCAGCGGGCTCAGCGGCTTCAGCACGGCCTCGGAGAACTTCATCATCCAGTGGCGCGACGTCCACTCGTCGAGGGTGAGTTCGCGGCAGTTGGTGAGGTCGAGCTCGAACACTTCGGCCATCTTCCCGGCCATCACCTCGTCGGTGATGTCGAGGTTGACCTCGTAGTTGCCGGCCAGCGACAACCGGTCGAGGTTGGCCGTGCCGACCGTGGTCCACGCGTCGTCCACGAGCGCGGTCTTGGCGTGGACCATCGCGCCCTGGAACAGGAACAGGCGTACGCCGCCGTTCAGCAGCGCGCGGTAGCAGCCGCGCGAGACCCAGTCGGCCACGATGTGGTTGGAGCGCTCCGGGACGATGATGCGGACGTCGACGCCCCGGCGTACGGCCTGGGTGAGGGAGCGCAGGAGATCCTCGTCAGGGATGAGGTAGGCGTGGGTCAGCCAGATGCGGTCGGTGGCGCGGTCGATGGCCTCGAGATACATGTAGCGGATCGGGAAGACGCCGAGTTTCGGCACGTTGCGCTGCACCTTGATGCGGGAGAAGAAGTCACGGCGGGTCGAGTCGACCAGTTGGGCACGGGCGTGGGACGGGCGCAGGTTCCAGAAGTCGATGAAGGCGTTGTCGAGCTCCGCCACGGCCGGCCCCTCGAGCCGGACGTGCGTGTCGCGCCAGTCAGTCGCGTACAGCGAGCCGATGTTGTAGCCGCCGATGAAGCCGACCTCGCCGTCGACCGTCATCAGCTTGCGGTGGTTGCGCCCGAAGTTCCGCGGGTGCCAGAAGTCCCACACCGGGTCGATGATCGGGTGGCGCAACACCTGGATCTTCGGGTTGAAGCGATAGAACTTCGGCGGGACGACCAGGTTGGCGAAGCCGTCCCAGACCAGGTGGACCTCGACACCGCGGTCGGCGGCGTGGTTCAGCGCCCGGCGGAAGGCGCGGCCGGTGGCGTCGCTCTTCCAGATGTAGGTCTCGAGGAAGATCCGCTCGCGGGCCCCCATGATCGCCTCGAGCATCGCGTCGAAGACGTCCTGGCCGTAGGTGTAGACCGTCACCTCGGAGCCGGCCGCCTCGACCGGTGTGGGGTCGGTGCGGGGGAAGACGACCGGGCTGCGGTCGCGCTTGCGCTGGTTGTCGACGACGGTCAGGGCGGCGATGGTCACGGCCTGGAGCCCGATCCCCGCGAGCACCGCGCGGCCGGCCCAGGTGCGGACACGTCGGAAGAACATGCCCCGAGACTAGCCGGGGCGACGACGGGTCGGTTTTGTCGGTCGTCGGGCCTAGGCTTGGGTGCGCCATGACGACACCCGATCTCGACTCCCTGTTCCCCGACTTCCAGCCCCAGCGCGCCGATCGGCCGACCCGGCGTACGCGGGGGGAGAAGCCCGCCCCGGAGAAGGGGCCCTCACCGCTGCTGGAGGGGCTGAACGAGCCCCAGAAGCAGGCGGTGCTCCACCGCGGGTCGCCCGTGCTCGTCGTCGCGGGTGCGGGGTCCGGCAAGACGCGCGTGCTGACGCGGCGCATCGCCCACCTGGTGAAGGAGCGCGGCGTCCATCCGGGGTCGATCCTCGCGATCACGTTCACCAACAAGGCCGCGGCCGAGATGCGCCACCGCGTGGCCGACATCGTCGGCAACCGGGCGAAGCTGATGTGGGTGTCCACGTTCCACTCGGCCTGCGTACGCATCCTGCGGGCCGAGATCGGGCGGTTCGGCTATTCGCGGTCGTTCTCGATCTATGACGACACCGACTCCAAGCGCCTGATGCAACTGGTCTGCAGCGACCTGTCCCTCGACCCCAAGCGGTTCCCCGTCCGCGGGGTCATGAACTGGGTGTCGAACGCGAAGAACGACCTCGTCGACCACGAGGCCATCGCGTCGCGCATCACGAACGGCAACGACGAGGTGTACGCGGAGGCGTACGGGGAATACCAGCGTCGGCTGCGGGCGGCGAACGCGGTCGACTTCGACGACCTGATCATGCTGACCGTCCACCTGCTGCAGGCGTTCCCCGACGTCCGCGAGCAATACCGGCGGCGGTTCCGCCACGTGCTGGTCGACGAATACCAGGACACGAACCACGCGCAGTACGCGCTGATCCGCGAGCTGTGCGGTCCGGAGGTCGGCGACGACGCCATCAAGGGCATCGAGCCGCCCGAACTGATGGTCGTCGGCGACTCCGACCAGTCGATCTATGCGTTCCGTGGGGCGACGATCCGCAACATCCTCGACTTCGAGTCCGACTTCCCGGGCGCGCGGACAATCCTGCTGGAGCAGAACTATCGCTCGACCCAGACGATCCTGACCGCGGCGAACGCGGTGATCTCGAAGAACGAGGGAAGGCCGGCCAAGAACCTGTGGTCCGACGCCGGCGACGGCAGCCGCATCACGGGCTATGTCGCCGACACCGACCGCGACGAGGCCCAATGGGTCGCGACCGAGATCGACCGGTTGGTCGACGCGGGGGAGGCGGCGTACGCCGACACGGCGGTCTTCTATCGCACCAACGCACAGTCGCGCGCGTTCGAGGAGGTGTTCATCCGCACCGGGCTGCCCTACAAGGTGGTCGGTGGCGTCCGCTTCTATGAGCGCAAGGAGGTGCGCGACCTCATCGCCTACCTCCGCGCGATCGCGAACCGGGCCGACGACGTGTCCGTACGCCGCATCCTGAATGTCCCCAAGCGCGGCATCGGCGACCGGGCCGAGGCCGTCGTCGAGGCCATCGCCCAGCGCGACCGCGTGCCGTTCGCCGACGCGCTGCGGCGGGTCGACGGGGCCGGGCTGGCCACGCGCTCGGAGAAGCAGATCAAGGGCTTCGTGGAACTCATGGACGCCCACGAGAAGATGGTCGCCGACGGCGCGGCCGCCGACGAGATCGTGGTGTCGATCCTGGCCGGGTCGGGCTATCTCGACGAACTGAAGAACTCGACCGATCCCCAGGACCAGACGCGGCTGGAGAACCTCGCCGAGTTCGTGGCGGTGGCCGAGGAGTTCGTGGCCGCCGCCGCGGTCGTCGACGCGGTCGACGACGAGGAGGGCCTGATCGGTGTGCCCGAGCCCGACCCGTCGCTCACGGCGTTCCTGGAGCGCATCGCGCTGGTCGCCGACTCCGACCAGATCCCCGACGCCCCCGAGGGCGAGGAGCGCGGCGTGGTGACGCTGATGACGCTCCACACGGCCAAGGGCCTCGAGTTCGACACGGTGTTCCTGACCGGGTTGGAAGACGGCGTCTTCCCCCACATGCGGGCGCTGGGCGACAAGGCCGAACTCGAGGAGGAGCGGAGGCTGGCGTACGTCGGTGTCACGCGGGCCCGCAAGCGGCTCCACCTGTCCCGCGCGGTGACGCGCGCCGCGTGGGGCGCGCCCCAGCACAACCCGGCCAGCCGGTTCCTCGACGAGGTGCCGGCCCACCTGATGGACTGGCAGCGGCTCGAGTCGGCCCAGACCCAGTGGCGGTCCACGTCGGCCACGTCGCGATGGGGCGATCGGCCCCGCAGCGGCACGGCCGACTTCGCCCAGACCGTGGGGTACGCGGCCAAGCGCGAGAAGCGGGAGGTGCCGTCGCTGGCCGCGGGAGACCGCGTGCTCCACTCGACGTTCGGCATGGGGACGGTCGTGGCGACCAGCGGCGCGGGAGACGCCACCAAGGCCGACATCGATTTCGGGTCGGTCGGCGTGAAGCGGCTCGCGCTGAAGTTCGCGCCGCTGGAGAAGCTGTAGGTCTCCCCGGAGACGAACGACCCCCGCGAGCCAGGGCTCGCGGGGGTCGCTGCTGTTCGGACCGGGCCGAGGCTCAGAGGCGTACGCCCTGGCTCAGCATCCAGCGGTAGGGGTCATCGGACGAATAGGGGTTCGACGTCTGGCCGCTGGCGGGGTAGTGCTCGAAGTGCAGGTGGGGGCCGAACGTGCGGCCCGTCATGCCGACGGCGCCGACCGGCTGGCCCGCGGCCACGGTCTGGCCGGGGCGGACGGCCGCGTGCGACATGTGCGCATACAGCGTGTAGGTGCCGTCGCCGTGGCGGACGATCACGTGGTTGCCGGCCCAGCCGCCCGCGTTCGGCGACACGACGATGCCGGACGAGACCGCGCGGATCTGGGTGCCGATGGGGGCCGACAGGTCGATGCCGGTGTGGTAGCGGGACCACGAGCCGACCGCACCCCAACCGGCGCCGCGGCTGTAGCTGGCCATGGGCTGGACGGCGCCGCCGGGGGAGACCGCCGGGGCCGGACCTGCGGCCGGGGCGGGGAGGCCGGGGGCCGGAGCCGCGGGGGCGGCCGGGCCGTTGTTGGTGGGGAGCTTGCCCTGCTTGATGAGCTCCTCGGTCTTGCGCTTCTCCTCGGCCAGGCGGGCCTGCTCGCGCTTGGCCGCCTCCTTGGTGTTGTTCAGCTCGGTGGAGCGCGCGTCCTGGATCGCGGTGCCGGACGACTCGTTCGAGCGCTGGTTCGACAGCGTGAGCGAGGCGCCGCGCTCACGGGCCTTCTGGGAGGCGACGGCGCGGTCGATCTCGGCGCGCACGGCGTTGCGGCTGGCTCCGTCGGCGGCGGCGCGCGAGAAGGCCTCGAGCGCACCGTCGGCCTGCGGCGTGTCGTGCTGGGCCTTCTCCTCGGGCGGGATCGCGGCCTCCTGGGCACGCTGCTGCACGGCCTCGGGAACGGCCTGCGTCGCGTCGGGGGAGGCGCCGCGGGCGGCGGTGGACGCGGAGGTCTCGACCGACTGGGCCGCGGCGGTCAGGCTGATCGAGCCGACGAGGCCGAGGCCCAGGGCTGATACGGCGGCTGCTGCGAGGGCGTGCTTGACGAGCGTGGTCGTCGTGTCCTCAGCCGTGTCAACGACGTGGGAAACGGCGCGACGGGGCCCGGCGTGGGCTGCTCGCCTGGCTTGCTTGAGTGCCATTCGTTCTCCTGGATCGTGCGCCCGGGGGTGGCGCCGAGGGAGAACTTATCCCTTTCTAAGAAACTTTCACAATTCGCACGGCTGAAATTGGGGCTGATGTGACGAAAGTGACGCGATTGGCGGTGATTCGGCCCGAAAGGTGAGCAGGTTCACACTGCGGCGGGCCATGCTGAGCGACCGGTCGGTCAGGAATGACCGGGGTGGAGGAGGATGCTCTCAGAGTCGGACGCCCTGGCGGAGAAGCCAGGCGTACGGATCGTCAGTGGAATAGACGTCTCCCGGACGGGCGTCGACGGGGTAGTGCTCGAAGTGGAGGTGGGGGCCGCGGGTGTTACCCGTCATGCCGACGATGCCGACGTGCTGGCCGGCCTGTACCACTTGTCCCGGGCGCACCGAGGTGCCATTGAGATGGGCGTACAGGGTGGCGGAGCCGTCGGTGTGGCGCACGACGACGTGGATGCCGGCCCACCCGGCACCGGATGCGCCGCTGGTCACGATGCCGGGGGCGGCGGACCGGACCGACGTGCCGATCGGGGCCGGGAGGTCCTGGCCCGTGTGGTAGCGGGCCCAGACGCCCACGGCCCCCCAGCGGGCCCCGACGGAGTAGGCACCCGGGGGCAGGGGGGTGGCGGCGGTGCCGCCGGTTCCGCCGGTGAGGGCCGGGCCGGCACCGCCGGGGATCGGCACGGGCAGGGCCTGCGGGCCGCCCGGGGGCGCCGCAGGATTGGGCAGGAGGCCCGCCTTCATGGCCTCGTCGGCCTTGCGCTTCTCCTCGGCGAGGCGGGCCTGCTCGCGCTTGGCTGCCTCCTTGGTGTTGTTGAGCTCGGTCGAGCGGGCGTCCTGGAGCGCCGCACCGGAGATGGCGGTCTGCCTCTGCTCGCCGTGGGTGAGGGAGGCGCCGCGCTCGCGCGCCTTCTGGGAGGCGACGGCGCGGTCGATCTCGGCGCGTACGGCGCTTCGGCTGGCCCCGTCGGCGGCTGCGCGGGAGAAGGCTTCGAGGGCGCCGGTCAACTCGGGGGAGTCGGGCTTCTGCTGGGCGGTCTCGGGCGGGACCGCGGCTTCCCGGGCTCGCCGGGTGGCCGCCTCGGGGATGGCCTGCGTCGTGTCGGGAGACGCCCCCTGAGCGGTGGACGCCGAGGTCCGGACCGACTGGGCCGCGGCCGTCAGGGAGATCGAACCGACGAGACCGATGCCGAGAGCCGACACCGCCGCGAGGGCGTGTTTGAGCAGGGACGAAAGGGTCTCCTCGGCCGGTGTGTTGACCTTGGAAGCGGCCCGGCGGGGCCCGGCGTGGGCCGCCCGCCGTGCAGTTGCGTGGGCCATGATTCTCCTGGTTCGAGCGCCCGGGGGTGTGGCGCCAGGACGAACCTAACGTTGCTAAGAGAATCTCACAATGCGATCAGCGAAATCGGGCCAGGATTGGTGCTGCTGGGTCTGGGGGGACGGTTGGGGCGTCGCCCGGAGGCCGGTGCGGCGGGTTCAGAGGCGGACGCCGAGCGACAACATCCACCGATAGGGGTCGTCCGTCACGTAGGGGTTGCCGACCACGCCGCTCGGGTAGTGCTCGAAGTGGAGGTGGGGTCCGAAGGTGCGGCCCGTCATGCCGACGGCGCCGATGGGCTGGCCCGCGGTGACAGTCTGGCCGGGGCGTACGAGCGAGGTGGACATGTGCGCATACAGCGTCGCGGAGCCGTCCGCGTGCCTGATGACGACGTGGGTGCCGGCCCACCCGCCTCCGTTGGGGGACATGACGACGCCGCCGGCGGCCGCGCGCAGCTGCGTGCCCACGGGCGCGGGGAGGTCCTGACCTGTGTGGTAGCGCGACCACGAGCCGACCGCGCCCCATCGCGCGCCGAGGCTGTAGGAGCCCGGGGCCATGGGGCTGGCACCGCGAGCGTTGACGCCGGCGGAGCCGGCCGGGGCGGCGGCGCTCACCTGCGGCGCCGCGGCCGGAGCCTTGGACGAGGACTGGGCTGCCGCGGCGGCGGCGGGCGCGGCCTGGGCCGGAAGGTTGCCGCCCTGGCTGCCCTGGGCGTTCTGGGCGTTCTGGGCGGCCTCCTGGGCCTTCTTCAGGGCCTCCTCGGCCTTGCGCTTCTCCTCGGCCAGGCGCGCCTGCTCCCGCTTGGAGGCCTCCGCGGTGTTCACGAGGTTCGTGGACCGGGCGTCCTGCACGGCGGCGCCGGAACTCTGCGACTGCTTCTCCTCGGCCATCGACAGGGTGGCGCCCCGCTCGCGGGCCTTCTGGTCGGCCACGGCGCGGTCGATCTCGGCGCGCACCGCATTGCGGGAGGTGCCGTCGGAGGAGGAGCGTCCGAAGGCGCCCAGGGCTCCGTCGCTCTGCTCGGGCTCGTCATTCCCGCGGTTGTCGATGGCCTGCTCGCCCTGGGCCTGGGGTGCTGGCGGGGCCGCCTTGGCCTGGGTGGTGTCGGGGGAGCCCTGGCCGGCGACGGTCGAACTCGCCGTCACCGTCGACTGGGCTCCGGCCGTCAGCGTCACGGTCGCGACGAGGCCGAGGCCCAACGCCGAGACCGCGAGCGCGGCCAGGCCTTGACTGATCAACGACGAGCCGTCGTCGAGGCCGCTGTTCGGAGCCAGCACCGTGGTGGGGTCAACAGCCGCAGCGCGGCGCGGACCCCTGGCCTGGCGGAACGAGCGAGAAGTCACGAGTTATCTCCTGAAGAACGACAATGTGAAGCGTGTGCAACGCGGGAACCGCGCACCCCTCCAAGGTAACGGGCGGATAACTGCGGAACAAGCGGAAGCCCAAGATTTTCTGAGATTCTCTCAGGGCGGCCAATTCGAGAGGTTGCCTGCGGCCCCGCGTACGCGACTTGTAGGGTGCTGTCTGTGGATACCAACGCCCCAGTTCGAGTGGTCGTCGCCAAGCCGGGTCTTGACGGACACGACCGCGGTGCCAAGGTCGTCGCCCGCGCCCTGAGGGACGCCGGCATGGAGGTCATCTACACCGGCCTCCACCAGACCCCGGAGCAGATCGTGAAGACCGCGATCGCCGAGGACGCGGATGCGATCGGCATGTCGATCCTGTCCGGCGCCCACATGACGCTGTTCGCCAAGGTCCTCGACCTCCTGAAGGCCGAGGACGCGAGCGACATCGTCGTGTTCGGCGGCGGCATCATCCCCGAGGACGACCGCCAGCCGCTGGCCGACCTCGGCGTCGCCCACGTGTTCACCCCGGGGGCGACGATGGCCGACATCGTGGCGTGGGTGCGCGACAACGTGAAGCGGCCGGCGTCCGTCTGATGACCGCGGAGGCGGCGTGCGCGCCCCCCGCCATCGATCGGCCGGCCCACCCACTAGGCTCCCCATCGCGGTCGCGAGGGGAGCCTCGTCGGTCCTGAACCCGTCTTGGCACGCGGATTTCCCACGAGCGCCGAGCAGCGATAGAAACATGAGCAGAGGCCGGGCCCCCCGGCGTACCCAAGCCGCCAAGCACGGCGGACAACCTCCCGCCATCGAGCGGGAACGAACAAGGATGGAGCCGTCGTGGATCTCTACGAATACCAGGCGCGCGACCTCTTCGAGTCGCATGGCGTGCCGGTCCTTCGGGGCATCACCGTCACCGACGCCGAGGAGGCCCGCAAGGCCGCCGAGGAGCTCGGAACTCCCGTCGTCGTCGTCAAGGCCCAGGTGAAGACCGGTGGGCGTGGCAAGGCCGGCGGCGTGAAGATCGCCAAGAGCGCCGAGGAAGCGGTCGAGAAGGCCCGCGAGATCCTCGGGATGGACATCAAGGGCCACACGGTTCAGCGGGTCATGCTCGCCGAGGGCGCCGACATCGCCGAGGAATACTATTTCTCGCTGCTGCTCGACCGCGCCAACCGCAGTTATCTCGCGATGTGCTCGAAGGAGGGCGGCGTCGACATCGAGACGCTGGCCGTCGAGCGCCCCGAGGCCCTGGCCAAGGTGGCCGTCGATCCGGTCGTCGGCATCGACGAGGCCAAGGCGCTCGAGATCGCCCGCGAGGCGGGGTTCGACGAGGCCGACCACGCCAAGCTCGCGGAGGTCTTCCAGCTGCTCGGCAAGGTCTATCAGGCCGAGGACGCCACGCTCGTCGAGGTGAACCCGCTGATCAAGTCGGGCGACGGCCGCATCATCGCGCTGGACGGCAAGGTGTCGCTCGACGAGAACGCCCGCTTCCGCCATGAGGGTCACGAGGCCCTCGAGGACCACTCGGCGACCGATCCGCTGGAGAAGAAGGCCCAGGACCTCAACCTCAACTATGTGAAGCTCGACGGCAACGTCGGCATCATCGGCAACGGCGCGGGCCTCGTCATGTCGACGCTCGACGTGGTGGCGTACGCGGGCGAGGAGTTCCCCGGGGCGCCCAAGCCCGCCAACTTCCTCGACATCGGCGGCGGCGCCAACGCCGAGGTCATGGCCAACGGCCTCGACGTCATCCTCGGCGACGAGCAGGTGAAGTCGGTGTTCGTCAACGTCTTCGGCGGCATCACGGCGTGCGACGCGGTCGCCAACGGCATCGTGCAGGCGTACGAGATCCTGAAGGGGAAGGGCTCCGAGCCCAAGCCGCTGGTCGTGCGCCTCGACGGCAACAACGCCGAGCTGGGTCGCAAGATCCTCGACGACGCCGCTCTGCCGCTGCTGGAGCGCGTCGACACCATGGACGGGGCGGCGCGCCGCGTCGCCGAGCTGGCCTCCCAGGCCAAGTGAGAGGACCAGAACAACAATGGCTATCTTCCTGACATCCGATTCCAAGGTCATCGTCCAGGGCATGACCGGCTCCGAGGGCATGAAGCACACGCAGCGCATGCTCGACTCCGGCACGAACATCGTCGGCGGCGTCAACCCCAAGAAGGCCGGTGAGACCGTCGAGTTCACCGGCGGCGTCGCGGTCCCCGTGTTCGGCTCGGTCGCCGAGGCCATGATGGAGACCGGCGCAGATGTGTCGGTCATCTTCGTCCCGGCGAAGTTCACCAAGTCGGCAGTCGTCGAGGCCATCGAGGCCGAGATGCCGCTCGCGGTCTGCATCACCGAGGGCGTGGCGGTCAAGGACACCGCCGAGTTCTTCACGATGACCCAGGGCTCCAAGACCCGCCTCATCGGCCCGAACTGCCCCGGCCTCATCTCGCCCGGACAGTCGAACGCCGGCATCATCCCGGCCGACATCGCGCCGAAGCCCGGCCGCATCGGCCTGGTGTCGAAGTCGGGCACGCTGACCTACCAGATGATGTACGAGCTGCGGGACTTCGGTTTCTCCACCGGCGTCGGCATCGGCGGCGACCCCATCATCGGGACCACCCACATCGACTGCCTGCAGGCGTTCCAGGACGATCCCGAGACCGACGCGATCGTGATGATCGGCGAGATCGGCGGCGACGCGGAGGAGCGGGCGGCCGACTACATCAAGGCGAACGTCACCAAGCCGGTCGTCGGCTATGTCGCGGGCTTCACCGCTCCCGAGGGCAAGACCATGGGCCACGCCGGCGCCATCGTGTCGGGCTCGTCGGGCACGGCCGCGGCGAAGAAGGAGGCCCTCGAGGCCGCCGGTGTGAAGGTCGGCAAGACGCCGTCCGAGACCGCCGCCCTGATGCGCGAGATCATGGAGGGCCTCAGC
Organism: Mariniluteicoccus flavus; assembly: GCF_054776655.1. NCBI lineage: Bacteria > Bacillati > Actinomycetota > Actinomycetes > Propionibacteriales > Propionibacteriaceae > Mariniluteicoccus > Mariniluteicoccus flavus. The sequence goes on along the minus strand of NZ_BAAHBN010000001.1, from coordinate 598,092 downwards.
AAGTGAGCTGAGCCCCGCGCACGCGACGCCCGTCCCCGTGGGGGCGGGCGTCGTTGCGTTGAGGCGCAACTTGTACGCACGCGTGCGTGTGGGGGCTGGGTTGGTGGCCCTCGGTTCCCTCGGGCGCAACTTGTGCACACGGGTGCGTGAGTCGGGTCGACACGCCGGGGTGGGTAGGCAACCCTCGCACACGGGACGAATCAGCGCGTACGCCCGGACTGGCCGGCCCACCAGCGTCGCGACGCGGCGACCAGTTCGTCGCCCATCGGGGACGGGTTGTGCGCCACCTCCCATCGGAATCCGTCGGGATCGGCGAAGTAGCCGGAGTAGCCGCCCCAGTCGCGAACCGTTCCGGGTTCGACCGCGGTCGCGCCCGCCCGGGAGGCCGTGTGGAGGACCGCGTCGACCTCGGCGGGTGAGCTCACGTTGTGGGCCAGCGTGATCGGCGCGAGGCCCGAGGCCGGCGTACCGACTTCGACCTCGAACTCATGCCGTGCCCACAGGGACAGGACCAGGCCCTCGCCGAGGGGGATCATGACCACCTCGCCGGCGGCCTCGAACGTGACGGGCCACCCCAGCCCGGTGACGTAGAAGTCACGAGTGCGCGCGAGGTCGCGTACCGCCAGGGTGACGAAGTTGAGGCGTGGGTCCATGTCGCGATTCTCGCAGGACGTCGCGTGTGCACGAGTTGCGTCGACACGCCGGGGTGCAAACCCAACCTGCGCAGCGGTGTGCACAAGTTGCGTCAGGGGGAGCGGAGCGACCAGCTCAGGGGGAGCGGAGCGACCAGCACAGGGGGAGCGGAGTGGGTCACGGCGGGTGCGCTAACGTGAATGGCCCAACCGGAATCCAGAAGGAAGGACACCCTCCAATGAGCTTCATGGACAAGGCGAAGGATCTCGCGGGCAAGAACCCGGACGCCGCCCGCGGCGGCATCGACAAGGTCGAGGACGCGGTCGACGCGAGGACGGGCGGCCAGCACGCCCAGCACGTCGACAGGGCGGGCGACATGGCCGAGAAGCACCTCGGCGTCAACGACCCCGCGGCCGGACAGCCGCCGGTCGATCCGCCGCCGGCGGATCAGCCCCCGGCCTGACACAGGCGCAGACGTACGCGGAGCCGCGGTCCCTCGGGGCCGCGGCTCCGTCGCGTCCCCATCCGATCAGGCCGGGGCGCTCACGAGATCGTGGCGGACACCCCTCCGGATCGCCAGCGTGACCAGCGTCGCGATGGCACACAGGGCGGCCCCTCCCAGCCACGCCGGCGTATAGCTGCCGTGCGCCTCGCGCACGAAACCCGCGGCCAGCGCGGCGATGGCCGCCCCGACCTGGTGGGACGCGAAGACCCACCCGAACACGATGGTCCCCTCCGACCCGAACGCCCGCTGGCACAGGATCGCGGTCGGCGGAACGGTGGCCACCCAGTCGAGGCCGTAGAAGATGATGAAGAACCACATGCTCGGCTGCACCGTGGCGCCCAGCAGCGACGGGAGGGCCATCAGGCTGATGCCGCGGCCGAAATAGTATGCGGCCAGCAGCAGTTTCGGATCGAACCGGTCCGACAGCCAGCCCGACGCGATCGTGCCGAGGATGTCGAAGACGCCGACGGCAGCGAGCAGTCCCGCCGCAACCGTCGTCGGCATGCCGTGGTCATGGGCTCCGGGGATGAAGTGGGTGCCGACCAGACCGTTCGTGGTCGCCCCGCAGACCGCGAACCCGAGCGCGAGGAACCAGAAGGTCGGGAAGCGCGCGGCGGCGCGGAGAACGCGGAGCGTACGCAGGGCTGCGTCGCGCGCCGCGGGCCCCTGCGGCGCGGATGTCGGGATGTGCTCGACGGGCGTGCCGGGCGGGCTGCCGTAGGGCGTGACGCCGACGGCGGCGGGTGAGCTGTGCAGGAAGAGGCGGACCAGCGGGATCACGGCGAGGGCGAAGGCGGTCACGACCCACGTGGCCGGCCGCCAGTCGAGGTGTTCGACGGCCCACGCGACCACGGGCAGGATGACGAGCTGTCCGGCGGCGCTGCCGGAGGTCAGGATGCCCATGACCAGGCCCTTGTTGGTCGTGAACCACGCGTTCACGACGGTCGCGGCGAAGACCAGTGCCATCGAGCCGGCGCCGAGGCCGATCATGACCCCCCACGTCGCGACCATCTGCCACGGGCGGGTCGCGAACGTCGACAGCAGCGCCCCCAGACCGATCAGCGCGAGCGCGGCGGTGACGACGTCGCGTACGCCGAACCGCTCCATCAGGGCCGCCGCGAACGGCGCCGTGAGTCCGAACAGCAGGAGGTTGACCGAGATCGCGGTCGACAGCACCGTGCGATCGAAGCCGAGGGACTCTTCGACCGGGATCATGAGCGCGCTCGGCGCCGCCCGGAACCCGGCTGCCCCGATGAGGGCGAGGAACGCCACGACGGCCACGGTCCAGGCCGGGTGCCACCGATGCTGCTTGCTCATGCGCCGATGATGTCAGGCCCGACGCCCCCGGCGGGGACTGTCCGCGGCCCAGACTCGGCGCCGGAACTCAGCGGGCCTGTGTGGCGCGCTCGCCCGCGCGGAGGGCGATGCCCAGCCACTGCTCGTCGGTGAAGTCGAACGTGTCGCTCGGGTTCGAGCGCAGGTAGATGACCTTCTGTCCCGCGGTGAGGACGGCCACGCGGTATTTGGCGCTGCGGTTCGCGTCGACCTTGATGTTGACGACATACCACTTGCCCCTGACCGGCATGCCACCCAGGCCGGGCGTGGTGATGTCGCGCCGCTGGTTGGGCGGCACCTTGGCGACGAGGGTGCGCTGTTCGCACGACTCGATCGACTGGGTGACGCGGTCGGCCAGGCCCTGGGCGTCGTTGCCGCCGTTCATGGTGAGCACGACCTCGTCGATGCCGAACTGCGGCGGCGCCTTCGGGTCGTTGCGCAGGAGGTAGGTGCGCTGCTGGCGGCTCGTGGCGCCGGCCGTGGTGTTGAAGTCGATCGACTCGCAGCCCGAGCCGTCCTGCACGTCCACGCGGTTGGCGAGGGCGTTGCCGCGCCAGGTGCCCTGGCCGACCGTGATGCGGGGGATGTCGCCCGCGGCCAGGAAGCCCGGCTGGTCGCCGCCGGGCGGCGGGACCGTGGTCGTGACCTCGACCTTCGGGGCCGCGCACAGGCCGACGGCGGCCGAGCACTGCCGGTTGATGACCTGGGCGAGCGCCTTCGTGATGCCCTCGGGCTCGACGGGCTGACCGAAGCGGACGACGTCGACGACGTCCACGATCTTGCCGGTGCGGGCGAGGATGATCGTGTGGTATTCCGAGCTCTGCTCGAGCAGGACCACGCGTACGCCCAGCGACTGGTTGCCGAGGCCCTTCACGTCCATGCCCTTCTCCACATAGAGCGGGGAGCCCACGCAGCCGCCGAGTTCGTTGGCGCGGAAGTTGTAGACCTGGGCCGCCTCCTCGGGCGTCGTGAAGGCGTCAGCCCGGTGGAGGGCCTGGCTGCGGTCGTTGCCGTTGCCGCTCAGGCCGCGGATGTAGGTGAGCTGCGGGATGGGCTGACCGGTCGCCTGCGGACCGATGCAGGCGGCACCGGGGGACTGCTCGGTGGCGCCGTTCTGGGTCAGGGTGGTCGTCCACGTGCGGCTGGGATCGATGGCCTTGGCCATGCCGTCGGTCATCATCATGCCCTCGGTGAGCACGGGGCCGGGTGTCAGACCGGGGACGGCCGACGGCTGGGCCTGACGGCTCACCTCGGCCTGCTGGCCGCGGGCCCACAGCACGTATGACACGACCAGGGCGATCACCGCCAGCGCGGCGATCCCGGCGATCGTGAGGGCCGTGGTGTTGCGTCGCTGGACCGCGCGGCGCCCCACGGGCGCCTGCTGGCGGCGGAACACGCTCGTACGCCCCGCTGCACGGCGGCCGGACTCCTCGTCGTTGCCCGCGCGCTTCTTGAGCCCGAACCGGCGCCTGTTCGGCTCGTCGTCGTCCTCGATCTCGGCGAAGGGGTTGTGCGGGCGCTCGGACGGGGCTGCGGGGGCGGCGGCGACCTTCGTCTCGGGCGCGCCGTCCCTGTGGGATGGTCCGGCCGCCGTCGCGGCGGTCTGGCCCGGTCCGGCGAAGTCGGGGCCTCGCCTCGGGGAATCCTGGGCAGGGGAGGTGGCGGCCGCCTCGACCTTGGCCGGGGACTCTGTCTGCGCGGAGGGAACCCCAGCCCTGGCCGGGGTGGCGGGCTTGGCCGGGGTGTCCGGCGTCGCGGCAGCGTTCGGCTTCGCCGCAGCGTTCGGCTTTGCCCCAGCGTTCGGCTTGGCAGGGGTGGCGGGCTTGGCCGGCGCCTGCGGCGCGGCCGTGCCATCGGGCTTGGAGTCCGGGCCGCCCGGTTTGGCGACCGGCGTGCTGGCGTTCGGGTCGGGCTTGCCCTGAGGGGCCACGGGAGGACGGGCGGGACCCTCGGCGCTCGGGACCAGCGGCGTGGGGTCGGCTCCCGCCACGGCGCGGGGGCTGGGCGGGGCGGGTGTGTCGCCGCTGGGGATCGGCTTGGTGGAGGAGGCGTCCGCCGCGCGGCCCTTGCGGGCGCGATTGACCCAACTGGCGGCCGCACCGATCGCGGCAGCGGCTCCGGCCGCGGCGGACCTGGAGGCGTCCTTGGGGGCCGAAGGCGTGGAGGCCGCGGGCGTGGGAGCCGCAGGCGTGGGAGGGGCTGTCTTCTCGGGCTTCGGGTCCTTTGGCTTAGGGTCCGCACCGCGTTCGGCGTCGCCGTTCGGGCGCTCCCCGCCAGCCGGGCGTACGGGCTCGTCCTTCGCGTCCGACGGGGCCCAGCCGCGCTTGGGGCGGGGGGTTTCGGTGGACTCCTGGTTCTGATCGGGCTTGTCCGGCACCTCGTCACGAGGGGTCGACAGCGCGGCCCGCCGGGGGCGGTAATCCTTCGCGTCGTCGTTGGTCAAGCTCGCTCCTCCCTGTTGCTCATGGCCTCGCACTGCTCACAGGTGATCAAACTTTACCCGGTCAGGGCGTGTCTGGGCGATTCCGCCCGTCTCGTGCGGAACGATGCACACAGTCATGCCTCGCCTCCTGCCTTCCCGTCGCGGCACCTCCGGCCTCCGGCTGAAGGTGCGCTCCACGGACGAACCCGACGTCGCGGGCGGCCACCTGCCCCCCGCCGACGACCCCCGGCTGCCGTGGCCCCTGGCCTCACTCCTCGCCGGCGTCGGCGGTGCACTCGGGGGCTGGTTGATCGTTGCGGGGTTGGTCGTGCTCGCGTGGCTGGCTGCGCGCGACGGCGGCCTGGCCGCCGCGCTGGCCACGGCCACCCAGGGGTGGCTGCTGGCCAACGGCGGCGGGCTGGTCATCGCGGGGCAGCGCCTCACGCTGGTGCCGTTGGGTGCGACCGCGCTCTTCGCCCTCCTGCTGAGCGGGCTCGTGCAGGTCGCCGCGCGCCAGGCCACCGTGGGCGAACTCGTGGCCGGCATCGACCTCACCACGCGCGACCGTGGACGGATCGTCAGGAACGTCACCCTCGTGGCGACGCTGGGCTATGCCGCATCGGTCACCCTGGCCGCCACGATGATCGGCACGACCAACCAGGGAGCGCGGGCGCTCGTGGGCTCCCTCATCATCGGGGCCCTCGCGTCCCTCGCCGGTGCGTGTCGCGGGGCCGCGTACAGACTCCGCGATGCCCTGCCCGCCTGGGCGACGCCCCTGCCCGGCGCCCTTCGCGCCGGCCTGGCGACCGCGATCGCCGGTGGTGCGGCAGCACTGGCCGTGACCGTGGCGGTCCATCGCGGGCAGGTGGCCGCGCTGTACGCCGCCCTGGCCCCCGACAGCGCCTCCCAGGGAGCGGTCACCGTCGTGCAACTGCTGTTCTGGCCAACGCTGGTGGTGTGGGCGACGGCGTACGCGCTGGGCGCGGGCTTCGGTCTCGGCGAGGGGTCGGTCGTCTCGCCCGCGAACACCGACCTCGGGCTCATCCCGGGCATCCCGGTGCTGGGCGCGCTCCCGGTGGAGGGGTCCGGGTCGTGGGCGACGCTCGCGTGGATGCTCGTCGGGGTCGCAGCGGGAGCCGCGGCCGCCGCGGTGGTGATGCGCGGGCGTCCGCGCGCGCGGTTCGACGAGACGGCCGTGGTGGGCGGGCTGGCCGGGGTGCTCGTCGCCCTGTGCCTCGTCGCCATCGCGGCCGCGACGCGCGGCGACCTCGGTGGCGGCCGCCTGGTGGGCCTCGGCCCCCGGCTGCCCGAGCTCGCGCTGCTGGGCGGGTCGGTGATGGGGCTCGCCGGCCTGACGACGGGTCTGGTCTGGGGGTTGGTCCGGGGCACGGATCGCCGCCCCGAGCCCCCGGGAGCCGCGACCGATGGCCCACCTGCCGCGGAGGACGCGGGGGACGTGACCGTCGGCGAGCCCGAACCGAGTGAGCATCCCGCCGTCATCGGCGATCCGTCGGACGAACCGACCCGCCGCGTCGGCCCGGACGACGACGAGCCGACCCAGGAGATCGGCCCGCGGAGCCGATGGTGGCATCGGCGCTGAAGGACGATGCGGCGTCGGAACGCGTCCCAGCGGCTCGCCGGTAGGGTGGGGGCGTGACCTTCCGCCTCGCCGTGCTCGTGTCCGGTTCGGGCACCCTGCTGCAGCACCTCTTGGACGCCATCGCCGCGGGGGAGTGCGCCGCCGAGGTCGTGGTCGTCGGGGCGGACCGCGCGGACGCGTACGGTCTCGAGCGTGCCCGCCGCGCCGGAATCGCGACCTTCGCCCACCCGTACGCGAAGGGCTCCGACCGCGCCGCCTGGGACGCCGAGCTGACCCGCCTGGTGGCCGGCCACGAACCCGACCTCGTCGTGAGCGCCGGGTTCATGAAGCTCGTCGGCGAGGCCTTCCTCGCCCGCTTCGGCGGCCGCACGATCAACACCCACCCGGCCCTGCTGCCGAGCTTCCCCGGCATGCACGGGGCCCGGGACGCGCTTGCGTACGGGGTCAAGGTCACCGGCGCCACCGTGTTCCAGGTGGACGCGGGCGTCGACACCGGCACGATCCTCGCGCAGGCCGCCGTCCCCGTGCTCGACGGCGACACCGAGGACACGCTCCACGAGCGCATCAAGGTCGAGGAACGCCGCCTCCTCGTCGAGACCGTCAACGAACTCGCACGCCAGAACGACCCGACCCGCAGGAGTGACCATGGCTGACCACCGCAACCCGATCAGGCGCGCCCTCGTCTCGGTCTACGACAAGACCGGGCTGGAGGACCTCGGTCGCGCGCTCGCGGCCGCCGGAGTCGAGGTCGTCTCGACTGGGTCGACGGCCAAGCGCCTCGCCGAGGTGGGCGTGGACGTGACGCCGGTCGACCGGCTCACCGGATTCCCCGAGTGCCTCGACGGGCGCGTGAAGACCCTCCACCCGAAGGTCCACGCCGGCATCCTCGCCGACCGCCGCCTGGCCGACCACGTCCGCCAGCTCGAGGAACTCGAGGTCGCGCCGTTCGACCTCGTGGTGGTCAACCTCTATCCCTTCGCCGAGACCGTCGCCTCGGGCGCGTCGCCCGACGAGTGCGTCGAGCAGATTGACATCGGCGGCCCCACGATGGTGCGCGCGGCCGCGAAGAACCACCCGAGCGTCGCCGTGGTCACCTCCCCGGAGCAGTACGCCGACCTGACCGCCGCGCTCGACGGTGGCGGTTTCACCCTGGCCGAGCGCCAGCGCCTCGCGGCGGCGGCGTTCGCGCACACGGCGGCGTACGACGTGCAGGTCGCGACGTGGATGGAGCGCACGCTCGTCGACCCCGCGACGTTCTCGGAGTTCACCGGGTCGACCTATCGCAAGCAGGCCGACCTGCGCTATGGCGAGAACTCCCACCAGGGCGCGGCGCTCTACACCGACGGCACCGGCGGCGGCCTGGCCGCGGCCGAGCAGCTGAACGGCAAGGAGATGTCCTACAACAACTACGTCGACACCGACGCGGCGCGGCGGGCGGCGTACGACTTCGACCAGCCCGCGGTCGCGATCATCAAGCACGCGAACCCCTGTGGCATCGCGACGGGCGCGACGATCGAGGAGGCGTACGCGAAGGCCCACGCCTGCGACCCGGTCTCGGCGTACGGCGGCGTGATCGCGGCGAACCGCCCCGTCTCGGCCGCGATGGCGGAGGAGGTCGCGAAGGTCTTCACGGAGGTGATCGTGGCCCCGGCGTACGACGACGGGGCCGTGGGCCTGCTGTCGGCGAAGAAGAACGTACGCGTCCTCGTCTGCCCCGAGGGCGAGAAGCAGACCCGCACCGAGGTGCGCGCCATCTCCGGCGGCGTGCTCGTGCAGGAGGTCGACCGGTTCCAGGCCGAGGGGGACGACCCCGCGAACTGGGAGCTGGCGACCGGCGAGGTCGCCGACGAGCAGACCCTCGCCGACCTCGCGTTCGCCTGGAGGGCCTGCCGCGCCGTCAAGTCGAACGCGATTCTGCTGGCCAAGGACGGCGCCTCCGTCGGCGTCGGCATGGGCCAGGTCAACCGGGTCGACTCCTGCCGCCTCGCCGTCGAGCGCGCGGGCGACCGGGTCAAGGGCGCGGTGGCCGCGTCGGACGCCTTCTTCCCGTTCGCCGACGGGGCCCAGATCCTCATCGACGCGGGGGTGAAGGCCATCGTGCAGCCGGGCGGGTCGATCCGCGACGAGGAGACCATCGAGGCCTGCCAGAAGGCCGGAGTCACGATGTATCTCACGAAGACGCGCCACTTCTTCCACTGAGCCTGGTTTCCACTGAGCATGGTCGACTTCCACTGGAGAGGCATGGTCGACTGGGGTCATGACCAACCCCGAGAAGCGCCCGGTCGAGCAGTGGTGTGGCACCGAAACGCCCGCCCCGCGCGCGGCGATCGAGCTGCTCGAGCCGCGTGACGTGCCGCTCGGTGGCCCGCGCGCGATGACGGTGCGGCGCACACTGCCGCAGCGCCAGCGGTCGCTGATCGGGGCGTGGTGCTTCGTCGACCACTACGGGCCCGACGACGTGGCGGAGACCGGCGGCATGGACGTGGCGCCCCACCCCCACACCGGGCTCCAGACCGTCAGCTGGCTGTTCACCGGCGAGATCGAGCACCGCGACAGCCACGGCGTGCACGCCCGGGTGCGACCGGGCGAGCTCAACCTCATGACCGCCGGCCACGGCATCTGCCACAGCGAGGTCTCCATGCCCGACACCGCGGTGCTGCACGGCGTCCAGCTGTGGGTCGCGCTGCCGGGCGCTCACCGGGACGTGCCGCGCGACTTCGCCCACTTCGCGCCGGTCCCGGTGGAGCGCGACGGCGTCCGCCTCAGCGTGTTCCTGGGCGAGCTCGCCGACCAGGCCTCTCCGGTCACGACCTTCACCCCGCTGCTCGGCGCCGAGCTGGTGCTGGCGCCCGGTGCGCGATTCGACGCCGAGGTCGACCCGGCGTACGAGCACGGCGTGCTCGTCGACACGGGCGAGGTGGGGGTCGACGGGACGCCGGTGGCGCAGGGGGTGCTCGCGTACGCGCCCCCCGGCGCCCGGCGGTTGAACCTGGCGAACGAGGGCGCGACGTCCGCCCGCGTGATCGTGCTGGGCGGCGCGCCGCTCGACGAGGAGATCTTGATGTGGTGGAACTTCGTGGGTCGCACCCACGAGGAGATCGTGGCCTTCCGCGCCGCGTGGGAGGAGCGCTCCGCGCGGTTCGGCGAGGTCGACGGCTATGGGGGCGAGCCGGGGCGGCTGCCCGCACCGGCGTTGCCGCCGGTGCGGATCAGGCCGCGCCGCAATCGCTGAACGACCTGTGGCGGACCTTGGCTGCCGGGCCTCAGTGCTGTGCTGCCCGAGGCGGGTCGAGCGTCGGCGGCTGGGCGGCCGGCGTCTGTTCCAGCCGCGCGAGCGCCTGGCTGATGGCCTCGTCGAGCTGGCGGTCGACCTCGGCCTCCCCCATGAAGTCGGCCGGGCTGACGACGACCTCGGTGTCGGGATCGGCGCCGTGGTTCTCCATGCCCCAGTGGTAGTCGAGCCCCCAGAACCCGTAGCGCGGCTGGGTGACGCCGGTGCCGTCGACGAGGTCGAAGCGCCCGTCGATGCCGACCACGCCGCCCCAGGACCGCTCGCCGATCACCGGGCCGAGGCCCTTGGCCTGGGCCGACATCGACACGATGTCGCCGTCGGAGCCCGCCCACTGGTTCGTCACCAGCACCACGGGGCCGCGGATCGCCTGGGCGGGGTAGGTCATCGCCGAGGCGAAGTGGCGCGCGATGTTCCAGTTGAGCACGGTGCGGCTCAGCCGCTCGATCACCAGCTGGGACGTGTGGCCGCCGTGGTTCCACCGCACGTCGACGACGACCCCCTCGCGCTGGGTGGCGCGCTCCAGGTCGCGATGGATCTGGGCCCAACCCGCGGCCATCATGTCGGGCACGTGGACATAACCGAGTCGCCCGCCCGACTTCTCGGCGACATAGGCCGACCGCGACGCCACCCACGCGTGGTAGCGCAGCGGCCGCTCGTCGGCGATCGGCACGACCGCGACCCGGCGTACGCCGCCCTCGGCCGACCTCAGCGTGACCTCGACCGGCACGCCGACCGTGCCCTGCAGCAGCGGGCCTACGCCGCCGGCGTCGGCCACCGACTGGCCGTTGACGGCGACGATCACGTCGCCGGGCCGCGCCCCCACCCCGGCGGCGGCGAGCGGGCAGCGGGCACCGGGGTCGGAGGACTCACCCGGCAGGAGCGCGTCGATGCGGGCGCCGTCGTCGGTCAGCGTGAGCTCGGCGCCGAGATGGCCGACCGCCCGGCCCAGGTCGCCCGGCTTCGGCATGACGTAGGCGTGGGACGTGTTCAGCTCGGCGACGGTCTCCCAGAGCAGGTCGACGAGGTCGTCGTGGGTCGACAGGGTCTCGACCAGAGGGCGATAGCGCTCGAGCACGCCCGCCCAGTCGACACCGTCCATGTCCTCGCGCCAATAGTGCTGGGCCATCAGCCGGCCCTGCTCGTCGAACATCTGGCGCCACTCGGCGCGCAGGTCGACCTCGCGGCGCAGGCGCTTGAGGTCGACGGAGATGTGGGCGTCGTCGTCGGGCTTCACCTCGCGGTCGACGGGCTGCAGGTGGACCTCGTCCTTGTGGCGGACCACCGCATACTTCCCGTCACCCGACACCGACACCGCGGTGACCGGCGTGGCGACCGTGACGCGCTTGCGGGTGGCGAACGAGAAGTGCTCGAGGCGATCCTCGGGGCGCCCGTCGGGCGCGGCGCCCGCCCCCAGCGGATGGGGGACCGAGGCCTTCCGGATCCAGGCGACGCCGTCGGCGGTGGCCCACAGCCCCGCGTACTGGCCCGACTCCACCGGGAACGGCGTGATGCGCTGTTCGAACCCCTCGACGTCGATGACGCACGTGACCTTCGGCTTGGCGCCCGCCTCCGCCACCGTCTTCTCGGTGGTCTCGGCCGACTCGGGGTCGAGCTCGGCGACGGGCCAGCCGTCGGCGGCGACCCCGAACGGGGCCGGCTCGTCGGCGCGCAGCGGCACCAGCCAGGGGCGCGTGGCGTCGGTGAACGACAGGTCGAAGGTGTGCTCGTCGTAGGCCGGGTCGAACGTGCGGCGCGACAGGAACACCAGGTGTTTCCCGTCGAGGGTGAACACGGGGTCGCGGTCGTCGAAGCGCCCGTCGGTCAGGCTCACCACCGAGCGGTCGGTCAGGTCGCAGCAGCGCAGCTGGCCGACCTCGCCCTCGGCGGCCACGGGCTGACGCCACACCAGATAGCGGCCGTCGGGCGAGAAGCGCGGCCCGGTCGCCTCGCCCTCGGTCGACCGGTCGACCTCGGTCACCTCGCCCGAGTCGGCGTCGACCAGGCGAACGGCGCCGTCGTGGCTGATCGTCGCGATGGTCGCCCCGTCTAGCGTGGCCGTCAGGTGGAGCACGCGCCCGAGCCGGCCGTGGGCCAGCCGCACGGGCTCACCCTCGCCGCTCAAGGGCATGATCTCAAGGCAGTCGTCGCCCTCGGCGTCGGTCGCCCAGACGCCACGGTCGGCGCCGAGGGGACGCGGCTCGCGGATGCGTACGCCGGGCAACGCCGACAGCGCCCGTCCCGGCCCGGCCCGGTGGGTCAGGAAGTAGGCCGCCCCGCGCCACTCGAGCAGCGAGCCGTTGCCGCGCTGGTCGGCGACGATCGCGGTGAGCCGGTCGGTGCCGTCGATGAGCGCGGTCGCGCGGCCGGTGCCCGGACAGTCCACCTCGAGCAGGCGGGGCTCGGCGTCCAGCCCGTCGAGCACGAACAGGCGGCCGCGCGCGTGGAACACGATCGTGGAGCCGTCGGTGCGCGGGTCGCGGACATAGCCCTCGGCGGGCGTGTGGTGGGTGTGCTGGCGCAGGTCGCCGCCCTCGAGGTCGACCGAGTGGAGCTGGGCCTGTCCGTCCGGGTCGCCCGCGAGCGAGGCCCCGAGATCGGAGCTGAAGAACAGCCGGTCGCCGGCGAAGCCGGGTGAATAGAGGCCTGCCTCCTCGTCGGGCAACAGGCGCGTCCAGTCGGCACCGGTTCCGTCGCGGTCGAGCCACAGGCGCCCCGCCATGCCACCCCGATAGCGCTTCCACATCGCGGAGTCGCGGCCGTTGGGCGTGACGATGGCCCGGGTGTCGCCGGGGCCGAACGCGACGGCCATCGCCATGCCGAGCGGGAGGACCTCGTCGGATCCGTCGAAACCGATCGCGTGGATGCGCATGCGGCCCGTGTCCATCTGGTCGTGGGCCGTCGCGACCAGCACGCGGTCGCCGAGCCAGCCCGCGACGCGGAACGCGCGTGCGGCCGAGAGGTGGGTGAGCCGGTGGCGCTCGCCGGTGTCGAGGTCGAGCACGTGGGCGTCCCAGCCGCCGTCGCGCGTCGAACCCCACGCCACCTTGCGGCCGTCGGGCGAGAACCAGGGGTACGCCACCGGCGTACGGTCGCTCGTCAGCCGCGAGGCGCGACCGCCGGAGGTGGGAACGAGCCAGAGGTCGTCATCGGCGACGAAGACGATCTGGTCCGCGTGGACATGGGGGTGTCTGCTGTACGCGTGAGCCATGGGAGCGACCCTAACGGGAGGGTCCGACAGGACCATCGGCGCCTGAGATACCGGATTTGATACCATGAATCCATGGCCATGACTCTTCGACTCACTGATGCCGAGGCAGAAGCGCTCCGCAGGCGCTCCGTGCTGGAGGAGCGCTCGATGCAAGACATCGCGCGCCGCGCGATCGTGGAATACGTCGAGCGACACAGCCACCGGGACCTGCTCGACCAAGTTCTCGATCGGGAACTGCCGAAATACGCAGAGGCTCTGGAACGGCTCGGACAGTGATCTATCTGAGCGCCGACGACCTGGTCCACGTCGCCAACCGCGCGACCGGCACGCAGGTCGGCGTGCGCGACTTCGGTCTCCTCGAGTCGGCCGCAGCCCGCCCTCAGGCGACAGCGTTCGGCGAGGACGCCTACCCCGATCTCGTCACCAAGGCCGCGGCCCTCACGCAGTCCATCGTCGCCAGCCATGCGCTCGTGGATGGCAACAAGCGCCTTGGCCTCGCCGCCCTGATCGCCTTCCTCGGCATGAACGGGCTGAGGCTCACCTGGTCCAACGACGAGGCCTACGACGTGATCATCGGCATTGCCGAAGGACGGTTGTCGGACGTCGCGGTGATCGCGGAGCAGATACGGGCGGGCAGCGCGCCCTCCTAGCAATCGTGTCGGACCCGCCTTGTAACGTCCCTCAGGTGACCACCTACCTCCCCGCCAGCAATCCGTTCGCCCGGCCCAGCGCCCTCGATCTCGAGCTGCCCGACTTCGCCGCGATCTCCGACGACGACTTCCTTCCCGCCATCCGCGCCGGCATCGAACAGGCCCGCGACGAGGTCACCGCCATCGCCGAGAACCCCGACGAGCCCACGTTCGACAACACCGTCGGCGCGCTCGAGCGCGCCGGACAGCTGCTGGCCCGCGTACGCGCAGTCCTGTTCAACCTGATCTCCGCCGACGGCACCGACGACCGCATCAAGCTGGAGTCGGAGGTCATGCCGGAGCTGTCGGCCCACAGCTCGTGGCTCCACCTCAACCCGGCCCTGTTCGCCCGCATCACCGCGGTCCACGACCGGCTCGACGAGCTCGACCTCGACCCCGAGTCGCGCCGCCTGGTGGAGGAGACCCACCGGGCGTTCGTCCGGGCCGGGGCGGCGCTCGGCGACGACGACCGCGCGCGACTGGCCGACCTCGACAACCGTCTGTCGGCACTCGGCACGACCTATCGCCAGAACGCCGTCCACGCCATGGCCCGCAGCGCCGTCCTCGTCACCGACGCCGACGAGCTCGCCGGGCTCGACGCGCCCACCCGCGCGGCCGCTGCGGCGTACGCGGCCGAGCAGGGCCACCCGGGCGCCTGGCTGTTCAAGCTGCTCTCGCCGACCATCCAGCCCCTGCTGCGCAGCGCGACCGACCGCGGCTTCCGCGAGCGGGTCTGGCGCGCGTCGACCGAGCGGGCGACCACGGGCGAAAGCCCCAACACCGAGCTGGCGGTCGAGATCGCGCGCCTGCGCGCCGAGCGCGCGGCCCTCCTCGGCCACCGCACGCACGCCGACTGGGTGCTGGCCGACACCATGGCGGGGTCGTACGCGGCGGTGAAGGACATGCTCGACCGGCTCATCCCGCCGACGGTGGCCGCCGCCCGCGCCGAGTCCGTACGCCTGCGCGAGCGTGCCCTGGCCGATGGCGTCGACGCCCTTCAACCCTGGGACTGGCCCTTCTATGCGGCCCGGGTGCAGGAGGAGGACTACCGCCTCGACGCCGACCGGTTGAAGCACTACTTCCCGCTCGAGCGCGTCCTGCGCGACGGCGTGTTCCGCACCGCGGAGATCCTCTACGGCGTCACGATCACCGAGCGCGACGACCTCGCCGGCTATGCCGAGGGCACCCGCGTGTTCGAGGTCGCGCGCGACGGCGCCCCGATCGGCCTGCTCGTCGGCGACTGGTTCACCCGCGCCACGAAGGCCGGCGGCGCGTGGATGAACTCCCTGCGGACGCAGTCGCGCCTGCTCGACCGCCTGCCGGTCGTCGTCAACAACATGAACATCGCGCGCCCCGAGCCGGGTCGCGACGCGCTGCTGACCTTCGACGAGGTCACGACGCTGTTCCACGAGTTCGGCCACGGGCTCCACGGGCTGCTGTCGGACGTCACCTATCCCCGCTTCTCCGGCACGGCGGTGAGCCGCGACTTCGTCGAGTTCCCCAGCCAGGTCAACGAGATCTGGGCGTTCTGGCCCGAGGTCCTGGACGCGTACGCGCGCCACGTCGACACCGGTGAGCGCCTCGGCACGACCGACGTCGCCGAGATCGAGGCGGCCAAGCGGTGGGGTCTGGGCTTCGCGAAGCACGAGTTCATCCAGGCCGCCGTGCTCGACTTCGGCTGGCACACGCTGACCGTCGACGACGAGGTGACCGACGCGGCCGCCTTCGAACGCGAGGTGCTGGAGCAGTGGGGGATGGCCAACCCGCTGATCGCGCCGCGCTATGGATCGGCCTACTTCACCCACATCTTCGGCGGGGGCTACTCGGCGGGCTACTACGCCTACCTGTGGGCCGAGGTGCTCGACGCGCACGGTGAGGCCTGGTTCGCGGCGAACGGCGGGCTCGACCGGGCCAACGGCGCCCATCTCGAAGAGACGGTGCTCAGCCGCGGAAACGCCCGCGACGTGGCCGCGTCGTTCCGTGCGTTCGCGGGGGAGGAGCCGAAGATCGAGCCGCTGCTCGAGCGCTATGGGTTTGCCAGCTCGAAAAGCGGCGACGTGGAAGAATGACCGGCGACCGCGATGAACGAGCACCGATGACCGCCGCGACGAAGGAGCACCGATGACCGCACAGAGGCTCGACGGCAAGGCCTGCGCCGCGACGATCAAGGACGAGCTGAAGGCCCGCGTCGCGCGGCTGAAGGAGCACGGCATCACCCCCGGCCTCGGAACCGTGCTGATCGGCGACGACCCCGGGTCCCGCATCTATGTCGGCGGCAAGCATCGCGACTGCGAGCAGGTCGGCATTGCCTCGATCCGCGTCGACCTGCCGGCCGACACGTCGGCCGAGCGCCTGCGTGAGGAGCTCGAGAAGCTCAACTCCGACGACGCCTGCACCGGCTACATCGTCCAGCTGCCCCTGCCCGCCCACCTCGACGAGCACGAGGCGCTGGCGCTGATCGACCCGTCCAAGGACGCCGACGGGCTGGCGCCGATGAGCCTCGGCAAGCTCGTGCTCGGCGAGGCCGGGCCGCTGCCCTGCACGCCCCGCGGCATCGTCGAACTCTTGCGCCGCAACGGCGTCGAGCTCGCCGGTGCCGAGGTGTGCGTCGTCGGGCGCGGAACGACGGTCGGCCGTCCACTGGGGCTCCTGCTGACGCGTCGCTCCGAGAACTCCACGGTCACGCTCTGCCACACCGGCACGCGCGACCTCGCCAAACACACGCGCGAGGCCGACATCGTGGTCGCCGCCGCCGGGGTGCCCGGCATGATCACCGCCGAGATGATCAAGCCCGGTGCGGCGCTCGTCGACGTCGGCATCACCCGCAACAACGAGGGCAAGCAGGTCGGTGACTTCCACGAGTCGGTCTGGGACGTCGCGGCCTGGGTGACCCCGAACCCCGGCGGCGTGGGCCCGATGACGCGGGCCATGCTGCTCGAGAACGTCGTCGAGCGCGCGGAGCAACTGGCCGGCGCGAAGGCCTGACATGGGGGTGCGCGACACGGCGTTCAAGACGGCGGCGAGCGCGCGGGCCAAGTCGCTGAGCCAGTGGCCCCTGCTCGTCGTGATCGGCGGCGAGCTGGTGGGACTCCTGCTGGTGGTTCTCGACCACTGGCGCTGGGGCACGGCCGTCATCGGCGCCAGCCTGTGCCTGGGGGCGCTGGAGCGGGCGTTCCTCCCGCGCCGCGTGGCGGGGCTGCTCCAGGTCCGCACCCGCACGGTCGACGTCATCGTGCTGACCGGCATGGGCCTTGCCATCATCGTGCTGTCGTGGTGGGTCCCGGCCCGCGTCTGACGGTTCGCCTGCGAAGCTCCCGGCCCCAGGACTACCCGGTGGTGGCGAGCGCCAGCACGACCATCAGCAGGATGAAGCTGCCGAAAGCCCCCGTGATCAGCCCGCCCACGGCGAGCCCGCTGCCCTCATAGGTGTCCGGCTCGCGACGCACCTGGACGAGCGCGGCGATGCCGAGCCCGATCGCGACCGGGCCGGTGATCCACACGAGCAGCGACACCAGCCCGCTGATCAGCGACGCGGTCGCGTACGGCGAGGACCTGCGCGCCACCGGCCACGCGGGAGCGTGGGGATAGCCGTAGGCCGCCATCGCAGGGTATGCCGGGAACGGCTGCATCGGCGGGTACGCCGGGTCTGGTGCGTACGCGGCGTAAGGCTGTTGAGGGACGGGATCGACGTACGCCGGTGCAGACTGTGCGGGAGGCGGCGTCGCGGGCGGATTGTCGAGCACCTGGGGTTCGGCGCCGAGGGCGTCCTCGGGTCGCGAGCCCTCGCGACTGAATGGGCTGGGTCCACCCTGCGTCATCATGGCCATCCTCGATCGTCCCTTCGTCGAGCCTACGGGATGTGGACGGTCATCGGCCCTCCGCCGGTTCCCTCCGCACGCACAGCTGATTTGACGGATATACCCCGGGGGGTATTATTTCCACCATGAACCAACCCCGGACACATGTCATCGTGGGCGGCGTGGCGGGTGGGATGTCCGCTGCCACCCGGCTGCGCCGTCTTTCCGAGCGTGACCGCATCGTCGTGGTCGAGCGCTCCGGCCACGTGAGCTTCGCCAACTGTGGTCTGCCCTACTACGCGGGCGGGGTCATCGCCGACCGCGACGCCCTCCTGCTGCAGACTCCCGAGTCCCTTGCCGCGCGGTTCCGCATCGAGGTGCGGGTCCACACCGAGGTGACGGCCATCGACACCGACGCTCGAGCTGTCACCCTCCGGTCCGTCGCCGGTGGCGGCGACGAGCAGCTGGCCTATGACTCGCTGTTGCTCGCCCCGGGGGCGACCCCGGTCCGGCCGCGGATCCCCGGGCTCGAGCGTGCGCTCAGCGTGCGCGACGTCGAATCCATCGACGCCGTTGTCGCGGCGATGCCGCCCGAGGGTGAGCCCGCCGTCGTGATCGGTGGAGGCTTCATCGGTGTGGAGATGGCGGAAAACCTGGTCGAACGCGGACTCCGCGTCACGCTGGTGGAGGCCCAGGACCAGGTGATGGCGCCCCTGGATGTGGAGATGGCAGCGCTGGTCCACGATCGGCTCGGCGCCCATGGCGTCGACCTCCGCCTGGGCGCAGAGGTGACGGAATTGACGGCTGGCGCCGTGCGCCTGGGTGTCGACGAGGTGCCCGCCGCGATCGTGGTGGCGGCCTTCGGCGTACGCCCGGACTCAACCCTGGCGGTGGATGCCGGTCTGGAGGTGGCCGAGTCCGGCGCGATCGTGGTCGATGAGCGGATGCGCACGTCGGCGCCCGGTGTGTACGCCGTCGGTGACGCCGTGCAGAAGAAGGACGCCCTCGACGGTTCGGCGACCCTGGTGCCCCTGGCCAACACCGCCAACATGCAGGGTCGGCTCGTCGCCGATGTCATCGCGGGTCGCGACGTGTCCCAGCGACCGGTCCATGGCACCGCGATCGTGGGCGTGTTCGGCCTCGGAGTGGCGTCGACGGGCTGGAACGAGAAGCGGCTGCAGGGGGCGGGGCGCGACTATCGGGCGATCCACACCTACCCGTCGAGTCACGCCGGCTACTACCCGGGCGCGGCTGGGCTGGCGTTGAAGCTGCTGGTGGATCCCGAGACCGATGCGATCCTCGGCGCTCAGGCGATCGGCGAGCAGGGGGCAGACAAGCGGATCGACGTGATCGCCACGGCGATGCAGGGCGGACTGACGGCGAGCGACCTGGCGGAGCTGGAGCTGGCGTACTCGCCGCAGTACGGCTCCGCGAAGGACCCCGTGAACATGCTCGGGTGGATCAATCGCAACATCGCGGAAGGACTGGTCGAGACCGTCCAGTGGCACGAGCTCGAGGCGCGGGTCGCGGCCGGGGCCCGGGTGATCGACGTGCGTACGCCGACGGAGTTCGACGCCGGCGCGATTCCCGGCGCCCAGTTGATCCCCGTCGACGAGCTCCGCGACCGCCTCGACGAGCTTCCCGACGGTGAGTTGGTCGTGCACTGCGCGGTGGGGCTTCGCGGCTATCTGGCTGCGCGGCTGCTGACCCAGCACGGGCGCCGGGTCGCCAATCTCGACGGCGGCTATCGCGCGTGGTCGGCCAGCCCGGCCGGTCGCACCGACACGGGTGAGTTGTGATGCAGGTCGATCCCCAGTCGCTCAAGCCCGCCATCAATCGGCTTAAGCGGGCCCGCGGCCAGATGGACGCGGTCATCCGCATGCTGGAGGAGGGGGCCGACTGCGAGGACGTGATCCGGCAGGTCTCCGCGGTGTCCACCGCCATCGACCGCGCCGGCTTCGCCATCATCGCCGACACACTGCAGCACTGCCTGAGTGACGGCGACGCGGAGGTCGACGTCCCTCGGCTCGAGAAGCTCTTCCTGTCGCTCGCCTGACGTGCGAACCCTCGGAATCACCACAGAACAAGGAGAAGAACCATGTGTCGTCCCGTTTCCTGCAAGGTCTGCGGCAAGACCACGTGGGCCGGCTGCGGCCAACACATCGCCAGCGTCAAGGCCTCGGTCCCCGCCCGCGACTGGTGCGGCGGTGAGCACACCGACGCTGAGCGCGCCGCCGCCCAGCCGTCCGGGGGACTCTTCAGCCGGTTGTTCGGCCGCTGAACCACTCACGCCTGCACGACCTCCTTCGCCAGCCGTCGCTCGAGCTGTTCGGTCACGTACGCGTTGCCGTTGCGTTCGTCGAACTTGGCCGCCAGCGCGTACGCCTCCTCCCGCAGGCGGGGCGCCAGCTCGGCCGCGCTCGGCCAGGTCGGCCAGCCAGGCGACGACCCGGTCGCCCAACGCGTCGGCGACGTCGTCGAGCAGGCCGTCGGCGTACAGCGCCTCGCGCGACGCGGTGGGCCGCAGCCCGGACGCGTCGAACACGCCGCGGACGAAGAAGCACCAGTCAGGCAGCAGGCCGTCGACGTGCTCGTCGAGCAGCATCCCCTTCAGGTAGACGCGGTGGCCGGCGCGCGTGCCGGGCGCCACCTCGTCGGGCCGCACGTACGCCACCCCGCGTACGCCGGCGACCTCCACCTCCAACGGGAAGGACACCATGGGCGTGAACCCGAGCGCCTCGGTCGCGTACGCCTCGCGCTCGGCGACCGACGACTCCCAGGGGCGCGGCGAGCCCGTGATGGTCTCGGTCCCGGCGACGGTGCGGCACTCCACCGTGACCGGGAGCATCGACCCGTAGCGCCGCAGCGTCTCCACCACGAACGCGTCCTCCTGCAGGTGGGTGTCGTGGCCGCGGTCGAGGATCACGACGGTGCCGGGCTCGTCGAGCCGCTCGTCGTCCGCCGCGTCGTCGATGACGAACGTGCCGTCCGACGACGCGGTCCACCGCACCGTGGGGGCGTCCGGTTCGCGCGCCGACCGGCTGAGGACGACCGCGCGCTCGCACGCGAGGAACGCCGACAGCAGGCCGATGCCGAACTGGCCGAGGAACTCGGTGCGGCCGAGGTCGAGCTCGTCGCGCTTCGAGCTGGCCCCGATGGTGGCCAGCAGTTCGCGCATCTCGTCGGCCGTCAGCCCGATGCCGTTGTCGGGGACGCGCAGGCGGTCGCCGCTGGCGGCCGGGGTCTCGACGACGATGCGCCCGGACGGGGGCCGGGCGTCGACCTCCGCGCGCGCGGTGATGGCGTCGAGCCCGTTCTGCAGTAGCTCGCGCAGATAGACCGCCGGCGTCGAATAGAGGTTCTGGGACAGGAGTCTGACCAGGCCGCGAGGTCGACAGGAAGTTCTGGCTCGAGGTGGGGGTCGCGGAGTCGCTCATCCGACCCATTGTGCCAACCCCCCGGTTCCATTCCCCCGGGAATGCCGCGGGCCCCGCCCCACGAGGGGAGCGGGGCCCGCGTACGCAGTGGTCTGCGGCGAAGGGGTCTGCGGCGAAGGGGTCTGCGGTGAACCGGGCCTCAGATCAGGCCCAGCTCCTTGACCGCGTCGCGCTCCTCGGCCAGCTCGGCCACCGAGGCGTCGATCTTGGCGCGCGAGAATTCGTTGACCTCGAGGCCCTGGACGATCTCGTACTGGCCGTTCTTCACGGTGCACGGGAACGAGGAGATCAGGCCCTCCTCGACGCCGTAGGAGCCGTCGGACGGCACCGACATCGAGACCCAGTCGCCGTCGGGCGTGCCCTGGACCCAGTCGCGCATGTGGTCGATGGTCGCCGACGCGGCCGAGGCCGCCGACGAGGCGCCGCGGGCCTCGATGATCGCCGCGCCGCGCTTGGCGACGGTCGGGATGAAGGTGTTCTCGAGCCAGTCCTGGTCGTTGACCTTCTCGGCCGCGCTCTCACCGTTGACCTTTGCGTTGAACAGGTCAGGGTATTGCGTTGCCGAGTGGTTGCCCCAGATCGTCATGTGGGTGATGTCGTTCACCGTGACGCCCAGCTTCTCGGCCAGCTGCGACATCGCCCGGTTGTGGTCGAGGCGCGTCAGCGCGTTGAAGCGCTCGTTGGGGATGTCGGGCGCGTTGTTCATGGCGATCAGCGCGTTGGTGTTGGCCGGGTTGCCGGTCACCAGCACCCGCACGTCGTCGGCCGCGTTGTCGTTGAGCGCCTTGCCCTGCGGCGCGAAGATGCCGCCGTTGTCCTTGAGCAGGTCACCGCGCTCCATGCCCTTGCCGCGCGGCTTCGCGCCGACCAGCAGGGCGATGTTGACGCCGTCGAAGACCTTGTTCGCGTCGTCGCCGGTCACGATGTTGCTGAGCAGGGGGAAGGCGGCGTCGTTGAGCTCCATGCAGACACCCTCGAGGGCCTTGAGGGCCGGGGTGATCTCGAGCAGGTGGAGGTCGACGGGCTGGTCCTTGCCGAGCAGGTCGCCGGCGGCGATGCGGAACAGCAGGCTGTAGCAGATCTGGCCGGCCGCACCGGTCACGGCTACCTTGACGGGGGTCTTGCTCACGGGTTTCTCCCTTGGTCTCGACGTCGAGCGAACTGTTCAGAAACTATCAGCGGGGCCGCGGCCGCGTACGGGTGACCGGCGTGATGCAGGTCACCGGTACGCCGGGCCGCGGCCCCGCAGGCGGTGGGCCTCAGTGGGAGATGGCCTCGCCGGCACCGGCGCCGGTGAGGGATCGGACCTCCATCTCGGTCGACACGGCGGTGTTGTCCTCCTTGCTGAGCACCGAGCCGAGCCAGCCGAGGAAGAACCCGATCGGCACCGACACCAGGGCAGGGTTGTCGAGCGGGAACCAGGCGAAGTTCGCCGTCGGGATCATCGCGCTCTTGTTGCCCGAGACGGCCGGGGAGAAGATGATCAGGCCGATCGCCGAGATGAGGCCGCCGTAGATCGACCACACCGAACCCTGGGTCTTGAATCCCTTCCAGTACAACGAATAGAGGATCGACGGCAGGTTCGCCGAGGCTGCCACCGCGAACGCCAGCGACACGAGGAAGGCGATGTTCTGCGACTTCGCCGCGATGCCGCCGACGATCGACAGGGCGCCGATGACGAGCACCGTGTAGCGGGCGACCTTCACCTCCTTCACCGGGTCGGCCTGCCCGTTCATGATCACGCTGTTGTAGATGTCGTGGGCGAACGACGCCGACGCGGTGATGGTGAGGCCGGCCACGACCGCGAGGATCGTCGCGAACGCGACGCCCGCGATGATCGCCAGCAGGATCGAGCCGCCGAGCGCGAAGGCCAGGGCCGGGGCGGCGGCGTTCGCAGCACCCGGCATCAGGGCGATCTTTTCCTTGCCGACGAGCGCCGCGGCGCCGTAGCCGAGGATCATGGTCATCAGATAGAAGGCGCCGATCAGCCCGATGGCCCACGTCACGGAGCGGCGCGCCTCGCGGGCGGTCGGCACCGTGTAGAAGCGCATCAGCACGTGGGGCAGGCCCGCGGCGCCGAGCACCAGCGCGATCGACAGCGAGATGAAGCCGATCTTGTTCGTGCCGTAGCGGCCCATCGGCTGGATCAGGCCCTCGCCCGACCCCGCCTTCAGCGTGTTCACGTGGTCGATGGCCGACTGGATCATGGTCGACAGGTTGAACCCGAACCGGGCCATCACCCAGATCGACATGATGAGGACCCCGCCCACCAGGAGGATGGCCTTGATCATCTGCACCCAGGTGGTGCCCTTCATGCCGCCGATGAGGACGTACGCGATCATCAGCACGCCCACGATGGCGATCACGACGTTCTGGGCGGCCTCGCCCTTGACGCCCAGCAGGAGGGCCACGAGTCCGCCGGCGCCGGCCATCTGGGCCAGCAGGTAGAAGAACGACACGAGGAGTGTCGAGATGGCCGCGGCCATGCGTACGGGCTTCTGCTTCATGCGGAACGACAGCACGTCGGCCATGGTGTATTTGCCGGTGTTGCGCAGCGGCTCGGCGACGAGCAGGAGCGCCACGAGCCACGCGACGAGGAAGCCGATCGAATAGAGCAGGCCGTCGTAGCCGTAGAAGGCGACGGCGCCGGCGATGCCGAGGAACGACGCGGCCGACAGGTAGTCGCCCGCGATGGCCAGCCCGTTCTGGCGGCCGTCGAACTGGGCGCCGCCGGTGTAGAAGTCGCCCGAGTCGGCCTTCTTCTTGCGGCCGCCCTGGGAGACGCTGATGACGATGGCCAGCGTCGCCACGACGAAGATCGCGAAGATCGCGATGTTGAAGATCGGGTTGCCGAGCTCGCCGGCGAGCGGAGTGATCATCGGGGCTCCTCCAGTTGGGCCTTCAGGCGCTCGGCGATCGGGTCGAGGTTCTTGTTGGCGTGGCGGATGTAGAGCCACGTCAGCAGGAACGTGGTCACGAACTGGCCGACGCCGAGCAGGAGCCCGATCGTGATGGCGGAGCCGCCGAGGCGCGTGGACATGAACTTCTCGGCGTAGGTCGACAGGAGGACGTAGGCGAAATACCAGACCAGGAAGAAGGCCGTCATCGGGAACGCGAAGCCGCGGAACTTCTTCCTCAGCGCGATGAAGTCGTCGGACTGGGCGACCTCGGCGAACTCCTCGCGCGTCGGGTCATAGCGGTGGCTGCCCTCCGAGAGGGCGGGCAGGGGGTTGTGTCGCTCGGGGAGGTGGCGCTCCGCGTCATATTCGTGATCGCGGAACGGCTCCCCGCCGGGGGGCGTGGCCCCCGTGGGCCGGTTCGGCCCGGTGGGTGTGGACATGGCGCTCCTTTGCGTCGATGCTGGGGAAACCCTCGCACCGTGGAGCGCCGGCCGTCTCGGGATCGGCCGAAATCGTGACGTTACTGGTCAGTAGTGTCCGTGGGCCGGTCGGGCTCAGCGGAAGATGATCGTCCGGTGGCCGTCGAGGAGCACGCGGTGTTCGGCGAACAGCTTCACGGCGGCCGTGAGCGTACGCGACTCCTCGTCCTGGCCGATCGCCATCAGCTCGGTGGGCGCCTTCGTGTGGTCGACCCGCACGACGTTCTGCTCGATGATCGGACCCTCGTCGAGGTCGCTGGTGACGAAGTGGGCGGTGGCGCCGATGAGCTTGACCCCGCGCGCGTGGGCCTGCCGGTAGGGGTTGGCGCCCTTGAAGCCCGGCAGGAACGAGTGATGGATGTTGATCGCCCGGCCGGCCAGGAACTCGCACAGCTCCGGCGACAGGATCTGCATGTAGCGCGCCAGCACCACCAGTTCGATGTCGTGCTCCTCCACGACCTCGCGTACGCGGTCCTCGAACTGCGACTTCGTCTCGGGAAGCACCGCGTGGCTCTCGAACGGGACGCCGTAGAAGTCGGCCAGTCCGTGGAGGTCGGGATGGTTCGCCATGACCAGCGGCACATCGACCGGCAGCCAGCCCGACCGCTGACGACCGAGGAGGTCGTTGAGGCAGTGGGAGGACTTCGAACCCAGCACCAGGGTGCGGATGCGGCGACCCACGACATCGAGGTGCCACTCGGCGCCGAGGTCGTCGACCACGGGGGTGAGTGCGGACCTGAGGTCGGCCCAGCCTGCCTCCGCCTCCACCTGGATGCGCATGAAGAACCGGCCGGTGTCGGCCGAGGAGAACTGCTGGGACTCCGTGATGTTGCCGCCCGCGGCGACGATGGCCCCCGAGACCGCGTGGACGATGCCGGGCCGGTCGTCGCACGACAGGGTCACGACCCAGTGGCGCCTGGAGGAGGGCTCGCTCGACTCGGTCGGGTCGGTGGTCGCACGGGGTTCGGTCACGCCGCAGGAGTTTACCGCGCGGGCGGTCGGAACGGGCCGCCGGTGTGGTGGACTGGCCGCATGACGCAACCGCCACAGAACTGGGGGCCGGGGCCTGGAGGACGGGGTCCGCAGGGGCCCGCGTACGGGCCGGGGCCGCAGGGGCCCGCGTACGGGCCGGGTCCGCAGGGGCCCGCGTACGGGCCGGGTCCGCAGGGGCCCGCGTACGGGCCGGGTCCGCAGGGGCCCGCGTACGGACCGGGGCCGGCGCCGAGGAAGAAGTCGAAGCTGCCGCTCGTGCTGGGGATCGTCGGGGGCGTCCTCCTGCTGCTCATCGGGGGTGGGGTGGCCGTCGGCATGCTGTTGTCACGGGCGCCGAACCTGGCGAAGGACCGGACGATCATGATCTTCGAGGAGCCCGGGGTCCGGGTCGGATCGGGGACACTGACGCGGGCCAAGAAATCCACGTCGACGGCGTTCGGCACGTCCGACGACTGCTCGAAGAAACTCACCGCCGCGACGGCGGGGTCCGACTCGATCGTGAACGTCGGTCCCAACGCGGGGGCCTCCGCGATCGCGGCCCGCACCGAGACGGCGGAGGGAACGGACCGGGTGTTCGCCGCGCTCGCGGGCGAGATGAAGGACTGTCGCGCGCCGAGATATTCGGTGACGTCGAAGGGGGCCGTTGCGGGCGTCGCCAACGGGGTCCGCTATCAACGCTTCGTGGTCGAGGAGACCTCGGGATCGAGACCGCGGGTGACCGACCTGCAGCTCATGAAATATGGCAACACCTGGAGTGTCGTCCTGACCCCCCAGGCGTCGGGCGCCGACCCCTCCGACATCGCGAAGTCGTACGCCGCCCGGGTGAAGGCTGCGGCGAAGTAGCCCTTGGCGTCGTTACCGTGGTGCGAGCCCAAACCACGAAGGAGATCCCATGATCCGCTCCCGCTTCGCTGCGACCACCGCACTCGGTGCCGTCACCGTCCTGGCCCTCTCGGCGTGCAGCGCCGGCACGGCCACGAAGTCGGAGACCCAGGCGCCCGCCTCCGCGCCCGCGTCGTCGAGGGCCACGTCCGGGGCGCCGGCCTCGTCGGCCCCTGCCTCGTCCGCGCCGGCATCGTCGGCTCCCGCATCGCAGGGCGGCGGCGGTTCCAAGCCCTCCACCCCGGCGACGCAGCTCGCGATCACGGGCAACGTGGCTGGCCTGGACTTCCAGCCTGTCGATGACGCGGCCAAGCAGCAGGCGACCGGCATCCAGCAGATGGCCAAGAACGCGAAGATCGAGCCCGCGTCGTGCCAGAAGGTGCTCCAGATGAGCCAGGCCACCGACCCCAAGGCCACGGGCATGTCGATGGCCATGAACGGTCAGACGGGATATGTCGCGGGCGTTGCACCGTCCACGGTGTCGCTCAAGGAGATGAAGGCGCTGTATCAGGCCTGCCCGAAGATGACCATGGAGTTCCAGGGCCAGAAGATTCCCATGGAGATCAAGGTCAGCGACGTGTCCGCGCCCGGGGCCACCGAGGCCCTCATGATGACCCAGACCTTGGAGGTCATGGGACAGAAGGCGACCAACGTCGCCATCAGCGGGTCGGCCCGAGGCCTGCTCGTGACCGCGATGGGTTCGGGCGCCGCGGTCGAACCGGCCAAGGTGACCGAGATCTTCAAGGCCCAGGCCGCCAAGGTGGCCAGCGCGACGTGACCGGGTGCCCGTGTGGGTGATCTGAGGGGGATCCCGGGACGTCGAGCGAGGGCTCAGACTCCCGGGATCTTCGCTTCCCCGGCCTTCGCACCGAGTTCGTCGAGCACGGTCAGCACCACGTCGCGCTGCTCCACGTCGAAGACCACGAACCCTCGCAGGGTCTGGCCGGCCTGCAGCGTCTGATGGGCCAGGGTCGGCTCGTTGCCGTCGCGGCCGAAGGTGGGGTCGACGGTCGCACCGCCGGGCACCACGGCCTTGATGTTCAGGGGCAACACCTCGACCACCCCCGTGGTGGCGATGATCTCCACGTCGAGCACCAGATAGCGCTGGCTCGGAGGGACCGAGTTCTCGCCGAACTTCGTGCGCTGCCAGGAGTAGGTCACGACCCGCAGCAGTCCTTCGCCCTGGGGGGTGCGATAACGGATCTCCGGCCCGGGCGCCGTGCGTCGCTCCTCGGTCGGCGTGGGCGACGGTGTCGGCGTACGCAACTTCGCGGTGGGGGCCGCGGCCGGAGGAATGCCGGTGGCGGTCGCCAGCGAGGTGGGGCGCCCCGCCACGGTGACGCCGTCGCCACACCCCGTGAGGGCAAGCGCGCCGGCGCAGGCGAGCGCGAGGCCGGCGACAGCGGCAGGGGTGCGAGGCGCGGAAGTCATCACAGCAGTTGTATCAACTCGGGTGCGGGGCGTCGGTTCGGCGCGCCCGGCGGGTTCCTGTCGACCCTCGGCATCACAGGGTCGCGGCGCGTCCCATCTGGACGACCTTCCACCCGGCGCGGACCCAGGTCGGGCGGTGGAGCTTGAGCCGGCCGTCGATCAGCACCTTGTTCTTCACCAGGTCGGAGAAGTCGGCGGGTTCGAGGTGGCGGAACTCGGGCCACTCGGTGAGGTGCAGCACGATCTCGGCGTCGCGCAGGGCGTCCTCGATCGTCGCCGCCTGGGTCATGTCCGCGCGAGTGACACGGGCCTGGGGGTCATAGACGTGGACGTCGGCACCCTTCTCGGCCAGGAAGTGGGCCACGTCGAGGGCGGGGGAGTTGCGGGTGTCGTCGGTGCCCGGCTTGAAGGCGGCGCCGAGGATGGCGATCTTGCGGCCGCGTACATCTCCTCCGAGCTGGTTGACGGCGAGCTCGGCGACCTCGGTGCGCTGGCCGGCGTTGATGGCCTCCACGGACGCGATGAGCCCGGACAGGACGCCGACCTCGAGCTCGTCGGCGCGCGTTGCGAGCGCGCGGATGTCCTTCGGCAGGCAGCCGCCCCCGAAGCCCAGTCCGGCGTTGAGGAACTCGCGGCCGATGCGCTTGTCGTGGCCGATGGCGTCGGCCAGCACCGTCACGTCGCCGCCGGCGGCCTGACACATCTGGGCCATGGCGTTGATGAAGGAGATCTTGGTGGCGAGGAAGGCGTTCGCGGCGGTCTTCACCAGTTCGGCGGTCGCGAGGTCGCACTCGATGACCGGCGTGTTCTCCGAGATGGGAATGGCATAGCAGTGGCGCATCGCGTCGAGCGCTTCAGGGCTCTGCACCCCCAGGACGATGCGGTCGGGGCGCAGCGTGTCCTCGACCGCGTACGCCTCCCTCAGGAACTCGGGGTTCCAGACGATCTCGGCCCTGCGGCCGACGGGTGCGGTCTCGGTGAGGCGCTGCTGCAGCTGGGCTGCGGTGCCGACGGGGACGGTGGACTTGCCGGCGATCACGCAGGGTTTCGTGAGCAGGGGCGCGAGCGTGTCGATGGCCCCGCGCACCTGGGACAGGTCAGCCGCGCCCGACTCGGACTGGGGGGTCCCGACACACAGGAAGTGGATGTCGGCCCAGTCGGCGATCTCGCGGTAGTCGGTGGTGAACCGCAGGCGGCCCGAGCGCGTGTGGCGCTCGAGCAGGGGCTCGAGGCCTTCCTCGAAGATCGTGGATCGGCCGGCGTTCAGGGTGTCGACCCGGTCCTGGACGACGTCGACGCCGATGACGTGATGGCCGAACTCGGCCATCCCGGCGGCGTGGGCCGCGCCCAGGTAGTTGGTCCCGATGACCGCGATGTTCAGAGGCACAAGGGGATCATGGCACAGGCTGTGTGAACGTTCGGTTGCGTGAGGTGAACGGACGGAGGGAGTGGGCGATGCGCCGGACATGCGTGAGGGGCGCGGGGGCACCTCACCGCAGGCGCACGTGTCCGACCAGGTCGGCGTACGCGCCGTCGCGCAGACGCTGCGCGCGCGGGACGACCCCGGTCTCGGTGAATCCGGTGCGCGCCGCCACCGCGCGCGACGCCACGTTCGCGGCCGCGCAGCGCAGCACCAGCGAGTCGTGGGGCCCGTGCCCGAGTGCATACGCCGCCACGGCCCCGGACGCCTCGGTCATGAGGCCGCGGCCGCGCGCGTCGGGGTGGAGCCAATAGCCGATCTCGCCCTGCCGTGACGGGGCCCGCAGCCGGGAGAGGGTCACGGCGCCGACACAGCGGTCGGGGTCGGGAGCGCTGGAGTCGGTGACGGCCCAGGTCCACTGGGTGCCGGCGTACGCGCCCTCCCGGCAGGCGTCGACGAACGCCTGCGCGTCGGAAGGGCCGTACGGGCTGGGGAGGAGGGGCAGCCAGCGCGCGCTGTCCGCGTCGCTGCAGGCCTCGACGATGCGCGGGGCATCCGCGTCGACGAACGGGCGCAGGCGTACGCGGTTGCCAGCCAGGAGCGGCTGGCGCGGTGCGGCCACCGAGACGCGTGGGTCGTCGGGCAGCAGGGAGGCCGACCAGTGGTCGCGCAGTTCGCCACGGTGGAGCCGGTCGCGACGGCGTACGCCCTCGTCGCGGAAACCGAGAGCCGCCGCGGTGTGGCGCGACGGCCAGTTGCCGACCAGTGCCGCCCACCGCATGACCTGCAGGCGCCGCACGTCGAACGCCCAGTCGATCGCGAGGCGCGCGGCGACGGTCATGATCCCGCGGCCGCGCGCGGCGGGGTGGAGGGCGAACCCGATCTCGCCGCGCAGATCGTCGGGGTGGCGGACGTCGACCTGGCCGCAGAACCGGCGTACTCCGTCGATCTCGGCCTCGATCGCCCAGGCCGACTGGGTGTCGGTGCGCCAGCAGGAGGCGACCATGTCGTGGATGTACGCGTGGGCCTCCGCCACGCCGTAGGGCTGCGGCACGGTGGTCCAGCGCACGGACTCGGAATCGATGCACTGCTCGATGAGCGCCGGGATGTCGGCGTCGGTGTGGGCGCGCAGGGTCACGCCGGTGGCGGTGTCCACCAGGGTGGGGACACAGTCGGGCCAGAGGCGTGGCGGGGGCCGGTCGTGAGCGCGCATGGTCCGCATTGTGGCGCAGAACGCGACAGGGCGCCCCCGGTTTCCCGGGGGCGCCCGGTGGCCTGCGCTGCGCACGTCCTCCGAGCGAGCGCAGCGAGTCGAGGACTCAGGCGTTCTTGATCGCCGAGATGTCGAACTCGAGGGTGATCTTGTCGGACACCAGCACGCCGCCGGTCTCGAGCGCGGCGTTGAAGTTGATGCCGAAGTCGGAGCGGTTGATCGAGGTGGAGCCCTCGACGCCGGCGCGGATGTTGCCGTAGGGGTCCTGCGCGGTGCCGGCGTACTCGAAGTCGATGGTGACGGGCTTCGTCGTGTCCTTGATGGTCAGGTCGCCGGTGACGCGGAGGGTCTCGGCGTCGGCCAGCTCGACTCGGGTCGAGCGGAACGTGATCGTCGGGAAGCGATCGGCCTCGAAGAAGTCGCTGGTGCGCAGGTGGTTGTCGCGGTCGGCGTTGCGGGTGTCGATGCTGGCGACGGCGATCGTCAGGTCGATCTGGGCGTCGGACGCGCCGGCGCCGGTCGTCGCGGTGCCCTGGAACTCGGTGAAGCCGCCGCGGACCTTGGTCACCATGGCGTGGCGGGCCACGAAGCCGATGCGGCTGTGGGTGGGGTCGATGGCCCAGGTGCCGGAGAGGTCCTGCAGGTTCTGGGTGGCGGTGTTCTCGGTCATGTGGGGTGCTCCTTCAGTCGTTGTCGTTGGCTCCAGTCTGGCACAGAAAGATTGAAGTTTCAACTAAGGCGCTGGGGACCTCCGCGTCCCACTACTCTGGGGCCCGTGAGACGCAGCGCCAAGGAGTGCCACAGACCCGTGGGTGACCGATGAACGAGATCGTCCTCAACGTCGTCCTGATCTTCGTGTTCATCCTGATCGGGGGTGTGTTCGCGGCCGCCGAGATGTCGCTGGTCTCGCTGCGGGAGAGCCAGGTGAAGCAGCTGTCCACACGCGGGTCGCGGGGCCGTACGGTCGCGAAGCTCGCCGCCGAGCCCAACACCTTCCTCTCCGCCGTGCAGATCGGCGTCACGCTGTCGGGCTTCCTGTCGGCCGCGTTCGGTGGCGCCACGCTGTCGAACGCCCTCGCCCCCCACCTGGTCGACCTCGGCCTGCCCGCGGGTGTCGCAGGCGTCGCCGCTTTGGTGCTCATCACGATCGCGATCTCCTATTTCTCGATCGTGTTGGGCGAGCTGGCCTCCAAGCGCCTCGCCATGCAGCGGGCGGAGGGCTTCGCCATGGCGCTGGCGCCCATCGTGAACTCGATCGCGATCATCGCGCGCCCCGTGATCTGGTTCCTGGGATTCTCGACCGACGTCGTCGTCCGCGTGCTCGGGGGCGACCCCAGCGCGTCGCGCGAAGAGGTCACCGACGAGGAGATCCGCGCGATGGTGTCGGGGTCACAGACCCTCGGCGAGCAGGAGCGCCAGATCGTGGACGACGTCTTCGACGCCGGCGAGCGGTCCCTGCGGGAAGTCATGATCCCGCGTACGGAGGTGGACTTCCTGCCGGGCGACATGCCGGCGTACAAGGCGGTCCGCGAGATGGCGGACAAGCCCCACTCGCGCTATCCGGTCACTCGCGACTCCGCCGACGACATCGCGGGCTTCGTGCACGTCCGCGACCTGTTCGACCCCGAGGTCGCGACCAGGTCCACCCCCGTCCTCGAGCTCGTACGCCCGGTCCTGTCGCTGCCGGAGACGGTCAAGGTGCTGGTGGCCCTGAGCGAGATGCGCCGCGAGTCGATGCACATGGCGATCGTGCGCGACGAATACGGCGGCACGGCGGGCATCGTCACGATGGAGGACCTGGTCGAGGAGCTGGTGGGCGACATCACCGACGAATACGACATCGTCGAGGAAGAGACCGTCACCCGCCTCGACCAGCGCGAGCTCGACGGCCTGGTCTCGCTGGAGGACTTCGCGGACGAGACCGGATTCGTGCTGGCCGAAGGCCCCTATGACACCTTGGCGGGCTGGTTCATGGGTCAGACCGGCCGCCTGCCGGCGCTCGGTGACGAGGTGGCGGCGGCGCTCGCGGCCGAGGAGGCGACCGACGAGGACGAGGAGCCGACCGAGTTCGTCTTCCGCGTCGTCGAGATGGACGGACGCCGGGCCTCCCGCATCCTGATGCGCCGCCCCGACGCCGCCACCGACGGGCCGATTCCGATTGGAACCGCGGACCCGACTGGGTAGAGGATGGGACCCATGACCAGCACGCCCCCCCGCGCACTCTCGCTCGCCCAGTCGACCGGTGACTCCATGCACCTCGGCAACTACCTGGGTGCCCTGCGGCAGTGGGTCGGCATGCAGGACGAGTTCGAGACGTTCTTCGGCGTCGCCAACCTCCACTCGCTCAACGAGTGGCCCGATCCGGCGGAGCTGCGGGAGCGTACGCTCCGCACCGCGGCCCAGATCATCGGCGCCGGGATCGACCCGCAGCGGTCTGTGGTCTTCGTGCAGTCGCAGGTGCGGCCCCACACCGAGCT
Organism: Mariniluteicoccus flavus; assembly: GCF_054776655.1. Taxonomy (NCBI): domain Bacteria; kingdom Bacillati; phylum Actinomycetota; class Actinomycetes; order Propionibacteriales; family Propionibacteriaceae; genus Mariniluteicoccus; species Mariniluteicoccus flavus. The sequence goes on along the minus strand of NZ_BAAHBN010000001.1, from coordinate 565,379 downwards.
GATGTGGGTCCTGTCGTGCCTGACGGGCTTCGGCCAGGCCTCGCGCATGACCCAGTTCAAGGACAAGGCCGCCAAGCGGGGCACGGACTCGACCAACGTCGGACTGTTCACCTATCCGATCCTGATGGCCGCGGACATCCTGCTCTACCAGGCCGACAAGGTGCCGGTGGGGGAGGACCAGCGCCAGCACCTCGAGCTCACGCGCGACCTCGCCGAACGCTTCAACCACACCTACGGCGAGACCTTCGTCGTGCCCGAGCCCCACATCCTGAAGTCGGTCGGCAAGATCCAGGACCTGCAGGACCCCCTGGCCAAGATGTCGAAGTCGTCGGTGTCGCCCAACGGCCGCATCGACCTGCTGGACGACCCCAAGGCGATCATGAAGCGGTTCAAGTCGGCGGTCACGGACTCGGGCTCGGAGGTCCGCTTCGACGTCGAGACCAAGCCGGGCGTCTCCAACCTGCTGACCATCCTGGCGGCCGTCACCGGCACGTCGATCCCCGACCTCGAGCGCGAGTTCGAGGGCAAGATGTATGGCCACCTCAAGGTGGCCGTCGGCGAGGCCGTCGTGGAAGCGCTCGCCCCGATCCGTACGCGGACGCTCGAGCTGCTCGACGACCGCGCCGAGCTCGAGCGCATCCTGGCCGACGGCAACGCACGGGCGGCGGAGGTCGCCGAGGCGACCGTGGCTGATACGTATGCAAAGATCGGCCTGCTGCGCGCCCGCTGACAGTGACCGACCACGACACCCCGCGAGGAGCTCCACGCCCGTGACGACCGCCGCCCACGACCCCGACGGGTCGCAGCTGCTCACCACCCCGGCGGTGGGCCCGTTGCTGGCCGCGGCGGTGCAGCACGCGGGCGGCACGCTGGTGTCGTGGGACCTCGACCACGTCGACGCCAACCCGAACCAGTCGACGACCGCGACGTACACCGCCGTGGTCGACTGGGCCTTCGGGCGGCGCAACGAGCTCCTCGGTGTCTCGGCCCGAGCGGGCGGCCGCGCCCCCAATGACGAGCGGGCCGAGATCTTCGCCGACGGCGACCGCGAGGCCGTCGTCTGGCTCTATCCGCGCGACCCGGACCTGCCAGGTCTGGCGCGGGCCGCGTACCCCGACTCGATGGCCGCGCTGCTCTCCGACGTGATGCAGGTCCGCATCCCGCCCGACCGTGTCCGCCTCGACATGATCGGCTACCGCCCGCGTCGCCGGGCCGTGCTGCGGGCGACGGTGAACCACATCGGGCCGCAGGGCCCCGTACGCACGGTCTTCTATGTGAAGGTTCTGCGGGAGGCGCTGTTCCGGGAGGTCAAGCTGCGCCACGACCTGCTCGGCCAGGCCGGCGTACCGGCTCCACGCGTGGCGGCGGCGACCCCCGACTGTCTCCTGGTGCTCGACGAACTGCCCGGCGTGCCCCTGTCGAAGGCGATCTTCGACGAGAAGCCGCCCTGCACGGCCGAACAGCTGATCTGGGTGCTCGACTCGATGCCGCAACAGGTCGCCGACCTGCCCCGACGCGCGCCGTGGGCCGACGCCATCCACCACTACACCGAGATGGTCGTGCAGGCGATGCCGACGCTCGAACCGCGGCTGCGCTGGCTGGCGGCCGAGATCGAGTCGGGCCTGCGCCCGATCCCGCCGGGCAACGAGCCCACCCACGGCGACTTCCACGAGGGCCAGATCCACGTCGCGGGCGGCACCATCTGCGGCATCCTCGACATCGACACCATCGGCCCCGGCAACCGCGCGGACGACCTCGCCTGCCTCGTGGCCCACCTCTCGACCGTCCAGCGCATGAACCCGCAGCAGGCGGCCCGCGTACGCCACCTCCTGTCGACCTGGGTGCCGGTGTTCGACGAGCGCGTCGACCCGACGGAGCTGCGGCTGCGGGCGGCGGCGGTCGTCATCTCGCTGGCGACGGGCCCGTACCGCAGCCAGGAACCGAACTGGCAGGCGGAGACGGTGGGCATCGTCGACGCGGCGGAGACGTTGGTTTCGCAGGTCCTGTAGGGGCGTTGCCGGCGCAAGCCCCCCCTTACCCCAACTTGTGCACACTCGCCCTCGAGTTGGGTCGACACGCCGGGTAGAAAACGCAACCTGCGCACACGAAACGATCCACGAACCCCACGAGACAAGAGTGGTACGCGGGCCCCGATCTCGTCGACTCTCAGTGAAACACCGTCACCGCACAACGCTGGTTCTTGCGCCCTCCCCGGACCTGCCGGGGACGGGTGGCCAAACGCACTCGGTTGTCCGGCGCAGCCCGCTCCTGCCGGTCGCGGCCCCTCGTCTCGTGAGGCGCGTGGGTGGGGGCGGCGGCGTGGGGTGTTCGGCGGTCGCGAGTCCGGTGAAGCGGCGTAAAGACGCCGCGAATCCCCGTGACCAAAGAACCCGCGACTCGGCGTCCCAGCCGCAAGCCGGAGTTCGCGAAGCCGAACACCCCACACCCCCGCCCCCATCCGCCCCCACCCAGACAACAAAGACAGGGCCGCCTCCCGAAGGAGACGGCCCCGTCAGCACATCAGAGAACGATCAGCGCAGACCCGCCACCGAGCTCCAGCCCAACCACTGGCGCTCGAACCCCTGCCTGCACTCCAGCGCACCACCCGGAGCGGTGTTGCAGATCTCGACGCCGGTGGGATAGCCGAAGCGACCGTTCTCCCAACCCGTGACACCCCACTCGGCGCGGATGGATCCCCAGACCGGCCAGGCGCCGGTCGCCGGGGACCAATAGATGGCGCCGCCCTGGAAGGCCTGCCAGCAGCCGCCGTCGCGGAGGCCGCACATCTCGTTGCTGACCGGATAGCCCAGGCGGCTGGTCTCCCAGCCGAGCGCGGCATACCGGGACTCGATGGCGCCCCAGACGGTGTGGGCGCCGGTGGCCGGGCTCCAATGGATCAGCCCGCCCTGGAACCGCTGGGCGCACCCGCCGTCGCGGAGACCGCAGAACTCATCGGACGTGGGGTAGCCGAGCTGGCTGTTCTCCCAGCCGTGGGCCGCGTACTGGTCGCGGATGGCGCCCCAGTTGGTGTGGGTCCCGGTCGCGGGCGACCAATAGATCGCGCCGCCCTGGAAGATCGAGACGCAGCCGCCGTCGCGGAGGCCGCAGATCTCGTCGGAGGTGGGATAGCCGAGCCGGCTGTTCTCCCAGCCCATCGAGGCCCACTTGTCGAAGATGGCGCCCTTGACCAGGTGGGGGTCGGTGGAGGCCGAGTCATAGATGGATCCGCCGGCGAAGTGCCGGAAGCAGCCGGCGTCGCGGATGCCGCAGGTCTCGTCGATCACCGGGGCGCCGACCGGGCCGGTGGCCCCGCCGAGCGAGTTCCACTTGTCGGTGATGGGCGTGGAGGCCTTCGCGAGCTTGATGCCGACGAGCGCCGGGTCGTGGTCGGAGGCCGCGTACGGCTCGGTCGTGTAGTAGTCGACGATGTTGTAGTGGCGGCGCGAATATTGCATCGCGACCGACTCGTCGCCGTTGATGTCCCACACGCCCGCGCGGTCGACGAGCGTCTTCATCGCGATGTCGTTGGCGAAGATGTGGTCGAGCGAGCCGAGGCGTCCGCCGAACTGATAGGTCGTCGCCTTCGGTTCGAACACCTTCTCGGTCTCGACATAGCCGGCGCCGGTGATGACCTCGATCGGGTCCTCCTTCGAGTAGGCGTTGAAGTCGCCCAGGAGGAAGACGGGCTGGCCGGCGAAACGCGTGTTGGCGAAGTTCACGAGCGCCTTGGCCTGCTCGACTCGCGCCGGGTTGGACAGCCCCTGGCCGGTGCCGTCGTCGTAGCCCGAGCCCTTCGACTTGAAGTGGTTCGCGATGGCGACGAACTCGGTGGTGGAGTTGGCTCCCTTGAACTTCTGGGCCAGCGGATAGCGCGCATTGGCGAACGCGCCGTCGGAGAGGATCTCTGAGGCGCCCACCGGCGTGACGGCCTTCGGGTTGTAGATGAAGGCGAGACGGATCATGTCCTCACCGGTCGGCACGGTGACCGGGCTGGGCGCGTACGCCCACGAGCCGCCCTTCGCGTTCAACTCGTCGACGAGGTGCTTCAGCGTCGCGTCGCGGTCGTGGCCGAAGGCGGCCGAGTTCTCGACCTCCATCAGGGCGACGATCTCGGCGCCCGAGGTGTTGATGGCGTTGACGATCTTGGCCTGCTGGTCGGCGAACGCCGCGGGGGTGTAGGCGCCGCGGACCTTGCAGCCGTTCGACCCCACGGGCGTCCCGTTCATGTCCGTGTAGGGCTTGCAGTTCGCCTCGTCCTGGCCGAGGTCGGTGAAGTAGTTCAGGATGTTGAACGTCGCCATCTGGACGTCGCCGCCCACGTTCGGCGGGGTGGCCTCACGGTCGTTCTCGGTGGTCAGGAAGGCCTGGTTCGTGCCGACCACGGGTGCGGTCGGCTGATAGTTCCACTGGAAGCGGAAGTCCATGATGACCGGCTTGGTGAAGCCCACCTGCGAGTCGGTACGCATCGGCGAGGCCTGCGACAGGTAGGGCAGCGGCGACTGCTTGGCCGCCGCGTTGGTCATGTAGTTCCACGACTGCCCGTCGTCGAGCGTGATGTATTTCTTCTTCTGCTCGGCCTCGAAGGCGGGGGCCTCGGCCGGGTCTACGACGTCGGTGGGCGTGTAGAGCGGCTCGGTGCCGACCGCCAGGCCGATCTGCCCGTACGTGTTCAGGTCGTAGTTGTTGGTGATCGTGTAGGGACCCTGGGGGAGCACCAGCATGCCCTCGTAGGGCTCCTTGTCGGCGTCGGTGACAGGCACCGTCGACAGCGGGGTGGCCACCGGGGCGGCGCACTCGGTGACGGCGGTGAAGGTCGGCTTCGTGAGCTGGGTCAGGCCGTTGTATTCGGCAGCGGTCGCGGTGATGTCGAAGCACTGGCCGACCTGCTGGGTCGGGGCGCCGCCGGTGTAGACGAAGATGCCGTCGGAGGCCTGGCCCGCGGTGCGCGGCTGACCGCCCGTGCCGGGGGTCTGCACATAGATGCCGTTGAACCCACCCGTCGGGTACGCCGCGGTCACGACGCCGCGCGTCGTGACGACCTGGCCGGCCAGCGGGGTGGCCGCGCCGGTGCCCTGGATCTCGGCGATGGTCTTCGGGGTGGCCGGCGCCGGCGTCGTCGGGGACGCGGTGGGCGTCGCGGTCGACGTGGGCGTGGGGGTCGGGGTCGGTGTCGTCGTCCCGGAGTTCTGCGGCGTCGGCGCGCCGACGGCGAAGTCGGCGGCGTTGTTGTCGGTGTCGGTGGTGGAGGTGCGGGAGGCCGACGTCGAGTTGGTCAACGCCGGGGTCGCCGTCCCCTCCCTCTTCGTGGCAGTGCCATATCCCACGAGGTCGACCAGCCCGGCGGCGTTCACGAGCTCGACCGAGCCGTTGGTGCCGGACATGTTGAACGTGCAGGTCGCATCCGGCGTCGGGAGCGCCGTCGAGGGCGTGGCGCCGGCGGCGCCCTGGATCAGGTAGGTGCCGCGCGCGGCGATCGAGCCGGTCAGGGTGCACGTCCCGCCCGAACCGCCGGCGGAGGAGTAGTAGGTGACCTTGTAGCCCGTCAGGTCGATGGCGCTCGACGTGGGGTTCGTGAGCTCGACGAAGTCGTTGCTGAACGTGGCGCCGGTGTTGCCGCCGCCGCCGTACACCTCGTTGATGAGCACGCCGGTGGACACGGCGTGCGCCGGCAGGGCGGGCAGCGTCGCGCCGGCGACGGCCGCGCCCAGGCCGACGGCGAGCACCGCGGCAACCTGCCGACGGCCCGCCTTGAACGGGTTGATCATGGATTCTCCCAGGGATTCTCGGTGAGGTTCGGCCGACCCGAGGTCGGCCACCTCGGCACGCTAGCCCGTTCAGGGCCTTCTCAGGAACCCCTCAGGGCGCGCCGGGGAAGAGTTCACCCAAGGGCACCGTTCGTTCACCTCACGCGGCGCCGGGCGGGCAGTTTTCGTGACCGCGTCGGAGTGGGGGATACCCCGCACGTGGCCCGCGTCACGCGAGTAGGGTCGGGGCCATGAGCGGACAGACTGAGACCGGTACCGAGTTCAAGTCGGTGTATGACGCCGACTCCCTGCAGGGATTCGACGCCTCGGAGAAGCTGGGCCAGCCCGGCTCCTACCCCTACACCCGCGGCGTCTATCCGACGATGTACACCTCTCGTCCGTGGACGATGCGTCAGTACGCCGGGTTCGGCACCGCGGTCGAGTCGAACGCGCGCTACAAGGAGCTGATCGCCAACGGCACCATGGGCCTGTCGGTCGCCTTCGACCTCCCGACCCAGATGGGCTACGACTCCGACGATCCGATGGCCTCGGGAGAGGTCGGCAAGGTCGGTGTCGCCATCGACTCGATCGAGGACATGCGCATCCTCTTCGACGGCATCCCCCTCGACCAGGTGTCGACGTCGATGACCATCAACGCGCCCGCCGCCGTCCTCCTGCTGCTCTATCAGCTGGTCGCCGAGGAGAAGGGCATCTCCGCCGACAAGCTCACCGGCACGATCCAGAACGACGTGCTGAAGGAATACATCGCGCGCGGCACCTACATCTTCCCGCCGGCCCCGTCGCTGCGCCTGATCTCCGACATCTTCGGCTACTGCAAGGACAACATCCCGCGCTGGAACACGATCTCGATCTCGGGTTACCACATGGCCGAGGCCGGGGCGACGCCCGCCGAGGAGATCGCCTTCACCATTGCCGACGGCATCGCGTACGTCGAGGCCGCGATCGCCGCCGGCCTGAACGTCGACGACTTCGCCCCCCGCCTGTCGTTCTTCTTCGTCTCGCGCACCACGATCATCGAGGAGGTCGCGAAGTTCCGCGCCGCCCGCCGCATCTGGGCCAAGATCATGAAGGAGCGCTTCGGCGCGCAGAACCCCAAGTCGTTGATGCTCCGCTTCCACACCCAGACCGCGGGCGTCCAACTCACCGCCCAGCAGCCCGAGGTCAACATGGTGCGCGTCGCCGTGCAGGCCCTCGCCGCAGCCATGGGCGGCACCCAGTCGCTCCACACCAACTCGTTCGACGAGGCCATCGCCCTGCCCACCCAGAAGTCGGCCCGCCTGGCCCTGCGTACGCAGCAGGTCATCGCCTACGAGTCCGACGTGTGCAAGACCGTCGACCCCTTCGCGGGGTCCTATGTCGTCGAATCGCTCACCGACGACGTCGAGGCGGAGGCGCTGAAGCTCATCGAGCGCGTCGACGACCTCGGCGGTGCGGTGAAGGCCATCGAACAGGGGTTCCAGAAGAACGAGATCGAGCGCTCGGCGTACGCGATCGCCCAGCAGATCGACTCGGCCGAGCGCATCGTCGTCGGGGTGAACCGCTTCCAGCTCGACGAGGAGGAGCACTACGACCCGCTGAAGGTCGATCCGGCGATCGGCGACCAGCAGGCCGAGCGGCTGCGTACGCTGCGGGAGACCCGCGACAACGCCGCCGTCGATGCCGCGATCGCGAAGATCAAGGCTGCGGCCCAGGGCGACGAGAACCTCCTGCTTCCCATGAAGGAGGCGCTGAAGGCGAAGGCAACGATCGGCGAGGTCTGCAACGCCCTGCGTGACGTGTGGGGGGTGTACGAGCCCAACGATGCGTTCTGATCCCGACACGACCCACGACGGGATCGGCGCTCAGGGCTCGGTCGCCGACGCGATCGCGGCCGAGGCCGCGCGGTTGACGCCGCGCCTGGTCGAGCTGCGGCGCGACCTCCATCGCCACGCCGAGACCAGCCGGAACGAGTTCCGGACCACCCAACGCATCCGCGACCTCTTGGAGGGCCTCGGCCTCGAGCCGCAGGCTCTTGGGGTGCCCACCGGGTGCTACGTGGACATCGTCCCCGAGGCGTACGCGGGCGAGCTCGTCGGCCTGCGCGCCGACATCGACGCCCTCCCGCTCGACGACCCCAAGGACGTCCCCTATCGCTCGGTCAGCCCCGGCGCGACCCACGCGTGTGGTCACGACGTCCACACCACGGTCCTGCTCGGCGCTGCCGCCGTGCTCAGCCGCCTGCGCCGTGCCGGCCGGCTGACGCGCGGCGCGCGGCTGTTCTTCCAGCCGTCGGAGGAGTCGAGCCCCGGCGGGGCGCTCGACATCATCGCGGCAGGGGGGCTCGACGGCGTGCGCGAGGCGTACGCGCTCCACTGCGACCCCGGCACCACGGTGGGCCGGGTGGCCGTCCGCACCGGACCCATCACGTCGGCGTGCGACCAGTTCAGCGTGCGGTTCACGGGTCCCGGCGGCCACACGTCGCGGCCCCACCTGTCGGCCGATCTCGTCGGGGCGATGGGCGCGGTGATCACCCAGCTGCCGTTGCTCCTGTCGAGGCGGATCGACCCGCGCGGGGGAGCGTCGCTCATCTGGGGGCGCGCCCATGCGGGGAACGCCCCCAACGCGATCCCGGCGTCCGGGGTGCTCGAGGGCACTCTCCGCTGTCTGGACGTCGACGCGTGGCGTGAGGCGCGGGAGGTCATCGCCCCCCTGGTGGCCGAGGTCGCCCGACCCTTCGGTGTCGACGTGGCCGTCGAGCGCGCGACAGGCATCCCGCCGACGGTCAACCATCCCGCCGGGGCGGCCCGGGTCACGGCCGTGGTGGCCCAGCTCCTCGGCCCCGACGCCGTCGGCGAGACCGGCCAGTCGCTCGGCGGCGAGGACTTCGGTGAGTTCCTCCAGCGGGTCCCCGGCGCCATGGCGCGCCTCGGCGTACGCCCGGTCGGACAGGAGGCCGCCGGCGACCTGCACCGTCCCGAGTTCGACGTCGACGAAGGGTGCCTCCCCGTCGGCGTCCAGGTGATGGCGGGATTGGCGGCCCTCTAGCCACGCGGCTTCGTTGTAGACTGCGCGGCGCACACGACCGCCTCCCGAAGGGTGTCCATGCGCCACGCCGATGTTCTTGCCCGTGTCACCGCCGTCACCGGCCTCGCCCTCGCGGCGCTGCTGGCAGGGGCGCCGCTGGCGTCCGCAGCGCCCCCTGCCCAGCCGGGGGCCGACCCCGGCCTCCGCGAGGCGGTGCGGCGCGACCTCGGCCTGAGCTGGGAGGACTACGTGCAGCGCGGCGTCGCGGCCGAGCGGGCCGCCCAGTTGGACGCCGAACTCGCGAACACCCCTGGCTACCACGGCGTCAGCCTCGACGGCTCCGCCGTCGTCGTGTCCGGCGATGGCCAGGCCGTGCGCGACGCGGCCCGGCGCGCCGGGGCCCGCACCGACGGACGCCGCACTGCGCGCGCCGCCGATGACATCGCGGCCAGGTATGCCTCCGCGGTGGGCAACGACGGGGTCCAGTCGGTGGCCGTGACGGCGACCGGTGTCGAGATCCGCGCCACCGACCCCACCCGCGTACGCGCCGGGCGCACGTCGCCGGAGAAGTTCGCGGCGGCGAACCCCGGCGTACGCGTGGTTGCGGCGCGCGGGCCCGCCGTGCCGCACGCGATCAACGGGGGCGAGGGCTACAGCATGTCCAGCACGCTGTGCTCCATCGGCTTCGCGGCCTTCACCGCCACCGGTGGTCAGGCGATGGCGAGCGCCGGCCACTGCACTGTCGACGGCAGCCTCACCCAGGCCGTCCTCGAGACCGACCCGCGGGTGTCGCTGGGGCGGGCGGTGTTCAGCCAGTTCGGCGGCGCGGGCAACACGTCGAACTCCGCGTCCCAGCCCGGCATCGACCTCACCATCTTCGAGGGCTCGGCCCCCGACCTCGTCGGACGAACCCAGACGTGGTCCGGGTCGACGGTCGCGGTGAGCGGCCAGACGACGGCGGTCGTGAACGCGCCGGTCTGCACGAGCGGCCGGACGACGCGCGCCTGGCGGTGTGGCAGGGTCATGACGACCGGTGTCTACAACGTGCAGGGCCACCGCGGCGAGACCGACGTCCGCTGGGTCGCCGGGTTCGAGACCGACGTCGTCACCCGACCGGGAGACTCCGGCGGACCGATCCTGCAGGGCGCGAAGGCGCTGGGCATGGTGTCGGCGGGTTATGACGCGTGGACGGATCCGAGCACGGGCATCTTCTATCCGCCGTCGACCGTCGGCGCCCCCGTCACGGAGCTGACCCGGCGGGGCTATGCCCTCGAGTTCTGGCTGAACGCCCCGGTGGTCGGCGCGGGCGCCCAGGGGGCGCAGGTCACCGGACGCATCCCCGTCGACGGCTCGCTGCCGCCCGGGACCGTGGTCGAGTTGAACCGCAACGGCACCCTCACCCGCATCACACCCGCGGCCAACGGCAGCTTCACGTACGCGGCGCTCGACGGTGACCGACTCACCGCCGTCGCCGGGTTCTCCCGCAGCGAGACGGTGACGTGGACCCCCGCGTACGGCACGACCTCCGGCGGGCTGATCTGCGGGCTGCGCAACAACGGCTGCCTGCAGGCGTACGCCGAGGGGACCGTCTATTGGTCGGCGTCGACGCCGCGCAGCTTGGTCAAGGGAGCCATCCGCGACAGGTGGGGCTCGCTCGGCTGGGAGAACGGGCGCCTCGGCTATCCGCTGTCGGGTGAGGTCTGCGGGCTCCGGGACGGCGGCTGCTTCCAGCGCTTCGAGGGCGGCTCGATGTATTTCTCGCCCGCCGGCGGCACCCATCCCGTGTGGGGGGCCATGGGCGGACCCTGGGCCGAGCAGGGCTGGGAGAACGGCGCGATGGGATATCCCACCAGCGACGAGATGTGCGGGCTCCGCGACGGCGGCTGCCGCCAGGACTTCCAGGACGGCTCGGTGACGTGGGCCTCCGGTCCGGGCGCCCACTTCGTCCGCGGGGCGATCGCCCGCGAGTGGCGCGTCCAGGGCGCGCAACAGGGGTGGCTGGGCTATCCGCTGACCAACGAGATGTGCCGGCTGGTCGACGGTGGCTGCTGGCAGGTCTTCCAGGGCGGGCGCGTCTATTGGTCGCCCGCGAGCGGCGCCCATCACGTCCGCGGCGAGATCGGCAGGGCGTGGGACGCGACCGACTATGAGCACGGCCGCCTGGGCTATCCGACCTCGGGCGAGTTCTGCGGGCTGCGCGACGGGGGCTGTGGCCAGCACTTCCAGCGCGGCACGATCTATTGGTCGGCGCGCTCGGGCGCCCACCCGGTCAACGGCGCCATCCGTGATCGATATGCCGCGCTCGGCTGGGAGGGGGGCCACCTGGCCTATCCGGTGATGGGCGAGAACTGCGGGCTGATCAACTCCGGCTGCTTCCAGCGGTTCCAGGACGGATCGATCTATTTCTCGCCGGCTTCGGGCGTGTGGGAGGTCTGGGGCGCGATCTATGACCACTGGGCCTCGACGGGCTGGGAGACCGGCCGACTGGGCTATCCCTCGGGGCCCGAGGTGTGCGACGCGGGCGGCTGCCGCCAGGGCTTCGAGCGCGGCACCGTGACGTGGTCGCTGAGCGGGGGAGCGCGGGGCTGACGGCCGTACGCGGAGCCGCGCGTACGCCCGGGAATAGATCGGAGGGGGGACGCCTTACAGTAGGTGGTTGAACAAGCAACTATCTCAGGAGTCCCCATGCAGCTCGGCGTCTTCAGCGTCAGCGACATCACGCGCGACCCCACCAACGGCACGACGCCCACGGAGCACGGCCGCATCAGGGCGATCGTCGAGATCGCGAAGAAGGCCGAGGACATCGGCCTCGACGTCTTCGCCCTCGGCCAGCACCACAACCCGCCGTTCTTCTCGTCGGCGCCGACCACGACGCTCGCCTACATCGCGGCCCAGACGACGAAGCTGCGCCTGTCGACCGCGACGACCCTGATCACCACGACCGACCCGGTGCGCATCGCCGAGGACTATGCGATGCTCCAGCACCTCAGCGACGGGCGCATGGACCTGATGCTCGGCCGCGGCAACACCGGGCCGGTCTATCCGTGGTTCGGCAAGGACATCCGCGAGGGCATCGGCCTGGCCGTCGAGAACTACGCGCTGCTGCACCGACTGTGGCGCGAGGAGGTCGTGGACTGGGAGGGGAAATACCGCACGCCCCTGCAGGGCTTCACGTCGACGCCGCGCCCGCTGGCCGACATCCCGCCGTTCGTCTGGCACGGGTCGATCCGCAGCCCGGAGATCGCGGAGCAGGCCGCCTACTACGGCGACGGTTTCTTCCACAACAACATCTTCTGGCCGGTGCGCCACACCAAGCAGATGGTCACGCTGTATCGCCGCCGGTTCGAGCACTACGGCCACGGCCGCGCCGACCAGGCGATCGTTGGTCTGGGCGGCCAGTTCTTCATGCGCCGCAACGCCCAGGACGCGGTCAACGAGTTCCGCCCCTATTTCGACCACGCCCCCGTCTATGGCGGCGGCCCCTCGCTCGAGGAGTTCTCGCGCGAGACCCCGCTCACGGTCGGCTCGCCGCAGCAGGTGCTCGAGCGCTACCTCGGCATGACCGAGCACGTCGGCCACTACCAGCGCCAGCTGTTCCTGGTCGACCACGCCGGCCTGCCGCTCAAGACCGTGCTCGAGCAGCTCGACCTGCTCGGCGAGATCGTGCCCGAGTTGCGCAAGGGGTACGCGGAGGGCCGGCCGGCCGATGTTCCGGCGACGGCGCCGCTGCACCCGGGCGCGCTGGGCTGAACCCGGTCCTGCGTTGGCTGAGCGAGCGCCTGTCCCACGTTGGCTGAGCGAGCGCCTGTCCCACGTTGGCTGAGCGAGCGCCAGCGAGTCGAAGCCCCCACCACCCCAAGGAGACACCCATGACCACCCTCGTCGTCATCACCGCCGGGCTGTCCCAGCCCAGCTCCACCCGCCTGCTCGGCGAGCGCCTCGCCGAGGCGACGGTTGCCGCGCTCGGCTCGCGAGCCGACCGCTCGGGCGACCAGTCGGAGGTCGTATTCGTCGACCTGCGCGACCTGGCGCGTGACCTGACCAACCGCCTGCTCACCCACGTGTCACCGGTGGCGCTCGAGGAGGTCCTCGAGCAGGTCGCGCGCGCCGACGCCGTCATCGCGGTGTCGCCGATCTTCAACGCGGCGTACTCGGGCCTGTTCAAGCTCTTCTTCGACGTGCTGGAGGAGGGGGCGCTGCGTGGCAGGCCGGTGCTGCTCGGCGCGACCGGGGGGACGCCGCGCCACTCGCTGGCGATCGACCAGTCGATGCTGCCGCTGTTCTTCTATCTGAAGGCGTCGGTCGTCCCGACCAGCGTGTTCGCGGCGACCGACGACTGGGGCACAGCTGACTCCGGCCTGTCCCGACGCATCACGGCGGCGGGGCGCGACCTGGCGGCGGCGCTGGGCCCGACGTTCTCCGAGCGAGCGCAGCGAGTCGAGGAGTCCGAGCGGGTCGAGGAAGCTCACTCCGACGACGTCGACACCGAGGCGTTCCCCACCTTCACCCCGTTCGCGGACCTGCTGGCCCGCTGAGTCCCAGCCCGACCCGCGCGATTGTCGACAATCGCGCGGGTCGGTACGCTGGTCCGGTCGCTGCTGCTTCGCCATGAAGGCAGCGGCCCTCCATCCTCCGGGGTGGCCGAAGTCCCGACCCTCGGGCGCGTACTGTCTTCACGCCCCGACAGGAGAAACTGCATTGGTCCCCACCTGGATCTGGATCGCCACGATCGTCGGCATCGTCGGCCTGCTGTTGTTCGACTTCTTCTTCCACGTCCGCAAGGCTCATACGCCGACGCTCAAGGAGGCCGGCGTCTGGTCGGCCATCTATGTCGGACTGGCGCTCGTCTTCGGCGTGGGCGTCTGGATCTTCGGCGGACACCAGATGGGCACCGAATATTTCGCGGGCTACATCACCGAGAAGGCGCTGTCGGTCGACAACCTGTTCGTCTTCCTGATCATCATGTCGAGCTTCCGGGTCCCGCGCGCTGACCAGCAGAAGGTGCTGCTGTTCGGCATCGTGTTCTCGCTGATCGCCCGCACCGGGTTCATCTTCCTCGGTGCCGCGCTGATCAACTCGTTCGCTTGGATCTTCTATCTGTTCGGCCTCATCCTCATCATCACCGCCGGCAACCTGCTGAAGAGCGAGCTGTCCAGTGACGACGACCACGGCGCCGACAACATCATGATCCGCGTCGCGAGGAAGCTCGTGCACACGTCCGACCACTACGACGGCGACAAGCTGTTCACGGTGGAGAACGGCAAGAAGGTCCTGACGCCGATGCTGTTGGTGATGATCGCCATCGGCGGCACCGACATCCTGTTCGCGCTCGACTCGATCCCGGCGATCTTCGGCCTCACCCAGAACGTGTTCATCGTGTTCACGGCGACCGCGTTCTCGCTGATGGGCCTGCGCCAGCTCTACTTCCTGATCGACGGCCTGCTCGACCGCCTCATCTACCTGTCCTACGGTCTCGCGGCGATCCTGGGCTTCATCGGCGTCAAGCTGATCCTCCATGCCCTTCACGAGAACAACCTGCCGTTCATCAACGACGGCGAGCACGTGAAGGTCGTCGAGGTCTCCACGACCCTGTCGCTGAGCGTCATCATCGGCGTTCTGGTCGTCACCGTCATCGCCTCGCTGGTCAGCCCGCGCGGCCGCGCGAAGAACTATGTGGCCAATGCGCGTCGCCATGCGACGCAATACCTGGACGCCGACTACGAGACCGACCAGGAGCTCAAGGAGAAGAACTACGCGAAGCTCCTCGACGAGGAGGACCAGATCCGCAAGCTGCCCGAGAAGTTCCGCAAGGAGATCCGCGACTCCGACGAACTGATGGCCCTGCTCAAGCGGGCCCACGACTCCCACGACGGCTACGTCGAGGCGGGGAAGATGGCGCGCGACCCGCGCTGATCGCTGTAGGGAGGCGTACGCGGGGCGCGCCTCACCACCCTCTTGGCACAATGGAGGGGTGAGCATCGCCCTTGCCGTCGCCGGCCTCCTGATCTGCACCCTCATGATCGTCGTGTCCGTGGTGGCGCGCCGTCGATCCCGTGACGAGATCTTCGAGGGATTGACGCCCGGACTGCTGCCCCTCAAGGGCCAGCAGCCCGGGCGTCGTCGCCTGTCCGGACGGGAGTACGCCGGTCCCGTTGCGGTGCAGTTCTCCCCGCCGCGGGATGTCGCGCCCGGTCTGGTCGGCACGATCGTCGACGGCCGCGCCGAGATGCGCGACGTGACGGCGACCATCGTCGACCTCGCCGTACGCGGGTTCCTGACCATCAAGACCGTGCCGCTGCTCGGAGAGAACGAGGCGCCCGAGGTGTCCCACGACGCCCCGGTCGGTGAGACCGGCCCGTCGTCGCGCCGCAAGAAGGCCAAGCAGGACTGGCTGCTGCGCGCCGACCCCAACCCGCCGAGCGACGTGCGGCCGTTCGAGAAGACCCTGCTGCAGGCGATGTTCGGCCAGGGCCCGACCGTACGCATGTCCGACCTGCAGCACGGCTTCGGCGCCGCGATGCGCGAGGCCCAGGTCGACCTCTATCGCCAGGTCGTCGACAACGGGTGGTATCCCCGGCACCCCCTCGCCAAGGGCGGCAAGCTCCGCATCTGGGGCGGCATCCTGCTGGCGCTCGGGGTCCTCGCGGCCGTCGTGGTGTTCGGGGCGATCGGCGCGGACCGCCTCGAGGTCCCGGCCTTCCTGCTCCCGCTCGGCATGGTCATCGGCGGCATCGTCGCCCTCGTCATCGGGCGCGGCGTACGCGTGGGCCGCACGGCCGAGGGCACGGCGATGATGATCCAGTCGCTGGGGTTCAAGCAATACCTCGCGACGGCCGAGGCCGACCAGATCAAGTTCGAGGAGGCGTCCGAGATCTTCTCTCGCTACCTCCCGTACGCGATCGTGTTCGGCGTGGCCGAGCACTGGTCGAAGGTCTTCGGCGACGTCGCGAAGCGCTACAAGGAGATGGGCGGCGGCGGGCTCGCCGACGGGGGCTACACCGGCACCGACCTGATGTTCGACCTGATGTGGTTCGACTTCATGACCCCCGACCTCCACTTCGGCGGCGACGCCGACCTGTTCGCCGTCGGCGACGCGTTCGGCGGCGGGTTCGACATGCCCGACATGGGTGAGATGTTCGGCAACGTGGGCGAGGGCGCCGGCGAGGTCTTCGGCGCCTTCACCGAGGGTGTGTCGGGCTTCGTCGACTCGGCCGGCGGCTTCGAGATGCCGGACCTCGGAGGCTGCGACCTGGACGGCTGCGACCTCGGCTGAGACACGTTCTCCGAGCGAGTCCGCCTGCGGCCGAGACGAGGAGTGAATAATCGGATGCGCCCTTCCCGCGATCCCTTCTATGGTTGACGTGTTGCGTTCGCCGGTCGGGCCGGAGGCGCGTCGGTTATCATTTCAGATTACGAAGGTTGCGGGTTCGAGTCCCGTCGCGGTTCGCCGCGTAGCTCAACTGGCAGAGCGCCGTCCGGGAAACCGGGATCCGATGGCCACAACACGCCCGACCGGTCGCAACACCAACCCAACAAGCAGCACCATCACGAGGTTCACCGGGCGACCGGTGGGCGCGTACGGGCCGGATCGGTCCGGTTATCTGGCATCCAACGGTTCGAATCCGCCCCTTCGGGGGACTCCGGTCCGAACACCATGCCCGTGCGCGCCCTCCGGCCGTCCGGCGCCTGGTGCACCTGGCGACCCTTGAAGGAGGGACACCCATGATCAACGACATCCTGACCACGTTCGGCCTCCGCCGCACGCCGCAGCACGCCAAGGCGCGCGCCGACCAGGTCTGCAACACCGCCGGTGGGTGGACCTTCGAGCTCGACGACGCCGCGCGCCTGCGCCGTTTCCTCGTGCTCGGCACCGACGGCGGCACGTTCTATGTCGGCGCCCGCGAGCTCACGCGCGACAACGCGGAGGTCGTCGTACGCATGGCCGAGAACGACCCGGAGACCCTGCTCGCGACCATCGAGGAGGTGTCGCTCTCGGGCGCCGCCCCGCGCCCCAACGCGACGCTGTTCGCGCTCGCGATCGCTTCCTCGATCGGGGATGCGGACCATCGCCGAGCTGCGCTCGCGCTTCTCCCGAAGGTCGCCCGCACGGGCACCCACCTGTTCCTGTTCGCCGGCTACGTCGAGCAGTTCCGCGGGTGGGGCCGCGGCCTCCGCCGTGCGGTCGCCGGCTGGTACGCGGACGCGCCCGTCGAGGACGTCGCGTACCAGGTCGTGAAGTATCGCTCCCGTGAGGGCTGGTCGCACCGCGACCTGCTCCGCCTCGCCCACCCGGCGACCGACGAGCCGCAGCGCCGCGCGCTGTTCTCGTGGGTGACCGGCCACGGTGACGGGGACGGTGCGCCCGAGGTCGTGGGTCGCTACCTCGCCGCCCAGACGGGTGGCGTCGACGACATCGTCGCGCTCATCGAGGGCGGCGGTGTCACGTGGGAGATGCTCCCGCCCGAGACGCTGGGGGAGCGTCGCGTCTGGGAGGCCCTTGTCCGCATGGGAATCCCGATGACGGCGTTGCTCCGCAACCTCGGTCGGCTCACCGCGCTCGGCGTGCTCGCGCCGGGTGCGGAGGCCACGCGGATCGTCGTCGACCAGTTCGCCGACGCCGAGCGCGTACGCCGCGCCCGCCTGCACCCGCTCCAGGTGTTGACGGCGCTCACGACGTACGCGAACGGCCACGGCGTACGCGGTGGTCTCGTGTGGGAACCGGTGCAGGCGATCGTCGACGCCATGGATGCTCTGTTCTACAAGGCATTCCAGACCGTCGAGCCGACGGGCAAGCGCGTGATGCTCGCGTTGGACGTGTCGGGCTCGATGGGCTTCGGCACCATCGCCGGATCGCCCATCACCCCGGCGGTGGGGGCGGCCGCGATGGCACTCGTCACCGCGGCCACCGAGCGCGACGTGCAGGTCGTCGCGTTCAGCGATCGCATGGTCCCGGTGCGGATCAGCCCTCGCCAGCGCCTCGACGACGTGGTGGCGCGGTTGGCCCGCATCCCCATGGGGGCGACCGATGTCGCGCTGCCCATGCAGCACGCCATCGAGCGCGGCCTCGCAGTGGACGCCTTCGTGGTCTACACCGACAACGAGACCTGGTTCGGAGCGGAGCACCCGTTCCAGGCGTTGCGTCGCTATCGCGAGACCAGCGGCATCGCCGCAAAGCTCGTGGTGGTGGGGATGACGGCGACCGGGTTCACCGTGGCCGACCCCGATGACGGCGGGATGTTGGACGTCGTCGGGTTCGACGCGGGGGCGCCGGCGGTGATCGGGGACTTCGTGCGGGGTTGAGTTGGATGGCCTGGCTCCGCCAGGCGTACGGCCTCGCGCGCACAATCCGGTGTCTTCGGACGCTCTTCGCCACGCGGCCCTCGTTTCTGGATCGGTTCCGGTCTGGTTGCGGGGGCCGCGTTGCTCATCGGTCCTCCAGACACCGGGCGCGCGAGCCCAAGAGCGTCCCCGCTCACGTTGGCTCGTCGAGAACGAGTCGAAGCCACCTGTGTCGTCTACCCACGTTCTCCGAGCGAGCGCCAGCGAGACGAGGAGCAGGCGACCGATCCGGGGACTCGCGGTCACGCTGGCTGAGCGAGGAACGAGTCGAAGCCACCCGGGGGTCACGCTGGCTGAGCGACGCAGGAGTCGAAGCCACCCGCGCGCGATCGCCTTCCACGCAAGCAAAAAAATAGTTCGAGATTCTTTTCGGAAGACCCTGTTCTGGGCCCGAAATTGTCAGACCCCCTTCCTAGGCTGGAACCATCACCACACCCCAGGGGGAAACCATGGACGATCTCATCGAACACCTTGTTGCGAAGGGAAAACCCGACCGCACCGCGGTCATCCTCGGCCTCAAAGACGCCGCCGACCGCCAACGCCAGGCCGAGATCGACCAGCTCGCCCTCGTCGCCGCGGCGGCGGAGGCGTACTCGTGGATCGACGAACCCCTCGATGACTGCACTGGCAGCGATTCCGCGCCGTCGGTCCTCCACGGCGAACGGCTGATGGTTCTCGGCGGTGATGGTACGCCGGAGGTCGCCGAGTTCTGCACCCTCGAAGTCGGCCCTGCACTAGGCATGTCCCCGGACGCGGCCGCCCAGCTCATCGCCGACGTCCTCGACCTCCGCCACCGCCACCCCAAGCTGTGGGCCTTGGTGATCGGCGGGTTCGTCCGCGTATTCGCCGCGCGGAAGGTTGCCCAACTCACCCGCACCCGTGAACTCACCGCCGACATGGCGGGTGAGGTCGACCGGAAACTCGCGCCGTTCGCTCCGCAGTACACCGTCACGCGGCTGCTGAACCAGGCCGAACTCCTGTGCGATGTCGTCGACCCCGACGGTGCGGAGGCCCGCAGGAAGGCTGCACTGGAACGGCGCTTCGTCACCGTTCGGCCAGGGGAGGCTGGGACCGCGCTGGTCACCGGGCAGGTCGACGGCCCCGCCGCGCTGCGGCTCGACAAGACCATCACCCAGCTCGCGGGCATCCTCCGTGGTGCCGGACGCCAGGACTCGGCCGACAGTGATGGCACCGTGGCCGAGGGAGCTGATGTCGATCCGTTGGATCATCAGTTCGCCGTGTTGCGCGCCCAGGCGATCGAACTCCTCGCCGATCCCGCCCGTGCGGGACGCGTCCTGGGCGCTGGAACCCTCGACCTCGACGGCACTGATCAAGCCGACTCGTCGCCGGGATTGCCGGCGCGCAAGGACCTCCTCGAACTCGTCGTCCACGTCCGCCCGGACCAGGTCGACCGCGGCGCCGGCGGTCAGGTCACCGGCCTCGGCTCGGTCGCCCGGTCCCAACTCGATGCACTCCTTGCGAACGCCGCGAAGGTGACCGTGCGGCCGGTTCTGGATCCCGAGACCCCGCACGTGACCGTCGGCTACGAACCCACCGAGGCGCAACGGCGGGAGGTGCTTTTGCGGGAGGAATACGAGGCATTCCCGTTCTCCACACGGCGTTCGGCCGGAAAGTTCATCGACCTCGATCACATCGTCGAGTTCCCCCTCGGCCAGACCTGCACGACGAACCTCACCCCACTGTCGAAGCGGGTCCACCGCGCCAAGACGTTCGGCGGGTTCACCTCCACCCTCGTTCGGTCGGGCGTTACGCACTGGAGAACCCCGACCGGACAGGAGTTCTGGACCACCCCCCACGGCACCTACACCCGCAACCCCGACACCGACCTGATCATCGACCCAACAGGCACCCGACGACGCATCCGCCAGGCCACCCGACGAGCCGCCGAACTCGCCCACAAACACGCACAACACCAGATCCGTGACGAAGCCACAGCTGCTGCCGCACGGTTGTTCGCCACCATGAGCCCCGCGCTCATCCCCCTGATAGAGGAAGCGGCCGCCTGAACCGATGTCGCGCTTTGTGGGCTCGGGTCGGCCCGGAATGATCGGCCCAGCCCAGAGGCCACACCCTTCCACCTGTTGACGAACCGCCGGGAGAGCCGTCCCGGGGGCAGCGAAGCATGCCCGGCTCCTCGTCTCGGCCGCAGGCGGCCTCGCTTGGAGGACGTGGGTGCGGTCCCGCGGGATGCCCGGCTCCTCGTCTCGCTGGTGCTTGCTTGGAGAGCGTGGGCCGTGGCTCCTCGTCTCGCTGGCGCTCGCTCGGAGAACCTGGCCGTGGCTCCTCGTCTCGCTGGCGCTCGCTCGGAGAACGTGGCCGTGGCTCCTCGTCTCGCTGGCGCTGGCTCGGAGAACGGAGTGGCTTCGACTCCTTCGTCGCTCAGCCAGCGTGGGGCTCCTCGTCTCGCTGGCGCTGGCTCGGAGAACGGAGTGGCTTCGACTCCTTCGTCGCTCAGCCAGCGTGGGACTCCTCGTCTCGCAGGCGTTCGCCGGCGAACGTGGGATCATGCGTCCCATTCCGTCAGTCGATGTCCTCGCCCGCCAGCGCCTTCGCCGCAAGCCGTTCCTCTTCCGCGGCCTCCCAGACCTCCTTGGCCGCCGACAGGTTCAGCACAACGATCAGCAGCCCCAGCACGATGTCGGGCCAGCCCGACCGCCAGAACATCGTCACCACCCCCATCGCGATGATCGCGAGGTTCGCGACGACGTCGTTGCGCGCCGCCAGGAACGCCGCCTTCGACATCGACCCCGCATCGTGGCGGAATCGTGCCAGCAGCCACGCGCAGACCGAGTTCACGATCGCGGCCACCCCGGCGGTGGCGATCAGCCAGCCCACATCGGGCGCCTCGGGGTTCGCGAACTTTGCGACGGCCTGCCAGATCGCCGCCAGGGCAGGGATGCAGATGATCAGCGCCATCACCTTGCCGGCCGCGGCGCGCCGGGCGATCGGCCAGCCGAGCGCGAGGAAGATCAGCAGGTTGACCGCCGTGTCCTCGCCGAAGTCGACGGCATCAGCAAACAGCGACACCGACCCGATGAACAGCGCGACGGTCATCTCGGCGACCATCGCTGCGGCGTTCAGCCCGGCAACCCCCAGCACCGTACGACGCAGCGCGTGCTCCCGCTCAACTCTTATCACGGCGACAGCGTACGCGGATCCCCTCGCCCCAACCCCTACAGCGACGACGCCTTCTTCGCCGCCCTGATCGCCGATGCAGCCACGTCGTGGGCCGCGTTCTGGTGGGCCTCCTCCCGCTCCCACAGCACGCCGTAGGTGAACGTCGGCTCGCCGGCGTCCGCGGCCACACGCGCCAGCTCAACCAGGCGCTCGCGCGCCACGACGGTGTCCTGGGCCGTCCCGAGCGACTCGGTGACCTGCTCCCAGGCCGCGGCCGCTTCCTCCGCAGCGGGGAAGGCCGGGATCACGGCCTCCCACGCATAGCGCGCAGCCTTGGCCTTCTTGCGCGCCTCGTGGGCGAGGTGGAGCCGCTCGTCGGCGTCCTCGGCCTCCTGCGCCGCCTTCCACCGCTTCGTGACGCGCTTGGTCGCCTTCTCCAGCAGGGGAGGTAGTACGCCCTTGGCGCGCGCGTCCGCGTAGTCGGTGAACGGCGACTCGGTGAACAGCCCCACCAGGTCGTCGAACAGGGTCTGGCAACGATCCGAGTCAAGCGCCTCGACCAGCGCGCGGTGGGTCTCGTCATGGCGCGAGGACAGCTCGCAGGCCACGCGCTCGGCGACGGGCCCCTGCACGGCATCGGCCGGAAGTCCTGCCACCGCAGCATTCAGCCGCTCCGCCAGCACTTCGGCGTCGCGCGGGCCGCCCAACATCTCGCCGAGCCACTTCAGCTCGCCGCGCAGACGCTCGGTGCGCTTGGCGTCCATGAGGTCGCGGAATGTACGCAGGGTGCTGCGCAGTCGGCGCGTCGCCACGCGCATCTTGTGGACCGAGTCGGGGGCGTCCTCGCGGACCTCGGGCTCGCGGCCCTGGATCATGCCGACCTGGGCGCCGATGTAGGCGCGCAGGACCGCCGCAGCGCTGGACTTGCGGCCCAGCCGCTCGTCCTCGGCGCTCCTCAGGCGGTCACCCATGGCCTGGACCAGCTTCGACACCGACTCGCTGGGCTCGACGCCGCCGGCCGCGAGGGCCTCGGTGATCGCGTCGAGGTCGGACAGCTCGCCACCGGCGAGTTCGACCTCGAGTTCGCGCCACTTCTGCTCCTCGCCGTTGCGTACGGCGGTCACGGTGTCGTCGCAGAGGATGGCGAGGCGCCGGCCGCGCGCGGTCGTCAGGTCGGTCTCGGTGCGTCGGGTGCGCAGGTCGACGACGGGGACCAGGGGTGCGTACCCGATCAGGTCGGAGACCTGCGTACGCAGGGCTGCAGGCACCCGCAGCGTGCTGGCACCGCGCACGATGGGCTCGTGGATCTCCTCGCGCGCGTGGCCGTCGCCCGGCAGCTTGAGGTGCCAGCCCGCGTCGCCGCCTCCGGTGCGACGGCGCAGGGTGACGCGGTTCCGGGCCAGTTCGAGCGTGGGGGTGTCGAAATAGACCGCCGACAGGTTGAACCGGCGCGAGTCGCCCAGTGTGGCGGCGTCGCCGAGCTCGGGCACGCGTACGCCGGGGGCGATGGTGAACTTGCGTTCGATCTCGACGGCCATGGGGCTCCTTCGCTCGTGGTGACCGCCCATTCTATCGCCGGGGTGCCGCGTACGCCCCTGAACCGCCGATCAGGACGGGCCGAACCATTTCAAGATCAGTCCGGCCAGACCCCGGCACTGCCTCGGCGGTGGGAGTCGACGAGATGGGTGTCGATGATGCCGGTGGCCTCCATGAGGGCGAACACCGTCGTCGGCCCCACGAACCGGAACCCGAGCTTCTTGAGGGCCTTCGAGCACGCGATCGACTCGGCGGAGGTGCTCGGGATCTCCGCGAACGACCTTGGACGCAGCGTGTCGGCCGGCTGGAACGACCAGATGAAGGTCGCGAGGTCGGTCTCGGGACGGAGCGCGATCGTGGCCTGCGCGTTGCCGATCGTGGCGAGGATCTTCGCGCGGTTGCGGACGATGCCGGCGTCGGCCATGAGCCGATCGATGTCGTCGTCCCCGAAGGTCGCCACCACGTCCGGGTCGAAGCCCGCGAACGCCGCACGGAAGTTCTCGCGCTTGCGGAGGATCGTCGCCCAGCTCAAGCCTGCTTGGAATCCCTCGAGGCTGAGCCGTTCGAACATGCCGCGCTCGTCGCGCACCGGCATGCCCCACTCGGTGTCGTAGTAGTCCCGCAGCAGGGGGTCGGTGGAAGCCCACGCGGGGCGTGCCAGACCGTCGTCGCCGAGGACGACGTCGGTCTTCGCGCCGCGGCTGGCCGGTTGGGCGGCCGCGGTCTCGTTCGTCGATTCGCTCACGTCCCCAGTCTGCCGGTGGACCTGCCGGACGTGCCGGGTGTGGGCGAGAGGGACAACACGGGAGGGGAAGGGGACAACACTCCTCGTCTCACTTCGCTCGCTCGGAGAGCGTTCTCGGGCTCCTCGTCTCGCTTCGCTCGCTCGGAGAACGTAGTCGGTCGCGGAGACCGTTCTTCCGCCTGTCACCTTCGCCCGCTAGGTTCCCGCGGGTGAGCGCACCGCAGCCACCCCTCCAACGCCGCCTCGGCCTCGGCGACGCCGTCGTCATCGGCCTGGGTTCCATGATCGGCGCGGGGGTCTTCGTCGTCTGGTCCCCGGCGGCCGCGGTGGCGGGAGACGGCCTGCTCATGGGACTCGCGCTCGCGCTCGTCGCGGCCTACTGCAACGCGACCTCGTCGGCCCAGCTCGCCGCGCAATACCCGACTTCGGGCGGCACCTACGTCTACGGCCGCGAACGGCTGGGGGAGTGGCCGGGATTCCTTGCCGGGTGGGGATTCGTCATCGGCAAGACCGCGTCGGTGGCGGCAATGGCGCTCACCCTCGCCTCGTACGCGGCCCCCCACCTCCAGCGCCCGCTCGCCGTCGCCGCCGTGCTCGTGCTCACCGCGATCAACCTGTTCGGCGTCACGCGCACCGCCCGTGCCACGCGCGTCATCATCGCGATCGTGCTGCCCGTCCTCGCCGTGGTTGTCGCGCTCGGCCTGACGCCCGCCCTGCACCCGACGGACTCCACGGTTCTCGAGTCGGTCGTGACCCCCGGCGGCGTCCTGCAATCGGCCGGCCTGCTCTTCTTCGCCTTCGCCGGCTATGCGCGCATCGCGACCATGGGGGAGGAGGTCCGCGATCCCACGCGCACGATCCCCCGCGCCATCCTGATCGCGCTCGCGATCGCCGCCGTCGTGTACGCCGGAGTCGGCTCCGTTCTCCTGGCCGCGCTGGGCCCGGCGCGGCTCGCGGCCAGTCCCGCTCCGCTGGGCGACCTCGGCCGCGCCGCGAACGCGCCCTGGCTCGTTCCCGTCATCGCCGTCGCCGCCGGCCTCGCCATCGCCGGCGCCATGCTCAACCTGATGACCGGGATCGGCCGCACCACCCTCGCCATGGCCCGCAACGGCGACCTGCCCCGAGGCCTCGCCGTCGTCGATCCCCGCCACAGCGTCCCGCGCCGCGCCGAACTGGCACTCGCCGCCGCCGTCATCGTCCTGGTGCTCGTCGGCGACATCCGCACCGTCATCGGGTTCTCGAGCTTCGGCGTCCTGCTCTACTACCTCGTGGCGAACGTGGCCGCGTACACCCAGACCGCCGACCACCGCCGCTTCCCCAGCGCCCTGCAGGTGATCGGCGCGATCCTCTGCGTCACGCTCGTCGTGACGCTCCCGTGGCGCTCCATCGCCATCGGCGTCGCCGTGTACGCGGTGGGCGCGCTCGTCCGTGTCACACTCCGCGCAGCCGGGGGCCGCCGCTCACCCCAGGTCGCGGAGGAACCGGGAGAGCGCCCGCAGAGGTGACCCCGTGGCCCCGACCGGCCACGGATAGCAGTCGCGCGTGAGGTATGCGGTGCCCCCGTTGTCGATGTGCGCCCACGGAAGCCCGTCGGTGAACGCCGACAGATAGACCCCCGCCATCAGGGCTCCACCCACGCCCAAACCCGGCGCCGAGTTCACGGCGTCGGCGACCGGCGTGGCGAGCAGGTCGGCGTACTGCTCGACCAGCGGCAGTTCCCACCCCGCGTCGCCCGGCCGCCATCAGTTCGTCGATCAGCCCGCGGCCCGACACGCTCCACAGCTTTGGCCCGAAGCCGCCGCCGTCGGTGAGCGTGCCGACGTCGACCAGCCCGTCCGCCCCCTCACCTGCCAGGAACGTGAGCGCGTCGGCCAGCACCAGCCTTCCCTCGCAGTCGGTGTTGGTGACCTCGGTGGTGCGGCGATTCGGGTGGGTCACGACGTCGCCGGGTCGCAGTGCATCGCGCGAGACCATGTTCTCGGCGATCGGCAGCGCCACGGTCAGCGTGGGGTCGGCCCCGGCGGCCACGGCTGCGGCGACCGCCCCCGCGACGCTCGCGGCCCCGGCCATGTCGGACTTCATCCAGGCGATCTCGCCGGTGTCGGTCTTGATGTTCACCCCGCCCGAGTCGAACGTGATGCCTTTGCCGGCCAGGCCGAGGTGGCGCGTACGCCCGCTCCGGCGCCCCACGACCAGCCGCGCCCCCGATCGGGAACCACGGCCGACGGCGACGGTCGCGCCGAAGCCGCACCGCTCCAGTTCGGCGGCGTCCCAGACCTCGCACGCGACACCGGCGCCCTCGAGCAGTTCGACGCACGCCGCGGCGAACGCGTCGGGGTCGAGGTCGTCGGCCGGCCGCTCGACCAGCCGCCGGGCGTGGTTCGCCAACGCCCCCGTCCGTACGCCGGCACGGGCCGCCTCCGCAGACCCCGCGCCGAGCAGCTCGACCCGGGGCTCCTCGGCACGCCCATAGCGGTAGGACCCGAGCACGAGCCCCTCCGCCACCAGCTCGGTGGCGAGCTCGAGGTCACCCGGGGCCGCCAGCCGCGGGAGGGCGCTCACCAGCGTGGTCGCTCCCTCGACGTGGCGCGCAGCCAGCGTGGCCGCCTCGCCGAGCGCCTGCGGCGTCGGGTCGTCGCCGACGTGCACCACGACGAGCCGATGCACCCGCCCGTCGGGCGCCACGAGTGTGGTGGTCGCGGCGCCGCGTACGCCGACGTCGACCCCGGCCGCGAGCGACTCGCGCAGGCCCGGGCGACCCTCGACGCCGTCGAGCACCGACAGTCCCAGCGCGGCCGCGATCTCGCGATCTCCCGGCAGCTCCCGGGCCTCACCGGTCCACGGCCACACCACGGCGGACCCGGGCTGGTCGGTGCGGGCCACGTCGTGGCGACCGGAGACGGTCACGGCCACGTCTTTCCTCATCTGTGGATACCTCTCCGTGCGTGGACCAGACGACTAGCATCGACCCCATGGCCCAGCGCAAAGACACCCGGCGTGACGACATCCTCTCGATGACGCTGGAGCAGATCGCCGAGCGCGGCATGGCCGCGACCCGCGTGCAGGACGTCGCGAAGGCGCTCGGCATCAGCACCGCGCTGGTCCACTACCACTTCGACTCGAAGGAGGCGCTGATGGTGGCGGCCTTCGAGCACTACGCCAACAACGACCTCGCGAGCATCGAGCGCCTCACGTCGCGCTCCGGCCCGATCGCCGCGCGCGTCGGTCGCTTCCTGCGGGAGTGCGGCCCGACCGGCGCGACCGGCAGCTGGCGCCTGTGGATCGACGCCTGGTCGGTCGCCCTGCGGGAGCCGCGCA
This sequence comes from Mariniluteicoccus flavus, assembly GCF_054776655.1. Lineage (NCBI taxonomy): Bacteria > Bacillati > Actinomycetota > Actinomycetes > Propionibacteriales > Propionibacteriaceae > Mariniluteicoccus > Mariniluteicoccus flavus. Next base: position 538,535 of record NZ_BAAHBN010000001.1, on the reverse strand, counting down.
TCCGGCGTACGCTCCGCGACCTCGACGCCGCCTGGGTGTCGGCGCTGGCCGCCCTGATCAGCGAGGGTGTCGACGAGGGCGTGTTCACCTGCGCCGATCCGGCCGGGGCTGCGCGGCGCCTGATCTCCAGCCTCGACGGGCTGTCGGTGGCGTCGGTCGTCTACGGCCGCACGACCAAGACGGCACTGCGTCAGTCGATCGCCGCGCTCGCGGCGAACGAGCTCGACATCGACGCGGCCGACCTCGGTCGCTGAGCCCACGGCGTACGCGGCCCTCATTGCGCCTCCGTGAGCCAGCACGCCGCGGCGTGGGGGCCTGACCCCGGCAGGATCGCGGGGTCGCTGCTGCGGCACCGGTCGGTCACCGCGTCGGCCCGGCCCGAGGCCAGCTCGGGGCAGCGCGGGTTGAACCGGCACCCCGTCGGGATGTTCGTGGGGTCGGGGATCTCGCCCGACAGCACGATCGGATCGCGCCCGCCTGCCTCCGGGACCACTGACAGCAGCGCCCGGGTGTAGGGGTGTTGCGGGTTCTGCAGCACCTCCTCGGTCGTCCCCGACTCGATGATGCGGCCGAGATGCATCACGACGATGCGGTCGGCGACGTTCCACGCCAGACCCACGTCGTGCGTGACGACGGCGAGCGTCACGCCGCGCTCCTCGCGGAGCTTCAGCAACAGGGCCAGGATCTCCCCGCGCAGCGACGCGTCCAGCGAGCTGGCGGGCTCGTCGGCGATCAACACCTCCGGCTCGAGCGCGAGCGCGCCAGCGATCAGGACCCGCTGGCGCTGTCCGCCGGAGAGCTCGTGGGGATAGCGCAAGAAATAGTTCTCCGGAGGCCGCAGGCCCGCGCCCGACAGGGCGTCGGCCACCATCTCGACCTCGGTGCGGCGATGCTCGCCCTCCTGGCGGTGGGCGACCCTGTGGAGCCGGAGCCCCTCGGCGACCGACTCGTAGACGGTCTGGCGCGGGTTGAGCGCGCCACTGGAGTCCTGCAGCACCAGCTGGACGCGACGGCGGTAGTGGTGCAGACGCTTCGCGTCGTACGCCAGGCGCTCGCCGTGGTGCTCGACCGCGCCGTCGACGGGCCGCTCGAGGCCCATCAGCGTGCGCGCGAGCGTGGTCTTGCCCGACCCCGACTCACCGACGATGGCGAGGATCTCTCCGAGACGGATGTCGAGGTCCACGCCGTCGAGCGCCGTCGCCGTGCGTCCGTGGCGGCCGCGGAACTCGATACGGACGCCGTCGGCGCGCAGGGCCGGGGCCGCGATCCCACCCGATGCGTCGCGCGTGGTCTGGTCGGTGCTCATGCGGGCTCCCTCGTGGACGGTCGTCATCGCGCTGCTCCGATCGGGCTGGGCGCGTCGACCCGCAGGCAGGCCACGCGTCGGTCGGCGTCATGTTGGTGGAGAGGCGGGTCGGTGTCGGCGCACGCGTCGACGGCCTTCGGGCAGCGCGGCTGGAACGGGCAGCCCGGCGGCAGGACGCGGGGGTCGGGGGGATCGCCCGCGAGGCCTGCCGGCGCGAATCGGCTGGCCACGTCCCCGATGGTCGGGAACGCGCGCGACAGCGCCCGCGGATAGGGGTGCAGGGGGTCGGCGAAGATCTGGTCGGCCGGGGCGGTCTCGACGACTCGGCCGGCATACATCACCGCGACGCGGTCGGACTGGGCCGCCAGCATCGACAGGTCGTGGCTGATCAGCATCATGCCGAGGCCGAGCTCGCGCACCAGGTCGCCGAGCACCTTGAGCACCTGGGCCTGCACCATCACGTCGAGCGCCGTGGTCGGCTCGTCGGCGACGATGAGCGACGGCCGGCACGCCAGCGCCATCGCGATCATCACGCGCTGCTTCTGTCCGCCCGACAGCTGGTGCGGGTACGCGTCCGCGCGGCTCGCCGGCAGCCCGACCTGGGCCAACAGCTCCGCCACCCGCCCCAACAGGTCGCCCTTCTCGCCGTGGACGGCCATGGGCTCGGCGATCTGGTCGCCGATGCGGCGCACGGGGTTGAGGGAGTGCTGGGCGCCCTGGAAGACGATCGACGCCTCGCTCCACCGCAGGGCGCGCAGCGCGCCCCAACCCATGGTGAGCACGTCGGCCCCGTTGACGAGGATCTCGCCGGTGACCGTCGCACTCTTCGGCTGTGCCGAGCCAGGCCTGGGCCGAGGGCCCCTCCAGCGGCGGCAGCGCCGCGCGGGTGACGCTGAGCCCGGACTCGGGGGCCAGCAGCGGCGCCGCGAGGGCGACGACGGTGAAGAAGACGATGATGCCGAGGCCGGCGACGCCCGCACGGTGGGCGCGGAACTCCCGCCAGATGCGGGTCACCGACTGGACGCGGCGGCGCCGGTCCAGCGTACGCGGGCTCAACGCCCGCAGGTCGATCTGCGTGGTGCTCATGGGTCTCCGATCGGGCGCGCGACTACGTGCGTACGCGGGGGTCGAGCCAGCCGTAGAGCAGGTTGGCGAGCAGGTTGGCGCCGATGACCGAGGCCGAGGTGATCAGGAAGATCCCCTGCAGCATCGGATAGTCGGGCACCGCGAGGGCGTCGGTGGTGAGCAGGCCGATGCCGGGGATCGAGAAGATCGTCTCGACGGTGATGGTGCCGGACACGATCGAGCCGAGGCTCAGCGCGATCATGGTGGTGGTCGGCAGCATCGCGTTCGGGATGGCGTGGCGGCCGCGTACGTCGTTCTCGCGCAGGCCCTTGGCGCGCGCGGTGGTGAGGTAGTCCTCGCCCATCTCCTCGAGCAGGCTCGAGCGCATGATCAGGGCGTACGCGGCCACGAGCGCCAGGCTCAGCGTCAGCACGGGCAGCACCAGGTGCCACGCCGCGTTCAGCCAACCCGCTGGGGTTGCCGGGTCATAGCCCGCGTCCATCAGCTGGCCGGTGGGGAAGATGCCGGGCACCGGGCCGAGGCCGACCGCGAGGACGGCCAGCAGGATCAGGCCGAGCCACCACGCCGGCATGGCGTACAGGATGAGGCCGATGGCCGTGCTCCACCGGTCGAACCGGCCGCCGCGGCGCCAGGCCGAGACCATGCCGATCCAGAAGCCGAGCGCGAGACCGATCACGGTCGAGGGGCCGACGAGCGCGAGGGTCGGGCCGATGCGCTCGAGCATGATCTCGAGCACCGGCCGGCCGTAGGTGAACGAGTTGCCGAGCTCGCCCTGCACGAGGTTGCCGAGATAGACGACGAACTGCTCGGGCAGGGGCTTGTCGAGCCCCAGCTTCTCGGTCATCAGCGCGATCTCGTCGGGGGTCGACTCGCGGGCGCGGGCCAGCGTCTTCACCGGGTCGCCGGAGATCACCCGGAACAGGAAGAAGTTGAAGACGATGGTGAACAACAGGGCGCCGAGCGAGCCGAGGGCGCGCTGGCCGACGTACGCCGCGTACTTGGCCGCCGAGCCACCGCTGCGGCGGCGGTTGGGGGCCTGGTCGGTGAACGCCTCGACCCGGGCGGTGGCCAACGACTCACTCACGCTCGTCCACCGTCCTCTTCCGGTTGCGGAGCAGGAAGAAGGCGCCGGCGCCGAGGACGAGGACGCCGGCGGCGACCCCGCCGATCACGGCCGGGCTCGTGCCGCCCGCACTGGCCGCCTTCGCGGCCACGGGGTGGACCTTCATCAGCGAGCCGGCGCCGTAGCCGAGCAGCAGCGAGCCGTCGGGGGCGGGACGCGGCACGAAGCCCTCGATGCGGTCGGTGCGCCAGGCGTCGGAGGTCTTGTTGAACACGAGCACCTGATTGGGCGCCTGGGTGAACGCGAGCTCCTGCATCTCCTTGATCAGTGCGACGCGCTTGGCGCGGTCCTGCTCGCCGTGCTGGGCCTCGTAGAGCTTGTCGTAGTCGGGGTTGCAGAAGAACGTGTCCGAAGATCCGCTGCGGGCCGCGCGGGTGATGAAGCTCAGCATGGCGTCGGGGTCGGGGCGTACGGCCCAGCCCCAGTGGAAGATGTCGTAGGTGCCGGCCGAGATCTGGTCGGACATGCGGTTGGTGTCCATCGGCTCGGGGCGGGTCTCGATGCCGACCTTGCCGAACCACTCCTGGAGGTATTTCATCGACGACGTCGCCGAGTCGGACTTCGCGTCGCCGTAGAAGCGCAGGGTTCCGATGGGCTTGCCGTCCGGCATGGTGCGCCTGCCGTCCGCGCCCACCTTGTAGCCGGCCTCGTCGAGGAGCTGGGCCGCCTTGGCCAGGTCGAAGGTGTAGGGCGACTTCGGCGCCGCGTGGTAGGCCGGGTAGGTCGACGGGATGATCGTCTGGCCGGGCGCGCCGCCGCCCTGGTAGGCGTTGTTGGCGATGAGGTCGCGATCGATCGCATAGCCGAGCGCGTGGCGGAACTTCGGGTCGCGCACGGCGGGGCTGCGTCGCCGACCGGAGCCTTCGACTTGGCGTCGACCGCGCCCGCGTTGAAGCCGATGTGGTCGAACCCGCGGGCCAGCGAGAGCTTGGTCTTGATGTTCGGCTTGTTCTCCAGCGCCTTGAGCTGCACCGGGGACACGCCCGCGGCGAAGTCGATGTCCCCCTTGATCAGGCCCTGCACCATCGGGTCCTGAGCGTTGTAGAGGCGCAGGTTGATCTGCTCGGCCGCGGGCTTTCCGCGCCAGTGCTTCGGGTTGGCCCGGTAGGAGTACGCCGACCCCGACGCGGTGCCCTCGACCAGGTCGAAGGGGCCCGACGACACGAGGTTGGGCGGCTCGGCCTTGAACGAGTCGACGCCGCCGACCAGGCCGATGCTCAGGGGCTTCGGCGGGGCCTCCTCCGCGCGTCGGGGGTGACACCCATCGCGAGCAGCATCATGACGACGCTCACCGGACCGCAGTCGGCCCACTGGCCCGGCTGGCCCTGGCCCTGACGGATCGGCTGGATGATGCCGGGCGGCTGTCCGTCGTGCTTCGACGCAATGGACGGGCCGGCCATTGCCGGGCTCGCCGCGGTGGAGAGGATGAGTGCGGGGTGGCGAACGCGCCGGCGGTGGAACGGAAGATGGACTTCATTGACCTGCCTCCTGTGATGGGTGTCCGCACGACTGACTTGCGAGTCAGGTGGGTTCGTATCAGCCTGCCTGAATTTCCGTCAGTGTTCGGTTGCGTCAGTCCAGCTTCTCATCATGCAGTCACAATTCTGACTGCTGAATCAGTTCAGGACCACCCGGTACGCGTCCTCGCCGCCGTTGCCCCGCGGTGGCGGTCACCGCGGTCGCCCTCGCTAGAGTGACTCCGTGCCCCAACCTGATGTCGCCATCCACGGCGCCGGCCTCACCGGCCTCACGCTCGGCCTCGCGCTGGCCCGCGCCGGTGTCGCCACCGCCGTCGTCGACCCCGGCCTGCGCCCGGGCCGACGCGACGGGTTGATGGCCGGCCTCGCCACCGCCCACCAAGAGCTCCAGCACCACCACGTGTGGCGCTGGTGCGGCCCCGATGCGGCGCGACGGTACGCGGCCGAGGTCGCCCGCGGCCAGGGTCACGTCCTGGCGTTGGCGACGGAGCTGGGCGTACGCGTCCGCCGACGTCCCACCGCGACCGTGACCTCCGACGGGCACGAGGCGTTCTGGTTGCGCCACGAGGCGCGGGCCGAGCGGCTGGCGGGCCTCGAGCCGGAGTTCACCGACACGACCGGGCTGCCGATGGCGACGCGGCCCCAGCTGATCCTGGACGGCCAGCCGTCGTTCGACGTCGTGGCCTACCGCGACGGGTTGGTGGAGGCGTACCGGGACGCCGGCGGCGTGCTGGCCGACAGTCCGGTCGAGGCCGGCCGCCGCGTGTCGACCACGGCACGACCGCAGGTCGCGGGGCGACCCGTACGCGGCCTCGAGGCGCGGATGCAGCGCATGACGTGGAGCTGGCTGTCGTTCCGTGCCCCGGACCCGATCGGCCCCGGTGAGCCGGTGAGCCGTGACGTGTTCCACCTCGACGAGGGGGGTCGCATGGTCGTGGGCGTCGGCGACGAGCTGTGGGTCGGCAGCCGCCGCGACCCAGGCGTCGATTGGGTGAACCGCTATTTCGAGCGCCCCGAGATCACCGGCCACTGGGAGGCGGCGACGTCGGCGACGTTCGACGCGCTGCCGTTGGCGGGCCCGGTCGGACCGGGCGCCGGCCTGGTCGCCTGCGGGTTCGGGCCGTGGGAGTCCACCCTCGGCACGGCCGCCGCCCTCCAGCTGGCCGACGCGATCACCGCGGGCTCCGACGACCTGCCGTGGACGCCGCGCCGGCTGCCGCGCGCATCGGCGGTCGGTCGGGCCGTGTGGGGAGCCACCCGCCACGCCATGCGCATCAGCGCCGTGACCCCCTTCCCTCGCCGTGGCTGAGGCGGGGCGACCGGGCGTCGCGGCGGGCGACGCGGGTGACGCGCCTCCCGCCCGCATCGCCGACGCCGAACTGCTGCTGCTCGCCCATCGCGCATGGCTCGCGGCCGACGTGCGTGACATCGACGGGTGGCTGGTGCGTCGCGACCAGGGCGTGACGGGGCGGGCGAACTCGGTGCTGCCCCTGGGCGAGCCGGCCGACCTCGCGATGGCCCTGCAGCTCGCCTCGGCCCTGTATCGCCAGAAGCAGATCCGACCGTGTTTCCAGATCAGCACGTCGGCGCTCCCGACCGGCCTCGACGACGAGCTCGCCGAGCGCGGGTGGGAGGAGGCGCGCCACGCGTACGCGATGGTCGCCCAGACCGACGAGGTGGTGGCGCGCGCGGGGGAGCGTACGCGGCCCGTGCACGTCTCCGGCGGGCTCGACGACGCCCACCTCGACCTGTGGGCCCGCATCGACGGGCGCGACTCGGGCGCGGGCCTGGCCGAGCTGGCGGGCGTGGCCCGGCGTACGCCGGCGGTCTATGCGTCGATGCGGCGCGAGGGCCGCGTGTGGGCCACCGCCCGCGGGACACTGGACGACGGCTGGTGCGGAATCGACGGCCTGGCGACCGACGAGTCGGCGCGGGGGCGAGGCCTGGCGACCGATCTGATCGCCGAGATCGCGCGTCGGGCCTCGAAGGCGGGCGCGCGCGGCATGTGGCTGCTCGTGGCGCGGGACAACCCGGCGCAGTCGCTGTATGAGCGGCTGGGCTTCACGCGGCAGTTCGCGTATCACTACCGATGGGCGCCGACGGGGAAGTGAGGCGGGGAGCGCTGGGCGGGTGAAAAGTGCACAGGTGTGCGCAACACGCTGGGTGGGGGAGCGCTGGGTGGGTGGAAAGTGCACAGGTGTGCGCAACACGCTGGGTGGGGGAGTGCTGGGTGGGTGGAAAGTGCACAGGTGTGCGCAACACGCTGGGTGGGGAAGCGTTGGGTGGGTGGAAAGTGCACAGGTGTGCGCAACGCGCTGGGTGGGAAGCCTCAGGTCTCGCTGAATGCGCGCACCTGCGCACTTTTCACACACGGCCTCAGGCCGCCTGACCCCTCAGATCGAGGTTGCGGGCCCGAATCCCTGCGACGGCGCACCACCTGTCCCCGAAGGACGGCTTGGGTCCGCGATAACCGTGCGAGACAAGGGCGCGATGGATGCGATGGATGCGATGGACGACGGCGACGGGGTCTCGGAGGTGTTCAGCCGTGAAACGCAGCACGATGTACCCCTCCGCGACCATGGCTTCATAACGCGCCACGTCCTTGCTCCACTGGGCGGGATCGGTGAGGTGATGACGACCCTCGTACTCGCAGATGACCTTGAACTCCGGATCGAGTTCGTCCACTCTGCCCAGCCAGACTCCGCAGCCGTCGTAGATGTCGACCTGCAGGTCGGGCTCCGGCAGCCCGGCGAGGCATCGGAGCAGGCGGAGGCGCGTCTCCATGTTCGACTCGGATCCCTCACGAAGAAGACGCGCGACCTTGCGGGGTGCGACGTCGTGCAGATCGGCGAGTTCACCGCGCCTGAGTTGAATCAGTCGATCGCCCACCTCGACCGAGTCACGGAGGTCGTGCATCGCGCAGAAGGCGGCGAAGGCTTCCGGAACCGGGGCGACCCCACCGGGTGAGACGAGTTCGGCCACGCGACGAACCTGCACCCCTCCTCGTCGGACGGCATGGGGGTGGGTGGTCTCGAACACCAGAGGGAAGTCGTCGAGTAGGTCAAGGCCGGCCATGCGCAATGCGGTCAAGCCGGTGAGTCGAGCATCAGTCGGGAGGACGAGCCGAGCGGCCTCGACCCGGGTGGCTTGGTCCAGGACGCGGTTCGACGCGATCGCGACGCCGTGGAACAGGCGGCGATAGGCCGAACTGCGCAGTTGGGACGGGGAAATGCCATGGGTCTCGGCGTCACGGGTGCGGAAGGGTTTGTTCATCATGGCCGGAGGATGCCGGCCTGACCCGCGAATTGTTCACGAGTGCGCACTCCCTGTGGATAGTGCTTCGCGGCGGTGGCGGGGTGTGGATAGCTCCGGGCAGGGGTGAAAACTGCGCAGGTGTGCGCATGTCGCGGGCCGGCGTACGCCTGGCTGGGCGTTTTGGGCGCAGGTGTGCGCATTTCACATCCCCGCGTACGCCTGGCTGGGCGTGTTGGGCGCAGGTGTGCGCATTTCACGTCCCCGTGTACGCCTGGCTGGGCGTGTTGGGCGCAGGTGTGCGCATTTCACATCCCCGCGTCATCCCCGCGTTACGCCCACCGACCGTGTTGCGCACACCTGTGCACTTTTCACGCAGTCAGGCCGACCCGCCCCACCCTCACTTCACGAAGCCGACCTGCTCCCATCGCGTCGACGCCAGGCCGTTCGCCCCGAAGTTTGCGACGCGGATGCGGGTGCCCACGACCTCCGCGTTCTGATACAGCGGGATGGTCGGCAGGAGGTCCCACAGCTTCCGGTCGAGCTCGTTCGCCGCGTCGGCCCTCGCCTGATAGCTCTTCTCGTTCTTGACCTTCTCGATCAGCGCATCCACCTCGGGCGACTCGAGCCGCGCATAGTTCCGCTCGGCACCCGAGGCGAAGCGCTCCTCCAGCCCCGAGAACGGGTCGCGCGAGCCCCGGCCACCCATGGTGATCAGGTCGAACTGGCCGCCCGACAGCACCGAGCCGTCGGAGAACTGGGCCGGCGAGATGTCCTCGACGTCGACCTGGATGCCGATCTGCTTGAGCTGGTCGCGGATCTGCGCGGACTCGATCTCCGAGGCGGCCACACCCCGCACCTGCACCATGCGCAGGCGCAGCTGCTTGCCGTCCTTCTGGCGCACCCCGTTGCTCTCCTTCCAGCCCGCGTCGTCGAGGGCCTTCCGGGCCTTGTCGAGGTCGCGGGTCAGGGCGAGCTGGGCCGCGGAGTCGGAGAACCCCTCCTGGCCCGGCAGCAGGATGCGGTTGTTCAGCGGTGCCGGCTTCGCCTCGACCGAGGCGTTCACGGCGGCGCCGATGCCGGAGCGGTTGAGCCCCAGCATGATCGCCTTCCGCACCGCAGGCTCCGACACGGGCGTGCCGCCCTGCGTGTTCAGCACCAGCTGGCGCCAGCCGGTCGATGCGGCGCTGCGCAGCGCATAGTCCGGGACGCGGCGTACGGCGTCATAGAGCTCGCGCGACGTGCCGACGTCGAGCACGTCGGTGTCGTTGTCGGCGAAGTTCTTCATCTGGTTCTCGCGCGGGACCTCGCGTACGACGAGACGCTCCAGCATCGGCTTGTCGCCCCACCACAACGAGCTCGGCGTGGCGGTCAGCACCTTGGCCGACGCGTCCCAGCTGTCGACGCCGAACGGCCCCGACGTCCATTTCTTCTTAAGCGAGGTCCAGCCGCTGTTGAACGTCGCCGCGTCCTTGACCGAGTCGGCGCGCAGCACCGACACCCGATCGAACGTCTGTCGCCAGCCGGGGTTGGCCTGCGTGAACGTGATCGTCACGTCCTGTTCGGTGGCACCCTGCTTCACGTCGGCGATCTGCGGGAAGCCCAGGTCGGTGGAACACCGGAATCCCTGCGAGCGCCCGTTGCATGCGCTCCAGGTGGCGATGACGTCCTTGGCCGAGATCGGCGTCCCGTCGCCCCAGACCGCGCGCTGGTTCAGCTTCAGCGCGACGACGGTGGGGCTCTGGGAGGTCTCCTCGGCCGACGTGACGTACGCCGGGTTCGGCTTCGCGACCCCCGTCGCGTCATAGGTGAAGAACGTGGGCAGGAAGGCCCCGCGTACGCCGTCGACCTCGGGCGCGCTGTCGGCCGCCATGGGGTTCAGGCTGCCGAACCGCTCGACGGGCAGGCGGAGCTCACCGCCCTGCTGCATGGCGCCGCGGTCGCGGGCGTTGATGTCCTGCGCGGGCATCGGCTGGGTGTTGAGCTCGCCGCGATCCTCGGCCTTCGAGCAGGCCGTCAGGGCGAGCGGAACCAGCGCGCCGGTGGCGATGATCCGGCGGAGCTTCACATTTCCTCCAGGTCGAACGTGGGCGTTGAACCAAGACAGCGTACGTCGAAACCGCGACGCGCCGGAAAACGAAGGGTGGGGCCGGCGCTCAGATCCAGGACTTCAACCACATGCGGGCCTGCCACTGGGAATGGGTCAGGATGCCGTCGGACAGCACCGGATAGAGGTACGCGAAGTTCAGCGTCACCAGCGCGAGGAACACCCCGACGACGATGGCGCCCGCCCGGCGACGGGGGCTGTCGGCGTTGCCGAGGACCTTGCCGAGGCACAGCGCGACGGCGATCACCGTGAACGGAATGATCATGATCGCGTAGAAGAAGAACAGCGGCCGGTCGGCGTTGGGGAACCAGGTGAGCCAGAACGTCGCGACGCCCACGACGGGCACGGCGAAGCGCCAGTCGCGGTTGCCGATCCAGAGCACCAGGGCGGCGATGAGCGCGAAGATGCCGCCCCACCACAGCAGGGGCGTGCCGATGCCGTCGATGACGCGGAGGCAGTTCTCTCCGCCGGGAGGGCAGCCGTCCTGGCCGGGTTTGATGTCGTTGATCGCGTCGATGCCGATGGAGCGCGCGACGAACAGCCAGCCCGCGGGGTGGGCCTCATAGGGATGGGTGGCCTGCTTCATGCCGTCGCCGGTGTGGAACTCGAACATCTGTCGGTGATAGTCGAGCAGCGAGGCCAGCGGGCCGCCGAGCAGGCGTACGGACGTGGCGTCGGGGTTGTTCGCGGCGAAGTCGCGCGCATAGCTGCCGGACGAGCCGAGCCAGCCCCACCACGACGCCAGATAGACCAGCACCATCACCACGACGTGGTAGACGAACGCCATCGGGGCGTCGACGAGCAGCGACTTCCACTGCGTACGCCCGGCTCCGGCGAGCCGGCGCGCGCCCACGTCCCAGGCGACGGACAGCAGCGAGAAGGTCGCGACCGCATAGATCGAGTTCCACTTGGTGGCGACGGCGAGGCCGAACGCCACGCCCGCGGCGAGTCGCCAGGGCCGCCACAGCAGCCGGGGCCCGAACCGCCCTTGCAGGTCGGGGATGCCCTTCGCTGCGAGGTGGTCCGCCAGTTTCGCCCGGAACCAGTCGCGGTCGACCACCAGCAGCAGCACCGCGAGCAGTGTGAACAGGGACTGGAAGATGTCGAGCAGGGCGATGCGCGACATGACGAAGTGGAGGCCGTCCACCGACAGCAGCAGAGCCGCCATGGCGCCCACCAGCGTCGAGCGCGCCAGGCGACGGGCGAGGAAGAAGACCACCAGGACCAGCAACGTGCCGGCGACCAGCGGCATGAACCGCCAGCCGAACGAGCCGGGCCCGAAGACCTGCTCGCCCAGGCCGATCAGCCACTTGCCGAGCGGCGGGTGGACGATGAACGAGCCGGACTCCTTGACACCCGAATAGTCGCCCGCGGCGAACAGGACGTCGGACCCCTCGTTCCAATCGCGTTCGTGGCCGAAGTTCCACAGCGCCCAGCCGTCCTTGGCGTAGTAGATCTCGTCGAACACCATGTTCTTCGGGAAGCCGAGGTTGACCACGCGCACGACGAACGCGAACAGGGTGAGGACGGCGCCGATCAGCCACGCGTTGACGACATCACCCGGAATGGGGTCGCGCAGCCGGTCGATCGTCGACGCCGGCAGCCGACCCTGTCGCTCGCCGGTGACGGGGTGGGGCAGGGCATACCAGGGCCTCGTCGGGCTGCGGTCGGTCGTCGCGGCGGGGGCTTGGGTCACGCCCCGCATCCTAACCGCGCACTAGGGTGAGTTCGTGCTTGTGCTGGCGGGGACCCCGATCGGTGACGCGGAGGACGCGTCGCCGCGGCTGCTGCGCGTGCTCACCGAGGCCAACGTCGTCGCCGCGGAGGACACGCGCCGGTTCGGCGACCTGCTGCGCCGGCTCGGCGTACGCACGTCGGCGCGCGTCGTGTCCTATTTCGAGGGCAACGAGGCCGCGCGTACGCCGGAGCTGCTCGCCGACCTCGCCGCCGGACTGACGGTCGTCGTCGTGACCGATGCCGGCATGCCGTCGGTGTCCGACCCGGGCTATCGGCTCGTGGCGGCCGCCGTCGAGGCGGGGCTCCCGATCTCGGCGGTGCCCGGGCCGTCGGCGGTGCTCACGGCGCTCGCCGTGTCGGGCCTGCCGGTCGACCGGTTCTGCTTCGAGGGCTTCCTGCCGCGCCGCGCGGGGGAGCGTACGCGGCGGCTCGAGCGCCTCGCGGGCGAGGAACGCACCATGGTCTTCTTCGAGGCGCCCCACCGCGTCGCCGAGTTCCTCGCCGACGCCGCGGGGGCGCTGGGGGATTCGCGGCCGGCGGCGGTGTGCCGGGAGCTGACGAAGACCTACGAGGAGGTACGCCGCGGCACGCTGGCCGAGCTGGCGGCGTGGGCGGCCGAGGGCGTACGCGGGGAGATCACGGTGGTGGTGCAGGGCGCGGACGCTGCGGACGCCGACCCGGAGCACGCGGTGGCCGAGGTCCAGGGCCTCATCGCGGACGGGCAGAAGATGAAGGCGGCGGTCGCGGAGGTGGCCGAGCGCACGGGGGTGGCGCGGAACGCGCTGTACGAGGCGGTGCTGGCGGCGCGGCGACGGGGTTAGCTGGCCCCACGTTGGCTGAGCGAGCGAAGCGTCCCACGTTGGCTGAGCGAGCGAAGCGTCCCACGTTGGCTGAGCGAGCGAAGCGTCCCACGTTGGCTGAGCGAGCGAAGCGAGTCGAAGCCCCTACCCCTCCAGCAGCCTCAGCACCGCCGTCACCCGGCGGTGCGTCTGCGGGTCCGGCTCCAGGCCGAGCTTCGCGAAGATGCGCTGGGTGTGCTTCTCGACGGCCCCCTCGGTGACGACCAACCGGGCCGCGATCGCGGCGTTCGTGTGGCCCTCGGCCATCAGCTCCAACACCTCGCGCTCGCGCGGCGTGAGCCCGTGCACGGGGCCGCGCGGACGCGACCGCCCCAGCATCTGCGCGACGACCTCGGGGTCGAGCACCATGCCGCCCGCGGCGACTCGGTCGACGGCGTCGAGGAACGCGTCGATGTCGCTGACGCGGTCCTTCAGCAGATAGCCGATCGCGCCACTGCCCGAGGCGAGCAGCTCGGCGGCATAGCTGAGGACAACATATTGGCTGAGCAGCAGGATCGGGGCGTCGGGCCACGACTCCCGCAGCGCGACCGCCGCGCGCAGGCCCTCATCGGTGTGGGACGGCGGCATGCGGATGTCGCTGATCACCAGGTCGGGCCGCAGCACCCTGGCCCGCGCGACCAGTTCATCACCGGTGCCGACGCTGGCCACCACCTCGTGACCCCCCTCGGTCACGATGTGACCCAGACCCTCGCGCAGCAGCACCGAGTCGTCGGCGATCAGGACGCGCACGGCACCACCGCCTCGATGCTGGTCGGCCCGCCGTCGGGCGAGGTCACCGTGAGCGTACCGTCGACGCCCCGGAGCCGTTCGGCCAGACCGGCGAGCCCGTGCCCCTTCGCGGGACTGGCGCCCCCGACGCCGTCGTCGCTGATCGTGAGATAGAGGTGGTCGTCCTGGACCGCGGCGTACACCTCGGCGGTGGTGGCCCTCGCGTGCTTGTTCAGGTTGGCGAGCGCCTCGGAGACCACGAAGTAGGCGGCCGTCTCCACGTGGGAGGGCAGGTCGTCCAGGCTTGCGTACACCGTCACGGGGACGACCGAGCGGCCGGCGGCCTCCAGGATGGCGGCCTCGAGCCCGCGGTCGACGAGGACGGGCGGGGCGATGCCGCGGCTGAGCTGGCGGAGCTCGGCGAGCGTGGCCTGGGTCTGGGCCATGGCATCGACGATGAGCGCGTCGGCCTGCGCGGGGTCCGCCTGGCGGCGGGCGCGCGCGAGGTCCATGGTCAGCCGCACCAGGCGCTGCTGGGGGCCGTCGTGGATGTCGCGCTCGAGGCGGCGGAGCGCGTCGGTCTCGGCCCGGCGTACGGCGTCGCGGGAGCGGGTGAGGTCGGCGACCTGCGCGCGGTCGCGGGCGCCGTTCGACAGGAGCATCTCGCTGAACCCCGTCTGCAGCGCAGCCAGGCCGCGCAGGACGGGCACGCAGGTGAAGGCGAAGGCGAGGCCGAGGCAGAACTGCATGACCATGTCGGTGAAAGTGCCGCCGGGGAGGTGGAGGAGCTCGGCGAGGCCGTTGTGCTCGTTGCCGAGCAGGATCTCGAGGATCAGGGTCGCGACGGGCCCGGCGACGGTGCCGATGGCGCCGACGACCCAGACCAGCGCCAATGACCAGGTGATCGTCGAGACGAAGAAGCCGGTGACGACCCAGAGGACGTCGAGCCACGACTGCGGGTCGCGGAGGGGAGCGAGCAGGCGACCGACGGGCGAGGTCGTCGTGATTTCGCGGTAGGCGCTGCGCGGCTCGTCGCGGTCCAGCAGGCGACCCGTCGCGCGCCGCTCGACGGTGGCGAAGCCGCGTGCGGCGTACGCGGCCGCGACCAGGATCGGCAGGCCGACCCAGATGATGATCGTGGCCAGTCCGACGCTGAACAGCGTGAAGACCAGGACGAACGCGATCAGGTGGAGGGGCCAGCCCAACAGCAGGTACGCGGCGTCGCGCGCGAACCGGGTGCGGCGGGTCTCGGGGGTGGGTCTGGACGCGAGGGGTGCGGTGGATGCGTGTGCGGTCATGTCTCCAGCCTCGTCTCGTCGCGCCCCTGACAGTATCCCGCGGCCCGGTCGATGGGGGGTGGGGCCAGCCCGACAATCTTTGGGCCGCGTACGCCCGCCGAAAGGCTGAAGTCGCGCCTCAGGGTTGCGTGGCGGTCGCGTTGTCGCGGGTATATCGTCGGGGTCCCCCCACCCCCCGGGGGGTTCAACGCCGAGCGAAAGGCGGGCCCATGGAAACCGTGCGGCTTGATGCCCACTGGATCGACTACGTGCTCATCGCACTGTATTTCGTGTTCGTGCTGGGGGTGGGGTGGTTCGCCAAGCGCGGCGTCTCCAACTCCATCGAGTTCTTCCTCTCCGGGCGCTCGCTGCCCGCGTGGGTGACCGGTCTCGCGTTCATCTCGGCGAACCTCGGCGCGGTGGAGATCATGGGCATGTCGGCCACCGGCGCCCAGTACGGCTATCCGACGATGCACTACTTCTGGGTCGGCGCCATCCCGGCCATGCTGTTCCTCGGCGTGGTGATGATGCCGTTCTACTACGGCTCGAAGGTGCGCTCGGTCCCCGAGTTCATGCGTAAGCGCTACGGCACCGGCGCCCACCTGGTCAACGCGCTGTCGTTCGCCGTGGCGCAGATCCTCATCGCCGGCGTGAACCTCTATCTGCTCGGCTCGATCGTGAACAAGCTACTCGGCTGGCCGCTGTGGATCGCCCTGATCGTGGCGGCAGCGATCGTGCTGTCCTACATCACGTTGGGCGGTCTGTCGGCGGCGATCTACAACGAGGTGCTGCAGTTCTTCGTGATCATCGCCGCGCTCCTGCCGCTCACCCTGATCGGACTGAACCGCGTCGGGGGTTGGAAGGGGTTCACCGAGAGGATCGCGGGAGACGGCATGTTGGGTGCGGAGCAGCTCCACACCTGGCCGGGCGGCCAGTTGTCGGGATTCGCGAACCCCGTGCTGTCGGTGGTCGGCATCATCTTCGGCCTGGGCTTCGTGCTCTCGTTCGGCTATTGGACGACCAACTTCGTCGAGGTCCAGCGCGCCATGGCCTCGAAGGACATCACGTCGGCCCGCATGACGCCGATCATCGGCGCCTTCCCGAAGATGTTCGTGCCGTTCATCGTCATCATCCCCGGCATGATCGCGGCGCTCCTGGTTCCGGAGCTCACCAAGTACAAGCAGGTGTTCCACACGGCCGGCGAAGAGGCGGCCAAGGCGCAGGCCGGGGGCGTCACCTACAACGACGCACTCCTGCTCCTGATGCGCGACACCCTGCCGAACGGCCTGCTCGGCATCGCGATCGCCGGCCTGCTGGCGGCCTTCATGGCCGGCATGGCGGCGAACGTGTCGGCGTTCAACACCGTGTTCTCCTACGACCTGTGGCAGCAGTACGTGGTCAAGGACCGCGACGATGAGTACTACTTGAAGGTCGGCCGCCTGGCGACGGTGGCCGCCTGCGTCATCGCGATCGGCACCGCACTCATCGCTGCGAACTTCTCCAACCTGATGGACTATCTGCAGACGCTGTTCGGGTTCTTCAACGCGCCGCTGTTCGCCACCTTCATCCTGGGCATGTTCTGGAAGCGCGCGACGCCGACGGCTGGCTGGATCGGCCTGCTGGCCGGCACCGGCTCGGCCATCGCGGTCTATGTGATGAGCCAGACGGGCGTGTTCTCGCTGCCCGGGCAGGGTGCGGCGTTCCTGTCCGCGGCGACCGCCTTCGTGGTCGACATCGTCGTCATGGTCGTGGTCTCGCTGGCCACCAAGCCGAAGCCCAAGGAGGAGCTGCGTGGCCTGGTCTATTCGGAGACCCCGAAGGCCGACTTCACCGATGAGGGCGCAGCGCACCACCGCTGGTATCAGAAGCCCACGATCATGGCCGGCATCGCGCTGGTGATGGTCATCGCCCTCAACGTCATCTTCGCCTGAGGAGGAGGACACCATGTCGACCAACACTGCAGCTGCCCACACGCCGTCGTCCGGGAAGGGCGACCACGTCGAGAAGGCGGGCGCGTTCGACGTCCGCAACTTCATCGCCGCCCTGATCGGTCTCTATGGGCTCGTCGTGCTCATCGCGGGCCTCGTCTCGTTCACGCCGGAGGACGCCGCCAAGACCGGAGGGGTCAACGCGAACCTCTGGGCCGGTGTCGTGATGCTGGCCTTCGCGGCGGCATTCTTCGCGTGGGCGAAGGTCGCGCCGATCAAGGTGGAGGTGCACGAGACGGAGGACGGCAAGGAGCTGGAGGCGGCGGACTGAGGTCCGGCGCTGGCTGAGCGACGAAGGAGTCGAAGCCGCGCTCCGGCTTCGACTCGGCCGTGGACGGCCTCGCTCAGCCAACGCAACGCCACGTTGGCTGAGCGACGAAGGAGTCGAAGCGGCGCGGTTCACGTTGGCTGAGCGACGAAGGAGTCGAAGTCACGCGGTTCACGCTGGCTGAGCGACGAAGGAGTCGAAGTCACGCTCCGGCTTCGACTCGGCCGTGGACGGCCTCGCTCAGCCAACGCAACGCCACGTTGGCTGAGCGACGAAGGAGTCGAAGCCCCTAGCCGTCCACCCGCTCGAACGCCAGCGTCCGCACCACCGCCGAGCCCGCCGCGTCCGACGCCTCGAGCGGCACCTCGGCCAGCACCTGCCAGTCGTGGTTGCCCTCGGGGTCGTGGACGATCTGGCGGACGGTCCAGACTCCTCGACTCGCTGCGCTCGCTCGGAGGGCGTCAGGCTTCTCCACCAGGAACAGCGACGGTCCCCGCGCCTCCGCGTCGAGCAGCATCTCGTCGTGCTCGTCCCAGTAGTCGGCGAGCGCATCGTCCCAGCGCTCCGCCGTCATGACGACCTCCAGCGGCGGGTCGACCTTGGCGCACTCGGACAGTTCCAGCGCGCCCAACTCCTCCCAGCGGTCGCGCGCGGCCAGTTCGAGCCGACGGAACATCGCGGTGCGGATCATGGCCCGGAAGGCGCGCTCGTTGCCGGTCACCGGGCGCGGCGGCGCCGGCGGCTTCCCGGCGGCGTGGGCCGCGGCCGCCCGCGCGACGGACTCCGGATCGGTCAGCGCCTCCCACTCGTCGAGCAGCGACGAGTCGGTCTGGCGGATCGTCTCGCCGAGCCATTCGAGCAGGTCGTCGATCTCCTCGGTGCGGTAGGCCTCCGGCACGGTCTGGCGCAGGGCGCGATAGGCGTCGGTGAAATAGCGGAGCACGAGCCCCTCGGACCGCTGCAACCCGTAGTACGCCACGAACTGGTTGAAGTCCATGGCACGCTCCCACAGGTCGCGGACCACGGCCTTGGGCGACAGCGAACTCGGGTCCACCCATGGATGGGTCGTCGTGTAGACGCCCAGCGCGTGCTCGAGCAGTTCGGCCAGCGGCTTGGGCCAGGTGACCTCCTCGAGCAGTTGCATGCGCTCCTCGTACTCGATGCCGTCGGCCTTCATCTCGGCGACCGCCTCGCCGCGCGCCTTGAACTGCTGCTGCAGCAGGACCTGGAAGGGATCCTCGAGCACCGCCTCGATGACCGAGACGACATCCAGTGCGTACGTCAGCGACTCGCGGTCGAGCAGGTCGAGCGCCGCGACCGCGAACGGGGCGAGCGGCTGGTTCAGCGCGAAGTCGGCCTGCACCTCGTCGCTCAGCGCGCACGTGCGCCCGGTGGCATCCGGGGAGGCCAACTTCACGAGTACGCCGGACTCCAGCAATCCTCGCGTCAGCGAGATCGCCCGGCGCGAGAGGCGGCGCTGGGAGCGCCAGTCCTCGTGGTTGTCCTGCAGCAGCTGCCTGAGGGCGATCCACGGATCACCCTTGCGCGCAACGACATTGAGGATCATCGAGTGGGAGACCTTCATGCGGGAGACCAGCGGCTCGGGCTCCTGGCCGATGAGCTTCGCGTACGTCTCCTCGGTCCAGACCACGGAGCCCTCGGGCGGCTTGCGGCGCTGGAACTTCTTTTTCTTCTTGGGATCGTCGCCGATGCGGGCGAGCGCGCGCTCGTTCTCGATGACGTGCTCGGGGGCCTGGACCACGACGTAGCCGACGGTGTCGAACCCGGCCCGGCCGGCGCGTCCGGCGATCTGGTGGAACTCGCGCGACCGCAGCTTGCGGGTGCGGGACCCGTCGTACTTCGTGAGCCCGGTGAACATCACCGTGCGGATCGGCACGTTGATGCCGACGCCGAGGGTGTCGGTGCCGCAGATGATCTTGAGCAGGCCGGTCTGGGCGAGCTGTTCGACGAGGCGGCGATATTTCGGCAGCATGCCGGCGTGGTGGACGCCGATCCCTGCCCTGACGAGCTTTGCGAGGATCTTGCCGAAGCCGTTGCCGAACTGGAACGCGCCGATCTCGGCCTTCACGCGGTCCTGCTCCTCGGCGTTCAGGAGCTTCATGGTGAGCAGCCCCTGGGCGCGCTCGAGCGCGTCGGCCTGGGTGAAGTGGACGACGTAGACGGGCGCGCGGTCGTCGCGGACGAGCTCCTCGAGGCGCTCCGACAGCGGAGTCATCGACCACTCGAAGTGCAGCGGCACGGGGCGCTCGGCGTCGGCGATGACCGCGGTGTCGCGCCCCGTGCGCCGATTCAGGTCAGCCACGAACGTCGACACGTCGCCGAGTGTCGCCGACATCAGCACGAACTGGGCCTGGGGCAGCTCGAGCAGCGGGACCTGCCAGGCCCAGCCGCGGTCGGGCTCGGAATAGAAGTGGAACTCGTCCATGACGACCGACCCGACGTCGGCCTCCGCACCCTCGCGCAGGGCGATGTTGGCGAGGATCTCCGCGGTGCAGCAGATGATGGGGGCGTCGGCGTTGACCGATCCGTCGCCGGTGACCATGCCGACGTTGTCGGCGCCGAACACCTCGCACAGGGCGAAGAACTTCTCGCTCACCAGCGCCTTGATGGGCGCGGTGTAGAAGGACACCTCGTCGCGGGCGAGGGTGGCGAAGTGGGCGGCGATGGCCACGAGCGACTTGCCGGACCCGGTGGGGGTGGCCATGACGAGGTTCTTGCCGGAGAACAGCTCGATGGCGGCCTCGTCCTGGTGGTCGTAGGGCGTGATCCCGCGCTCGGCACACCAGGCGTGGAAGTGCTCATAGAGGGTGTCGGCATCGGCGGGAACGGGATCGGTGAGGCGCATCGCCCCCATCTTCCCACCGAACGTTGGCTGAGCGACGCAGGAGTCGAACGTTGGCTGAGCGACGGAGGAGTCGAAGCCGCCTGGTTCATGTTGGCTGAGCGACGGAGGAGTCGAAGCCGCCTGGTTCATGTTGGCTGAGCGACGGAGGAGTCGAAGGCACCCCAACCCACGTTGGCTGAGCGACGGAGGAGTCGAAGCCGTCCGGTTCACGTTGGCTGAGCGACGGAGGAGTCGAAGGCACCCCAACCCACGTTGGCTGAGCGACGGAGGAGTCGAAGCCTCGCCCCGGCTTCGACTCGGCCGCCTCCCTCAGCCAACGCAGAGCCAACGTGCCGTGTCAGCACACGAGCGACTCCCTCACTCGGGTTGGCCCTCAGCTGCTTCGGGTTGAAAGAGGGCCTTCCCCCGCGACCGTGCGGAATAGCCCTGCAGCTCACCGATCCGCCCCTCGATCAGAGCGAGCTTCTTGACCCGCGTCCACCCCTGCACCTTGTGTTCCATGGCCCACGCATCGTCCACACGTTCGAACTCCTCGGCCCACACCAGTGCGACGGGGAGACGCTTTCGGGTGTACGCACCCCCGCGTCCAGACGCGTGTTGGCTCAGGCGTCCATCGAGGTCCTTGGTGCTTCCCACGTAGTAGGAGCCGTCGCTGCATTCGAGCATGTAGGTCCATGGCATGGAATCAGTCTGGTGAGCGGGGGAAGGACGATGGGGCCCTCTGGTGAGATCTGTGGATAACTTGGGCATCCGACTGGGTGGCTTCGACTCCTTCGTCGCTCAGCCAGCGTGGAGTTGAGTTGGCTGAGCGAGGCCGCTTGCGGCCGAGTCGAAGCTGGGCGGGTGGCTTCGACTCCTTCGTCGCTCAGCCAGCGTTCGACTCCTTCGTCGCTCAGCCAGCGTGGGGTGGCTCCCTTCCAGTACGCTGACCCCACGCATCGTCCGCGAGGAGGTCTCATGGTCAACCCCAAGGTTGTCCTCGAGTGGCCCGTCGTGCGCCAGTTCCGGTCCGGCGACCTCCTCGGGCGCGGTCCTTCGGTCACCTCGCAGAGGACCCGCAGCCAGACCAACCGCCTCGACGAGGCCGATCGCGTCGCCCAGAGCGTCTGCCCCTATTGCGCCGTGGGCTGCGGCCAGCGCATCTTCGTCAAGGACGAGAAGATCCTCCAGATCGAGGGTGACCCCGACTCGCCCATCAGCCGCGGGCGACTGTGCCCCAAGGGAGCCGCCAGCGAGCAGCTCGTGAACTCGCCGCGCCGCGTCACCAAGGTGCGCTATCGCCGCCCCCACGGCACCGAGTGGGAGGACCTCGACCTCGACGTCGCGATCGACATGATCACCGACCGGTTCCTGAAGACCCGCCACGACTACTGGCAGGAACAGGACGAGGAGGGCCACCGCGACCTCCACCGCACCATGGGCATCGCGACCCTCGGCGGCGCGACGCTGGACAACGAGGAGAACTACCTCATCAAGAAGTTGTTCACCGCGGCCGGCGCGATCCAGATCGAGAACCAGGCCCGCATTTGACACTCCGCGACGGTTCCCGGTCTGGGAGCCTCGTTCGGGCGGGGAGGCGCCACCCAATCACTCCAGGACCTCGCGAACTCTGACTGCATCGTCATCCAGGGCTCGAACATGGCCGAGTGCCACCCCGTGGGGTTCCAGTGGGTCACCGAGGCCAAGCTCCGCGGTGCGAAGGTCATCCACGTCGATCCCCGCTTCACGCGCACGTCGGCCCAGGCCGACCGCCACATCCCGCTGCGCGCGGGCTCCGACATCGCCCTGCTCGGCGGCCTGATCAACCACGTGCTGGTCAACGACCTGTGGTTCCGCGACTACGTCGTCAACTACACGAACGCGACGTCGCTGGTCGACGAGGACTTCGTCGACACCGAAGAACTGGGCGGCCTGTTCAGCGGCTACGACGACGAGCTGAAGGCGTACGACACCAAGAGCTGGGCGTACGCGCGGGACGAGGAGGCCGCGAAGGCGGGCGACCCCGGAGGCGTACGCGAGCACGGGAGCAAGCAGTCGGAGGCGTCGACCCCCGAGACGCACGGCTCGGGCGGGCCGGCCCTCGAGAACCAGGCGATCCTCAAGGACCCGACGCTGACCGACCCGCGCTGTGTCCTGAACGTCCTGAAGCGCCACTTCGCCCGCTACACCCCCGAGATGGTCGAGGAGGTCTGCGGCATCAGCCGGGAGGACTTCGCGTACCTCGCCGACGCGATGACCCAGAACTCGGGCCGCGACCGCACGACGAGCCTCTGCTATGCCGTCGGCTTCACCCAGCACACCGACGGCGCCCAGATGATCCGGGCGGCGTCGATCCTGCAGCTGCTGCTCGGCAACATGGGACGTCCCGGCGGCGGCATCATGGCGTTGCGCGGCCACGCGTCGATCCAGGGCTCGACCGACATCCCGACGCTCTACAACCTGCTGCCGGGCTATCTGCCGATGCCGATCGCGGGCTCGACCGACACCTTCGCCGACTACTGCGCGAGCATCGGATCGCCCCACCAGAAGGGATATTGGGCGAACGCCGAGACGTACGCGATCAACCTGCTGAAGGCGTGGTTCGGCGACGCGGCCACGGCCGAGAACGACTGGTGCTTCGGCCGGCTCCCGAAGCTGACGGGCGCCCACGGCACCTACCAGACCGTGATGCGCATGCTGGACGGCAAGGTCGGCGGCTATTTCGTCGTGGGTCAGAACCCCGGCGTCGGCTCGGCCCACGCCCGCATGCAGCGACAGGCGCTCGCGAAGCTCGACTGGCTCGTCGTACGCGACCTCCAGCTCATCGAGACCGCCACGTTCTGGGCCGACTCCCCGGAGATCGCGACCGGCGAGCTCGTCACCGAGGACATCGCCACCGAGGTGTTCTTCCTGCCCGCGGCCTCCCACGCCGAGAAGTCCGGCACGTTCACCCAGACCCAGCGCCTGCTGCAGTGGCGCCACAAGGCGGTCAACCCGCCGGGCGACGCCCAGAGCGAGCTGCAGTTCTTCCACCTGCTGGGACAGAGGATCCGCGAGAAGCTGGCCGGCTCGACCGACGAGCGCGACCGCGCGCTGCTCGACCTGACGTGGGACTACCCGCTCGACGACGAGGGCGAGGTCAGCCCCGAGGCCGTGCTGCAGGAGATCAACGGGCGCCACGTCTCCGGCGAGAAGGCGGGCGAGCTGCTGTCGGCGTACACCGAGATGGAGGCCGACGGCTCGACCTCGGGCGGCTGCTGGATCTACACCGGCGTGTTTGCAGAGGGCGTCAACCGCGCGGCCTCCCGCGTACCGGGTCGTGAGCAGACCGAGATCGCGCCCGACTGGGGCTGGGCGTGGCCGGCGAACCGCCGCATCCTCTACAACCGCGCGTCGGCCGACCCCGACGGGCGTCCGTGGAGCGAGCGCAAGAAGCTCGTCTGGTGGGACGCCGACGCCCGCCGGTGGATCGGCGACGACGTGCCCGACTTCCCGATCGGTACGCCGCCGGACCACCGCGCGGCGCAGGACGCCGGCGGCCCCGACGGGCTCGACGGCACCGATCCGTTCGTCATGCAGGCCGACGGCGTCGGCTGGTTGTACGCGCCCAAGGGCCTGGTCGACGGGCCGATGCCGACCCACTACGAGTCGCCGGAGACGTCGGTGACGAACCCGCTCTATCCGGTCCAGGCCAGCCCGACGCGCATCACGTTCCCGCGACGCGACAACCTCAACGCGCCGTCCGGTGACGCCCCCGGCGCCGATGTCTACCCGTACGCCTTCATGATCTATCGCCTCACCGAACACCACACCGCGGGCGGCATGAGCCGCTGGCTGCCCTACCTCGCCGAGCTCCAGCCCGAGATGTTCTGCGAGGTGTCGCGCGAGCTCGCCGCCGAGCGGGGCCTGGAGAACGGCGGCTGGGCCACGATCGTCTCGCCGCGCTCGGCGATCGAGGCGCGCGTGCTCGTGACCGACCGCGTACGCCCGCTCCGCATCGCGGGCCGCGTCGTCCACCAGATCGGCATGCCCTACCACTGGGGCGTCGGCGACCGCGCCGTCGTCACCGGCGACTCGGCCAACGACCTCCTCGGTGTCGCGCTCGACCCGAACGTCCAGATCCAGGAGGGCAAGGTCGGCAGCTGTGACATCCGACCGGGCCGCCGCCCGCGCGGACGCGACCTGCTCGACCTGGTGGCGGACTACCAACAGCGGGCCGGGTTGACCCCCGAGACCGGCAAGGAGCGTCCCTGATGGACATCTGGCGCAACCAGCTCAGCGGGCCCACCAACCCGGCCGCCGACGCCGCGTGGGGAGGGCTCGAGGAGACCCGCAAGGGGTTCTTCACCGACACCTCGATCTGCATCGGCTGCAAGGCCTGCGAGGTCGCGTGCAAGGAGTGGAACCACGTCCCGTCGCGCGCCGACGGCGGCGAGGGCCGCGAGATGTTGGGGTCGTCGTACGACAACTCCGGCTCACTCGGCGCCAACACCTGGCGCCACGTCGCGTTCGTCGAGCAGGGCCCCGACCAGCTCGAGCGCGCGCGGCGCAGCGGCGCGGTCGACCTCGGCATGCCGGCCGTACGCGGGCCCGAGGCCCCGGTTCAGGCGCCCCTGTCCCCGCCGCAGCAGGCCGAGTCCCCGCCGCAGCAGACCGGGCCTGACACCCCCGGCCTCCCGCCGGTGCGCTGGCTGATGAGCTCGGATGTCTGCAAGCACTGCACCCACGCCGGCTGCCTCGACGTCTGCCCGACCGGCGCGCTGTTCCGCACCGAGTTCGGCACCGTCGTCGTCCAGGCCGACGTGTGCAACGGCTGTGGCTATTGCGTGGCGTCGTGCCCGTTCGGCGTCATCGGGCGCCGCGACAACGGCACCGTCGAGGTCGCCGGGGGGACCGAGGCGATCCCCAACGGCGGCGTCGCCCAGAAGTGCACCCTCTGCTACGACCGGCTCAAGGCCGACCAGCAGCCGGCCTGCGCCCAGACCTGCCCCACGACGAGCATCAGGTTCGGCGACCACGACGCGATGGTCGACGCCGCGCGCGAGCGCCTCGACGTGCTCCACGCCCAGGGCCACACCGAGGCCCGCCTCTATGGCGCGAACCCCGACGACGGCGTGGGCGGCACCGGCTCGGTCTTCCTGCTGATGGACGAGCCGGAGGCGTACGGCCTGCCGCCCGACCCCGTCGTGACGACCCACGACCTGCCCCGGATGTTCACCCTGGCAGGGATCGCCGGCACCGCCATGATCGGCGTGGTGCTGGCCGTGTTCGCCGGGAACGGAAGGATGCGATGACGACCAGCCCGTTCGACGCCGACCGCCCGCCCGAGCCGCCGCGTCGCGGGGGAGGCCGCGGGGGCCGCCGCGGCGACCCGAACGCGACCGTGCCCGACGTCGAGTTCACGAGCTATTACGGCCGCCCGATCGTGAAGCCCGCGCCGTGGGGCCACGAGATCGCGGCCTACCTGTTCCTCGGGGGTCTCGCCGGCGGGTCGGCGCTCGTCGGCGCCGGCGCCCACCTGACCGGACGCCGCGGGCTGCGCCGCCACGCCCGCGCCTCGGCGCTGACGGCGATCGGCCTCGGTGGTGTCGCGCTGGTCGCCGACCTCGGGCGGCCGATGCGGGCGCTGAACATGATGCGCACGGTGAAGCTGACCTCGCCGATGAGTGTGGGCTCCTGGATCGTTGCGGCCTTCTCGGCGTGCGCGGGGGCGGCGGCCGCCGCCGAGATTGGGCAGGCCGTGCTCAGGCCCGGCAGCGGTCTGCGGAAGGTGGTCGACCTCGTCGATCCCCTCGCGAGCGTGGGCTCGGCGTTCTTCGCGCCGCCGCTGGCTGCGTACACCGCCGTGCTGCTCTCCGACACCGCGACCCCGCTGTGGCACCAGTCGTTCCGCGAGCTCCCGTTCATCTTCGTGTCGTCCGGCACCGCGGCCGGCTGCGGCCTCACGATGGCGACCGCGCCGACCGCCGAGACCAGCCCCGTACGCCAGCTCGCGGCCCTCGCGGCGGCGTGCGACCTGACGGCCGACCACCTGCTCGAGCGCCGGCTCGGCGAGGAGGGCCAGCCCCTGCGCGAGGGCCACGCCCACCACCTCCACGCGGCCGCGCGTACGCTGACCGCCGTCGGCGGCGTCGGGGCCCTGCTCGCGGGGCGCAGCCGCGTCCTCAACGCGGTGTCGGGCGCAGCGCTCCTGGCGGGCTCGGTGTGCACGCGCTTCGCCGTCTATGACGCTGGCATCGCGTCGGCCAAGGACCCGATCTACACCGTCCGGCCGCAGCGCCGCCGTGCGGAGGCGAAGCGGGCCCAGGGTCAGGGCGTCACCCAGCGGGGCGGGGACTGGCCGGGCTGACGTTCCCGGGGGCTCTCGGCGCGGTGGGCCGAGCTGAGGACGACGGCGGCGAGCCGGGCGTACGCCTGCTCCAGCCGCGCGAGGACGATGCCGCGGACGAACAGCTCCTCGTTGAGGCCGACCAGGGCGAGGGTGAGCCCCCACAGGAGGAAGCCCGGGGGCCGTTCGCGCAGGCCGTGAGGAGCCAGCCACAGGGCGACGTCGGCCACGAGCGGGACGAGCCAGAGCAGGGCGGTCCAGGAGCGGGGGACCAGCCCGCCCAGCCGACCCCAGAGGCCGCGGCGGTGGACGATGACCACGGCGGTGACGGCCAGGGCGAGGTTGGCGCAGAGCCCGGCGTACCAGCCCAGGGGCGCGGTCAGCCACACCACGACGACCATGATCAGCAGGCGCAGCAGCATGACGGCCACCGCGTCGAGCAACGCCCTCCTGCGCATGGGCGTCACTCTAGGGTCAGCGCACCTCCACCGCCGCCTCGCCGCGCGCCACGAACTCGCCGATGACCGTCGCGCCCGGGATCTCGCCGGCGACCAGCAGCCCGCCGGAGGTCTGGGCGTCGGCGAGCAGCAGCAGCTCGTCCTCGTCGACGCCCGCCGACAGGTGGGGGCGGACCCAGTCGAGGTTGCGTCGGCTGCCGCCCGGCACGAAACCGTCGGCGAAGCTGCGCCGGGCCCCGTCGAGATAGGGCACCCCCGCGGCGTCGACCACCGCGGTCACGCCCGAGGCCCGCGCCATCTTGAAAAGGTGGCCGAGCAGGCCGAACCCCGTGACGTCGGTGGCGGCGCGGATGCCGGCGTCGAGCGCCGCCCGCGAGGGGACGTCGTTGAGGGTCGTCATCGAGGCGATGGCCTCGGGAAACACCTCGCCCGTGGCCTTGTGCCGGTTGTTCAGGACGCCGACGCCGATCGGCTTGGTCAGCGAGATCGGCGTGCCCGCGGTCGCGGCGTCGTTGCGCAGCAGCCGATCGGCGTGGCCGAGTCCGGTCACCGCGAGGCCATATTTCGGCTCCGGGTCGTCGATCGAGTGGCCGCCCGCGAGCGGGGTGTCGGCCAGCGCGCAGACGTCCAGACCGCCGCGCAGCACCTCGGTCGCGAGCTCGGCGGGCAGCACGTCGCGCGGCCACCCGAGCAGGTTGATGGCGAGGACGGGGCGCCCGCCCATCGCGTACACGTCGCTCAGGGCGTTGGCGGCGGCGATGCGACCCCAGTCGTACGCGTCGTCGACCACGGGCGTGAAGAAGTCGGTGGTCGAGATGACGACCTGGCGGTCGTCGGTGCCGGGGCGCACCAGCACGGCCGCGGCGTCGTCGCCGTCATCGAGGCCGACGACGAGCCCCGGGCTGGGCCGGCCGACGAGTCCGGCGACCATCGCCTCGAGCTCGCCCGGCGGGATCTTGCAGGCGCACCCACCGCCGTGGGCGAACTGGGTGAGGCGGATGGGGCCTGTGGGGGACTGGGCGCCGGTCATGACCCCAACCTAGGGGGCGCTACTCTGGCCGCCCCGGAGGCGTATGAGTTCCTGGTGGGCTCCCCGGTCTTCAACACCGGTGAGGCCGAGCATCTCGGCCTGGCGGGTTCGATTCCCGTCCGCCTCCGCCATCAGTGCGTGGACCAGCTGGCGAGAGGATGCGCGTGGACGAGCGGCGCAGGACCCCGCGTACGGACGTGGTGCTGGGCGACCCGCGCTTGGTCGCGGCGATGCGTACGCACGGGCGCGCGCTGGTCAAGGAAGCCGTTGCGCGGGCACAGCAGCGCGTGCGGGACGGCGAGATCGCGCCCGGGGCCGTGGCCGACGCTGCCGTCGCCGACCTGGCACCCGTGAGCTCTCTGCGGCCGGTCATCAACGCGACCGGGGTGGTCGTCCACACCAACCTGGGGCGGGCGCCGCTGTCGCGGGCGGCGCGCGAGGCCGTGGCGGCGGCCTGCGGCCACGTCGACCTCGAGCTCGACCTCGAGACGGGGCGGCGCTCGCGCCGCGGGGCGGGGGTCGAGGGGGCGCTGCTCGCCGCCGTCGAGCCCGCGGAGGCCGCGATGGTCGTCAACAACGGGGCCGCCGCGCTGGTGCTGGCGACGACCGCGCTGGCTGCGGGCCGCGAGGTCGTCGTCTCGCGCGGCGAGCTGGTCGAGATCGGCGACGGCTTCCGGCTGCCGGACCTGATCGCGTCGACCGGCGCGCGGCTGCGCGAGGTCGGCACCACGAATCGCACCCACCTGGCCGACTATGCCGACGCGATCGGCCCCGAGACGGGCTGCGTGCTCAAGGTGCACCCCAGCAACTTCCGGGTCGAGGGCTTCGCGCACGGGGTCGACGTCGCCGAGCTGGCGGGCCTGCGGATGCCCGGCGGCGAGGTGGTGCCGGTGGTGGTGGACATCGGGTCCGGTCTCCTGGCCCCCGACCGGGGGCTCCCTGACGAGCCCGACGCCGCCTCCGCGCTGGAGGCGGGCGCCGCAGTCGTCACGGCGTCGGGGGACAAGCTGCTCGGCGGGCCGCAGGCCGGCCTCCTCCTGGGCTCCGGCGACGCGGTCCAGCGGCTGCGCCGCCACCCGCTGGCCCGCGCCCTGCGGGTCGACAAGCTCACGCTCGCGGCGCTGGAGGCGACCCTGCGGGGGCCGGAACCTCCGGTCACGGTCGCGCGCCGCGCGGGGGCCACCCCGGATCTGATCGCCCGGACGGACGCCCTCGCCGCGGCGGTGGGCGGCCGCGTCGTCGCCGTCGACGGGCGCGTGGGCGGCGGGGGAGCCCCCGGCGTACCGCTGCCCGGGGTCGCGGTCGCCCTGCCCGGCGACCACCCCGACCGGCTGGCGCTGGCGCTGCGTACGGGCGCGACGGCGGTCATGCCGCGCATCGATTCCGGCGCCTGCCTGGTCGACCTGCGCTGCGTCGACCCCGCCGAGGACGCGGACCTGACCGCGGCGGTGCTGGCCGCGCTGGCGGGCGAGGGCCGCGCGTGAGGGTGATCGCGACCGCCGGCCACGTCGACCACGGCAAGTCGGCGCTCGTACGCGCCCTCACCGGCACCGACCCCGACCGCTGGGCCGAGGAGCACCGGCGCGGCCTGACCATCGACCTGGGGTACGCGTGGACGCGGCTCCCGGGCGGGGAAACCGTGGCCGTCGTCGACGTGCCGGGCCACCAGCGGTTCATCGCGAACATGCTCGCGGGCGTCGGGCCGGCTCCCGCGGTGCTGTTCGTCGTGGCGGCCGACGAGGGGTGGCGCGCCCAGAGCGGCGAACACCTCGACGCGGTTCGTGCGCTCGGCATCGAGCGCGCCGTCGTCGCGATCACGCGCAGCGACCTCGCTGAGCCGGGGCCGGCGATGGCGCAGGTGGGCGACAGGCTCGCGGGGACTGCGCTGGCGGGCTGCGAGGTCGTGGCGTGCTCGGCGGTGACCGGCGAGGGGCTCGACGACCTGCGCGCGGCCCTGGCCCGGCTGTGCGCGGCGTCGCCGGAGCCGGAGGTCGACGGCCGCGTACGCCTGTGGGTGGACCGGGTGTTCACCGTCCGCGGCGCGGGGACGGTGGTGACCGGGACGCTCGAATCGGGGCGGGTGCGCGTGGGGGACCGGCTCGCGGTGAGTGGGGTTTCGGGGGCTCGCGACGCGACCGTGCGCGGGCTGCAGAGCCTCGAGGTTGCGGTGGGCGAGGCGACGGCGACCGCCCGCGCGGCCGTGAACCTGCGCGGTGTGGCGACCGACGAGGTGGCGCGCGGCGACGTGTTGCTCGGTGGTCCCTGGCACCGCACCTCCGCCGTGGACGCGCGGCTCGACGTGGCCGCGGATTCCCTTCCTGAGCACGTGATGGCGCATGTCGGCACGGCGGCTGTGGAGGTCCGCGTACGCCCGTTGGCGGGACAGGTGGCGCGGCTGACGTGGGTCGGTGGGCTGCCGCTGGCGGTCGGGGACAGGCTCGTGTTGCGCGACCCGGGACAGCAGCGCGTGGTCTGTGGCGCCGTCGTGCTGGACGTCGATCCGCCGGCACTCACGCGGCGCGGTGACGGGCGGCGCCGGGGGGAGTCGCTCGCGGACGTGCCGGCGGTGCTCGACGTCGAACGCGAGGTGACACGGCGCGGCTGGATGCGTGGGGAGGCACTGTGGGCGCTGGGGGCGAGTGAGGGTGAGGTCGCGGCGGCGACGGGGTCCGGGGTGGTGCGGGCGGTGAGTGGCGTGCTGGTCGCGCCGACGCAGTGGGACGTCTGGGCGAAAGAACTGCGCGCCGTGGTGGAGGGTGCCGTTGCCGGCGATCCCCTGCAGGGAAGGATGTCGGCGCGTGCGGCGGTCGAGGCGATCGGGGTTCCCGAGGCGTCGATCCTCGCCGAACTGGCCCCGGCCGCGGGTCTGGAACTGGCCGAGGGATATCTGTCGCTGCCGGGACGGGCCGCCGACCTGGGCGCGGCGGAGCCGGGGGTGGCCTCGCTCGAACGGCGTCTGGCGGAGCGGCCGTTCGCGGCGCCGGAGCGCGACGAATTGGTTGCTCTGGGGCTTGGCGTCAAGGAGGTGGCGGCGGCGGTGCGGCTCGGGCGTCTGGTCGAACTCGGGGACGCGATCGTGCTCGCGCCGACCGGCCCGGCTCGGGCCATGCGTGAGTTGGCCGCCCTTCCGCAGCCGTTCACGACCAGCGAGGCCCGTCAGGCACTGGACACGACGCGGCGCGTGGTCATCCCGCTGCTCGAGGAGCTCGACCGGCGGGGCTGGACGCGTCGGGTGGATGCGTCGCACCGCGAAGTGGTGCGGTGACGGGCGCCCTTGTCGGGGGTTCGTGGCTCAGCGGCGGAAGCCGCCCTCGGTGCTGAGCACCTGCCCGACCATCCAGCGACCCTCGTCGCTGACGAGCCAGGCCACGAGCCGCGCCGGGTCGTCGGGCTCGCCGAAACGGCCGGTGGGGCAGTGGGCGAGGATGTCGTCCAGCCGATCGGCGCGGTCGGAGGTGTCGGCGTCGAGATAGCCGGTGTTCACCGGGCCGGGGTTGACGGTGTTCATGACGATGCCGCGGTCGATGAGGTCGTCGGCCACGCTCGGGGTGAGGCCGGCGAGGGCGGCCTTGGAGGCGGCGTACGCGATCTCGTCCGACATCGGGCCGGCGACCTGGCCGGAGGTGAACCAGATGACGCGGCCGCCGTCGCGGCCGTCGTGCTGGGCCGCGAAGGCCTTGGTGGCAAGGATTGTGGAGCGCGCGTTGACCGCCCAGTGGCCGTCGAGCGACTCGGCTGTCTGGTCGGCCAGGGGTCCGTCGTCGCCGGAGCGCGCGTGGTTGCACACGAGAATGTCGAGGTGGCCGAGCCGGTCGTGGGCTCGCGCGACGAGGTCCTCGCCGGCGGTCGGGGCGGCGAGGTCGAGGCTGAGGTCGGCCAGTCGGGCTCCGGGGGCGAGGCGCGACCGCAGGGCGTCGCGGACGGCGTCGAGGTCGTCACCGCCCCAGGGCTGGTCGGCGTCGTGGGGCTGCCAGTGCTGCGTGACGAGGCTCGCGCCCATGGCGGCCAGCCGCGCGGCGATCGCGAAGCCGATGCCCTGGCGGCGGCTGACGCCGGTGACGACGGCGGTGCGGCCGTGGAGGGGGAAATGCATGCCCCCACGCTATGTGCCGATGCGCCGTGTTCGATCGAACCCTCGATGCAAAGCAATGGTGTCTCAGCCCCTCCATCGCGCATCGAGCGTGCGATCCGACACGCTGACCGTAGACTCTGCCCGGTGAAGGACGAGCTGCCCCCGATGCCCGAGGCCCTGCCGCGACCGGTGGTCGACTCCCACTGCCACCTCGACACCGCGTTCGAGGTCGTCGGCCACGACCCGGCCCGCGCGATCCGCCAGGCCGCCGAGGCCAACATCACGCGCATCGTGCAGGTCGGGTGCGATGTCGAGGGCTCGCGCTGGGCCGTCGAGGCGGCCGCGCGCTTCCCCGAGGTCGTCGCGAGCGTCGCGATCCACCCGAACGACGCCGCTCGACTCGGGTCCGACCTGCCCGCCGCCCTCGAGGTCGTCGCCCAGCTGGCCGCCACCGGCGGCGACCGCGTGCGGGGCGTGGGGGAGACCGGGCTCGACTATTTCCGCACGCGCGACGCCGACGCCCAGCGCGTCCAGAAGGAGTCCTTCGCCTTCCACATCGCGCTGGCGAAGGAGCATGACAAGACACTCGTCATCCACGACCGGGACGCCCACGACGACATCCTCGCCGTGCTCGACGCCGAGGGCGTGCCCGCGCGCGTCGTGATGCACTGCTTCTCCGGCGACGCCGACTTCGCCCGGGCCTGCCTCGACCGCGGCGCCTACCTGAGTTTCCCCGGCCCCGTGACCTACAAGGCGAACGCCGACCTGCGCGAGGCGCTGCGGGTGACTCCCCGCAACCGGCTGCTGACCGAGACCGATGCTCCCTATCTCGTGCCGGTGCCCCACCGTGGCTATCCCAACGCGAGCTATCTCATCCCCCACACCGTGCGGTTCATGGCCGCCGAGCGCGGCGACGACCTCGCCGAACTCTGCGATTCCCTGACGGACAACGCGTTCGCGGCGTTCGGAGGTGCGTGGTGACTCCTCGTCTCGGCCGCGAACGGCCTCGCTCGGAGATCGAGGGCGATGCGCGTGACTCTCGCTCGGAGGTCGACCGGGTGATCCGGCGTCGCCGGATGGTCCGGGAATACACCTCCGAGCCCGTCGACCGCGAGACCGTCGACGCCCTCCTCGACCTCGGCGTACGCGCTCCCTCGGCCGGCTTCTCCCAAGGCGTCAACTTCCAGGCCCTCGACGGTGACGACCTGTCCCGGTTCTGGGAACTCACGGTGGACGATGCGACCCGCTGGCTCGAGCGCATGTCGACCGCGCCCGTGCTCATCCTCGTGTGGTGCAGCAAGGAGGCGTACCTCGATCGCTACGCCGAGCCCGACAAGGGCTGGACCGACCGCGACGAGGGGCGTTGGCCCACGCCGTTCTGGTATGTCGACGCGGGCATGGCGGCGGAGAACATCCTCCTGGGCGCGGTCGACCGCAGACTCGGCGCCTGCTTCTTCGGCATCCCGCCCGAAAAGGTCGATGCGGTGCGCGCCGGCTTCGGCGTACCCCCCGACCAGTTGGTCGCCGGCGTGATCAGCCTGGGCCATCCGGCCGAGGCCGAGCAGTCGGGGTCGCCGCTGCGGCGCGCCCGCCGCTCGCGCGAGACTCAGGTGCGCTGGGGGCAGTGGTGACCGGCCTCCTCGACCCGACCTCGGTGCGCGCGCTCGCCACCCAGCTCGACCTGCGGCCGACCAAGCAGCGCGGCCAGAACTTCGTCACCGACGCCAACACCGTGCGGCGCATTGTCACGCTCGCCGCGGTGAAGCCCGACGACGTCGTCCTCGAGATCGGTCCGGGCCTCGGGTCGCTGACCCTCGGCCTGCTCGAGGCCGCGCGCCATGTCACGGTCGTCGAGATCGAGGACCGCCTCGCCGAGCGGTTGCCCCACACCGTCGCCACCCGCATGCCGGAGGCCGCCGACAAGCTGACGGTCATCCATCGCGACGCCCTCCTCGTCGACGAGCTCCCCGAGCCCGCGCCGACGACCGTGGTGGCGAACCTGCCCTACAACGTCAGCGTCCCGGTGCTGCTCCACCTGCTCGCGCGATTCCCAACCCTGCAACGCGGTCTGGTGATGGTGCAGCTCGAGGTCGCCGACCGGCTCGTCGCGAAGCCGGGCTCCAAGGTCTACGGCGTGCCCTCGGTGAAGATGGAGTGGTACGCGGCCGCCCGCCGCGTCGGCACCGTCCCACCGAGCGTCTTCTGGCCCGTCCCAAACGTCGATTCCGGGCTCGTCGAGATCGTCCGCCGCGACCCGCCCCCGACGACGGCGACGCGCGAACAGGTCTTCGCGGTCATCGACGCGGCGTTCGGCCAGCGACGCAAGATGTTGCGGGCCGCCCTGGCCGGCATGGCGGGCGGATCGGCCGCGGCGAGCGCGGCCCTCGATGCCGCTGGCATCGACCCGACCGTGCGCGGCGAGTCGCTGACGGTGGAGGCGTTCGCGCGGATCGCAGAGGCGCTGCACCGCTGAGGGACCCCGGGTCCCTGTGGGCTCGACGTCCACTACGTTGGCGGCGTGGCCTCACCCATGCTCCCGGAGCCGACGTCCGTACGCGTCCGCGTCCCGGCGAAGATCAACCTCGCGCTGTGCGTGGGGGCCGTCGGCGACGACGGCTACCACCCGCTGACGACGGTGTTCCAGGCGGTGTCGATGCACGACGAGCTGGTCGCCCAGCTCGAGGAGCCGGGCCACTTCTCGCTGGCGATGAGCGGTGAGGGCGCCTCGACCGTCGCCGTCGACGACTCCAACCTCGCGATGCGGGCCGCCCGCCTGGTGGCCGACCGGTTCGGCGGGGACGACCGCCACGGCGTACGCATGACCATCAAGAAGTCCATCCCCGTCGCGGGCGGCATGGCCGGGGGCTCGGCCGACGCCGCGGCCGCGTTGCTGGCCTGCTCGGTGTTGTGGGACCTCGACGCCGAACACGAGGAGCTGCGCGAGCTGGGGGCCGAGCTCGGCGCCGACGTGCCGTTCTCGCTGCTCGGCGGCACCGCGATCGGCACCGGACGCGGCGACGAGCTCGTGCCCGCCCTCACGCGTGGCACCCATCACTGGGTGATCGCGCTCGCCGAGGGCGGACTGTCCACCCCGGCGGTCTATCGCCGCTTCGACGAGCTCCACCCCGACGGGCGCCCGACCGACATGCCGACCGACCTGATGGACGCCCTGGCCCGCGGCGACAGTGCCGCCCTGGGCCCGCTGCTCCGCAACGACCTCGCCGAGGCCGCCATCGACCTCAAGCCCGAACTGCAGCAGACCCTGGACGCCGGCCTCGAGCTGGGCGCGCTGGGCGCGATGGTCTCGGGGTCTGGCCCGACCTGCGCCTTCCTGTGTGGGAACGAGGACGAGGCCATCACGCTGTCGACGGCCCTGTCGTCGGAGGGTGTCGCCCGCGCCGTACGCCGGGTCCACGGCCCGGTCGCGGGCGCGCGGCTGATCAGTTGATCACCCCAGCCCCCGACTCATTGAGCCCTACTGCGACTGATCGAGCCCCATGGGGCTCGCTGGGTGACAGTTGGGCTCGCTAAGACGCAGGGGCCACCGCGCCCTGTCCCGGGACCCGGCCTACGCGGGTTCGCCGGGCTGTGCCAGAGTGCTGCGCAGCCCAGCCAAGGAGGAGCCGTGACCGATCCCCGCCCCGCCCGCATCGGCGTACAGATCCAGCCGCAGCACGCCGACTATCCCGCGATCCGCCGCGCCGTCGCCCGGGCCGAGGAGGCCGGTGCCGACGTGCTCTTCAACTGGGATCATTTCTTCCCACTCAACGGCGATCCCGACGGCAAGCACTTCGAGTGCTGGACCATGCTCGCGGCGTGGGCCGAGGCGACCGAGCGCGTCGAGATCGGCGCCCTGGTCACGTGCAACAGCTATCGCAACCCGCAGCTGCTCGCCGACATGGCCCGGACCGTCGACCACATCTCGGCCAAGGCCGGTGAGGGACGCCTCATCCTCGGCATCGGGTCGGGCTGGTTCGAGAAGGACTACGAGGAGTATGGCTATGACTTCGGCGACAAGATCAGCCGCCTCGACGACCTCGACCGCGACCTCCCGATCCTCAAGCGGCGTTGGGAATCGCTGAACCCGCGGCCCACGCGCGAGATCCCCGTGCTGATCGGAGGGGGCGGGGAGAAGAAGACCCTCCGCATCGT
Organism: Mariniluteicoccus flavus; assembly: GCF_054776655.1. Lineage (NCBI taxonomy): Bacteria > Bacillati > Actinomycetota > Actinomycetes > Propionibacteriales > Propionibacteriaceae > Mariniluteicoccus > Mariniluteicoccus flavus. The sequence continues at coordinate 502,460 of NZ_BAAHBN010000001.1, read as the reverse complement.
CGCCGAGCAGGCGAACATCTGGCATGGCTTCGGCGACCCGGAGACCATCGCCCACAAGCATGAGGTGCTCGACCGCTGGTGTGCGAAGGTGGGCCGCGACCCGCTGGAGATCGAACGGTCGGCCGGCGTGTCGCCCACGCCGGGCCGCGTTCCCGAAGACGTGAAGGACTATGCGGGCAACGCCGACGAGCGGTACGCGGTCGGCACCCGGCTGTTCACCATCGGCACGAGCGGCCCCGACTACGACCTGGGTCCGCTGCGCGAGCTCGTGGCGTGGCGCGACGAGAAGAACCGGGCGAACTGACCGGTCGGGTGGCGGAGTTGAGCCGTGACTACGCGGCTCAACTCCGCCACCCACCCGGTCAGGACCCCCTCCGGCCCACCACGAACGACCGCGGGAACGGCAGCACGGTCCCCAGCTCGGTCTTCGGGTACGCCCGCCTCAGCAGCGCCTTGTAGTCCTCCGCGTACTCCTCCCGGAGCCCCGCCGGCAGCGCGTCCAGCGTCGGCCGCGCGCCCGTCGACGAGATCCAGTCGAACACCGCGTCCTCGCCCTGCAGCACGTGCAGGTAGGTCGTCTCCCAGCCGTCCACCACGAATCCCAGCCCGTGCAGCCGCCGCATCACGTCGGTCGTGTCGACCATCCGCGTGCGCGCGACGCCCTCGAGGTGGGGCGCGAATCGCGGGTGCTCGCCCAGCTCGCGCATCAGCACGTGGTTGGGCTGGTCCCAGTTGCGCGGCACCTGGAACGCGACCCAGCCGCCTGGGACGACGTCGGTGACCAGGTCGGGCAGCAGGGTCGGCCAGTCCGGAATCCATTGCAGGGTGGCGTTCGAGACCAGCACGTCGACCGGCCCGTCGGCCCGCCACTCGCGCAGGTCGGCCTGGACCACCTCGACTGTCGGGGCCCCCGTGCGGGCACGCTCGAGCATCGCCGCCGAGGAGTCCACGCCGACCACCCGCGCGTCGGGCCAGCGCTCGGCCAGCGTGACCGTCAGGTTCGCCGGCCCACAGCCGAGGTCGACGACGAGACCGGGCGAGGCGGCACCCACCCGTGCCATCAGGTCGTGGAACGGGCGGCCGCGCTCGTCGGCGTACGCCAGGTAGTGCGTGGGATCCCAGTCGCCCATGCGGCCTCCTCGGTCGGGTGGTGTCGAGACCGAGAGTGCGCCCCAAGAATCTCGATGTCAAGACACTTGGGTACGCTCGGGCCATGCCCGACGACAGCAGGGACGACCCGCGTGACGACGATGTCGACCGCCTGCTCCGCGACTGGGCGCGCGAGCGCGCCGACCTCGACCTCAGCCCCATGGAGGTCCTCTCGCGCGTGTCCCGGCTCAGCCTGCTGCTCGACCGGGCCCGGAACGACGCGTTCGCCGCCCATGACTTCGTCACGTGGGAGTTCGACGTCCTGGCGGCGCTGCGCCGCGCGGGGAAGCCCTATGAACTGTCGCCGGGCCGCCTGCTGCGGGAGACGCTCGTGACGTCGGGCACGATGACGAACCGCGTCGACCGGCTCGTCGGCCGCGGCCTGGTGGAGCGTCGGCCCGATCCCGGCGACCGGCGCGGCGTGCTCGTACGCCTGACCCCGGCCGGACGGGCCGCCGTCGACGGGGCGCTCGAAGCGCTGCTGGCCAGGGAGGCGGAGCTGCTCGGGTCGCTGGCGGCCGATGAGCGGAAGGCGCTGTCGGGGCTGCTGCGGCGGCTGATGACGAGGTTCGGGGAGTGACTTCGACTCGCTGGCGCTCGCTCAGTCAACGTGGGTACGCGCGCTCGCTCAGTCAACGTGGGTACGCGCGCGCGCTCAGTCAAGTTGGCTGAGCGAGGCCGCCTGCGGCCGAGTCGAAGCCGCCTGCGGCCGAGTCGAAGCCGCATGCGGCCGAGTCGAAGCCGCAAGGCCCCCGCACCCAATCCGGGTGCGGGGGCCTCGTTCACGGCGAGGGGACTGCGGTCAGTGCCCGGCCTCGATGCGCTCGCCCGTGGCGCCCTTGGGCGCCGGGGCCGCCTTCAGGATCAGCGTGATGATCGCCGCGGCGATCATCGCACCACCGACGATCCACAGGCCCGTCCTCTGGTTGCCCGTCAGGTCGGCCATCCAGCCCGTGATGTAGGGGGCGGCGAAGCCCGACAGGTTGCCGATCGAGTTGACCAGGGCGATGCCTGTGGCCGCGGCCGCTCCGGTGAGGAACGTCGTCGGCAGGGTCCAGAACACCGACAGGAACGCCATGATGCAGACGGTGCAGATCGTGACCATGAACATGGCCATGAACGGGTTGCGCATGTACAGCGTGATCGGGATCGCGATGCCGCCGAGGATCAGCGGCCCCGCGGTGTGCCACACCCGCTCCTTGGTGCGGTCGGAGTGGCGACCCCAGATCAACATCGCGATCACGCCGAACACGAACGGGACGGCGTTGATCAGGCCGTTCTGCACGACGGTGAACTTGGTGTTGTAGGTCTGCGCGAACCCCTTGATGATGGTCGGCAGGAAGAACGACAGGGCGTACAGGCCGTAGACGCCGCCGAAATAGACCAGCGAGAGCGCCCACACGCGCGGCATCTTGAGCGCCTGGCCCATGCCGACTTCATAGGTGCTCTGCTTGTGGTCGTGCTCACGGTCCAGCTGGTTCTGGAGGGTGTCCTGCTCCTCCGGCGTGAGCCACTTCGCGGAACGCGGGCGGTCGGTCAGGTACCACCAGCAGATGATGCCGAGGATGATCGACGGGATGCCCTCGAGGAGGAACATCGCGCGCCAGCCCGCCATGCCGAAGAACGACCCGTGCGTGTACTGGATGATCAGGGTGGACAGCGTCGAACCCAGTGCGCTCGACAGCGGGATGGCGGTCAGGAACAGCGCCGTGTATTTCGCCCGGTCCTTCTGGGGGAACCAGTAGGTCAGGTAGAGGATGATGCCGGGGAAGAAGCCCGCCTCGGCGATGCCCAGCAGCACGCGCAGGCCCATCAGCCAGCCGGCGTTGGGGACCCACGCCATGACCGTCGCGACGATGCCCCACGAGACCATGATGCGGGCGATCCAACGCCGCGCGCCGAACTTGTGGAGGGCGATGTTCGACGGCACCTCGAGCAGCAGGTAGCCGATGAAGAAGAGGCCGGACGCGAGTCCGAACGCGGCCTGCGTCAGTCCCAGGTCCCTGTTCATGCCGTTCGGGCCGGCGAAGGCGATGTTCGTCCGGTCCAGGTAGTTGATGAAGTACAGGATGATCAGGAACGGGACCAGTCGCTTCGCGACCTTGGACACGGTTCTTTCCAACGCCGCCTGGTCGGCCACCTCGTCGTGGACGGTCGTGCTCATGGAGGGCCTTTCGTGGGAGGGATTCCCGTCTGGACGGGGATTCAGGGTTTCGCCGACGGGTTCAGTCGCGCGGCAGCGGGGGGTCGAAACGGCCGTCGATGGCGGTCCAGCCGCCGTCGACGTTGATGGCGGCGCCGGTCACGAACGTCGAGGCGTCCGAGGCGAGCCAGATCACGGCGCCCACGAGTTCGTGGGGCTGTCCCCAGCGCTTCAGGGCGCTTGCGTCGGCGTACGCGGCGTACCAGTCGGGGGACTGCTTGATCTGCGCCGTCAGCGGCGTCTCCATGACGCCCGGACAGATCGCGTTCACGCGCACGCCCTGGGGCCCCAGCTCGGCCGCGGCGGTCGCGACGAGTTTGAGTACGCCGGCCTTGGCGGCCGCGTACGCCGACTGTCCGGGCTCGACGACGTGGGCGCGGAGCGAGGAGAAGATCGTGATGGAGCCGCGGCCGGCCTCGGCCATGCGGCGGCCGAACGACTGGATGGCGAAGAACGGACCCTTGAGGTTCAACGCGAGAACGCGGTCGAGCTCATCGGGCGTGTAGTTCAGCAACGGCTTCCGGATGTTCGCCCCGGCCGTGACCACCAGGGCGTCGACGGCCCCGAGCTCGGCGGCCAGCGTCTCGACGGCGACGGGGTCGGTCAGGTCGAGCGCGTGGCCCGAGGCATTGGGGAGCGAGGCGGCGACGTCCATCGCGAGGGCGCCGTCGATGTCGGCACAGACCACACGGGCTCCGAAGTCGGCGAGGGCGCGGGCGAGCTCGACGCCGATGCCGCCGACGCCGATGAGCACCACGGTGCGACCGTCGAGCCGGAACAGATCCGTGCTGGCCACGCTGCCACCCTCCTTCGCGCGGCGCGTGCCGTCGCTGGGTGAACTGTGCTCCTGACCAGCGGGACGGTCAAGATCTGGAACGATTTATCCGACATTTGGAATCAGGTCGTGATGAACCGGGCTTCGACTCGCTGGCGCTCGCTCAGCCAGCGTCTCCTCACGTTGCCTGAGCGAGGCCGCTTGCGGCCAAGTCGAAGGTGGCTTCGACTCGCTGGCGCTCGCTCAGCCAACGTCCCCGCACGTTGCCCGAGTCGAAGGTGGCTTCGACTCGCTGGCGCTCGCTCAGCCAGCGTCTCCTCACGTTGCCTGAGCGAGGCCGCTTGCGGCCAAGTCGAAGGTGGCTTCGACTCGCTGGCGCTCGCTCAGCCAACGTCCCCGCACGTTGCCCGAGTCGAAGGTGGCTTCGACTCGCTGCGCTCGCTCAGCCAACGTCCCCGCACGTTGCCCAAGTCGAAGGTGGCTTCGACTCGCTGCGCTCGCTCAGCCAGCGTTGCGGGCTGCGCGCGCTCGGCCGGCGTCTCCGCTCAGTCGCGGTCCCGCGTACGCGCCCGCAGCCGCGGGTTCGCCTCGATGTTGCGCAGGCCGTTCCAGGCGAGGTTCACGAGGTGGGCCGCGACGTCGTCCTTCTTCTGCTTGCGGTTGTCGAGCCACCACTGGCCGGTGAGCCCGACCATGCCGACGAGCATCTGCGCATAGAGCGGGGCCGCCTTCGCGTCGAGCTTCCGCGCCTTGAACTCCGCCACAAGGATGTCCTCGACCTGTGACGCCACATCGCTCAGGATCGACGCGAACGAGCCCGCCGACGAGCCGACGTGGGAGTCGCGGACCAGGATGCGGAAGCCGTCGGTGTGGGCCTCGACATAGTCGAGCAGGGCGGTGGCCGCATATTCGATCAGGTCGCGCTGCGACGCCTGGTCGTGGAGCAGGGAGCTGCGTACGGAGTCGAGCAGCGTGCGGACCTCGCGGTCGACCACCACCGCGTAGAGGCCCTCCTTGCCGCCGAAGTGTTCATAGACGACCGGCTTCGACACCGCCGCGCGGGCCGCGACCTCCTCGATGGAGGTGCCCTCGAACCCCTTGCCGGCGAACAGTCCGCGCGCGATCTCGATGAGCTGTTCGCGGCGCTGCTGACCGGTCATCCGGACACGGCGGGGGGTGCGGTTGTCGGTCACACCGGCCAGTCTCGCACGCCTCGGCGTCGGGACCGGTAGTCTGACCCACGGCCCCGGAGCTGCACGCGGGGTCGTTCCCCGGTTGGTCTGCCGGCAGGGCCCGCCTGACTTTGAATCAGGACAAGCGACGCAGGTTCGACTCCTGCCCGGGGAGCGAGGTTCGCCGACCGCACCGTCTTGAGGGAGACCCCTTGTCCGAGCACATCGCCGCCGTTGTCGTCCTCGCCGCCGGGGGCGGCACCCGCATGAAGTCGCAGCGGTCCAAGCTGCTCCACGAGGTCGCGGGCCATTCGATGCTGTCGTACGCGGTGTCCGCCGCCGAGGCCGTCGCGCCGCAGCACCTCGTCGTCGTCGTGGGCCACCAGCGCGAGCAGGTCGAGGCCCACCTGGGCGAGATCGCGCCCGAGGTCCGCACCGCGGTGCAGGACCAGCAGAACGGCACGGGCCACGCGGTCCAGTGCGGCCTCGCGGGGCTCGACGACCTCGAGGGCGACGTCATCGTGACCTACGGCGACGTGCCGATGCTCACCGGCGAGACGCTGCAGTCGCTCGTCGCCGCCCATCGCGAGATGGCCGACCAGGTCACCGTCCTGACCGCGCGCGTGCCCGACCCGACCGGCTATGGCCGCATCGTCCGCGACGCCGACGGCCTCGTCGAGCGCATCGTCGAGCACAAGGACGCCGACGACGAGCTCCGCCGCATCGACGAGATCAACTCCGGCATCTACATCTTCGACGCCCGCGTGCTCCGCGACGGCCTGGCGCGCATCACCAGCGACAACGCCCAGGGCGAGCTCTATCTCACCGACGTGCTCGGCATCGCCCGCGGCGACGGGCTGCGCGTGGGGGCGTACGAGGTCGACGACCTGTGGCAGACCGAGGGCGTCAATGACCGCGTCCAGCTCGCCCGCATGAACCGCGAGATGAACCGCCGCCTGTGCGAGAAGTGGATGCGCGCAGGGGTGACGATCCTCGACCCCGCGACCACGTGGATCCACGCCTCGGTGGACATCGCGGCCGATGTCACCGTGCTTCCCGGCACGTTCCTCGAGGGGGCGACCTCGATCGCCGCGGGCGCCACGATCGGCCCCGACACGACGCTCGTCGACTGCGAGGTCGGCGAGAGCGCGACCGTCGAGCGGTCGAAGGCCACGCTGGCCGTGATCGGTGCCGGCGCGAGCGTTGGCCCGTTCGCGTACGTCCGCCCCGGCAGCCGCATCGGCGCGAAGGCGAAGGTCGGCACGTTCGTCGAGACCAAGAACACCACGATCGGCGACGGCGCGAAGGTGCCCCACCTGACGTACGCGGGCGACGCGATCATCGATGCCGGCGCCAACATCGGGGCCGGCACGATCTTCGCCAACTACGACGGCGACAACAAGTGGAAGACCCACATCGGCCGCAACGCCTTCGTGGGTTCGAACTCCGTGCTTGTCGCGCCCGTCGACATCGGCGACGCGGGCTTCGTCGCGGCCGGCTCGGCCGTGACCGAGAACGTCGCGCCGGGCGCGCTCGCCGTGGCCCGCGGGCGCCAGCACACCTCCGACGGCTGGGTGCAGCGTCGCAAGGCCGGCACGAAGTTCGACGCCGCCGCCGGCGAGGCGGGGGCGTACGCGCCCCACGGCGACGTGGTCGCCGACCAGCAGCGCCAGCGCGGCGAGGGCGACGCGCGATGAGTGGGGTCAAGAAGAACGACCAGAAACACTTGATGCTGTTCTCGGGGCGTGCCTACCCCGAGTTGGCCCAGGAGGTCGCCGAGCTGCTGGGCGTCGAGCTGACGCCGACGCGCTCGGTGACCTATGCGAACTCCGAGATCTATGTCCGCTTCGAGGAGTCGGTGCGCGGCGCCGACGCGTTCGTGATCCAGTCCCATCCGGCGCCGGTCAACGAGTGGATGATGGAGCAGTTGATCATGGTCGACGCGCTCAAGCGCGCCTCGGCCGAGCGCATCACGGTCGTCTCGCCCTTCTATCCGTACGCCCGCCAGGACAAGAAGCACGTCGGCCGCGAACCCATCTCGGCGCGCCTGATGGCCGACCTGTACGCCGCCGCCGGCGCCCATCGCCTGATGTCGGTCGACCTCCACGCCGCCCAGATCCAGGGCTTCTTCGACGGGCCGGTCGACCACCTGTGGGGCCTGCCGGTGCTCGCCGACTACGTGAAGGACAAGTACGCGAGCGAGGACCTCGTGGTCGTCTCGCCAGACGCTGGCCGCGTACGCCTGGCCGACCTGTGGACCGACCGCCTCGGCTGCCCGCTGGCGATCATCCACAAGCGGCGCGACCCGAATGTCGCGAACCAGGTCGCGGTCCACGAGGTCGTCGGCGACGTCGAGGGGCGCGTGTGCCTGCTGGTCGACGACATGATCGACACCGCCGGCACGATCTGCCAGGCCGCCGATGCGCTGAAGGCGCGCGGTGCGTCAAAGGTGATCGCCGCGGCGACCCACCCCGTGCTGTCGGGGCCGGCCGTCGAGCGCCTCAACGCGAGCGCGTTCGAGGAGGTCATCGTGACCAACACGCTGCCGATCACCGCGAATGTCGAGATCAACAAGCTGACGGTGCTGTCGATCGCGCCGCTGCTCGCCCGCGCGATCAACGAGGTGTTCGAGGACGGCTCGGTCACGTCGCTGTTCGACGGCCAGAGCTGACGTGCCCGCGGGACAGCGTCCGGTCGCGCGCCCGCGCAACCGCCGGTCCGCGGCGTACGCGGCCCTGGCCATCGGCGCGCTGGTGGTGGTTGGGGGAGTGGGCGTACGCGTGCTCGGCGAGGAGAACGACGGTGCGGCGACCGGCGGGGCGGCGGGGGCGCGGGAGATGCGCAACCTCGCGGTGGGGGACTGCCTGCGCATCGTCCCGAGGCCCGAAAAGGGGCGCGGGGCCAGCGGCGGCATGAACATCGCCCACGAGGAGGTCGCCTGCGATCGGCCCGGCGCGGTGACCTATGTCGTGGCCTCCGTGGCGCAGGGGCCGCTCGCGTGCCCGAACGCGAACTATCAGGAATATTGGGAGGTCGACGACCGCGACAAGAAGAACCCGCGGCGGTGGACGGCCTGCCTGGTGCCGAACCTCACCGTGGGGACCTGCTACCACGCCGACGACCACACCCGCGGGTACGAGGCGGGTGAGTGTGGCGCGAACATGCTCTTCAAGGTCGAGTCGGTGGCGCCGGTGGACGACGTGACGAAGTGCGGCGGGGCCACCGAGCCGTTCACGTTCCCGACCCCGGCCCGGACGTACTGTGTGACGTCGGTGTGAGGGCGGCCTTCGTCTGCGCGATCAGGGAGTCAGCGCGGTTGACCCGCTGAACAGGTCCAGCAGCGGGAATCACGCCACCGCGACGGCGACGACGCCGGCGATGACGAGCCCCCAGCGCGACGCGGGACGTTGCTTGCGCAACCCCACGATGACCAGTGCGACGCCCGCCGCGAACAGGCAGAGCAGCCACGCTGATGGTCCGATGATGACCAGTGCGGCGATGAAGATTGCCACAGCTGTCAGGCTGGTGGCGGTTCGGCGTCGGGTCGAGGTCCATGGTGGTCCTCCAGGGGGGAGGCCCCACGCTACCTCGTGACTTGTCCCGGCGACAGGCTCCGACTAGACTCGGCCCCTGTCTTGGCGAGGGACCACTGGTCCGTGATCGACTGGAATCTCCTCGTCCGTGCGCTTCGGCGCAGTCATCCACGACGTGAGGAGTCACCAATGTCCGACCAGCTCAAGCTGAGCGCCGAGAAGCGCACCGAGTTCGGCAAGGGTGCGGCCCGCCGCATCCGCCGCGCCGACAAGATCCCCGCCGTGATCTACGGCCACGGCATCGACCCGATCCACATCGCCCTCCCCGGTCACGAGACCCTGCTGGCGCTCCGCGTCCAGAACGCCGTCCTGACGATCGACGTCGAGGGGGACACCCAGCTCGCGCTCGCCAAGCAGGTCACGCGTGACCCGCTGAAGGGCTTCATCGAGCACGTCGACCTGGTCGTCGTCCGCAAGGGCGAGAAGGTCACCGTGGACGTCGCGATCCACGTCACGGGCGAGGCCGCTCCCGAGACCGTCGTCGTCGTCGACAACAACACCGTGTCGCTCGAGGCCGAGGCCACCAACATCCCCGAGTCGATCGAGGTCTCGATCGAGGGCATGCAGGCCGGCTCGCAGGTCCTGGCCAAGGACCTCACGCTGCCGTCGGGCTCCGTGCTCGCGGGCGACGAGGAGCAGCTCATCGTCAACGTGACCCAGGCCGTCTCCGAGGAGCAGCTCGAGGCCGAGCTCGCTGAGGCCGAGGCCGAGGCCGGCATCGAGCGCGAGGAGTCCGATGAGGAGGCCGCCGAGGCCGCCGAGGGTGACGCCGCCGAGGGCGAGGGCGACGCCGCTGAGGGCGACGCCGAGGGCGACAAGGAGTGATCCACTCCGTCCCCCAGGACTGAACAGATGTCATGGCTGGTGGTCGGGCTCGGTAATCCGGGCCCGACCTACGCTTTTCACCGCCACAACGTCGGCTTCATGGTCGTCGACGAGTTGGCGCGCCGGGCCTCGCTCGGCTTCGCGGCGCCTCGCGGCATGCGAGCCGAGGTCTGCGAGACCCGCATCGGGTCGGCCGGGACCGGCGTACCGTCGGCCGACGCCCAGCGCGTCGCCCTGGTGAAGCCGCGGACGTTCATGAACGAGTCGGGCCAGGCGGTCGGCAAGCTGGCGGCTTACCACAAGGTGCCGGTCAATCAGGTCATCGCGATCCACGACGAGCTCGACCTCGACTTCGGCGTCCTGCGCCTGAAGGCGGGCGGCGGAGACAACGGCCACAACGGGCTGAAGTCGATGCGGGCTCACCTCAGGTCGGGCGACTTCCTCCGCGTACGCGTCGGCATCGGCCGCCCGCCGGGTCGCCAGGCGCCGGCCGACTTCGTGCTGTCGAACTTCGCCGCGAACCATAAGGTGGACCTCGAGATCGAGGTGTCGCGGGCCGCGGACGCGGTCGAGGCGCTGGTGACCGAGGGGCTGCAGGCGGCGCAGAACCGGTTCAACGGCTGATCGATGCAACTGACCGGTCGGGTGGCGGAGTTCAGCCGCGTAGTCACGGCTCAACTCCGCCACCCGAGCGGTCAGGAAGCCCTTCCTGAACGCCGCCTGAGCCCAGTCTGGCCACCCGCTGAGGGTGTCGTGAGAGTCCCCTCATTAAGTGGGCACTCGCGGGGATATGTCGATAACGTCGAGGCGTCGCCGACCGAAGGAGCACCACCCGTGTCCCGCATCCTCATCATCGTCACCAGCGCAGACGAGTACGCCGACGCCGGCTATCGCACCGGACTCTGGCTCGGTGAACTCACCCACTTCTGGGACGTCGCCGAGAAGGCGGGCCACACCATGGAGATCGCGTCGATCGCGGGCGGCAAGGTCCCGCTCGACCCCGAGTCGCTGGGCGCGCCCGTCCTCGCGATGGGCGGCACCAAGAAGCGCTACCGCGACCGCAACTTCATGAACCTGCTCGTCGACACGAAGTCGGTGGCCCAGGTGAGTGCCGACGACTACGACGCCATCTATCTCACCGGCGGTCACGGCACCATGTTCGACTTCCCCGAGAGCCGCCACCTCGGTCGCCTCATCGGCGCGTTCGCCGACCAGGGCAAGATCGTCTCGGCCGTCTGCCACGGGCCGACCGGTCTGCTCAACGCCACGCGCGGCAACGGCAAGGCGTTCCTCGAGGGCTGCAAGGTGACCGGGTTCTCGTGGGCCGAGGAGAAGGTCGCCGGCCGTCGTGACGTGGTTCCTTTCAACCTGGAGAAGATGCTCGGGGCGAAGTCGCGCCGGTTCACCAAGGCCCGCGTACCCATGGGCAAGCACGTCGTCGTCGACGGCAACCTGGTGACCGGACAGAACCCGACCTCGGCCAAGGGCGTCGCCCAGGCCGTGGTCAAGCTGCTGGCCAAGCGCTGACCGGGCCCCACCTGACTCCGTTGGTCTCTTTGTAGACAGTTCGGGCAGCGGGGCCTCCCGGCCCCGGCGACATCGCTGCCGAGCACCCTCGACCGAAGGAGCCCGCATGTTCTCCCTGTCCTCACTCGCCGCCCGCGGCATCGACGCCTACCAGCGCCACCTCTCGCCCCGCAAGGGCTATCGCTGCGCCCACGCGGTACTCCACGGCGGCTCGGGCTGCTCGGGCGCGATCCGTGCCGAGGTGCTCGACCGCGGCCTCATCGGTGCGGCCATCCCCACCATCGGCCGGTTCGCGGCGTGCGCGTCCGCCTACCGCACCCTGCTCGGCATGCAGCGCAGCGGCACCCGCGTGGAGGGGTTCTGCTGCTGCAACGGGATCCCGATCCCGATCCGCTTCTGATTCACTCCTGACCGCCCGGGTGGCGGAGTTCAGCCGCGTAGTCACGGCTCAACTCCGCCACCCGATCGGTCAGTGGCGCGATTGGGTCCTCTCCCACCGACCGAGTAGCGTGTCCGGGTGATCCTGCAGGGACTCGTCAAGCTCGCATCCACCGATCCCGTCATCGCCGAGGCCTGCGATGACGCGCGCTCGCGTACCGTTTCGGCGTTGGACCTCACCGCGCCGCCCGCGCTGCGCCCCGTGCTCGCCGGCGCGCTGGCCGAGCACCGGCCGCTGCTGCTCGTCACCTCGACCTATCGCGAGGCCGAGAACCTCACCGCCGCCATCGGCGCGGTCATCGGCGACGCGCAGGTCGCCTACTACCCGGCCTGGGAGACGCTGCCCCACGAGCGGCTGAGCCCGCGGTCTGACACCGTCGGCCGCCGCCTGTCGGTCCTGCGCCGGCTCGCCGGCCGCGGCGGCGACGACGAGCCCACGCCCCGCGTGGTCGTGGCGCCCGTCCGCTCGGTGCTCCAGCCCCAGGTGACCGGGCTGGCCGACCTCACCCCCGTACGCCTCGCCGTCGGCACCGACCACGACCTCGACGGCCTCGCCCAGCGGCTGGTGGACGCGGCGTACCACCGGGTCGACCTCGTCGAGCGCCGAGGCGAGTTCGCCGTCCGCGGCGGCATCGTCGACGTGTTCCCGCCCATCGCCGAACACCCCGTGCGCATCGACTTCTTCGGCGACACCATCGAGGAGATCCGCACCTTCACCGTCGCCGACCAGCGCTCCACGGACACCACGCTGACCGAGGTCGTCGCCGACCCGTGCCGCGAGCTCCTGCTCACCCCCGAGGTACGCGAGCGCGCGACCGCGCTGGGCGAGCGCCACCCGGAGTTGGCCGAGATGCTCGAGAAGATCGCCGAGGGTCACGCCGTCGAGGGCATGGAGGCGCTCGCGCCCGCGCTCGTCGACGGCATGGAGCTGCTCGTCGACGTCATGCCCGCCGACACCCTCGTGATGGTCGCCGACCCCGAGCTCGTCCGCGGCCGCGCCGCCGACCTCGTCGCCACCAGCGACGAGTTCCTGCAGGCGTCCTGGGCCGCGGCCGCCGGGGGAGGGCAGGCGCCGGTCGACCTGGGGGCGTCCGCGTACCGCTCGCTGTCGGACGTCCGCGCCCACGCGCTCGGCCGCGGGCAGGGGTGGTGGAGCCTGAGCCAGTTCCAGGCGGCGCCCGGCGAGGCCGGCACCGTGCGTACCGACGACGGGGAGGTCGTCGACCTCTCCCTGGTCGGTGCCTCCGCCAGCGTCGAGTCGCGCATCATCGGCGCCCACGCCATCGACCCCTGGCGCGGCGACGCCGAGGCCGCAGTCACTGACATCAAGGGCCTGCTGGCCGACGACTGGCGCATCGTGCTCGTCGCCGAGGGCAAGGGTCTCGTCAAGCGCATGGTCGAGCTCCTCGGCGAGCACGAGGTCGGCACCAAGCCGGTCCGCGCCCTCAACGCGGCTCCCAAGAAGGACCTCGTCACCGTCGCGCTGGCCGACCTGCCCCACGGCTTCCGCCTCGACTCGGTCAGGCTCGCCGTGTTCACCGGCGGCGACCTGTCCGGGCGCGGGCCGGCCGACAAGTCCGCGCGGCGCATGCCGACGCGGCGCAAGAACCAGATAGACCCGCTCGAACTCGCGACCGGCGACCCCGTCGTCCATGATCAACACGGGGTCGGCCGCTATGTCGAGATGATCCAGCGCACCGCGGGGGGCTCGACGCGCGAATACCTCGTCATCGAGTACGCGCCCTCCAAGCGCGGCCAGCCCGGCGACCGCCTGTTCGTCCCGATGGACCAGCTCAACCTCGTCACCCGCTATGTCGGCGGCGAGGCGCCCACGCTCGACAAGATGGGCGGCGCCGACTGGAACAGGCGCAAGTCGCGCGCCCGCAAGGCCGTCCGCGAGATCGCCGCCGAGCTGATCAAGCTGTACGCGGCCCGCCAGGCCTCCCGCGGCCACGCCTTCTCGGCCGACACCACGTGGCAGCGCGAGCTCGAGGACGCCTTCGCGTACGTCGAGACCCCCGACCAGCTCGCCTGCATCGAGGAGGTCAAGCGCGACATGGAGCAGGTCGTGCCGATGGACCGCCTGATCTGCGGCGACGTCGGCTATGGCAAGACCGAGATCGCCGTGCGGGCTGCGTTCAAGGCCGTGCAGGACGGCAAGCAGGTCGCCGTGCTCGTGCCGACGACCATCCTCGTGCGCCAGCACGCCGAGACGTTCGCCGGCCGCTTCGCCGGCTTCCCCGTGCGAGTGGGCCAGCTGTCGCGGTTCCAGTCGCCGTCGGAGGCGAAGAAGGTACGCGAGGGCATCACCGACGGCACCCTCGACATCGTCGTCGGGACCCACGGGCTGTTGTCGGACCAGATCAGGTTCAAAGACCTCGGCCTCGTGATCATCGACGAGGAGCAGCGGTTCGGCGTCGAACACAAGGAGCAGCTGAAGAAGCTGCGCCTCAACGTCGACGTGCTGGCGATGTCGGCGACGCCGATCCCGCGCACGCTCGAGATGGCCGTCACCGGCATCCGCGAGATGTCGACCATCCAGACCCCGCCGGAGGAGCGCCACCCGGTGCTGACGTTCGTGGGGGCGTACGACCGGGCCCAGATCGGCGCCGCCATCCGCCGCGAGCTGTTGCGCGAGGGCCAGGTCTTCTACATCCACAACCGGGTGCAGTCCATCGAGCGCACGGCCCAACAGCTCGCCGAGCTGGTCCCCGAGGCGCGGGTCGCGACCGCCCACGGCCAGATGGGGGAGAAGCGGCTCGACCAGGTCATGCAGGACTTTGTCGACCGCAAGCACGACGTGCTCGTCTGCACCACCATCGTCGAGGCCGGTCTCGACATCTCGACCGCGAACACCCTGATCATCGAGCGCGCCGACATGTTCGGCCTGTCGCAGCTCCACCAGCTCCGCGGACGCGTCGGGCGCTCGCGGGAGCGGGGGTACGCGTACTTCCTCTATCCGCCGGACAAGCCGCTCACCGAGACCGCCCACGACCGGCTCGCCACCATGGCGGCCCACACGGACCTGGGCGCCGGCATGCAGATCGCGATGAAGGACCTCGAGATCCGCGGCGCCGGCAACCTGCTCGGCGGCGAGCAGTCGGGCCACATCGCCGACGTGGGCTTCGACCTCTACATCAGGCTCGTCGGCGAGGCAGTCACCGACTTCCGCAGCGACGGCACCGAGACCGCGACCGAGCCCGAGATGCGCATCGAGATCCCGGTCGAGGCCCACCTGCCCGAGGACTACGTCGGGTCGGAGCGCCTGCGGCTCGAGATGTACAAGCGCCTGGCCGAGGTGCGCGACGAGGCCGGCATCACCGAAGTACGCGCGGAGCTGGTCGACCGCTACGGCGAGCCGCCGGCGGCGGTCGACACGCTGCTCGAGGTTGCCCGGTTCCGGAACCTGTGCCGCGAGGCGGGGCTGACCGAGGTCGTGGCGCAGGGCCCGCAGATCCGCTTCGGGCCCCACGACCTGCCGGAGTCGCGGATGTTGCGACTCAAGCGCATGCACCCGCGCGCCGTGGTCAAGCCGCAGTGGATCCTGATCCCGCGCCCGCTGGCGGCGCAGGTGGGCGGGCAGGCGCCGGTGGACCGGGAGCTGCTGCAGTGGTGTGAACAGGTGGTGCGGGAGATCTTCCTGGCGTAGGGCGCGAATTGCGCGCTCGCTCTGGTCAGAACGGTGGACGATCGTCGTCCGCCCTGGGTGGGTAGGGCTCGCCAGCGAAGGGCGCGGCGTTGATGTCATCGGTCCCGGCACCGGTAAGGGGCCGATGTTTGGCCACGATCTCGAGGGCGGCTCGGAGCATCGCCCGTGTCGTGGCGCCCGGGTCGGGGCCGGGCCGAGGCCCTCGAGGCCGCCTGTCGCCAGCGCGCGGGCCGCCGCGTCGAGGGTGTGATCGAGATGGACCGCCGCGGCGGCATCGAGACGTCCGTGGACCTGGGCTGTGCCGTCCAGCTCGCCGATGATGTCCACGAAGCGATGGCGGCGAGCGCGTTCGCGACGCTCTTCTGCATCGTCGTCGAGCAGTGCAGTCAGCCGTTCGGCCTCGCGCATGAGTGAAGCCTCGGTCTGGCCGCCGGCGGTTGGGGAGAGGCGCGCGTCGAGGTTGCGGGCCTTGTCGAGGGGAAGCATTTCGGTGGCGCGTGCGACGTGACGGGCGACCCAGGCGCGGACGTTGCCGTTGATGGTGAGTTCCTACAGGATCGGCAGGCGGTGTCGGAGGTTCAGGACGTCGGCGATGAGGGTGTGGGCGGACTCCGGCGACAGGTGGAGGGCCGGACCCAGTTCGAGGGCGAGGAACTCCGCGACGCCAGGGGTGCCGGGGCCGCCGGGGTTCACGAGGCGCTCGCCGAACAGCACGTGGGGGCCGCGTCGCCGCGGGAGTCGAACGCGGAATCGTCAGTCACCGACCAGACATCGCACATGAGTGCCACGGTGGTCCGCTTGGTGATGTCGGCACGAACCTCGAGGGCGTGGGTCTCCTTGGCCGCCGCCACGAGTTCGCGTTTCGTCGGCATCGCGACATCGGTCGTCATGGAATCCACCCCCTCCCAACTCTTGCGTACCCTTCTATTTTAGTCCAGGTGTTCGAATAAAGCGAGAGGGGGAGTGCCCTAAGATGGGCCCGACTCGAGAGCACCTTCGAAGGGAATCGTTATGGGCAAGGGCCGGCTGGCGCAGATCTCTGGACGCATCGCAGGGGCGGGAGCCGCAGGCGTACTCGCCGTGTCTCTCACCGCGTGCGGGGCGGGCTCGCCGAGCACGGCCGCGATCGTGGACGGCCACCGCATCACCACCGGTGAGGTCACCAGCGCCACGAACGCCTACAACGAGGTCGCGGGCCAGCTCGCCCAGCAGCAGGGTCAGAAGGCCAGGCCGCTGCCGGAGTCGATCATCCTCAGCACTCTCATGCGCGGCGAGGCGTCCGCGTCGGTAGCCCGCAACCAGGGCCAGAACCTCGATGCCACCGCCGACGCGATGCTCGACACCGATCCCGAGCTCGCGCCGTTCGCCAAGGACGCCCGGGTGCGCCCGCTCTTCCGCGCGCTGGCGCGCACCCAGGTGCTGACCCAGGGCATCGGCGAGGACCGGGTCGACGCCGAACTCGGCAAGGTCGCCCACACCATCAACCCGCGCTTCGGCCTGACCGGGCTGGGCCAGGTCGCGTCCAACCCCCAGACCGGCGAGATCCAGACGACGTCGAACTCGCTGTCGCAGCTGGCCCAGGGCCAGGGCTGATCCGCCGGTGAGCGACGGGGGCGAGCTCGACCGCTTCGTCGGCGTCATGCGGCGCCTGCGGGTCGAATGTCCCTGGGACGCCGAGCAGACCCACCGTTCGCTGGTCCACTACCTGGTCGAGGAGACCTGCGAGGTCGTCGACGCCGTCGAGTCCGGCGACGACACCGACCTGCGCGAGGAACTGGGCGACCTGCTGCTGCAGGTGGTGTTCCACGCCACCATTGCCGAGCAGGAGGGCCGCTTCACCCTTGACGACGTCGCGCGCGGCGTGGCCGACAAACTGATCGACCGCCACCCCTACGTGTTCGGCGACGGTGAGGTCCCCGACGACCTGAATGCGACGTGGGAGGCCCGCAAGCGCGCCGAGAAGGGGCGGACCTCGTCGCTCGACGGCATCCCCGTGCGCCTGTCCGCACTCGCCCGCGCGAACAAGGTGGTGTCGCGGGCGCGCTCGCACGCGGTGCCGCTGGACCTGCCCGAAGAGTCGGTCACGGCCGAGGAGGTGGGCCGGGACGCGCTGGCCCTCGTCGCCCGCGCGCAGGCGTCGGGCGTCGACCCCGAACAGGCCGTACGCGACGCCCTGCGGGGGCTGGAGGACTGCGTACGCGAGGCCGAGCGACCCGCCTGAACCCGTCGCGGCCCGGAGTCTAGGGTTGGTGGTGAAGGTCGTGCCCGAGCGGCTCGACCACCTGTGAACCCACACGAAAGGCACCACTGTGGCAACCATCGAATTCGTCGACGCACGCGAGATCCTCGACTCGCGCGGCAACCCCACTGTCGAGGTCCAGGTCGTCCTCGACGACGGCGCCGAGGGTCGCGCGGCGGTCCCGTCGGGCGCCTCCACCGGCGCCTTCGAGGCCGTCGAGCTCCGTGACGGCGGCGAGCGCTATGGCGGCAAGGGCGTGCTGAAGGCCGTGGAGAACGTCATCGAGCAGATCGCCCCCGAGATCCTCGGCTTCGAGGCCTCCGAGCAGCGCCTCGTCGACGACGCCATGCTCGAGCTCGACGGGACCGACAACAAGGGCAAGCTCGGCGCGAACGCCATCCTCGGCGTCTCGCTGGCCGTCGCCCACGCCGCCGCCGAGTCGGCCGGGCTCAACCTCTATCGCTACGTCGGCGGCCCCAACGCCCACGTGCTGCCGGTCCCGATGATGAACATCCTCAACGGTGGATCCCACGCCGACTCGAACGTGGACATCCAGGAGTTCATGATCGCCCCGATCGGCGCCTCGACGTTCCGCGAGGCCGTCGAGATGGGCGCGACCGTCTATCACGCGCTCAAGAAGGTCCTCAAGGACAAGGGCCTGTCGACCGGCCTCGGCGACGAGGGCGGCTTCGCGCCGAACCTCGAGTCGAACCGCGCCGCGCTCGACCTGATCATGGAAGCGATCCACGCCGCGGGCTACACCCCGGGCGAGCAGATCGCGCTGGCGCTCGACGTCGCCGCGTCCGAGTTCTTCGACAACGGCTCCTACACGTTCGAGGGCAGGCAGCTGTCGGCCGCCGAGATGACGGACCTCTACGCGGAGTGGGTCGACGCCTACCCGCTGGTCTCCATCGAGGATCCTCTGAACGAGGAGGACTGGGACGGCTGGAAGACGATCACCGATCGCCTGGGTGCCAAGGTCCAGCTCGTGGGCGACGACCTGTTCGTCACCAACCCCGAGCGCCTGCAGCGCGGCATCGACACCCAGACCGCCAACGCGCTCCTGGTGAAGGTGAACCAGATCGGCTCGCTGACCGAGACCCTCGAGGCCGTCGAGCTGGCCCACCGCGCCGGCTATCGCTGCATGATGTCGCACCGCTCCGGCGAGACCGAGGACGTCA
This sequence comes from Mariniluteicoccus flavus, assembly GCF_054776655.1. Classification (NCBI taxonomy): domain Bacteria; kingdom Bacillati; phylum Actinomycetota; class Actinomycetes; order Propionibacteriales; family Propionibacteriaceae; genus Mariniluteicoccus; species Mariniluteicoccus flavus. Next base: position 483,709 of record NZ_BAAHBN010000001.1, on the reverse strand, counting down.
CGATCGCCGACCTCGCCGTCGCCACGAACTGCGGCCAGATCAAGACCGGCGCGCCGGCCCGTTCCGATCGCGTCGCGAAATACAACCAGCTGCTCCGCATCGAGGAAGACCTCGACGACGCGGCGGAGTACGCGGGCGCCGCGGCGTTCCCGCGGTTCAAGGGCTGACTCCTCGCTCGGAGAACGTAGGAACGACGGCCGTGGCCGGGACCCAGGTCCCGCCACGGCCGTCCTCGTTCCCGGGAACCGGCGCTCCGCGCGCCTACACTGGCGGCGATGCCCAGCACGCCACGCACCTCCCGACCCGGAGCCGGCCCCGGCCGCGGAAAGCCGCGCCCCCGGTCGGTCGCGCGCGAACAGGCGACGCCGACGGTCACCGCCGAGCGGGTCCCCGAGGGGTCTGCCGACGAACAGCCGCGCGGCATCGGCGTCACCCGTCGCGCGGTGATCCTGATCGCCGTGCTGGCCTTCCTCCTCCTGTCGTACGCCGGCTCCCTGCGCATCTATCTGGACACCGAGCGCCAGAACGCCGAGAACGCACAGACGATCCAGAGGTCACAGGCCCACATCGACGAACTCAACGCCAAGCTGCGGCGCTGGGACGACCCCGACTTCGTGCGGGCGCAGGCGCGCGAACGACTGGGCTGGGTGATGCCGGGGGAGATCGGCTATCGCGTGATCGGGCCCGACGGGAAGCCCGTGGGCACCCGCATCGAGCCGATGCCGAACGAGGCCGCCCCTCCCCAGCGCCAGTGGTGGCAGCGCATGTGGGGAGCCATCAGGACGGCGGACACCCCCGTCCCGCCGCCGACCGCCGCCCCCACGCCGACCGCCGCGTCGGAGCGTCCGCCCCTGACCGACGGCACGCGCACCCCTGCGCCGAAGAAGACGCCGACGCCGACCAAGAAGGCCCGATGACCCGCACGTTCGAACCGATGACGCCGGCCGACGAAGCCGCTGTCGAGACCCAGCTCGAGAGGGCACCCCGTGGCGTCGCCGGCATCGCGTGGCGCTGCCCGTGCGGCAAGCCCGGCGTGGTCGCCACCGAACCGCGCCTGCCGAACGGGACGCCGTTCCCCACGACCTACTACCTCACGTGCCCCCGCGCCACGGCGGCCTGCTCCACCCTCGAGTCGCAGGGTGTCATGGCCGAGATGACCGAGCGGCTCGGCTCCGACCCAGAGCTGGCCCGCGCGTACGCGGGTGCCCACGAGGCCTACCTCGCCGACCGCGCAGACCTCGGCGACGTCCCGGAGATCGACGGCATCTCGGCCGGAGGCATGCCGACCCGCGTGAAGTGCCTCCACGTCCTCGTGGGCCATGCGCTCGCCGCCGGGCCGGGAGTGAACCCCCTCGGTGACGAGGCGGTGGAGGCTATCGGTGCGTTCTGGACGCGCCCGTGCGCGGGTCCCGACGACGCCGGGCCGAACCCCCCAATTCCGTGACCTGATTGATGCCTTTCGGCTCTGGAACGGCTCGGCCGACGGCCCCCGGGGCGCTAGGGTGCTCTCGAAGGGTTCGTGACTGGAGGTTCAGATGCAATCGTGGCAGTGGGCCCTACTGGCCGTCCCGGCCATCGTGCTGCTCGTGTCGATCGTGATGATCGTGCGCATCCTGACCGCATCGCGCCGCGCTCAGGCCCACGGCCCTGTCGAACCCGCACCGCGCGAAGAGGTCCCGCCCGTGGTCGATCACGAGCGCCCGGCCGACCGCGCCGATGGCGACGACCGCGACGATGACCGCCCGAGCCTGTTCTCCCGGCCCGACGACGAGGACGACGCCACCGAGACCGTCCCCTCAGCGCCGAACCCCGAACCTGCTGTCGCGCCGGCCTCGGCCGACTCCGCGGAGGAGGTCGACGCCGAGCGCGCCCTCAGCGGCAAGAACGCCGTGATCGAGGGCAGCGGCGCCCGCCCGCGCAACGCCGCGGAGTGATCGGCCCCCGGCCCCGAAGCGCCGCGTACGCCTTCGTGGTCCTCCTGGAGTGGGACCGTGCGCCGGCTCAGTGACCTCCTCGCCCGCCGCCGTGCCCTGGGCGACGTCCTCCTGGCGCTGGCGATCCTGCCGGTCTGCCTGCTCGACGCGTTCTCCCACGAGGTGACGTGGGGCAAGGGCCTCGTCCTTGCCGTCCCGTTCGTCGTCCCGCTGGCGGTGCGGCGCACCCGCCCCGTCGTCGCCGCCACCCTCTCGGTGGTGCCGCACGCGCTGCCCCGGGAGCGGTGGTCACGGAGGCGACGATGAGGGCGTTGGCGCCGCAGGCGGCGGCCGCGGCGTGGGTGCGGTTCGCCGAGGGAGCGAACATCGCCGACGCGATGGAGGGTCTGCGCGCGGCCGTGGCCGACGTGCCGGGGGCCCAGGTCGGGGGCGCCGCCGCCGAGCGGGCCGAGATGAAGAAGATCCTCGACGGGGTCGTCGCGGTCGCCCTGGCCCTGACGGCCGTCGCCGTGGCCATCGCGGTCGTCGGCATCGGCAACACCCTCGGCCTGGCCGTGCTGGAGCGGACGCGCGAGTTCGGTCTGCTGCGGGCGCTCGGGCTGACGCGTCGACGGCTGCGGATGATGCTGGGACTCGAGGCCGTCGTGCTCGCCGCCGTCGCCGTGCTGATCGGCGTCGGGCTCGGCATTGCGTACGGCATCACCGGCATCAGGGCCGTCGTGGGCACCGGGTTCACGGTCATCCCGGAGGTCCCGTGGGGCCAGCTCGCGCTGGTGGTCGCGTTCGCGCTGGCGGCAGGCTGGCTGGCCTCGGTGCTGCCGGGGGCGCGGGCCGCGAAGACCAGCCCGTCCGCGGCGCTGGCCGAGGAATAGACCCCATCCCCAGGGGGAGCGCCGCTCCGGGTCTCGTCCCGGGGCGGCGCTCTTTTCGCCCCCGGTGCCCCCGATGGGACTCGAACCCATACTTGGGCGGGTTTAAGCCGCCTGCCTCTGCCGTTGGGCTACGAGGGCTGCAGGGTGCAGGATACGGGGCTTCGACTCGCTGGCGCTCGCTCAGCCAACGTGGGGGGCGCTCGCTCGGCCGGGGCTTCGACTCGCTGGCGCTCGCTCAGCCAACGTGGGGCAGCCGGGGCTTCGACTCGCTGGCGCTCGCTCAGCCAACGTCGACCAGGCACTGCGGTCTGGCAGGCTGGCACCCATGACGCAGCCCCCGCGCCAGCAGTTCGGACCGCCGCAGCAGCACCCGTACGCACCTCCCGGACCCGCGTACGCCCCGCCTCCCACCCCTCCGCGAGCGAGGCGGACCGGTCTCGTGATCGCCGGCGTCGTCGGCGGGCTGGTCCTCGCGCTCGTCGCGGTCGCGGTCATCTGGCGCCTGGTGGCGCCGCCCGCCAAGGTGTCCGCCCGCGACTACCAGGACCTCGAGCTGCGGGCGACGAACACCGGCCTCGTCCTCACCGCGGCCGAGTCGACGGCGCAGCGCCTCTCCGCGTCGATCGAGGCACCCCTGCAGCAGGCCGGGCTCACCGCGCTCGAACGCCAGACCGGTGAACTCGGAAAGCCCATGGCCGGTGTCGAACAGAACCCGGCGTACGCCCACGACCCCAGCGCGAAGGAGAAGGCCGACGCGGTGGTGGCGGCGACCCGGGTGTACGCCGAGGTCCTCGGCCGCTACCGCAGCGCCTACCCGGCCGTCCAGGGCGTGGCGTCGCACTGTGGCGCGCTCCGCAAGGAGATGGCCTCGCGCATCGGTGGGGACGCGGCGAGCTGGACCGCGCAGGCCCAGCCGTGCCGGCGCGCCCTCGACCAGGCGTCGAGCGTGGCGATGCAGCAGTCACTGGTGGACGGCTATCGATCGTGGCTGGACCTCTCGCTCGAGCACAAGCGCCACGGTGACGCCTATGTGAACGGCGACCCCGCCGCCCTCCAGCGATCGGCCGACGCGGCCAAGCGGGCCCAGCAGGCGCTGACCGCCGCGGTCAAGAAGAACGCCGCGGAGACCGGCGGTGCGCTCGACGACAGCGCGTCCGCGCTCAAGGCCGCGCTGCGCGAGGTGCAGGAGTACGCCACCGACAAGGCACGCTGACCTCGGGGAAACCCCCGATTCGCCCCCGGCGCGGGAACACCCCATGCTTGGGACCTGTTCTAGTCTTGGAAGAGACACCCGTCCCAGGAGGACCCATGCGCAGTTCCAACCCGATTCTTTCCCGCGACGACGCCTTCACCCCGGCGTCGCAGTTCGGCGGGGCCCCGCGCGGCGGGCTGATGACCGTCGACGACGTCATCACCAAGACCGCCGTCTCGCTGGCCGTGCTCATCGCCGCCGCCGGCGCGATGTTCCTGCTGATGCCGCCCCAGCTCGTGATGCCGATCGGCATCGGTTCGGCGCTGGCCGCGTTCGTCGCCTCGCTCGTGGTCGCGTTCCGCCGCACCGTGTCGCCGGCCCTCGTGCTGGCCTTCGCCGCGCTCGAGGGGCTGTTCGTCGGCGCCATCTCGCGCATGTTCGAGGGGCTCTACGACGGCATCGTCGTCCAGGCCATCTTCGCGACGTTCATCGCCGCGGCGGCGACGCTGGGCGCCTACAAGTTCTTCAACATCCGCGTCACGCCGCGCTTCCGCCAGGTCGTCACCATCGCGACCGTCGGCTTCGTGGTGCTGATGCTCGTCAACCTCGGCCTGTCGTTCGCCGGCATCAACCTCGGCCTGCGTGACGGCGGCACGGGCGGCATCAGCCTGCTCGCCGTCGGCGTCTCGCTGTTCGCCCTCGTGCTCGGCGTGCTGAACCTCGTGCTCGACTTCGACTACGTCGAGCAGGGCGTACGCATGGGTGCCCCGGCCTCGCAGTCGTGGAAGGCCGCCTTCGGCCTCACCGCCACGCTGGTCTGGCTCTACATCGAGATGCTGCGCATGCTGTCCTACCTGCGCCGCTGACGCGTACGCACGACCCATCCACGGGCGCCGTCCTTCGGGGCGGCGCCCGTGGTGGCTTCGACTCGCTGGCGCTCGCTCAGCCAGCGTGGGGCGGGGGCGCTCGCTCAGCCAGCATGGGGCGGGGGCGCTCGCTCAGCCAGCGGGGGGTGGGGGCGCTCGCTCAGTCGGCGTTGGGGGTGGGGGCGCTCGCTCAGTCGGCGTTGGGGGCGGGGGCGCTCGCGCAGCCGGCGTGGGGGTGGGGGCGCTCGCTCAGCCGGCGTGGGGGTGGGGGCGCTCGCTCAGCCGGCGTGGGGGCGCAGGTGCTTGTCCAGCAGGGAGCGCGCGCCCGCCGTCCAGTGCGTGCGCCGCCACTGGTCGGTCCCGACCCAGCGCGCGTCCGATGTCGTGCCGCCCACGTCGTGGACGACCGGATCCGTCGGTTCGTCGCACACCGCGGTGTAGACGAGCCGGACCGCGTGGAAGTCCTCCGCCGCGCCGCTGGGGGAACGGCCGATCCAGTGGTCGCTCTGGATGTCGACGAGCTCGCCCATCCGGACGTATTGGCCCGTCTCCTCCCACACCTCGCGCTCGACGGTGCGGCTGGGGTGTTCGCCCGGGTCGACGCCGCCGCCGGGCAGTCCCCACTGGCCGGGGACGTGCGTACGGTCGGAGAACTCCGTCGCGAGGACTCCGCGCGCGCTGCGCACGATGCCGTACGCGGCCACGCGTTGGCGTACCTCGGGCACCTCACCGGGGCGCAACCGCAGGTCGGGGTCCATGCCGCGCGGGCGGCGCACGTGGACGCGGCCGTGCGAGTGGGGCGCGCCGAGCACGGTGAGGACGATCTCGTCGTCCTGGCGGGTGGCCGACAGGGGGCGGGTGAGGCTGAGTCCGTGCTGCCACACGGCGAGGTGCGGGTCCTCCCCATGACCGAGCGTGGTCATGAACAGGGCGGCCCCCCCCGGCGCGGAGACACAGACGATCTTCATCGGGCCATCATCACCCAACGGTCGCCGGCGACGCGACCTCCGGCGCCGGTGTGGCTATTCTTTTGGCCAGCGTCCACTCAGGACCCCCGCCGAGAACCGGAGGATCGATGCAATACAACGAGAACAGCCCCCTCGACGCGGGGCAGGTCACCTCCGGTGGGGGTGGCGGCGGTGGCCGCATCGCCGTCGGCGGCGGCATCGGCACCATGATCATCCTGTTCATCCTGTCGCAGATCCTCGGCGTCGACCTGACCGGTCTCGCCGGCGGCGGCCAGCCGCAGGACCAGGGCAGCGAGACCACGATGTCGCAGTGCAAGACCGGTGGCGACGTCGAGAAGAACCGCGAGTGCCGCTGGGTGGCCTACACGAACTCGATCCAGGGCTATTGGAGCAAGTCGTTGCAGGGTTACCAGATGACCCAGACGAAGCTGTTCACCGGCCAGATCCAGACCGCGTGTGGCACCGCATCGTCGGCGGTGGGCCCCTTCTATTGCCCCGCCGACAAGTTCATCTACCTCGACACGGGGTTCTTCGACCAGCTGATCCAGCAGCTCGGCGCCAAGGGCGGCGACGCCGCGGAGGCGTACGTCATCGCCCACGAGTACGGCCACCACATCTCCAACCAGACCGGCGTCATGGAGCAGGTCAACCGCGCCGGCAACGAGACCGGCCCCCAGTCGCCGGCCGTGCGCCTGGAGCTGCAGGCGGACTGCTACGCGGGCGTGTGGATGAAGAACGCGACCGCCGACCCCAACGGCCCGATCAAGGGCATCACCCAGGATGACCTCGACCGTGCCGTCGACGCGGCCAAGGCGGTCGGCGACGACCGCATCCAGCAGCAGTCGCAGGGCCGCGTGAACCCCGAGAAGTGGACCCACGGCAGCTCGGAGATGCGGAAGTACTGGCTGGCGCAGGGCTACAACTCCGGTGACCCCCGCAGCTGCGACACCTTCTCGCCGCAGGCCAAGGTCGGCTGACCCACTCACTGCCGGGCGTACGCGCCCCCCGTGCTCACCCATGGCCGCCATTCGCAAGAATGGCGGCCATGCGCATTGTTGACGAAGCCACCCTGTCCGCCCGTCTGTCCGTCGTGCCCAACGGGGCGCGCGTCGTCGCCACCGGCAACTTCGCGGCGCCGGGACGGCTGTTGTCGGTCGTCGACGGGGCCATCGAGTCGTTCCGGCTGTGCATGTTGAACGCCCAGCCCGGCATCCCCGACCGCGAGGGCATCCAGTACGAGACGTCATTCGTGGGCCCCGGCATGCGACGCCACCCGCGGCTGCACTACTACCCCGCACGGTTGTCGCTGGTGCCGCGCCTGTTCGACGGGCCGCTGGCACCCGACGTCGTCGTGCTCCACACGTCGGCCCCGCGGGGACAGGTCGTCTCGCTCGGCATCGAGGTGAACGTGCTCCCGGCGGCCATCGAGGCGTGCCGTCGACGTGGCGGGCTCGTGATCGCCCAGGTCAACCCGCGCATGCCGTTCATCCAGGGCGATGCCATCGTGCCGCTGGCCGACATCGACCTCGCGATCGAGGCGGACGAGCCACTGGCGACCCACGCGCCGGGCGCGATCGACGACGAGTCGCGCGTGATCGGCACGTCGATCGCCGATCGGGTGGGCGACGGTGCGACGCTGCAGACCGGCATCGGCGCCGTCCCCGACGCCGTGCTGGCGTCGCTCACGGGTCGCCGCGGGCTGAAGGTGTGGACCGAGATGTTCTCCGACGGCGTGCTCGAGCTCGAGCGTCGCGGCTGCATGGACGCGGCGACGCCGATCACCGCGTCATTCCTGTTCGGCTCGCAGGACCTCTATGACTGGGCGGCCGACAACGACCGCGTACGCATGCTCCGCACCGAGAAGACCAACGACCCCGGGCTCATCGCCGCGAACCCCCAGATGGTCAGCGTGAACACCGCGCTGCAGGTCGACCTGTTCATCCAGGCGAACGCGTCGCGCATCAACAACGCCATCTATTCCGGCACCGGGGGCCAGACCGACTTCATCGTCGGAGCGCTCCACTCGCCGGGGGGCCAGGCGATGCTGGCGCTGAAGTCGTGGCACCCCAAGGCGAACGTCTCGACCATCGTGGGCCACCTGAAGGAGGCGACGACGTCGATGCAGATGTCCCACGTGGTCACCGAACAGGGCATCGCCCAGATCTTCGGACACACCCAGGCCGAGCAGGCCGCGAACCTCATCACCCACGCGGCGCACCCGGACGCGCGGGAGCGGCTGTGGGAGGAGGGGCGGGAGCTGGGGCTGGTGTAGGGGCTTCGACTCGCTGCGCTCGCTCAGCCAACGGGTGGGGCGGGAGCTGGGGCTGGTGTAGGGGGCTTCGACTCGCTGCGCTCGCTCAGCCAACGGGTGGGGCGAGGCCGCCCGGCCCATCCACGTTCCCTGAGCGAGGCCGCCCGCGGCCGAGTCGAAGGGTCACCGACCGCACACCCGCACCGTCGCGTCCTCGTACACCGGCCGCGCGCACGGGAAGTTGCGGCGGACCGCTTCCGCCACGGGGGCTGGGACCCGGTCGAGGTCGAACCAGCCCTTCTCGATCACCGCGAACCGCGCGCGCGGATCGTCGAGGCACGCCAGGTTCTCGCGGAAGCTGGCGCTCGCCCGCACGCCACGGAGCGACGCGCGCTGCAGGAACGTCGGGCTCACATAGCGGCACGTCGACGGGTTGGGCAGCTGCCACGGGGTGTTGAAGCCGAGGTGCACGACGGGGGCGTCGGGCGGCACGACCGCGGCCACGCGCCCCGCCAGCGCCCGCGCGTCGACCGCCTGCTGACGGTTCACCGCGGGGGTCACGCGGTCGTGGGCCATGGAGACCGAGTACGCGGTGCGGGGCGACAGGGCCACGAGCAGGGGGACCAGCAGCAGGGGAGCGACCGCGAGGGGGAGCATGCGCCCGCCGGACGCCCGATCCCAGGCGTTGCCCGCGAACACGGCCACCACGGGGAGGACGATCGCGACCACCGTCAGCGCGAGGCCGATCCACCAGAGCCCGTCACGCGTACGCGGCCCCGCGGCGAACACGAGTACGCCGATCACCGTCCCGCCCACCGCGACCGCCAACCAGGTGCGGTGGACGCGCGCCGCTCCCGATGGCGCCGCGACGCCCAGCGCCAGCAGGGCGGCGGTGGCGCCGGCCGCGAAGACCGGCAGCGGCGCGAGGTGGTAGAGGAAGCCCTGGTGCTGCACGGCGAACGGCACGGCCAGCACGATCAGCCCGGCCAGCCCCGCCAGCGCGAGCCGCGCGCGGCCGCGGAAGGCGAGGTCGGTGAGTGCCGTGATCCCCACCAGCGTGAGCGGCGAGACCAGCACGTGGTTCGACCAGCCCTCGACCACGCGCAGCGCGGTCGCCCCGGTCAGCGGAGGGTTCAGGAGCGGCATGTCGCGCAGCCACTGCCACTCGTGCGGTGACACGAGCAGCGAGACACCGAACAGGGCCACGGTCGCCGCTCCCGTGGCCAGCGCGAGCCAGCGCCCGCGGCGGTGGTCGAGGACCCACACACAGGCCACGGCGACCACGGCCACGGTCACCGTCGTGTATTTCAGCAGCCCCACCCCGGCCAGCAGCACGCCGGCGAGCCCCGCGCCGGTCCGCGGGCCCAGCGCGAACGCCACCCCGATCGCCGCCGCCGCACCGACCGCGGCGAACCACTCGGGCTCGGCGAAGTCCCAGGCCGGCGCCACGACCAGCGCAGCGCCCACGGCCAGGGCCACGAAACCGGCGCCCTGGCGGCCCAGGGGGCCGCGCAGCCCGTGACCGAGAACCGCGGCGGCCAGCGCCGCCAGCAGCGAGCACACGACGCGCAGGACCCGGTCGGCGCCCACCGGGTCGGACGGCAAGGCCAGCCCCAGTGCCCCCATCACCAGCCGGCTCGCGAGCGGCCGGTGGGCCCACGCGTCGGCCACGCCGAACCCGCCGGCCCGGGCACCGCGCAGGACGCCGGCGACCTGGCGTACGTCCTGGTTCACGCCCACCCGCCAGCACTGCCACGCGGTCGCCAGCGCGAGGGCGGCGAGCAGGCCGATCCAGGCCGCGCGGGGGAGCGCGAACCGCGCTCGGGGCGGGCGGGAGGGGTGCGCGATGCTCACACGGGAAAACTAGCGCACGGCTAGATTGGCGAGCATGATCAAATACCTGGGGTCGAAGCGGGCGTTGGTGCCCGTGCTCGGGGACCTGATCGACCGCACCGGCGCGACGACCGCCCTCGACCTGTTCACCGGCACCACGCGCGTGGCGCAGGAGTTCTGCCGACGCGGGGCGTACGTCCACGCCAACGACCGCGCCGCGTACGCCGAGGCGTTCGCCCGCACGTACGTCGAACTGGACGCCGACGCCGTGGACACCGCCGAGATCGACGACGCGATCGCGCGGCTCGAGGCGCTGCCCGACCGCCGGGGCTATGTCACCGAGGTGTTCTGCGAGCGCGCCCGTTATTTCCAGCCGCACAACGGGGTGCGGATCGACGCGATCCGCGCGGGCATCGAGGGGCTGTACGCAGGCACCTGGCTCCACCCCGTGCTGCTGACCAGCCTCGTCGAGGCCGCCGACCGGGTGGACTCGACCGTCGGACTGCAGATGGCGTTCCTGAAGCGGTGGTCGCGGCGATCGAACGCGCCGCTGGCGCTGCGTACGCCGATTCTCGTGCCGGGCACCGGACGCGCCCACCGGCTCGACGCGCTGGCGGCGGCGCAGACGCTGCCCGAGGTCGACCTCGCCTACCTCGATCCTCCCTACAACCAGCACCGCTATTTCACGAACTACCACGTGTGGGAGACGCTCGTGCGGGCCGACGAGCCCGACCACTACGGCATCGCGTGCAAGCGCGTCGACGCGAGGGACGTCGAGAACAAGAGCCCGTGGAACAGCCGCCGCACGATCGCAGCGACCTTCGCCGAGACGTTCGCCGCGGTCCGGGCCCGCACGATCGTGGTCTCGTTCTCGAACGAGGGATTCCTGTCGCTGGACCAGTTGCTGGAGGTGTGCGAGGCGCGGGGCCCGGTGGAGCTGCATGCCTTCGACACCCGCCGCTATGTCGGCGCGCAGCTCGGGGTCCACGGCCCGGACGGCACGAAGGTGGGCCAGGTCAGCCACCTGCGCAACGTGGAATACGTGCTGGTGTGCGGCGAGGGAGCCAGTTCCTACGTTGGCTGAGCGAGGCCGCCGGCCAGTTCTTACGTTGGCTGAGCGAGGCCGCCCGCGGCCGAGTCGAAGCCCAGCGCCCCGTCCACCACCTTCTGCCGCTGCGGCGCGATGTCGCCGGTCTCCCGCGACGGGTGCACACGGTTGCTCAGCAGCACCACGACAGCCTGGTCCTCGGGGGAGACCACCAGCGCGGTCCCGGTGAACCCGCCGTGGCCGAAGGCGGTCGGCGAGGGACCGGTCAGCGTCCGCTGCCCGATGCGTACGCCGAGGCCCTGCTGGAACCCCGCCTGGGCCTCGAGCTCGGGCGACAGCTGCGGCGTACGCATCGCCCGCGGCACCGGTCCGTCGGCCAGGAGCAGCTCGCCGAACGCCGCGAGCTCGTCCGCCGGCGCGAAAAGCCCCGCGTTGCCGACGGCGCCGCCCAGCGCCCAGGCCGCCTCGTCGTGGACCTCGCCGCGGACCATCCCTCGCGGCGGGTCGCTCATCTGTTCGGTCGGCGCGATGGGGCGGCGTTCGCCCCGCTGGCGGGGGTTGAAGCCGAGGTGCTCGAGCCCGAGGGGCTCGGTCACCAGACCGCGGACGAGGTCGGGGAGCGGCGTGCGGGTGACCGCCTCGCACCAGAACCCGAGGGTCTGGAATCCCACGCACGAATAGGCGAACCGTGTCCCGGGCTCGGCCTCGAGCGGGGCGGCCAGCACGGTCCGGTGGCGCTGCGTGGCCGGCAGGTCGTGCACGCGCAGCGTCGGCGGCAGCCCGGAGGTGTGCGTCAGCAGGTGGCGCGGCGTGACCGTGCCGCGGACGCCGTCACGCCACGGCGGCAGCACCGCACCCAGCGGCTCGTCGAGGTCGCGCCCCGAGGCGTCGGCCACCGACAGCGCGACGAAGGCCGTCACGACCTTCGTCACCGACGCCAGGTCGAACACCGTGTCGGGCGTCATCGGCTCGCCGGTGGCGAGGTCGCGTACGCCCGCCACCGCCGCCTCGTCGGGCCGTCCCGGCCGGCGGACGAGGAGCACCGCGCCCGGCCACGCGGGGGTCGCGCCGTCGCGGCAGCCGTCGCGAAGGGCCGCGTACGCCTGATCGAGCACCATTCCCGGTTCTTTCATGTAGCCTGTTTTCGCAGTCTAAGTCGTGAATGTAAGTCATTGACGACCAGTGGTTCGGATCGAGTGATCGACGGAGATCGGAGGGCAGGCATGGCGACCGACGTGACCGATGCGCGCGGGGGACGTCCCTCGGCCTGGATGGAGCTCAGCACCGAGGAACGCAACCCCGCGACCCTCGACCTCGACCGCCGCGACACCCTCGGCATCGTGACCGCGCTGAACGACGAGGACGCGAAGGCGGCGCCGGCCGTGCGCGCCATCCTTCCCCAGATCGCGGCACTCGTCGACGACGCGGCCCCCCGCGTACGCCGGGGCGGGCGCGTCCACTATTTCGGCGCCGGCACCTCGGGCCGCCTCGGCGTGATCGACGCGGCCGAGCTGCGGCCCACGTTCAACCTGCCCGACGGCGTCGTGATCGGCCACCACGCCGGCGGCCCCGCCGCCCTCATCGCCGCGGTGGAGAACCTCGAGGACCAGTGGGACGCCGGCCGTCACGAGGCGGCCGACGTCGGCCCCGACGACGTGGCGATCGGCATCGCCGCCTCCGGGCGCACGCCGTTCGTCGGCGGCGCGCTCGAACGGGCCCGCGAGGCCGGCGCGATCACCGGGCTGATCGCGTGTGCGCGCGAACCGGAGCTGGCGCCGTACGCCGACCACGTCCTGGTCGCCGACACCGGGCCCGAGGCGCTCGCGGGATCGACGCGCCTCAAGGCCGGGACCGCCCAGAAGATCATGTTGAACACGTTCTCGACGGCGCTCATGGTGCGGCTGGGGAAGACCTGGTCGAACCTCATGGTGTCGGTCGTGGCGTCGAACGACAAGCTGCGCCGCCGCACGGTCCGCATCCTCATGGAGGCCACCGGCGACGACGAGGAGACCTGCACCCGCGCGCTCGAGGCCGCCGACGGCGACCTCAAGGTCGCGATCGTGACACGACTGGGCGGCGTCGACGTCGCGCAGGCCCGCGCGGCGCTCGAGGCGTCCGGGGGCGTGGTGGCGCAGGCGCTGGCCTAGCGGAACACCGCCACCTTGTCCGGCATCGCCACCGCATAGAACCCCGGGACTCCTTCGCCCAGGCTCCCCGCCGGCTGAGTGACCCCGACCGCGACCACCCCTGCCACGCTGAACTGCGCGGGCGCGTCGGAGACCTGGGTCGCGGTGCACGGTCGATGGGACAGTGCCGTCACCTTCGTGGGCCCGACGTCCACCGTGCGGCGCGTCTCGCACGCCGCCCAGTGGCTGTCGTCCATCGCGGTCAGCTCGCCCGTCGCGAGATCGCCGATCCAGGCCTGGTCACCCTGCCGGAGCAGCCAGGTGCCGCTCGGTGTCCGCAGCGGCGCTCCCTTCGGCCCGGTCGCTGGACCCGCGCCGCGCAGCTTCTTGCTCCACTGCGCATCGCGCCCGCCTGACGGGAGCCCCGCGTACGTCACGGTGCCGGCGACCGGGGTGAAGGTGCGGCTGGTGCGGTCCCTGCGCTCGTACGCCAGCTCGCCCGAGCACGAGACGCCGGTGCCGCCCGGGCACCACAGGGACGCCGCGTCGGACTCCCAGACCACCTGGCCGGTCTGGGTCTCGATCACCCGCGACTGCAGCTCGCCGGCGGGGATCTTCAGGTCGGTGTCCTTGAGCGGGGCGCGGCGCAGCGTGATGGACAGCTCGGACGCCGCCGGGTCGAACGACAGCCAGCTCAGCGTCGCCGGCAGCTCGACATCGGCCCCGAAGAACTCCGCCAGCGGACGCTCCCACGCGTCCTCGCCCACCCGGCCCAGGAAGGTCGTGGTGTCGCGCCGCGCGACGTAGACACCCCCGCCGAGGTCGGCGACGCGGTCGACCGGGCCCTGCTTGAGCTGGAGTCGATCGGCCTTCCCGGTGACCGGGTCGATCCGGATGGGCGTCCGCCGGCCGCCCGGCCCGACCTGTTCGGCGCAGAGCCCTCCGACGACCTTGCACGTGCCGAGGCCCGTGGCGTTCGGCACTTCGACCTCGCGGGAGTCTCCGGTGCGCGGGTCGGCGAGCACGACCTTCACCGGCGCCTTCGGGTCGTCGGCGGGAGCGAAGAACGCGGTGACCGCGTGGCCCTCGGGGGTGCTGGCGAGGACGGCGTCGAGCCGGGTCGAGCCGACGCCGGCGGCGCCCACGCCCGCAGGCCGGCGCCACAGCTCGCGCCCCGTCGGGAGGTCGTATGCCACCGCGGCAGGGCGGCCGTCGGTGACGTCGATCGCGACCAGGGTGTCGGTGGTGGCGGCGGTCTTCCCGCCGGCCTGCACCGGGGCGGTCCACACGGGACTCACGTGTTTGACGAGCGCGCCGATCGGGGTGTTCGCCTGGAAACGGAGGTCCGGCAGGGGGTTCTGGGTGGGCACGGTGCATCCGGCCAGCAGGACCGCCCCGAGCGCGGACGCGACGGCGGACACCCCGCCCCCACGTCGACACCTCACCCGCGCCACTGTAGCCCGCGTACGCTTCATCCCATGAGCCTGCGAGCACCCGAAGACGTGTCCACCGCCCCCGTCGTGGCCCTCGGCCTGCTGGGCGGCTATCTCACCGCCCGCGAGTCCGGCGTACGCCCGCTCGGCGGCGTCGTCCTCGGCGCCTGCGGCGCGTACGCGGGCCGCACGTGGCTGGCGAAGCGCGGACCGGCGGTGGCCGGGGCGCTCGGGGCGGCGTACCTGTTGGGGTTCGGGCTGTCCCACCCGCTGGCCAAGAAGATCGGTGCGTGGCCGTCGGTGCTCGCCGTCACCGCCGCGACCTCCGCGCTGGCGTACGCGCTGGTGGACCGGGAGGCCTGAGCGGGGGCTGATCCGCACGGGGCCTACGATCGGGCGGTGGACATGACACCGATCCGAGCCCTCCAGCAGCGGCCGCTCGACCTCTCACGGCTGTTCAGCGCGACCTTCGCCGTGCTTGGCCGCCGGTTCGGGCTGCTGTTCGGACTGGGCGCACTGGCGGTGATCCCGCTGTGGCTGGCCTTCGGTCTCGGGTCCATCCCGCTCGTGTTGGGCCTCATCTCGCTCACCAACGGCCAGGGCACCGACTGGGGGACGCTGGGCGGGGGAACCGCCCTGCTGGTGGCCACCCAATTCGTGTCCGCCCTGTGCATGGCGCGGGCCGCGGCCATGCAGTGTGTAGTGGTCGACGGGTGCGCCGGGGGTCAGCGTGTCACCTTCGCGGGGGCGTGGGCGCGTACGCGGGGCCATGTCGTCCGGCTGGTCGCCTTCCTGGCGGTGTGCTTCCTGGTCGGCCTGGTCCTCTACAGCATCCTGGGCGGCCTGATGTACGTGGCGAACGCGCCGTTCGCGCAGACGAGCGGCCCCACCCCCGAGCCGTCCCCGCTGTTCGTCCTCCCGATCCTGCTGTCCTATCTCGTCCTGTATGTCGGCCTGATCTGGTTGGGGGTCAAGCTCGGGTATCTCGTCCCCGCCATGGCGCTGGAGGGCCTGACCGGGTTCGCCGCGAGCCGGCGTTCATGGACCATCACGCGGGGCCAGTTCTGGCGCACGCTGGGGTGGACCATTGTCATCTCGGGAGTGGCGTCGTTCGCGTACTCTTTCGTCTCGTACTTCCTGTCGCTGTTCGCCATCGGACCCATCGTGGTCGCGAGCCAGGGGGCGCAGGCCGGGCTCGACACAGCGACCATCTATCTCCGCACGTTGCCGTGGATCATGCTGGCGCTGCTGCCCCAGATGCTGCTGCTGGCCCTGTTCGTCGCTTATCAGCAGGTGTTCGTGACGTTGATGTTCCGCGACCAGCGCCACCGCGACGAGATGGTGGCCGCCGGGATCCCGCTGACGGGTCCGTACGGGCCGGCGTACGGGGCTCCGATGCCGCCGCAGGGGTACGGGCCGCAGGGGTACGGGCCGCAGGGGTACGGGCCGCAGGCGTATCCGTCCCCGTACGGTGGTCCTCCGGCGCCGCAGAACACGTGGGAGCCGTCGGGTCCGCAGGGCCAGCCGGGGCAGGGGCAGCAGCCGGGCGGCCCAAGGACCTGACGACCGCGCCCGGCCCTGAACGTTCTCCGAGCGAGCGCCAGCGAGTCGAGGAGCCATGGACCTGACGACCGCGCCCGGCCCTGAACGTTCTCCGAGCGAGCGCCAGCGAGTCGAGGAGCCATGGACCTGACGATCCTTCCGGGACCCGGCGTACCCCGCGGGCTCGTCGTGCCCGCCGGCGAGCTGCTCGAGCGGTTCGCCCGCGCATCCGGACCGGGTGGTCAGGGCGTCAACACCACGGACTCCCGGGTCCAGCTCGGGCTCGACCTCGCCACCTGTCCGGGCCTCACGGACGCCCAGCGGGCCCGCGCTCTCGACCGGCTGGCGCCGCGCCTCGTCGACACCGTGCTCACCGTCGACGCGACCGAGGAGCGGTCGCAACACCGCAACCGCCAGCTCGCGCGCGAGCGTCTGGCCGGTCTGCTGCGCGAGGCGCTGGCCCCGCCGCCCCCCGTACGCAGGGCCACCCGGCCCACGCGGGGCTCGAAGGAGCGCCGGCTGGCGGCCAAGCGTCGCCGATCGCAGATCAAGGGCGGCCGCGGGCGGGTGGAGGACTGAACTTCGAGGCGCGGGCTGAACCTCGGGGTTCGCGCTCGCGTACCCCTTCCACCA
Source organism: Mariniluteicoccus flavus (assembly GCF_054776655.1). Classification (NCBI taxonomy): domain Bacteria; kingdom Bacillati; phylum Actinomycetota; class Actinomycetes; order Propionibacteriales; family Propionibacteriaceae; genus Mariniluteicoccus; species Mariniluteicoccus flavus. The sequence goes on along the minus strand of NZ_BAAHBN010000001.1, from coordinate 467,011 downwards.
CGAACCCCACCGTTCAGGACGAACCCCGCATGCAGGGTTCGCGGTGCACCCCGGGGTTCGTGCTCGACAGTTCAGGTTCGCGCTGAACGCCAGGGTGCGCCCTGAACACCAGGGTTCCCGTTGGGTCAGGGCGTCGAGCGCCCAGGCCTCATGACCCCGGGTTGCAGGTGACCCCCGTCGCGTGGATCGGGCAATAGCCGTTCGGGTTCTTCTCGAGGTATTGCTGGTGGTAGTCCTCCGCGTAGTACCACTCGCCGGCCGGCGCGATCTCGGTCTGGATCGTCTCGAAGCCCCGGTCGGTGAACGCCTTCTGGAACGCCGCGGTCGCCTCACGCGCGGCCTGCTCCTGCTCGGGGGTCGTGGTGAAGATCGCCGAGCGATACTGCGAACCGCGGTCGTTGCCCTGGCGCATGTATTGCGTCGGGTCGTGGTTCTCGTAGAAGACCTTGAGCAGGTCCGCGTACGTGATCTTCGCCGGGTCGAACACCACCCGCACCGTCTCGGCGTGGCCGGTCCGGCCCGAGCAGACCTCCTCGTAGGTCGGGTTCGGCGTGAAGCCGCCGAGGTTGCCGGCGGCGGTGACCTTCACACCCGGCAGGTTCCAGAACAGCTTCTCGACGCCCCAGTAGCAGCCTGCCGCCAAGTAGGCGACCTCGCAGCCCGCGGGGACTTCGTCGAGGCGCGAGCCGAGCACCGCGTGGAACTGCGGCATCGCCAGCACGGGCCGCTCGCGCCCGGGGAGCGCGTCGGCGGGGGAGACCATGGTCGGGTTGCGGTGTCCGAAGAGCATGCGACCCAGCGTACGCGCGGCTTCCAGCGCTCCCCGCGCGTGCTCGCAGGGCGACCCTCAGCGCTCGATGCGCCAGTCGATCGGGTCGGCGCCCTGCCCCTCCAGCAATGCGTTGACCCGGCTGAACGGCTTGGACCCGAAGAACCCGTTGTGGGCGGACAGGGGCGACGGGTGGACCGACTTCACGTGCGGCATGCCACCCAGCATCGGGATCAGCGACTGCGCGTCGCGCCCCCACAGGATCGCCACGAGCGGGCCGCGGCGTTCGACTAGCGCCTCTATCGCACGCTGGGTGATCGCCTCCCACCCCTTGCCGCGGTGGGCCGCGGACTTCCCGGGTTGCACCGTCAGGCACCGGTTCAGCAGCAGCACGCCCTGCTCGAACCACGGGGTCAGGTCGCCGGAGACGGCCGGCGGTACGCCGAGGTCGTCGTGGAGCTCGCGATAGATGTTGACCAGCGACTTCGGGAGCGGGCGTACGTCGGCGGCCACCGAGAACGACAGCCCCACCGCGTGGCCCGGCGTCGGATAGGGGTCCTGGCCGACCAGCAGTACGCGGACGTCGGCCAGCGGCAGCCGGAACGCCCGCAGCACGTTCTCGCCCGACGGCAGATAGCCGCGGCCGGCGGCGTTCTCGGCGCGCAGGAACTCGCCCATGCGGGCGATGTCGTCGGCCACCGGGGCGAGCGCGTCGGCCCAGTCGGGCGCCATGATCTCGTGCAGGGGGCGGGTCATCGGAGCTCCTTCTCTGGTTCCGCGTCCGGCTCGTGCTTCTCCTCCTCGTCCGGCAGCCCGCCCGGCATCCGCAGGCTGTACGCCGCGGACGCCAGCAGGATCGCCGCGCCCACCGCGTACGCCACCGGCATCGACGCCCGGTCGGCGAGGAACCCCGCGGCCACCGGGCCCACGATGGCGCCGAGGTCGGTGAACATCGAGAACATCGCGATCGGGGTGCCGCCGCGGCCGCGCGTCACGTCGCCGACGGCCGCGGTCGGCGCCGTGCCCATCGCCGCGGCGGCGACGCCGAACGCGGACAGCAGCACCATGAGCACCCAGATGTTCGGCGCGAACGGTACGCCGAGCATCGCCAGCCCGCCGAGCAGGCCCGAGGCCACCATGGCGGGCCGTCGGCCGACGGTGTCCACGAACCGCCCGGCCGGCCCGAGGGCGACGGTCTGGGCGACGGCGGCGACGGCGAAGGCGATGCCGGTCCACTTGGGGTCGCGGTGGAGCACCTCGACGACGAGGGTGGGCGTGAGGGAGTTGCGCACGCCGAACGCGTTCCAGCCCTGGCCGATCGAGGTCAGGCAGGCCGCGCGATAGCGCACGTCGGCGGCCGCCTCGCGGAACGACATCTCGGGCTGGCGTACGCGCTGGTCCTTCGGGACGCGGCCCGGCGTACGCAGCAGGGCGAGCCCGACGATGCCCGCGGCCGCGAGCGTGATCGCATAGAAGTGGAAGGGCGCGGTCACCGAGACCTGCGAGACGAGGCCGCCGAGGGCGGGGCCGAGCATGCCGCCGAGCAGGAAGCCGCCCTGGAAGAAGCCGGACGCGCGGCCGCGCATGCGCGGTTCGACGCTCGCGACGAGCAGGGTCATGGCCGAGACGGTGAACATCGCCGAGCCGATGCCGCCGATGCCGCGGACGAGCAACAGCTGCCAGAACGACTGGGAGAACGCGGCGGCCGACGAACTGGCGGCGACGATGAAGACGCCGGTGGCGAGGGCCACCTTGAGGCCGAGGGCGTCGGCGATCCGGCCGCAGAACGGGCTGGTCACCAGCCGCATCAGCGAGAACACCGCGATGACGAGCCCGACCGCGAAGTTGTCGACGTGGAAGGACTTCGCGAAGACCGGGAGCACCGGGATGAGCACGCCGAACCCGACCGCGACGCAGAACGCGATGAGGCCGAGGACGACGACGTCCCGGGGAAGCGTGGTGCGTTTGCGCACGAACTGCTTCACCCGGGACATCACGACGAGCAGGCTATCCGAGATCGGGCGCTCAGATCGCCCGCTTGCCCGCCGCCAGCTCGGTGCTCGTGTCGACCATGTACGCGGCCGTCAGGTCGGCCCCGACGGCGTGCAGCTTGTCGACGTCGACGGCCTCGAACCCCTTGAGGATCGGCGGCTCCATCTCGGCGAGCACCAGGTCGCGGTCGCGGTGGGCCGCCAGCACGGCGATGCGCTTGCGGAGATCGTCGCTGAGGACGCCGCCGGGGCGCGAGCCCGCCGCGGCCACCTCGGCCGCGTACTCCTCGCACGCCGCCGCCTCGGCCGCGTCCTCTGACGTGAGCATGCGCGACGTCCGCGTGAGCAGGCCGAGCCCGCGGTCGAGGTCGCCCCCGCCCAGCTCGGCGACCGCCTCGGTGAGGAGCGGTCGGCCGCCCGCCGCGGCCTCGTCGGCGATCAGCGCGAGCTGGAGCCCGAGGATGCGTTCCCGCGTACGCGTGTGGCCGGCGGCCATGCCGAGCTGGGGGACGAGCTCGGTCGAGTCGTGCGACGACTGGCCCATGGTGTCCATCAGCTCGCGGCCGGCGTCCTCGCCGGAGTGGATGGTGTTGCGCAGCGGGATCGCCTTGATGAACAGCGTGGCGACGACGGCGAGGCCGGCCAGGGGCAGGCCGATGAGGAACACGTTGTGCAGCGCGTCGGCCAGGCCCATGCGTACGGCGTCGGCCACCGGCTTCGGGAGCTTGGCGAGCACCGAGGGGTCGAGCACGGCGCCGGCGTTCAGCTTGCCGCCGCCCATCTGGGCGGCCATGCCCGGGGGCAGGTGCTTCGCGATGGCGCCCGGCATGGTGGAGGTCATGATGGTGCCGTAGATCGCGATGCCGACGGTGGAGCCGACGTTGCGGAAGAACTGGTTGGTGGCCGTGGCCACGCCGAGGTCGGTGCGGCGCGCGTTGTTCTGGATCATCAGCGTGTACTGCTGCATGCAGGCGCCGAGGCCGACACCGAGGACGCCCATGGCGATGGTGAGGTCGAGGTTGCTCGAGCCGAAGTGCATGCGGGTCAGCAGCCAGTAGCCGACGCCCACGAGCACGACGCCGGCCACGGTGAGCTCCTTGTAGCGGCCGGTGCGGGTGATGAGCAGGCCGCCGACCATGCCGACGACGATGAGGCCGAGCATCAGCGGCATCAGGATCAGGCCGGAGTTCGTGGCGCTGACGCCGAGGACGCCCTGGGCATACACCGGGATGTAGATGATCGCGCCGAACATCATGATGGCGATGAAGAAGCTCGCGAGGTTGGCGAGGGTGAACACCGAGCTGCGGAACAGGCGCAGCGGGATGACGGGCTCGACGGCCTTCGACTCGATGGCGACGAAGGCGATCGCGAAGACCGCGCCCACGCCGTAGAGCGTGAGGATCTGCCAGGACGACCACGCGTACGTGGTGCCGCCGAAGGAGGTGGCGAGCAGGATGCAGACCAGGGCGATGGCCATCGTGATGATGCCGGCGATGTCGATCTTGGCCTCGCGGCGCTCGTGGTCGAGGTGGAGGAAGCGGCCGATCACGAACAGGGCGACGATGCCGACCGGCAGCGAGACGAAGAACAGCCAGCGCCAGCCGAAGTGGTCGGTGATGAAGCCGCCGGCCAGCGGTCCGGCGATCGAGGTGAACCCGAAGACCGAGCCCATGATCCCCTGGTATTTGCCGCGGGCGCGCGGCGGGATGATGTCGCCGATGATGGTCTGCGACAGCGGCATCAGCGTGCCCATGCCGAGGCCCTGGACGGCGCGGCCGAAGACCAGCATCCAGAACGAGCCGGCGAAGCCCGAGATGATCGAGCCGAGCATGAAGACGACCAGGCCGCCCAGATAGAAGGAGCGGCGGCCATAGAGGTCGGAGAGCTTGCCGACGATCGGCACGGACACGGCGGAGACCAGCATGGCGGCCGTCGCGAGCCACGAATAGTGGTCCATGCCGCCGAGTTCGGCGACGATGCGGGGGAGCGCGGGGCCGACGATGGTCTGGCTGATCGAGGCGACCAGCATGCCGAGCATGAGGCCGATGAACACGCGGCGGTGGGCGGGGCTGAGCTTGAAGGGGACGTCGGCCTCGGGGGCGCTGGCGTCGGGAACGGTGGCGGGAGTGCGCGAGGTCACGGGGTCTTCCTGGTCGTGGTGTGGCTGGCCTCGATCTGGGCGGCGAGGCGGGACATGAGCGTGGTGAGGGTCTCGAGGTCGGCGGGAGACCAGTCGGCGAGGCGGTCGGCGACGAGCGCGCGGCGCTTGGTGCGGGTGCGGACGAGGGCGTCGTGCCCGGCCGGGGTGACGGCGACGCGGGAGGCGCGGCCGTCGTCGGGGTCGGGCGTACGCGCCACCAGGCCGCGATCCTCGAGCTGGCGGACGTGGCGGGAGACGGTCGAGACGTCGAGGTCGCACGCGGCGGCGAGCTGGGTGAGGCGCATCTCGCCGTGGGTGTCGATGATGTGGAGGAGCCACTGGCCGCCGCGGTCGAGGTCGCCGCCGAGGGTGTTCTTCATGGCCCGCCCGATGGTCCAGAAGGCGTCGATGAGGCGGTCCTCGAGCTCGCCCGGGGCAGACGCGTCGCGAGGGGTGGATGTTTGCATGGTGCAAGCATATGAGGATTGCTTGCGCCATGCAAATGGTTTCTGACCGGATGGTCGTGGGGCGTGGTCGTGGGGGTGTGGGGCGTGGGGCGTGGAAAGTGCACAGGTGTGCTCAGGATGTTGAGCGGGGGGTGGAATGTGCACAGGTGTGCTCAGATCGTCGCCGCGGGGCGGATTCGCTCGGCGTGTTGAGCGCACGTGTGCACTTTTCGCGGGCCGGGAACCCCGTCGCTCGGCGTGTTGAGCGCACGTGTGCACTTTTCGCGGGCCGGGAAGGCTGTCGCTCGGCGTGTTGAGCACACGTGTGCACTTTTCGCGGGCCGGGACCCGATTCGCTCGGCGTGTTGAGCACACGTGTGCACTTTTCGCGGGCCGGGAAGGCATTCGCTCGGCCTGTTGAGCGCACGTGCGCACTTTTCACTCCGTCCCTACGCTGGCCCCATGCTCGAGCTCCCCCCGCTGACCGATCACGCCGACTGGTCCATCGCCCTCCGCGACGCGGCCACGGGGGAGGTGCTCGCCGCCCGCGACCCCGACCGGGTCCTCAAGACGGCCTCCATCGGCAAGGTCTTCCTGCTGGTCGAGGCGGCGTCGCGCCTCGAGGCCGGTACGCAGGACCCCGCCGAGCCCCTGACCTGGACCGACGACGAACTCGTCGCCGACTCCGGCCTCTGGTACCTGATGGCCTCCCGCCACCTCCCCTTCGCCGACCTCTGCCTGCTGATCGGGGCGTTCAGCGACAACCTCGCGACGAACGTCCTGGTGCGCCACCTCGGCCTCGATGCCCCGCGGGATCGCGCCCGCGAACTCGGCTGCCGCGAGTCGGCGCTGCTCGACCGCATCCGCTCCGAGCGCCTGCCCGGCATGCCGCCCACCCTCTCGGTCGGCTGCGCCGGCGAACTGTCCGACGTGATGGCGCGGCTCGACCGCGGCGACGCGGTGTCACCCGCGGTCTCTGAGCGCGTGCTGCGCTGGCTCGGCGCCGACGCCGACCTGTCGATGGTGGCGGCTGCGTACGGCCTCGATCCGCTGGCGCACGACGAGCCCGACCGCGGCATCCACCTGATCAACAAGACCGGAACGATCTCCACCGCACGCGTCGACATCGGGCTCGTTCGCGGCCCCCGCCGCACCATCGCATACGCGGTGGGCGCGAACTGGGCCGACGACGTCGACCCGCGTGACGCGGTGCTCGCCGACATGAGGGCGGTGGGGGACCTGATCGGGTCGGTGGTGGCCTGAGGGGCTGCGGCCCGCGAAAAGTGCGCACGTGTGCGCAACACGCGGAGCGACGAGCCCCCCGGCCCGCGAAAAGTGCGCACGTGTGCACTTTTCACATCACACCACCACACCACCCCACCACCACCCCCCGGATCACACCCCTACACCGTCTCCAGGAACGCCCGCAGCATCCTCTGCCCGATCACCACCGCCGCGACCGGCGTCCGCTCGTCGGTCGAGTGCTGCCCCTCCGACCGCCGATTCTCGGGGTCGGGGCCGAGCGGGGTGAAGCCGTACGTCTGCAGGCCCAGCTTCGCGAACGCCTTCGAGTCGGTCCCGCCGCCCATGCAGTACGGCACCACGACCGCCTCCGGGTCGTACGCCCGCACCGACGCCGCCATCGCCGCGAACCACTCCGAGTCCACCGGTGATTCCACCGGCGGCTGGTGCGCCGTGTACGCCCACTCCACGTCGGGTCCCACCAGCTCGGCGAGCGTCGTCTCCATCGCGTCGTGGAAGCCCGGAGGGCACCGCACGTCCACCTCCGCGTACGCCACCCCCGGCACCACGTTCACCTTGTAGCCGGCCTCGAGCATCGTCGGCGTCGACGACCCGCGGATCGTGTAGCGCGCGACCTCGGCCGACGCGCCGATCCGGTCGATCAGCGCGAGGATCGACTCCTCGCTCGACAGGTCGGCCTCCAGCCCGATCGCCGCGGCGGTCTGCTCCAGCTGGGCCCGCACGACGGGTGACAGGGCCAGCGGCCACGCGTACGTCGCGATGCGGTGGACCGCCTCGATCAGCCGCCGCACCGCGTCCTCGCCGGTCGGTCGCGAGCCGTGACCCGACACGCCGCGCGCCGTCAGCCGCAGGTGCATGGTGCCGCGCTCGGCGCAGGCGATCGGATAGAGCCGCACGGTCGACCCGTCGGCGTGGTCCACCGGGGTGAAGTACGCGCCCGACTCACCGATCGACGCCCCGCAGCCGGCGAACAGGTCGGGGCGCTCGGCCACGAGCCACTCCGCACCCCAGGCGCCCTGGTCCTCCTCGTCGGCGAGGAACGCGGCCACGATGTCGCGCTGCGGCACGACGCCCTCGCGCCCCCACTCGAGCAGGGTCGTGAGCGTCATCGCGCACGCGTCCTTCATGTCCGAGGCGCCGCGGCCATAGACGTAGCCGTCGCGTACCTCGGCGGCGAACGGATCCATCGACCACTGCTCCGGCTCGGCGGGCACGACGTCCAGGTGGCCCTGCACGACCAGTCCGGGGAGTGACCGGTCGCGACCCGGTACGCGGACCACCACGTTGGCCCGTTCGGGCGCGTCGTCGCGGGCGACGATCACGGGCTCGTGGCCCACCTCGCGCAGCCGGGCGGCGATCCACTCGGCGCACTCCCGCTCGCCGCGCGCGTTCCCGCGCCCGTGGTTGGTGGTGTCGAAACGAATCAGGGTACGCAGGATCTCGATGACCTCGGTGCTCACCGGGGCCACTCTGCCAGAGGGGATCCGCGGGAGGGCGGAATGTTTCCATCGTGATACGACACGGCGGAACTGATTGACTCACGGCGGCGGGGGCGGTTGTCTGGCGAGACCACCCCATTCCCCGGGGCACGTGAGAAGAGGCTGACATGACCAAGTGGACCCCGCGCGGCGCCATCGCCCCGCGCCTGGCGGCGATCGGACTGACGGCTGGCCTGGTGGCCGCCCCGACCCTGGCGGCGGCTCCGGTCGCCCATGCGGAGGAGGCACCCAACCTGAAGCTGGCGATCGTGGCCGACATCGACACGTTCAACCCGTTCAAGACGATCCTCGCGTCGTCGATCAACGTGAACCGCATGGTCTACGAGTCGCTGGTCGAATACGGACCCAAGAAGAATGAGCTCGTCGGCGGCCTGGCCGAGAAGTGGGAGGTGACGCCGGACGGCAAGACGTGGACGTTCACACTGCCGGACGGGCGCACGTGGTCCGACGGGACGCCCATCACCGCCGAGGACCCCGCCTGGACCGTGAACCAGGTCCTGACGAACAAGGACCTGGCGACGGCCAACGGCTCGCTGGTCGAGAACGTCGAGTCGGCCACCGCGAAGGACAAGAACACCTTCGTGGTCGTCATGAAGAATCCGCAGGCGTCCAACCCCGGCACCGAGCTGCCGATCGTCCCCAAGCACGTGTGGGAGAAGGTCGACGCCAGCAAATATCCGGCCGACGGCTCCGACGGCAAGCCGGTCGTCGGCTCGGGTCCCTTCGTGATCAGCAAGTACGCGAAGGGCCAGTCGGTCGAGCTGAAGCCGAACGCCAAGTTCCACCGCGGCGCGCCGAAGGTCTCCGGCCTGACGTGGGTCTACTACAAGAACACCGACGCGGCCGTGCAGGGCCTGCGCGCGGGTGAGCTCGACCTGGTGTCGGGCCTCACGACGGCCCAGTTCAACTCGCTGAAGGGCCAGCCGAACATCGCGACGGCGAACGGCAAGGGCCGCCGCTACCAGGCGCTCGCCATCAACCCGGGCACGATCGACGACACCGGAAAGCCCATGGGTGATGGGAATCCGGCGCTCCAGGACCCGAAGCTGCGCGAGGCGATCTTCACCGCCGTCGACAACAACGTGCTCCTGACCCGTGTGCTCGGCGGCCTCGGCCAGCCCGGCCGGACGCAGGTGCCGTCGGTCTATCCGGACTATTTCGGCCTCGCGCCGGGCACCCCGGAGCGGAAGTTCGACCCGGCCGCCGCCAACAAGATCCTCGACGATGCGGGCTACGCGAAGGGTGCCAACGGCATCCGCAACGACAAGCAGGGCAAGCCGCTGAAGCTGCGCCTCATGGGCCGCAACTCCGACGCCACCCACCAGCAGCTCGCCGACTTCGTGAAGCCGTGGATGAAGGACATCGGCATCGAGGTCGACACCATGATGGTGTCGTCGACGCAGGTCAACAACGACTCGACGCTCGGCAAGTACGACCTCTATTTCACGGGCTGGGGCATCGGGCCCGACCCCGACTTCCAGCTGTCGATCAACCAGTGCTCCTCGCGCCCGAAGGCTGACGGCTCGGGCAACACCAGCGAGAACAACTGGTGCTCGCCCGAGTTCGACGAGCTCTACAAGCAGCAGCACTCCGAGCTCGACCCGGCCAAGCGCCAGGCGCTGGTGAAGCAGGCCTACTCCGTGCTCTACAGGGCGAACGTGCTGAACGTCCTGTACTACGCCGACACGCTGGAGGCGTACCGCAGCGACCGGTTCGCGTCGTTCCAGAAACAGCCGGAGGACGGTGGCGTGATCACCGGCCAGAACTCCTACTGGGGTCTCTATTCGGCGACGCCGGTGAAGGCGGCCGGCCAGAACGCCACCGAGGGCAAGGATTCCGGCGGACTGCCGACCGGCGCCTGGGTCGCCATCGCCGCCGCCCTGGCTGTCGCGATCGGCGGCGGCGCCTACGCCGCCACCAAGAAGAAGAAGAAGAACGAAGACCGGGAGTGATGTGAGCGCACCCGTCGAGACCGCGGAGGTGTTGCAGCCCGAGGACGAGTCCCCCCGGGGCTCGTCCTTGGGCCGCTACCTCCTGTCCAAGGCGAGCGGGGCCCTGATCAGCCTGGTCATGGTGGTCTTCATGGGGTTCTTCGCCTTCCGCATCCTGCCGGGCGATCCCGCGATCTCGATGACGCGCGGGCGTCGAGTGACCCCGGAGGAGGTCGACGCCCTGCGCCAGCAGTACGGGCTCGACCAGCCGCTGATCGTGCAGTTCGGTCGCTATCTGCAGAACCTGTTCACCGGCGACCTCGGCACGTCGTACACCTACAACCAGCCCGTCGCCCAGCTGATCGGCGAACGGGTCGGGTCGACGCTGCTGCTCACCGGCACCGCCGCCGCGCTGTCGATCGTCCTCGGCCTGTGGCTCGGGCAGAAGGCCGCGTGGTCGCGGGGAAGCCTGTTCGACAAGGTGCAGACCGGTCTGGCGCTGATCTTCTGGTCGGTGCCGACGTTCTGGCTCGGCCTGCTCGTGCTGATGCTGTTCGGCGGCACGCTGCACCTGCTGCCGACCGGCGGCATGGTCACGCCCGGGCTGAACGCGACGGGGTTCGCGTACGTCCTCGACGTCGCGAAACACCTCGTGATGCCGGTGCTGACGATGGTGGCCGTCGTCTATGCCCAATACCTCATGGTGATGCGGGCGTCGGTGCTCGAGGAGATGTCGGCCGACTACCTCACCACCGCCCGCGCCAAGGGCCTGAACGAGGACGGCGTACGCACCCGCCACGCGGTCCCGAACGCGCTGCTGCCGACCGTGACGCTGATCTTCCTCACCCTCGGCCACCTGATCGGCGGGGCCGTCACGGTCGAGACCGTGTTCTCGTGGCCGGGCCTCGGCTATCTCACCTTCCAGGGCCTGAGCGGGCCCGATCTTCCTCTGCTGCAAGGGACATTCGTGGTCTTCTCGTCCATCGTCGTGATCATGAACTTCGTGGCCGACCTCATCTATCGCGTGCTCGACCCGCGCCTCAAGGCCGCCTGATGGCTGTCGCATCGGTGGCCGCCAAGCGGCGCGAGAAGGCGAAGGAGAACTGGGCCGAGTTCGCGAGCAACCGCGGCGGCCTGATCGGCCTGCTGGGGCTCGTGGTCGTCGTGGCGCTGGCCCTGCTCGCGCCGGTGCTGGTGCCCATCGGGACGCTCGACGTCACCAAGGTGACCGCGATGCAGAACGAGCCCCCGAGCGGCGCGCACTGGCTCGGCACCGACCCGGCGGGCCGCGACGTCGTGGGGCTGCTGCTCTGGGGTGCGCGGATCTCCTTGCTCGTGGGCTTTTCCGCCACGCTGGTGTCGATGGTGATCGGCACGATCGTCGGCATGATGGCGGGCCACTTCACCGGGTTCACCCAGGCCGTCATCCTGCGCGTGATCGACTTCTTCCTCGTCATCCCGAGCCTCGTGCTGGCCATCGTCCTGTCGACCGTGCTCACGCGCGGCGTCTGGACCATCATCATCGCGATCGGCGTCACGGGGTGGGCCTCGACGGCGCGCATCGTGCGCTCCCAGACCCTGACGATCGAGGCGCGTCCCTACATCGAGCGTGCCCGCGCGCTCGGCGCCGGCGACGTCCACATCCTCGGGCGCCACGTGCTGCCGGCGGTCCTGCCGATCGTGCTCGCGAACACCACGCTCGCCGTGGGTTCGGCGGTCATCTCGGAGTCGACCCTGTCGTTCCTCGGTCTGGGCGACCCCGGTGTCATCTCGTGGGGTTCGATGCTGAAGAGCGCGCTCGACACGGGGTCGGCCACCGCCGGCTATTGGTGGTTCGTGCTGCCGCCCGGCATCGCGATCGTCGTGGTCGTGCTCTGCTTCACACTCGTCGGCCGCGCCCTCGAGGCCGTGGTCAACCCGACATTGAGGGGCCGCTGATGTCCACCGAAGCGACCGCCGCGGAGTCGGCGAAGCCCGCGAACCCCGTCACCGAAGGGAACTCCGGCGACGACGGCGGTGCCGCCATCGAGTGGCGCGACGTCCGTATCGCCTACCGCACCACGCGGGACGAGGGCCGCGACGAGCTCGTCGCGGTCGACGGGGTGAGCCTGCGGGTCGCCCCGGGCGAGACGGTCGGCCTCGCGGGAGAATCGGGCTGCGGGAAGTCGACGCTCGCGGTGTCGGCCCTGCGCCTGCTGCCGAAGAGCGCGAAGGTCACCGGCGACATCCTCATCGGCGGCGAGGACATCATGGCCATGAAGTGGGCCCGCGTCCGCGCCGTGCGGTGGACCGCCGCGTCCATCGTGTTCCAGGGGGCCATGCACTCGCTCAACCCCGTACGCCGGGTCCGCGTCCAGATCGCCGAGGCGCTCGAGCTGCACGCCCGCGACGACTGGTCGTCGGACGCGAAGCGGGACGCCCGCGTCAACGAGCTGCTGGCGCTGGTCGACCTGCCGAAGGCCAAGGGGGATTCCTATCCCCACGAGCTTTCCGGTGGCCAGAAGCAGCGCGTGATGATCGCGATGGCGCTCGCGTGCGACCCCGACATCATCATCGCCGACGAGCCGACGACGGCCCTCGACGTGGTCGTCCAGGCGCAGGTGCTGGACGTGCTCGCCGACCTCGTGCGCGACCGGAACCTGTCGCTGGTGATGATCTCCCACGACCTGTCGGTGCTGGCGCAGGTCTGCGAGCGCATCGTGGTCATGCGCCACGGCCGCATCGTGGAGGAGGGCCCGAGCAAGCAGCTCATGGCCGACCCCCAGCACGAGCACACCCGCGAGCTCGCCGCCGCGTTCCCGACCATCGGCGACCCGGCCTCGCGTCTGCGGGTGGGCCGTCGGGCGCTCGCGGAGGCGTACGACCCGACGGTGCCGGTCGAGGGGGAGCGTACGCCCGGGGCCGAGCGCCTCGAGGTCCGCAACCTGTCGGTCGAGTTCCACGCGCGCGGCCAGCGCGTACGCGCCGTCCAGGACGTGTCGATGACGTGCCGCCAGGGCGAGATCGTGGCGCTGGTGGGCCAGTCCGGGTCGGGCAAGACGACACTGGCGCGGACGATCCTCGGGTTGCAGCAGCCGACGTCGGGCGAGGTGCTGTTCGACGGGAAACCCATGCCGCGTTCGAAATCGGGGCTGAAGGACTATCGCCGCAAGGTGCAGTTCGTGCTGCAGGACCCGAGCGCGTCGCTGAACCCGAAGCACACGGTCTATGAGGCCGTGGCGGAGGGGCTGCAGATCCACCGCCTCGGCGGCGACGAGACGGCGCGCGTGGCGAAGGCGCTCGAGCAGGCCGAGCTCACCCCGCCCGAGCGCTACTTCGGCGTCATCCCGCAGGAGTTGTCCGGCGGCCAGCGGCAGCGCGTCGTGATCGCGGGCGCGCTGGCGCTGGAGCCGGAATATCTGGTGGCCGACGAGCCGGTGGCGTCGCTGGACGCCTCGGTGCGCGGCGAGATCCTCGCGCTGCTGCTCGACCTGCGGCGCAACCTGGGGCTCGGCGCGCTGGTGATCACGCACGACCTCGGGTTGGCGTGGAACATCGCCGACCGCGTGATCGTGATGCAGAACGGGCGCATCGTCGAGGACGGGCCGGTGGAGCAGGTGCTGCTGGATCCGCAGCACGACTACACGAAGACCTTGCTGAAGGTCGTTCCCGAGGGCTGGGGGCACAGGGCGTGAGCGCGTCTCCGCTGGGGCCGTTGTCTCCCGGCGCCCGCGTCGCGGTCGTCGGCACGTCGGGCCCGCCCACCCGCCAGCTGCATCGGCGCGCGCTGGAACTCCTGTCCTCGTGGGGTTTCGACGCGGTCGCGTACGCCAGTTCGCGCGCCGAACACCCGCGGGCCGACTATCTCACCGGGCCGGATTCCCTGCGGGCCAAGGACTTCGAGGACGCCTGGTGTGACCCCGAGGTCGACGGTGTCGTCGCGATCCGTGGTGGCTACGGCAGCGTACGCATGCTCGACCTGCTGGATGCCGACCGCATGCGCGCGGCGCGGCCCAAGCCGTTCTTCGGGTCGAGTGACACGACGGGGCTGCAGGAGTGGTTGCGGGAGGTGCTCGGGGCGCCGTCGTGGTTCACGCCGATGCCGGGCGTCGGGTCCCACCTCCACGACCACGTGGCGATGGAGGGCCTGCGCCAGGTGATGGTGGAACCGTGGCAGGGGCGGCGGATCACGGCGGAGGACGCGGAGGTGCTCGTTCCCGGGACGGCGTCCGGGACGACGATCGGCGGCAACCTGTCGCTGCTGCAGATGACGCTGGGGGCGCGGACGCGCCGTCCGGTCGACAACACCGACACGATCGCGCTGCTGGAGGACGTGAACGAGGACGCGTACAAGGTGGACGGGTTCCTCACCTCGCTGCTGCGCGCCGGCTGGTTCGACGGCGTACGCGGCATCGCGCTCGGCTCGTGGCTCGGCTGCGTCGACGAGGAGGTCCGCGAGCTGTGCGTCGAGCTGCTGGCACCGCTGGGTGTGCCGATGGTGTGGGAGCTGGGCTTCGGCCACTGCCTGGGCGCGACGAGCGTGCCGCTGGGCGTACGCGCGCGGCTCGAGGCGACGGGGGAGCCGGGGCTGGTCCTCGAGGGGTAGGCGGTCGGTGAAAAGTGCGCAGGTGTGCACTTTTCGGTCCTGGGATGTGAAATGGGCGCAGGTGTGCGCGACACGCTGAGCGTGAGCGGCCCTGGGCTGCCAGATGGGCGCAGGTGTGCGCGACACGCTGGGCGTGAGCGGCCCTGGGCTGCCAGATGGGCGCAGGTGTGCGCTTTTCGTTCCCGGGATGTGAAATGGGCGCAGGTGTGCGCGACACGCTGGGCGTGAGGCGTCCTGGGCGGCGGAATGGGCGCAGGTGTGCACTTTTCACGGCCGAGCCAGTCCCATAACCCTGAACTGACCCCGAGTCACCTCCCATTCTGGAAAGCACCCCTTCGAAAGTGAGCGGCGGCGCTTTACATTTGATGCATGAGCACCCCGGACATGACGACGATCCTCGAGGACCTCGCGGCAGGGCGCATCGACGCCGCCGAGGCCTCGCGACGGATCGAGGCGCTGAAGACCACGTCGGCCCAGCCGACCGATGACGCGGGGCCCCAGCGGGCCGAAACGACCCCGACGCCCCCCACTGCCGCGGGCGGTCCCACGGCCGACGCCCCGAAGCGGTCCGCCGGCGAGCCGGGCCCGAACCGCTGGCGTACCTACGCCCGCGAGACCTTCTCCCGTGTCCGCGACGGCCAGCCCGCCGACGCACCGCCCATCACCGACACCAAGGGCGTCGAGTCCGTATCGATCCGCGCGGTCGGCCGCCGCGTACGCGTGATCGGCGACGGCCGCGTCTCGACCGCCTCGGTCGAGGGCCAGCACGTCCTGCGCCGAAACGGCTCGGTCATGGAGATCACCTCCGAGGGCGAGGTCGGGCCGTCGCTCGACGGGTTCACCATCCTCAAGCCGCCCCGCAGCCTCGAGGACGTCCGCAACCTCGGCCTCGGCAAGGAACTGCTCGTCCGCGTCAACCCCGGCCTGCTCGTCGACGTCGAGCTGACGGCGGGCTCCCTGACGACCGAAGACGTACGCCGGCTCGGCAAGGTACGCGTCACAGCCGGCGGCGCGAAGGTCACGGGCTTCGAAGAGGCCCACGACGTGCTCGTCCAGGCCGGGCAGGCCACGCTGTCGGGCACCGTCACGACCGGCCGCTCGCGCGTGCGCTGCGAATCGGGCTCGCTGTCGATCCAGCTCGGGGACGGCTCCAATGTGACCGTCCGTGCCGAGTCGCAACTCGGCAAGGTGGCCTGGGCCGGCCAGCACCAGGGCTCGGGCGACGAGGTCGTCATGGGCAACGGTTCGGCCCGCCTCGACGTGGGCGTGGTCATGGGCCACGCGCAGGTGCGCGTCGGCTCGGAGAGCGAGAAGGCGACCGGCGACAAGACCAACGACACCAAGGAGGACCTCCGATGAGCCACGACCATGAGCACCGCGCACCTCATGACTGCCCGGTCTGCGGCGATCAGCTCGCCGTCACCCGCCTGGGCTGCACGTCGTGCGGGTCGGAGATCGGCGGCATGTTCGCCACCTGTGAGTTCTGCGCCCTCGACAAGGGCGAGATCGAGACCCTGCGGGTCTTCCTGGCCTCGCGCGGCAACCTGCGCGAGGTCGAGAAGCACCTCGGGGTGTCCTATCCGACCGCCCGTCTGCGCCTTACCCAACTGCTGATGAAGCTCGGCCTGTCGGGCGAGGCGGGGGAGCCCGTCGGCGAACCCGACCCCACCCCCACGCGCGACGAGGTCCTCACCGGCGTCGCGGACGGGTCGATCAGCCCGGCCGAGGCACAGGCGTTGCTGGCGAGGCTCTGAGCCCGCGTACCCCCGCCCTAGAGCCCAACTTGTGCACGCGAGTGCGCAAGTTGGGTGGCTGGCCCGGCGTGTCACCCCAACTTCTGCACAAGCGGCAACGGAGCAGGGTGCGGGCAGGACCGCGTACGTCGTGAGCCTGCGTACGCCGTGAGCCCGCGTACGCCCCGTGAACCCGCGAGCGACCACCGCACGTTGACGTGTGTGCGCAAGTTGGGGTGACACGCCGGGCGCGGAACCCAACCCATGCACTCGTGTGCGCAAGTTGGGTCGAGGGACCGGGCCCACGCACAAACAGCGAGCCGCCCCGGTCACCCGGGGCGGCTCGCTGTATGGCGGAAATCCAGCGGGTCAGCCTCGGAAGGGTTCGACCTTGATGATCTTGACGGCGATCGTCTTGCCGTTCGGCGTCTCATACTCGGCCATGTCGCCGACCTTCTTGCCGGTGATGGCGGCGCCCAGCGGAGACTGGGGCGAATAGACGTTCACGTCGTCGGCCGCGTCGTCGAGTCCAAGGACCTCGCGCGAGCCGAGCAGGAACGTGTCGGTGTCGTCCTCGTCGCCGTCGAAGGCGATGGTGACCTTGGTGCCGGGCGCGACCTCGTCGCCGGAGGCCGGGGCCTCGCCCACCTGGGCGCGACGCAACATCTGCTGCAGCTGCGCGATGCGGGCCTCCATCTTGCCCTGCTCCTCGCGAGCGGCGTGGTAGCCGCCGTTCTCGCGGAGGTCGCCCTCGTCACGCGCGGCCGCGATGCGGTCGGCGATCTCGGTGCGGCCCTCGCCCTCGAGGTGGGCGAGCTCCTCGGTGAGCTTGTCGTACGCGTCCTGGGTCAGCCAGACGGTGTCAGTGGTGATTTCTGCCATTGGGGGAGTCTACCAGTGGGAAGCAAAGAAGGGCGGGAATGCTCCTCGACTCGCTGCGCTCGCTCGGAGAACGTTCCGAACTCCTCGTCTCGCTGCGCCTGTGCTGAGCGAGGCCGCCCGCGGCCGAGACGAAGTGCTCGCTCGGAGAACGTTCACCCGCAGTGGTCCACCGACGCCGACGTGCCGCGCCGGAACGTGCGTACGCTCACCCAGCGCTCGTCGGTCTTCCGATCCGCCGGTCCGATCGGCACCGACACCTCGCCCACCCGCTCGAAGTCGACGGCCTGCACATAGACCAGGCAGCGCCCGGACGTGGCCGGCGTACGCCGGTCGACCATCACCTTCACCCGCGTCTCGGTGTCGCTGACGACCTGGAAGCTCGACACGTTGCCCTGCAGCGGCGGGTTGGCCTTACCGGCCGAGATCCACAGCCAGTACGCGACCAGCGACCCCAGCGCCACCACCAGCAGCGGCACCAGCCACGGCCGCCGACGCACGGGATAGCGCTCGGCGATCCGCCGCTCGGCCTCGGTCATGCTCACGCGCGTCACTCTAGTCCGCCGTCTGGACGACCCCGCCCCCCAACGACCGCCCACTAGAGTGTCTGCGGCCCCGAACCGAGGAGATCCATGAGCGACCTGCGCCTGCTCCACGTCCACGCCCACCCCGACGACGAGTCGAGCAAGGGTGCGGCCGTGACGGCCCGCTATGTCCAGGAAGGGGTACGCGTCGTCGTCGCCACCTGCACCGGCGGCGAGCGCGGCTCGATCCTCAACCCTGCGATGGAGCGCGAGGACATCATCGCCAACATCAGCGAGGTACGCCGGGCCGAGATGGACGCCGCCCGCGAGATCCTCGGCGTCGAGCAGATCTGGCTCGGCTTCGTCGACTCCGGCCTGCCGGAGGGCGACCCGCTGCCCCCGCTGCCGGACGGCTGCTTCGCGACGCAGGACCTCGACGAGGCCGCCGGGCGGCTCGTCCAGGTCATCCGCGACCTCCGGCCGCAGGTCGTCACGACCTACGACGAGAACGGCGGCTATCCCCACCCCGACCACATCATGTGCCACCGCCTGACCATGGCCGCGGTCGAGGCTGCCGCCGACCCCGACCTGTGGCCGGAGCACGGCGAGCCCTGGCAGGTGTCCAAGGTCTACTACCACTTCACCTTCAACAGGCCGCGTACGCAGGCCCTCCACGACGCCATGATCGCCCGCGGGCTCGAGTCGCCGTACGTCGAGCGGCTCGCGAAGTGGGACGACTTCCCGCGCGTCTCGTCGGACCGCATCACGACCCGCGTCCCGTGCGCGGACTTCTTCCACGTCCGCGACCGCGCCCTCATCGCCCACGCCACGCAGGTGGACCCGAACGGCGCCTGGTTCGCCGTGCCGCTCGAGGTCGAGCAGGAGGCGTGGCCGACCGAGGACTTCGAGCTCGTCGTGAACCACGTCGGGGCCTTGACCCCCGAGGACGATCTTTTCGCCGGGCTGCGCTGACGGGCGTACAGTCGATCCCATGACTTTCCTGGAGATCGACCCCAACTCGGTCGTGGCGGGGTGGATCCCGCTGGTGCTGACGATCGTGCTGGGCATCGTGGTGTTCCTGCTGTTCCGCAGCATGCGCACGCAACTGCGCCGCATCGACATCCCCGACGAGGGCATCGACACCCGCGCCGAGCAGGGCGATCGCACCGAGCGGCCGAAGGCCGACACCCAGGCGTGAGCGAGGGCGACGGCACCCCCGCCGACCCCATCGATCCCGCCGACCCCATCGATCCCGCCGACCTCGAGGCCGCCCTGCGCGTGCTCCGCGCCGCGCCCGTGCTGCCCGAGGGCCATCCCGACCTCGTCGCGGTGCAGCGCGCGGCGACCACGTTCGACAAGACGCTCCGCAAGGTACGCCGGGCCCGCGCGCGCGACGAGCGGCGTACGCCGGTGGTCGAGCACGATGCAGCGATCCTCGCCGCCACGGCGACCGGATCACCCATGCGGATCGACGACGAGACCAAGGGCATCCCGTTGGTCTCGCAGGTCGTGGGGGCGTACGCGGGGGAGCTGAAGCAGGAGCGCGGGTGCTACATGTGCCACGCGAAATACCGGCTCGTCGACGCGTTCTACCACTGGCTGTGCCCCGACTGCGCGCGGCTCAGCCACCGCAAGCGCCACCAGCGCGCCGACCTGCGCAGGCGCCGCGCCCTGCTGACGGGCGGGCGCGCGAAGATCGGCATGTACATCGCGCTGATGCTCCTGCGTGACGGCGCCGAGCTCACGATCACCACGCGGTTCCCGCGCGACGCCGCCCGACGGTTCGCCGAGCTGGCGGACTCGCCGGAGTGGATCGACCGACTCACCATCGTCGGCATCGACCTGCGCGACCCCGCCCAGGTCGTCGCGCTCGCCGACGAGGTCGCGGCGGGCGGCCCGCTGGACATCCTCATCAACAACGCGGCCCAGACCGTGCGGCGGAGCCCGGGGGCGTACGCGAACCTGGTCGACGCCGAGGACCAGCCGCTGCCCGAGGGGCCGCTGCCACGCATCATCGCCTTCGACCGCATCAGCGAGGCCCACCCGGCGGCGTTGACCGGGGCGTTGCGGGGTCAACGCTCGCCGAGTGAGCGCCAGCGAGACGAGGAGTCACACGAGCGCACCGCTGAACGTTCTCCGAGCGAGCGCTTCGCCTCGGCCGCGGGCGGCCTCGCTCGGCACAGGCGCCAGCGCGACGAGGAGCCGGCTCACCAGCCCACCCCCGCCGCTCTGACCTCCCTCACTCTTTCCGCCGGCCACGCCAGCCTGGAGGCGTACGCCTCCGGCACCGCCGTCGACGCCGGCGGCCTGCTGCCCGACACCCAGCGCGTGAACTCGTGGAAGCAGAAGGTCGAGGAGGTCGACCCGCTGGAGCTCCTCGAGGTGCAGCTGTGCAACTCGACCGCGCCGTTCCTGCTGGTCTCGCGGCTGCGCCCCGCGATGCGCGCGGCCGTCGCGGCGGGGGCGAGGCGGGCGTACGTCGTGAACGTGTCGGCGATGGAGGGGCAGTTCGGGCGCCGCTACAAGGGGCCGGGCCACCCCCACACGAACATGGCGAAGGCGGCGCTGAACATGCTGACGCGCACGAGCGCGGCGGAGATGTTCGAGACCGACCAGATCCTGATGACCGCGGTCGACACGGGCTGGATCACCGACGAGCGGCCCCACCACGAGAAGCTGCGCATCGCGGCCGAGGGCTGGCACGCGCCGCTCGATCTCGTCGACGGGGCGGCGCGGGTCTATGACCCGATCGTGCGGGGCGAGGCGGGGGAGGACCTGTATGGGTGCTTCCTGAAGGACTTCGCGCCGGGGGAGTGGTGAGGCTTCGACTCGGCCGCGGGCGGCCTCGCTCAGCCAGCGTGGGGCTTCGACTCGGCCGCAGGCGGCCTCGCTCAGCCAGCGTGGAGGCTTCGACTCGGCCGCGGGCGGCCTCGCTCAGCCAGCGTGGGGGCTTCGACTCGGCCGCGGGCGGCCTCGCTCAGCCAGCGTGGGGGCTTCGACTCGGCCGCGGGCGGCCTCGCTCAGCCAGCGTGGGGGCTTCGACTCGGCCGCGGGCGGCCTCGCGCAGCCAGCGTGGGGGCTTCGACTCGGCCGCAGGCGGCCTCGCTCAGCCAGCGTGGGGCGTCAGCGCAGCGTCAGCAGCAGGATCGCGACGAAGTGGCACGCGCAGCCCAGCACCGTCCCGAGGTGGAAGATCTCGTGGAAGCCGAACCACGCGGGGCTCGGGTTCGGGCGCTTCCGTGCGTACGCGACCGCCCCCAGTGAATAGCAGAGCCCGCCGGCGATGATCAGCCCGAACACCAGCGGCCCGCCGGTGCCCAGGAACTGGTTGAGCCAGCCGAGCGCGGCCCACCCCATGCCGAGATAGAGGGCGACATAGAGCCAGCGCGGCGCGCTGAGCCAGAGCACGCGGAACAACAGCCCGAGGATGCCGACGATCCAGATGATGGTGAGCAGGAGCACCCGCGAGTTCCCATGCAGCATCAGCAGCGCCATCGGCGTGTAGGACGCCGCGATGAACACGAAGATGTTCGCGTGGTCGAGGCGGCGCAGCACGGCAAGGGCGGCGGTGCTCCAGCGGCCGCGGTGATAGATGGCGCTGGTGCCGAACAGCATCAGCGATCCGGCGAGGAACACGGCGTTGCCGATGCGGGCGGTGGGGGTCTTCGACAGCAGGATGAGGACGATGCTGCCGATCACGACCAGCGGCGTCCATCCGGCATGCAGCCAGCCGCGGAGCTTCGGTTTCAGGGGCGCGAGGGCCTCGTCGACGGCGGGCGTGACCTCGGACTTCGTGTCGCTCGGCATGGACACCTCCTCTGAAACCTACGGTACCGTAACCTACGGGCCGGTAATGGCTGCCCGGATGAACTCCGGGTGGCCATCAGGTGTGCCCGACTACCGTAGCCGTCACGAGAAGCCGCCCACCGACGCCGTGCACGACACCAGGGGCGGGACGCGCGGGAAGGTGCTCGTCAGCACGGAGTCCGACCCCACCGAGGGGGAAGCCCGACCGTAGGCCCTGCCGCGCCGGCGTGCGGATGGCTAGTGTGGCCCCATGGCGCGTATCGACCGGCTCCGTGAGCTCGTGGACCGGATGCACCCGGCGGGGCTGCTCTATTCGACCTACGAGCAGCGGCTCCTCGCCGAACTCGACCACGACCAACTCCCCAAGCACGTCGCCGTGATGGCCGACGGCAACCGGCGCTGGGCGCGCATGAACGCGCCGGGCCAGCCGCTGGTCGCGGGCTATCGCGCCGGCGCCGAGAAGCTGCTGCAGTTCGTGGGCTGGTGTGACGAGGTCGGCGTCGAGGTCGTGACCCTCTGGGTGCTGTCGACCGACAACCTCCACCGCGCCGCCGACTCCGAGCTCCAGCCCCTGCTCGAGGTCATCGTCGACATGGTCGACGACCTCGCCGGCCACCACTGGGCGGTCAAGCCCATGGGCGCGCTCGACCTGCTGCCGGCCGACGTCGCCGCGCGGCTGAAGGACGCGGAGGCCCGTACGGCCGGCAACGACGGCATGCACGTCAATATCGCCGTGTCGTACGGGGGTCGCCACGAGCTGCGGGACGCCGTGCGCTCACTGCTCGCCGCCGAGGCGGCCAGGGGCACGTCGCTCGCCGAGCTCGCCGAGACCGCCGAGATGGAGGACATCGCGGCCCATCTCTACACCGCGGGCCAGCCCGACCCCGACCTCGTGATCCGCACGTCGGGCGAGCAGCGGCTCTCGGGCTTCCTGATCTGGCAGTCGGCCCACAGCGAGTTCTATTTCTGCGAGGCCCTGTGGCCCGACTTCCGCAAGGTCGACTTCATCCGCGCCCTGCGCTCGTACGCGCAGCGCGAGCGCCGCTTCGGGCGTTAACGGCAGGAGAACAGTCAGTTACGCGACACGCGTACGGCGTGGTGACGTGACATGTGCCGTACGCGGCCGCGTACCTTCGTGGGCAACGGGCGGTGGGGAAGCCGCCCGCGACCGGAGGCATCGTCCATGCGACGTCCAGCTCGAACGAGCGCGACCCGCGGGCCAGCACCAGGCCCTGAGGCTCTCCGGCCCATCACCTGAAACCAGGTGGGGCCGGGCGCCGGTGACGCGCGGTCCCACAGAAGGAATTGACTGTGTCCCAGACCGCCGCCCGCCGGACCTATGTGATCGACACTTCGGTACTTCTGAGTGACCCCCACGCCATGCGCCGCTTCGCGGAGCACGACGTGGTGCTCCCCGTCGTGGTGATCACCGAGCTCGAGGCCAAACGCCACCACCCCGAGCTCGGGTATTTCGCGCGCACCGCGCTCCGGCACCTCGACGACCTCCGCATCGCCCACGGCCGCCTCGACGCGCCGCTGCCGGTGAACGAGCAGGGGGGAACGCTCCATGTCGAGCTCAACCACACCGACGATTCCGTGCTGCCGAAGGGATTCCGCCTGGGTGACAACGACTCGCGCATCCTCGCGGTCGCGCTGAACTATCGCTCCGAGGGCAACGACGTCGTGCTGGTGTCGAAGGACCTGCCGATGCGGGTGAAGGCGTCGTCGGTCGGGTTGCCGGCCGAGGAATACCGCGCCGACGGCGTGGTCGAGACCGGGTTCACCGGCATGACCGAGATCGACGTCGCGCCGCAGGTGATCGACGCGCTCTATGAGCACGGCACCGCCGACCTCGACGAGGTGAAGGACCTGCCGGCCAACACCGGCGTGGTGCTGCTGGGAGGTGGCGGCTCCGCGCTCGGCCGCGTGATGGCCGACAAGCAGGTGCGGCTGATCAAGTCCGACCGCGAGGCGTTCGGCCTGCACGGCCGCTCGGCCGAGCAGCGCGTCGCGCTCGACCTTCTGCTCGACCAGAGCGTCGGCATCGTGTCGCTCGGCGGCCGGGCCGGCACCGGCAAGTCTGCGCTCGCGCTGTGTGCGGGGCTCGAGGCCGTCCTCGAGCGGCGGCAGCACTCGAAGGTGATCGTTTTCCGCCCGATGTACGCCGTCGGCGGCCAGGACCTCGGCTATCTGCCCGGCAGCGAGCACGAGAAGATGTCGCCCTGGGCGCAGGCCGTGTTCGACACCCTCGGCGCGGTCACCAACAAGAACGTCATCGACGAGGTGATGGACCGCGGGCTGCTCGAGGTGCTGCCGCTGACCCACATCCGCGGGCGCTCGCTCCACGACGCGTTCGTGATCGTCGACGAGGCCCAGTCGCTGGAGCGCGGCGTCCTCCTGACGGTGCTGAGCCGCATCGGCCAGAACTCGCGTGTCGTGCTGACCCACGACGTCGCCCAGCGCGACAATCTCCGCGTCGGTCGCCACGACGGTGTCGTGGCCGTGGTCGAGAAGCTCAAGGGACACCCGCTGTTCGCCCACGTCACGCTGACGCGGTCGGAGCGCTCGCCGATCGCCGCGCTGGTCACCGAGATGCTCGAGGACCAGCCGAGCTGACCCCAGGCCGTGGCCGGGGAGGGGTGAACGATTCCCCCTCCCCGGCCACTTTCACGAACGGGTGGGCCCCGGGGGCCCAACTTGTGCACCCGGGTGCGCAAGTTGGGGCGACACGCCGGGGCGAAAACGCAACTCGTGCACACGCGACGAGTCGTGCGATTCATCCAGGGGGAACCTCGCGAAAGACCGGGGTACGCGGACTCAGGTCCCGAACTTCACGACACCGGGTACGCGGACTCAGGCCCGCGCGCAGTAGATCGCGTACTCGATCTGGTGTCCCTCGCGCTCGACCGGCACGATGACCTCGCGTACGCCGGGGGCGAGCCGCTCGAGTGTCGCCGCGAGCTCGGGGGCGCGTCCCTGGCACCACACCGCGAGCAGCCCGTCAGGAATGAGCCGCGCCAGCGCAGCCTCGAGGAGCGGGGCCGCGTACAGGTCGGCGTTGCCGGCGTGGATCAGGAAGTCCGGGCCGTTGTCGACGTCGAGCAGGATCGCGTCCCACGGCCCGTCCGGGCCGGTCGAGCCCCGCAACACCTCCGCCACGTCGGCCGCGTGGAGCGTCGCCCGCCGGTCCCCGGCGACCCGCTCCAGCATCGGCGTCAGCCCCTGTCGCGCCCAGTCGAGCAGTGCCGGCTCGAGCTCGACCACGTCGAGGTGGCGTACGCCGTGTTCCAGCAGCCGCGCCGACGTGTAGCCCAGGCCGAGCCCGCCCACCAGCACGCGCCGGGCGTCGGCGGCGCAGTCGGCCAGCGCGATCTCGCTGGCGACCTCACGGCTGTCCATCGCGAAGGCGCCGTTGACGATGAGCTCGTGGACGACCTGCCCCGAGTCGAGCCGCCGTTCGCGGAGCGCGACCTCGTGGTCGCCGCGGCGGGCGCGCCCGAGCGTACGCAGCCCCTCGTCGGACTTCCCGAACCACCTCATGGCCGCACCCTAGCGATGTCGCCGCAGATTTCGCCGTGCCGCGGCGTTCTGTGAGGATGGGGCCGTGGCCGACCAGCAGCGATCCGCGACCGCGGGGGACATGATCCGTTCGATCCTCGTGGTGCTGGTGCCCGTGCTCCTGCTGATGGCGCTGCTCACCCAGACCCCCGACGAGCCCGAGGTGCCCACGGTGCCGTGGCAGCCCGTGCTCGCCAAGGCGCGCTCCGAGGCGCCGTGGCCGGTGGTCGCCCCCGCTGGCCTGCCCGAGGGCAAGAGGCAGTGGCGGCCCACCCGCGCCCACTGGTCGAAGGCCGGCCAGCCCGGCCCGCTCGGCGGTGCGCCGTCACCGCGCAACCAGTGGCTGCTCGGCATGATCGGGCCGGACGGCATCCACTACGCCGTCAATCAGGCCGACGGCGACGTCCCGTCCTTCGTGGCGGAGACGACGCGGGCCGCGATGCCGGCGGGCGACGAGACCATCGCCGGACAGAAGTGGGAGCGGTTCGAGACGGGGGACGGGCGTACGCGGGCGCTCGTGCGCCGCGGCGGCAAGGACGTCGTGACGGTCGTCGCCGACACCGACTTCGGCCACCTCAATCAGTTCGCGCGGACGCTGTCACAGGGCTGAGTGCGGCCGTCGACTCCCGCACCACCAGGTGCGTCGGCAGGAGCCTGTCGCCGGGGGCGGGTTCGGAGCCCACCAGCAGCGCGGCCATCGTCTCGGCGGCGATCCTGCCCGCGTCCCGGCGGGGGAGCTCGACGGTGGTGAGGGGCGGGCGCACCACGGCAGACACGGGAATGTTGTCGATGCCGACCACGGACAGTCGTTCGGGCACCGGGACGCCATAGGCGATCAGGCGGTGCAGCAGGCCGATGGCCATGATGTCGTTGTAGACGATGACGGCGGTGACGCCAGACCCGAGGACCGCGTCCGCGGCGCCCATGCCGCCCTCGAACGTCGGCGGGAACTCCCCGAGCAGCTGGCCGTCGACCCCGTCGGGCCGTTCGGCGCAGGCCGCGACGAAGGCGTCCCGGCGCTGGCGCGCCGAGCGGCTGAGGAGGTCGCCGCCCACGTGGCCGAGGCGACGGTGCCCCAGACCGGTGAGGTGGCTGACGGCCTCGCCGACGCCGCCCTCGTTGTCGAAGCTGACGTGGGGCAAGCCATCCACGCGACGCGACGCGCACGGTTCGCCGAACTCGGCGGTCTCGCCACCGACCACGGGCACCTGTCCGCCGACACGACCCCCCTCCCCGACGCGGAGGCGGCCGCGATCTTGAACGCCGGACCTCCGGGGGCGAGGTGACCGAAGATCAGGTGCACGCCTTCGCCGCCCACATGCTGTTCCAGATGGCGAAGATGAGCGCCGACGACGGGCTCGTGATGCAGATCCACCCCGGCGTCCTGCGCGACCATCACAGCGGCACCTACCGCGCCCACGGCCAGGACAAGGGATTCGACATCCCGGTGGCCGCCGAATACACCCGGAACCTGCGGCCCATGCTGGACGCGTTCGGCGCCGATCCCGCCTTCCGCTGCATCGTGTTCACCCTCGACGAGGACGTCTACACCCGCGAGCTGGCCCCGCTGGCGGGGGCGTACGCGTCCCTGCGGCTCGGCGCCCCGTGGTGGTTCATCGACTCGCCCGAGGGCATGCTGCGGTTCTTCGAGGGCGCGACCGAGACCGCCGGATTCTCCAACATGTCGGGATTCGTCGATGACACCCGGGCCTATTGCTCGATCCCCGCGCGCCACGACCTCTATCGGCGCATCAGCGCCCACTACCTCTCGCGCCTCGTCGCGGAGCACCGCCTCACCGAGGACGAGGCGATCGATACCGCCGCCGACCTCGCCTACCACCTGCCGAAGGCCGCGTACGCCGCCCGCGGCTGAGCGCACGGACCAACACGGGAGTCGACGATGACCACCACCACCCCCGACCTCACGGCCGACCTGACGCGTGCCGGCCTGCGAAGGCTGACGTTCAAGGAGAAGCTCAGCTATGGCCTGGGTGACTTCGGCAACGGGTTCATGTTCGATCTCGGGCAGGCGTACCTGCTGTACTTCTACACCGAGATCGCCGGGATCACGCCGATCGCCGCCGCCGGAGTCTTCGCGTTCACCAAGATCTTCGACGCCTTCATGGACCCGGTCGCGGGGACGTACGTCGACGGCCGCACGAAGGTCGGCAAGCACGGTCGCTTCAAGCCGGTGATGATGTATGCCTCCATCGCGCTGGCCGTCCTGACAGTGTTCACGTTCCTCAGCCCGAGTGGGTCCCACGACGTGAAGCTGGCGTACGCGTACTTCTCCTACGCCGCGTGGGGCGTCCTCTACAGCTTCACCAACGTCCCGTACGGCTCGCTGGCCTCGGTGATGACGCAGGACTCCGAGCAACGCGCGCAGTTGGCGGCGTTCCGCCAGGCCGGGTCGGTGGGCGCGCTGCTGGTCACGGGTGTGGCCTTCATGCCCATCGTCGTGGCCGTCAGCGGGGGCGCGGGCCAGCTCAGCCAGACGGGGTACGCGGCGGCCGCCGCAGCCATGTCGATCGTCGGCGTGTTGGGCTTCCTCGCCTGCTTCCGCGGCACCACGGAGGACGTGCCGGTGGTGCGCAACCCGCAGGAGAAGATCACGCCGGCGACCTTCGCCCGCACCGTCTTCACCAACCGGGCGCTCCTGACGCTGGTGCTCATGACCGTGTTCTCGATCTCCGCCTACAACATCATGCCGGCGATGATGGCGTACTTCTCGAAGTACAACCTGCGCAACATCGAGCTGCTGAGCTACATCAACTTCTTCGGCATCGGCGCATCGGTCATCGCGATCCTCTCGATCCCCTTCCTGGTCAAGAAACTCGGCAAGCGCAACACCGCGCTGCTGGGGTTCGCGATCGCGGCGGTCGCCTCTCTCGTGAACTTCCTCATCCCCACGAATCCCTACGTCTTCACGGTTCTGTACGCGCTGACCTTCGTGGGCGTGGCCCTCCCCAACGGTGTGACGTGGGCGATGGTGTCGGACGTGATCGACTACGTACACTGGCGGACCGGCGTGCGCCGTGAGGGCATCACCTATTCCATGTTCAACTTCTCCCGCAAGATCGCCCAGGCGCTCGCGGCAGGCCTGGCCGGTGTGGGGTTGAACGTCATCGGCTACCACAATGGGTTCACCACCGACGGCACGAGCCCCGAGCAGGTCGCGGGGATCCTGAACGGCATCAAGGGGCTCCAGACGCTCTATCCGGCGGTGGCGCTGACGTTGGCGGCGCTCACCCTGCTCCTCCTCTATCCGCTCACCGAGCATCGGCTGAAGGAGATGCTGGTGGAGATCCACGCACGCGACGCGGCGGAGATCGAGGGCGGGACCGCCGAGCGCGTGGACGGCCGCACCAACAGCACCAATCCGACCAAGGAGTGACATGTCCGACACCACACCTTCGATCCTCGTGCTCGACCGCGGCGACGACGTCGCCGTGGCGATGCGTGACCTGGTGGCCGGTGAGGCGTTCACCGGACCCGACGGGACCATCACCGCGCGATCCGACGTGCCCCGTGGTCACAAGGTGGCGCTGAAACCGGTCGCCGAGGGCGATCGCGTCCACAAGTACGGCCAGTCCATCGGGCTCGCGACCGTCGACATCACGCCCGGAGAGCACGTGCACGTGCACAACCTCGGCTATGTCGAGGAGGTCGGCGGCTACGAGTTCGCGACCGTGACGGCCGAGCTGCCGGAGCCACCGGCCGGGCGTACGTTCCGCGGGTTCCTGCGCGCCGACGGGCGGGTCGGCACCCGCAACTACATCGGGATCCTGACCTCGGTCAACTGCTCGGCGTCCACCGCGAAGATGATCGCGGAGCAGGCCAAGCCCCTGCTCGCCGACTTCCCCAACGTCGACGGCGTCGTGGCGCTGACCCACGGCAGCGGCTGCGGGATGATCCCCGCGTCGCAGGGGGGATCCACGCTCCAGCGGACCCTGCGCGGCTATGCCGCCCACCCCAACTTCGGTGGGCTCTTGGTGGTCGGGCTCGGGTGCGAGGTGTTGCAGGTCGACGACCTCGCCGCGTCGAGCCCCATTCCGTCCGACACCCTGGTGGAGGAGATGACGATCCAGGCGGAGGGCGGAATCCGCGCGACCGTGCGCGCGGGACTGGACGCGCTCGCGCGCATGCTCCCCGAGCTCGACGCCCGCGAGCGGACCGACCAGCCGCTTTCGAAGCTGGTCCTCGGGCTGAACTGCGGCGGCTCCGACGGCTATTCCGGCATCACGGCCAACCCCGCACTCGGGTACGCGTCCGACCTCCTGGTCGCCGCGGGCGCCAGCTCGGTGCTGGCCGAGGTGCCGGAGGTCTTCGGGGCAGAGGCGCTGCTGACGCGGCGCGCCGTCTCGCGCGACGTGGGCCAGAAGCTGCTCGACAGGCTCGAGTGGTGGCGTGACTACGTGCAGCGTGGGGGTGGCAGCCTCGACAACAACCCGTCGCCCGGCAACAAGGCGGGCGGGCTGACCACCATTCTCGAGAAGTCGCTCGGCGCGGTGGCGAAGGCCGGCCGGGCGGACCTGACCGATGTGATCGACTATGCGGAGCCCATCCAGGGGCCGGGGCTGAAGCTCATGGACACCCCGGGCTATGACCCCGTCTCGGTCACCGGCCTCATCGGGGGCGGCGCCACGGTGGTGGTGTTCACCACCGGTCGCGGGTCGGTCATCGGCTCCCGCCCGAGCCCCATCATCAAGGTCTGCACCAACACCGAGACCTTCGACCGGCTCGTCGACGACATGGACATCAACGCCGGCCGCATCGCCGACGGCACGGCCGGGCTCGAGGAGGTCGGCCGCGAGATCTTCGAGGCCATCATCGACGTCGCGTCGGGCCGGCGCACCGTGAGCGAGGAGCTGGGCCTCGGCCAGGAGGAGTTCGTCCCCTGGCAGCTCGGCGCCGTCACCTAGGAACAGGAGCACCCATGACCCCCACGCCCCGTCCGCTCGACCGGACCACCCACACCGTCCCGGCGCGCCCCATCACGATCCTCCAGTTCGGCTCCGGCAACTTCCTGCGCGGCTTCGCCGACTGGATGGTCCAGCAGTCCAACGACGCGGGCCTCACCGACCACGGCATCGCCATCGCGTACGCGACCCACCGCGCGGACCGGCCCGCCGAGCCGCTGGTCGACCAGGACGGACTGTTCCAGGTCTGCCTGGAGGGCATCCGTGACGGTCGAGCGCATCGCCGCGTCGACCTCGTGGACGCGGTTCAGACCGTGATCGACCCGTACGCCGACCCCGAGGCGTACCAGGAGGTCGCCCTGTCGCCCGACCTCCGCGTCGTGATCTCCAACACCACGGAGGCGGGCATCGTCTATGTCGAGGACGACCTCGAGCGGCGTCCCGCGCCGAGCTTCCCGGCCAAGATCGCCCAACTGCTCCACGACCGGTTCGACTCCTTCGGGGGCGACCCGGCCGCCGGGTTGTCGATCGTCTGCTGCGAGCTGATCGAGGACAACGGCACGACCCTGCGCCGCATGGTCCACCAGCACGCCGCCCGGGCCGGGTGGGGGAGTGACTTCACCACGTGGCTCGACGAGCACAACGAGTTCTGCGACATGCTCGTCGACCGCATCGTCTCGGGGTTCCCCGCCGACGAGGCCGACGCCATCGCCGCCGAGACCGGCTGGGACGACCGGGCGCTCGTGAAGGGTGAACTCTTCTCGCTGTGGGTGATCGGGGGAGGGCCGCGCCTGGCTGGGCTGTTGCCGCTGGACCGCCTGGACCTGGGCGTGCGGTTCGTCGATCGCGCCGAGGTTGGCCCCTTCCGCGACAAGAAGGTGCGCGTCCTGAACGGCTGCCACACCGCGATGGCGCTCCTGGGGCTCCAACTCGGCCACGAGACCGTCGACCAGCCGTTCGGCGACCTCGACCTGCGGGCCTGGCTGCAGACCATGATCGACACCGAGGTGCTGCCCACGATCGACGGTGACGCCGCCGAGCTGCGGGAGTTCGCCGCCGCCATCCTCGAGCGCTTCGACAACCCGTCGCTCCACCACCGGCTCGCCGACATCAGCCTCAACTCGGCCGCGAAGTGGCGCTCGCGCAACCTGCCGGTCGTGCTGGACCGGTGGGCGGCCGGCGAGGGGGCACCGCTGTCGGTGACCTCGCTGGCGGCGCTGCTGGTCCTGTACGCGCGCGGCGCGGCGAACCCGGACTTCGTGGCGCGTGACGACGCCGAGGTCCTGGTGGTGCTCCGCGAGGGGTTCGCCCCGGACGACGTGCGGGGCTGGGTTTCGCGCTGCCTTGAAGTGTTGGGACTCGACGGGCTGCCGGAGGCCAGCCGGCTGCGGGACGAGGTGACCGAGGCCGTCGAGGCACTGCTCGGCGACGGGGCCCGGTCGGTGGTGCAGGGATCGCTGGAAAGCCGCCGCCGCTGATTCAGTCGCTCGCCGCGTCCTTCGCCCGCGCCTCGTCGATGCGGGCCTTGGCGCCGTCGAGCCAGCGCTGGCAGATGTCGGCGAGCTTCTCGCCGCGCTCCCACAGCTCCATCGACTCCTTCAGCGTGGTGCCGCCCGACTCGAGCCGGCGTACGACGTCGACGAGCTCGTCGCGCGCCGCCTCGTAGGTGATCTCGTCGGCCTGGCCGGCCTTGGGGTCGGCCTTGTTGACCTGGCTGGACTGGGGCTCACTCATCGCTCTCTCCTTCGTCGCCCTGGCGGGCCTCGCTCGCGTGGATGTCGCGGACGGCGACGACGAGCTCGCCGTCGCCCAGATAGACCTGCAGGTCGTCGTCGACCTCGACGTCGTCGACCGAGGTGATCGAGTCGCCGGCGCCGTCGACCAGGATCGCGTAGCCCCGCTGCAGCGTCGAACGCGGCGACATCGCGCGGACGCGGTTCAGGTCGCTCGTCAGGCCCTGCTGCTCAGAGCGGAAATGGGCGTCGAGCGCACGGTCGGCCCGCGCGGCGAGGTCGTCGATCTGCTGGTGGCGGATGGTGAACGCGTGCAGCGGGTCACGCAGCGCCGGCCGCGAGCGGAGGTCGGCGAGCTGTTGCTGGTCGCGGCGTACGCGCTCGACGACGCGGGAGCGCAGGCGGTCGCGCGCCTGGCGTACGCGGTCGAGCTCGTCGCGCACGTCCGGCACGACGCGCTTGGCGGCGTCGGTCGGGGTCGAGGCGCGCAGGTCGGCGACGAGGTCGAGGATCGGGGTGTCGACCTCGTGGCCGATGGCGCTGACGACCGGCGTGCGGGCCGCGAAGACCGCGCGGGCGAGCCCCTCGTCGGAGAACGGCAGGAGGTCCTCCAGCGAGCCGCCGCCGCGGGCGACGACGATGACGTCGACCTCGTCGGCGCGGTCGAGCTCGGCGACGGCGTCCATCACTTGTTGGGCCGACTGGGGGCCCTGCATCAGCACGTGGCGGGTCTCGAACACCGCGCCCGGCCAGCGGTCGCGGACGTTCTCGACCACGTCGCGCTCGGCGGCCGAGCCGGCGCCGGTGACCAGCCCGATGGCGCGGGGGAGGAACGGCAGCCGCTTCTTGAGCTCGCGCGCGAACAGGCCCTCGGCCTGGAGGCGCCGCTTGCGCTGTTCGAGCTCGGCGAGGAGGCGGCCCTCGCCCGAGGGTCGCAGCTCGTCGCAGGCGAACGAGAACGAGCCGTTCTTCTCCCAGATCCTCGGGTGGAGGTGGGCGGTCACGACCATGCCTTCGGTGAGCGGGCCGGCGAGGTCGAGGACCGAGCGTGGGACGCTGACCGACACCGACATCTCGGCCAGCCGGTCGCGCAGCGTGAGGAATTGGATCTCGGCCTGGCGCCGCTTGATCTCGATCACCTGGGCCTCCACCCAGATCCAGCCGCAGCGGTCGACATAGGCCGACATCGCCCGCAGGACGCGGCCGAGCGGCTGCGGCGAGTCGGGGGAACTGTCGAGGGCCATGGACTCACCCTAGCCACGTAGACTGACACGCATGACTGCTGAGAAGACCACGACCGTCAAGCGTGTCGCCGTCGCCGCCCCCCGGGGTTATTGCGCGGGTGTCGACCGCGCCGTGGTGACCGTCGAGAAGGCGCTGGAGCACTATGGCGCGCCGGTCTATGTCCGCAAGCAGATCGTCCACAACAAGCACGTCGTCGAGACGCTCGAGGAGCGCGGCGCGATCTTCGTCGACGAGCTGAACGAGGTGCCGGAGGGCTCCATCACCGTCTTCTCCGCCCACGGCGTCTCGCCGATGGTCCACGAGGAGGCCGGCCGCCGCCACCTCCAGACCATCGACGCCACCTGCCCGCTGGTGACGAAGGTCCATCACGAGGCGAAGCGCTATGCGCGCGAAGACCTCGACATCCTGCTCATCGGCCACGAGGGCCACGAGGAGGTCGAGGGCACGTCGGGCGAGGCGCCGGAGCACATCACGCTGGTCCAGTCGGTCGACGACGTCGCGTCGGTGACCGTACGCGACCCCGAGAAGGTGGCGTGGCTGTCGCAGACGACGCTGTCGGTCGACGAGACCATGGCGATCGTCGCCGCGCTGCGCGCGAAGTTCCCGAAGCTCATCGACCCGCCGTCGGACGACATCTGCTATGCGACGTCGAACCGCCAGGCCGCGGTCAAGCAGATCGCCGGCCACTCCGACCTCGTCATCGTGGTCGGGTCGGCCAACTCGTCGAACTCCGTACGCCTGGTCGAGGTCGCGCTGGAGGCCGGGGCGAAGTCGGCGTACCGGGTGGACAACGCGGCCGAGATCCGCGAGGAGTGGCTCGACGGCGTCGAGTCGGTCGGCATCACGTCGGGCGCGTCGGTGCCGGACGTGCTGGTGCAGGGCGTCATGGAATTCCTGCAGGAGCGGGGATTCCCGGCGGGCCAGGAAGAGGTGCTGACCGAGGAGACGCTGACGTTCGCGCTGCCGCCGGAGCTGCGGAAGATCATGAAGAAGGAGAAGGGCGGGCGCTGAGGGGAGCGTCAGTTCTTTTGTGCAAACGCCTGCGCCGACGCTGACCGGGGAGGATGATCGTCCCTGACGACGAGGCGGGGGAACAGCGATGCGCAGGACTGTGGTTGTGGGTGTGGCCGTGGCGATCACGGGAGCGGCGGTGGTGGGCTGCGGTCCTGAGGTGCCGAAGGCGGCGCCGACGCCGGTGAAGGTTGCCGCGGGGGTGCCTGCGGCGTCAGCGCCGGCGCCCGTGACCAGTCCCAGCGAGGTGCCCACTCCCAGTGCGGCTCCGGCGGCGCCGTCGCGTACACCCGAGCCCACGCCCGTCGCCACGGCCAGCCGGTCGGCCGCGACCCCGCGTACGACGTCGGCGCCCACGCCCGCCCGGACCACGGCCGTACGCACGACCGCGGCGGCCCCGCGTACGACGGCGCCGCCGACGACGCGCTCGGCGGAACCGCCCGAACCGGCGCGCGCCGCTGGTGGAGGCGCTGTGGCGCCGGTGGGGAAGGACTGTCCGGCGAGCGCGCCGATCAAGGGCAATCAGGGCAGCCGCAGCACCAAGGAATGGATCTATCACCGCCCGGGTGGGGGCTCCTACAAGGTGACGGAGCCGGAGGAATGCTTCGCGAGCGGGTCGGACGCCGAGGACGCGGGCTATCGGGCGGCGAAGAACTGATCACTGCGCGGCGTCATGGACGATGTGCAGAGATCGGCCGTCTGACGGCCCAGATCGGCTCGAAACGTCCGATCTCCGCAGATCGTCCAGCGAGCCGGCTAGCTCAGCTTCGCGTTGACCAGCACCGGGATCGCCTCGCGCGCCCGGTCGGCCTCGGCCGGATCGATGTCCACCACCAGCAGTTCCGGGGCACCCTCCGCCTTCGCGAGCACCTCACCCATCGGCGACACGACCTGGCTGTGGCCGATGCCGGTGGGGGCGCCCTCCTTGGCCTCGACACCCGACTGCGCCGGATCGGCCTGGCCGCACGCGACCACGAACGACGTCGAGTCGAGCGCGCGGGCGCGCACCAGCAGGTCCCACTGCTCGGCCTTGCCCCTGCCCGAACCCCAACTCGCGCACACGATCTGTACGCGGGCACCCGCCCGCGCGTGCTCGATGAACAGCTGCGGGAACCGCACGTCGTAGCAGGTGGCCACGCCCACCGTCTCGCCGCCGACCTCGAACCGCGTCAGCCCTTCACCCGGGTCGACGGTGTCGGACTCCTTGAACCCGAAGGCGTCGAAGAGGTGGACCTTGCCATAGCTGGCGTCGGCGTCCGGCCCGGCGATGAGCAGGGTGTTGCGTACCTTCTCGCCGTCGCCGGGGGTGAACATGCCGAGCACGACGGTGATGCGGTGCTCGCGCGCGAGGGCGCGTACGCGGGTGGCGAACGGTCCGTCGAGCGGCTCGGCGATCTCGGTCAGGTTGTGGCCGAAGGCCCGCATGGTGGCCTCGGGGAGCACGACCAGCTCGGCCCCGGCGTCGGCGGCCTCGGCGACCTTGGCGGCGACGAGGTCGAGGTTCGCGGCGACGTCACGGTCGGTGCAGACCTGGGCGACGGCGATCTTCATGGGAGTCCTCCTGGGTTGCGCTGCAGGATCATGGAATCAGGTCGCGCACGCTGGAAGGCGTCTGGTCGCATCTCGAGAGCGAAAGGTGACCGTTGACGCGCAGGTGCCGAACACGCACGCTTGATTCATGACCGATGAGCAGACGTCCGTGGGCGCGCCTGCCGAACGTACTTTTGGCGTCATGGACTTCGAGGTTCCTGACGATTTCGGTGATCCTCTGCCCGACGACGTGGTGGCACTCTGGGAATGATGCCGAACTACACCAAGAACCGATAGAACGGTCCGTCCGGGTCCACCGGCTCGACCTGCATCGGCGACCGCTCCATGCGGTCCAGCAGGCCCGCCAGGTCGTCCGCGGACCCCAGCTCCACGCCCACCAGCGCCGGGCCGGTCTCGCGGTTGGACCGCTTCACATACTCGAACAGCGCGATGTCGTCGTCGGGGCCCAGCACCTCGTCGAGGAACCGGCGCAGCGCTCCGGGCTCCTGCGGGAAGTTCACGAGGAAATAGTGCTTGCGGCCCTCCCACACCAGGGAGCGCTCGACGATCTCGGAATAGCGTGAGACGTCGTTGTTGCCACCCGAGACGATCGCGACGACGGTCTGTCCGGGCTCGACGTCGACCTGACGGCCCAACGTCGACGCCGCGAGGGCGCCCGCGGGCTCGGCGATGATGCCGTCGGTCTGATACAGCTCCAGCATCTCGTGGCAGATCTGGCCCTCGGGCGCCGCCGTCAGCTCGATCCCGGCGTCGGCGATGATGCGGTGGGTCAGGTCGCCCGCGCGGCTGACGGCGGCGCCGTCGACGAACGTGTCGATGCGGTCGAGGCTGAC
Source organism: Mariniluteicoccus flavus (assembly GCF_054776655.1). NCBI lineage: Bacteria > Bacillati > Actinomycetota > Actinomycetes > Propionibacteriales > Propionibacteriaceae > Mariniluteicoccus > Mariniluteicoccus flavus. Next base: position 430,594 of record NZ_BAAHBN010000001.1, on the reverse strand, counting down.
GGGACCGCCCGCGCGTACGGCCGCGCCCATGCACGCCGCGCCGGCCGGCTCCACGCCGACGATGCGCGTCTCGGGGTGGTGGGCGGCGAACCAGGTGGCGCACCCGGCGAGCATGCCGCCGCCGCCGACCGGGATCACGATGACGTCGGGGGCGCCGCCGAGTTGCTCGACGACCTCGGCCGCGAGGGTGCCCTGGCCGGCGATCGTGCGGGGGTCGTCGAAGGCCGGGACGATCGTGGCGCCGGTGGTGGCGGCCTCGGTCGCGGCGGCGGCGGCGGCCTGGTCATACGTGTCGCCGGTGACCACGAGCTCGATCTGTCCTCCGCCGAGCTTGCGCATGCGGTCGCGCTTCTGGCGCGGCGTCGTGGCCGGGACGAAGATGCGGGCGCGGATGCCAAGGGCCGCGCACGCGTACGCCACGCCCTGGCCGTGGTTGCCGGCGCTCGCACAGATCACGCCGGCTGACTTCTCGGCGTCGGAGAGCTGGCTGATGAGGTTGTACGCGCCCCTGATCTTGTAGGAGCGGACGGGCTGGAGGTCCTCGCGCTTCACCCAGACCTGGGCGCCCGTGCGCTCGGACAGGCGAATGTTGTGCTGCAGCGGGCTGTCGGCGATGACGCCGTCGAGGCGGGACGCGGCGGCGTCGACATCGGCGGCGGAGGGGACAGTCAACTGGTCAGGCACCTGCCCCATGGTGCCGCAGGGGGCGGAGGCGTGGGCGAGAGTCCGGTGCGCGGGATGCCTGACCGGGTGGATGGCGGAGTTGAGCCGCATAGTCACGGCTCAACTTCGCCACCCGAGCGGTCAGGACCTGAGCGGGCGCCAGCGAGACGAGGAGTCAGGACTGCGGCGTCCGCGCCAGCACGTACAGGTTCGGGTCGGCCTCGCCGAGCACTGGCCCCCGGACATACCACTCGTGGATCTCGAATCCGGCCGACGCGACGGCGGACCGCACCTCGTCGGGGTCGTGCAGCACGAGGTCGACCGCGAACGGCTGGTCCCACAGCGTCTCGAAGCGGCGCACCTCGGCCCCGACGTGGACCGCCAGCGCCAGCCATCCGCCGGGGGCGAGGACGCGCGCGAACCCGGCCAGCGTGGGGACCAGCTCCGACGGCGCGAGGTGGACCAGCGACTGCCAGGCCGTGATGGCCCCCCACGCCGACGCGTTGCGGGGCCGCAGCAGTCGGGTCAGGTCGCCGACCGCGAAGGTGACCTCGGGGTGGCGCCGGCCGGCCTCGTCGACCATCGCGGGCGCCAGGTCGAAGCCCGTCACGTCGGCGCCCGTCTCGGCCAGGGCCGCGGTGGTGGCGCCCGGCCCGCAGCCCACGTCGGCGACGGGACCCTCGGCGCGGTCGGCCACGCGCCCGAGCAGCCAGGCGTCGAAGGCCGGGAGTCCGGCGGCCTGCTGGTCGGCGTACGCCGTGGCCACCGAGTCGTACGCGGCCACGACCTTCTGGTCGCGGACCGAAGGGCCGTCGGCGATGACAGGCTCGCGATCGACGGTCGGTGTGGCCTCCGGGGCGGCGACGGCGGGCGACTCGACCGGGCCGAGGAGATGGATCCAGCGGGGGTCCTGCTGGCCGGGGCGCCGCTCGAGAACCCGGACGAGCGGGGTCTCGCGCTCGGCCAGGCGCTGCAGGCAGGCCTCGGCCTCGCCCTTGTCGGCGAAGGGGTGAAGCCGTTCGGTGCGGACCTTCAGCTCGCCGGCCGACTGGGGGCCGCGCAGGAGGAGCACCGTGACGAGCGCGCGCTCGTCGTCACCGAGGGAGAGGTGCTCGTCGAGCCGCTGGTGGTATTTGATCGCCCGCGACCCCTTGCCGGCCCACACGAACCGCACGAGCTCGCGGTCCTTCAGCCCGCGCAGGGCGGTCTCGATGGCCTGCTCGTCGTGGTCGGTGACGGGCTCGCGGCTGCTGGTCTGGTTGCAGGCCGTACGCAGGGCGTTGAGCGACAGGGGATAGGAGGCCGGAACCGTGCGCTGTTTCTCCAGGAGGCTGCCGAGGATGCGCTGCTCGATGGCGTCCAGCACGAGGTCGGTCATGGGAGACAGCCTAGATCCAGTTGGCTGAGCGAGGCCGCCTGCGGCCGAGTCGAAGCATGAACCGGCCCCGGACAGGGCGGTGTCCGGGGCCGGAGTCTGGATGAGCCGGTCGTTCAGCTCGTGCGGCGGTCGCGCTTCGGGCCGATGGGCGGGTCGGCCCATTCGAGCAGGTCGGGCTCCGAGCGCTGGAGCTCCGAGCGCTCCGGCAGCCCCTTGCGGCGTTCGCGGCCGATCATCGGCTCGACCTGGACCGCGTCCTCCACCAGCTCGGGCGCGGCGATGTCGCGCGTCGACTCGTCGACGGTGGTGTAGGACGTCAGCTCCTTGTCGGTGACCTGGAGGTCGCGGAACCGGCGCGCGGTGACCAGCACGCGCGACTCCATCGAGCCGACCATCTGGTTGTAGGCGTTCACGGCCGCCTTGAGCGAGCGGCCCGTCTTGTCGACGTGGCCGCCCATCGCGGCGAGCCGGTCGTGGAGCTCGCGCCCGAGCGTGAACACCTCGGCCGCCGACTCCGCCAGCGCCGCCTGCTTCCAGCCGTAGGCCACCGACCGCAGCATCGCGATCAGCGTGTTCGGTGTGGCCACGACGACGTCGCGGTGGGCCGCGTACTCCTGCAGGTCGGGGACCTGCTCGAGCGCCGCGAACAGGAACTGCTCGTTGGGCAGGAACAGCACGACGAACTCGGGGGTCGCCGAGTCGGCCTTCCAGTATTGCTTCGACGAGAGCTGGTCGACGTGACCCTTCACGTTCTTGCCGAACAGCACCATCTTCTCGGCGCGCGCCCGCTCGTCTTCGGTCTCGTGGGCCTCGAGGAAAGCGCTGAGCGGCACCTTCGAGTCGACGTAGAGGAACTTGCCGTCGGCGAGGTTGACCCGCATGTCGGGCCGGATTGTGCGGTCCTCGCTCGTCGTGGTGGTGGCCTGGAGGTCGAAGTCGCAGCGCTCGACCATGCCGGCGTACTCCGCCACCCGCTTCAGCTGCATCTCGCCCCACGAGCCGCGGACCTGCGGCTTGCGGAGCGCCGTCGCCAGCGCATGGGTCTCGCGGCGCAGGTGTTCGCCGGTGTTCTGGACCATCTGCACGTGGTTGCGCAGCTCGGTCGACATCTCGACGCGGTCCTTCTCGACCGACGCGAGGCGATCGGAGAACTTCACCATCAGCTCGGTGAGCGGGTCGATGATCGCCTTGGTCTTCTCGAAACGCTGCTCGGCGGTCACGTCGGCAGCCTTGCCCTGGCGCTCGAGCGTCTCGCCCGACAGCACCTTGAACTCGTTGACCAGCGCGACCCGGTCCTCGGCGAGCTTCTGGGCGCGGTCGCGGGCGGCGTCGCGCTCGGCGCGCGCGGCGGCGAGCTGGGACCCGACCTCGGCGGCCTCGGCCTGGGACTTGGCGGTCTCGGCGCGGGCCTCGGCCACGTCGCTGCGGACGTCGGCCGCGACGGCCTCGGCGCGGGCGATCTCGGTGCGCAACGTGGCGACCTCGGACCGCGCGTGGGCGGTCTCGGCGCGGGCGTCGGCGGCCTGCGTCCGGGCGTCGGCGGCCTCGGCCCGAGCGTCGGACGCCTGGGCCTGGGCACGCGCTAGCTCGGCCTGGGCGGCGAAGGCGGTCGCGCGGTCGTCGGCGGCGGTCGAGAGGCCGCGGGAGCGCAGCGCGAACCACGCCCCGGCGGCGCCCAGGGCGAGGCCGATCACGAGCATGAGGACAGCGGTGGGATCCATGGTTTCGATCTTGCAGGAGGGGTCTGACAATTTCTGAGTGCCGCTCCGGGGACCCCCTCGATGCCTACCCTCGATGGATGAATGCAGCGGTGGCCGCGCAGCGGCAACACGACGTCGAGCCCCACACCATGCGCCATCTCGGCGTCCTTGCGCTGGGTGCCTTCGCCACCCTTTGCGCCTTCATCGCCCTGCGTCAGTGGACCGTGCTGGTGCGCCTCCCCGAGGGCCCCCGCGACGCGGTGCCGCTCTTCGCGGTCTCGTCGGGGCCCATCACGGCCTTCGTGATCGTCGTGGCCACGGCCGCGCTCCTGGCCGAGGCGGTGTTGGTGTCCCGCCACGTGGTGTTCCGCTGGCTGGCCCTCGCGGCGGGTCTGGGCGCGGTGGTGGCGTGGGTGGCCGCGTACGCGAGCCAGCTCGCCCAGGTCGAGTCCGCACTGGTCGCGGCCCGCCCCTGGATCGGCCGGTGTTCGCCGGCCGCGCTGTATTGCCCGTCGTATCGGATCGGTGACGGCGCGATCTATGCCCGGGGTGCTCTCGCCGTGGCCGTCGCCACGGTCCTGCTGGCGGTGTTCGGCTGGGGTGCCGCGACCCTGGGTGGCGCGGTCGTCGCCAGCATCCAGGGCATGGCGCCCCACATCGTGGGCCATGAGGTCACCGCCACAGACGTACGCGGGGTCTGGTTCTGGTCGGACACCATGATGGTGGCCAGCCTGTTCCTCGTCGTCCTGCTGGGGTGGTGGGCGCTGGGGCTGGCCATGGGTCCGAAGTGGTGGTGGCTCGTGGTCGCGATGGTCATCTGGGCGGTGCTGTTCTTCGTCATGGTCACGTTGGGCTCGGATCGGCCGGAGCAGGAGCAGGTGCTCACCGCCGTGCAGGGGCTCGGGGTGCTCGGCGACCGCGACTGGATGTTGGCGTTCGTCCTGCTGTACATCCTGTGCCCGGTGGGGCTGCTGATCACGTGGCTGACGGAGCGGCGGCGTACGCCCGCCCCGGCTGTCGTGGTGGCCTGACGAGCACGTTCCGCCGATCCGGGCGTTTGTCGGCCACCAGTGGTTGGATGGGGGCATGCCCCACGCCGAGTCGTCCAAGCACGTCACCGATTTCGCCGCCTTCGTGCAGGCGTCGCCCAGCTCCTACCATGCGGCCGCCGAGCTCGCCCGCGTGCTGACGGAGGCGGGCTTCACCCGCCAGGACGAGACCGAGCCGTGGGACGCGTCGCCCGGCGGCCACTTCCTTGTCCGCGACGGCGCGCTCATGGCGTGGCGCGTGCCGAAGAAGGTCGACGTCGAGCGCGTCGCGTTCCGCATCGTCGGCTCCCACACCGACTCGCCGGGCTTCAAGGTGAAGCCCGACCCCGCGTACGGCTACGCCGGCTGGCAGCAGATGGGCGTCGAGGTCTACGGGGGCCCGCTGATCGGCTCGTGGACCGACCGCGAGCTCGGTCTGGCCGGCCGCATCGTGACACCTGCCGGCGCGCAGCGCCTGGTGAAGACCGGCCCGCTGATGCGCATCCCGCAGCTCGCGATCCACCTGAACCGGTCGGTCAACGACGAGGGCCTCAAGCTCGACAAGCAGGCCCACACCCAGCCCGTCTATTCGGTGGGGCGCCCCGACCTGCGCCCCCTCGACGTGATCGCGTCGTACGCGGACGCCGACGGCGGTCCCGAGCTGACCGGCGACGACATCGCCGGCCACGACCTCATCTCCTATGACTGCCAGAAGCCGCGCGTGTTCGGCGCCGACGACGAGTTCCTCGCCTCGGGCCGCATGGACAACCTGACCGGCGTCCACTCCTCGCTGATCGCGCTGACCAACACCGAGGCCGGCGACGACATCCAGGTCATGGCGTGTTTCGACCACGAGGAGATCGGGTCGGCGACCCGCTCCGGCGCGGCCGGGCCGATCCTCGAGGACGTGCTGCTGCGTACGGCCGCGGCCCTCGGCGCCGATGTCGACCAGACCCACCGCATCATCGCGCGCTCGACCTGCGTGTCGATCGACGCGGGCCACGCGGTCCACCCGAACCACGCCGGCATGCACGACCCGGTGAACCGCCCGCTGCTCAACGAGGGCCCGCTGCTGAAGATCAACGCCAACCAGCGGTACGCGACCGACGCCATCGGCTCACAGCTGTGGCGCAAGGCCTGCGCCGTCGCGGGCGTGCCCACGCAGCCGTTCGTGTCGAACAACGCGGTGCCGTGCGGCTCGACGATCGGCCCGATCACCGCGACGCGCCTCGGCATCACGGTGGTCGACGTCGGCGTACCCCTGTTGTCGATGCACTCGGCGCGCGAGATGGCTGGGGTCGACGACCTGTACTTCATCACCCGGGCGCTGCAGGCGTACTGGCAGGGAGCCTGAACGCCCGGCCTCAGACGCCGCAGTCGGACAGCTTCGCGAAGGTGACGCCCCTCGCCCTCATCTGGGGGAGGGCGACCTTCATCCCGTCGAAGGTGGGGTGCTTCGGCTGGTTGAAGTGGCCGATGATGATCGACCCCGGGCGGGCCTTCGCGGTCTCGCGGGTGACCTGGGTGGAGACCGGCCATGGGCGTGAACTCGCCGTTGCTCCACTGGGACGGCGCCCGGCCCGAGAAGCGGCGCACGATCTCGTCGCGGGAGACGACCGGGGGCGCGGTGGGGGTGGGCGACGGGGGAGGCGGGGCGGGGATGCCGGGTGTGGTCGGGGGCGCACCGGCTGGAGTGGGCGGTGTGCTCGATCCACTCGCGGGGACGGGCGCGCAGCCGGTGAGCACCGTCGCGGCCAGGCCCGCGATGAGATCGCGGCGCGACACGGGCCGCCCGGTGGTTTCGAACACGAGCCCAGCGTACGCGTGATTTGGGGCAGTTGACCGAAATATATTCGGTGGCGGGAGGCGTGTGGTGGCGGAAGAGTGGTGCCCATGAACCCCGCCTCTGGAGAACTTTCCGTACGCCGCGTCACCGACTGGTTGGTCGACGGCCAGCCCAACCCCGATCTCGTCGCGGCCTGCGACCTGAACCGCCGGCAGTCGCGCCACGACTACGGTCACGAGGACTTCTGTTCCACGCCCGAGGTCGTGGCCAGGAACCTGTCGACGCCGGTGAAGCCGCACGCCTACTACGTCGCCGTGGACGGCGACCGGGCGCTCGGTGCGGTGCACATCGTGATGCCGGACAAGGACAACGTCACGACCGCCGAGCTCGACATGGTCATCGACCCGGAGGCGGACGCCCCGGCGGTGTTCGGCGGGTTGATCGAGGCGGCCGAGCCGATGCTGCGCGAGGCCGGGCGTACGGTCTGGATGGCCTGGACCGGATCGCCCCAGGACGCCAAGGGGGAGCCGCTTGAGGCGGCGACCGGTTCGGGGACCATCCCGAACACCCCCCAGCACGCGTCGATGTTGGCGAACGGGTGGCGGTTGGAGCAGGTGGAACGCAACAGCGTGCTGGAGGTGCACGCGGAGCGCGACGTCACGGGGCTGCGGCGCGAGGCCGAGGACAAGGCCGCCGGGTATGAGGTCGTGAGCTGGGAGGGCGCGACGCCCGAACACCTGCTCGACTCGATGGCTGTCATGCGGGCGCGCATGTCGATTGACGCGCCGATGGGTGAGATGGCCTTCGAGATGGAGAACTGGGACGCCGACCGCGTCCGCGAGCACGACCGGGTGAGCGCCGAACGGGACCGCACGATGCTGTGGACGGCTGCCCTATTCGAGGGGGACGTGGTGGCGTACACGCTGCTGGACCTGCCGCCGGACAACCTCGAGGTGGCCTATCAGGGCGACACCGTCGTGCACGGCGACCATCGCGGCCATCGGCTCGGCATGCTCGTGAAGCTGGCGAACCTCGACCAGCTGCGGGCGGCGCGCCCCGGCGTACAGAGGGTCCACACGTGGAACGCGGACGAGAACCAGTGGATGCTCGCGGTGAACGTGGCGATGGGGTTCGAGGTACGCGCACTCGAGGGCTGCTGGCAGAAGAAGGTGTGACGAGCTTCCCGTTGGCTGAGCGAGCGAAGCGACCCTGCACGTTGGCTGAGTGAGCGAAGCGACCCTGCACGTTGGCTGAGTGAGCGAAGCGACCCTGCACGTTGGCTGAGTGAGCGAAGCGACCCTGCACGTTGGCTGAGTGAGCGAAGCGACCCTGCACGTTGGCTGAGCGAGCGAAGCGACCCTGCACGTTGGCTGAGCGAGCGAAGCGACCCTGCACGTTGGCTGAGCGAGCGAAGCGACCCTGCACGTTGGCTGAGCGAGCGAAGCGAGTCGAAGCCTATAGAGTGGGCCGACGTGGCACTCACCATCGGAATCGTCGGCCTCCCCAACGCCGGCAAGTCGACCCTGTTCAACGCGCTGACGCGCAACGACGTGCTCGCTGCGAACTATCCGTTCGCGACGATCGAGCCGAACGTCGGCGTCGTCGGCGTGCCGGAGCCGCGGCTCGCGAAGCTGGCCGAGATCTATGGCTCGGCGGTGGAGCTGCCGGCGACGGTGTCGTTCGTCGACATCGCCGGCATCGTCAAGGGCGCGTCACAGGGTGAGGGCATGGGCAACGCGTTCCTCGCCAACATCCGCGAGGCCGACGCGATCTGCCAGGTCACGCGCGTGTTCGAGGACGCCGACGTCACCCACGTCGACGGCAAGGTCGACCCCGGCAACGACATCGACACCATCACGACCGAGCTGATCCTCGCCGACGTGCAGACGCTCGAGAAGGCGCTGCCGCGCTTGGAGAAGGAAGCGCGCATCAAGAAGGACGCGCAGCCGAAGTACGAGGCGTGGAAGCAGGCGCTCGACGTTCTCTACACCGGCAAGGGCGTGTACGCGGCCGGCCTCGACCGCGAGCCGCTGCGCGAGCTGTTCCTGCTGACCGCGAAGCCGTTCATCTATGTGTTCAACTGCGACCAGGACGAGCTGGCGAACGAGGAGTTGAAGGACCGCATGCGGGCGCTCGTCGCGCCGGCCGAGGCGATCTTCCTCGACGCGAAGATCGAGTCGGAGCTGGCCGAGATGGAACCCGACGAGGCGCGGGAATTCCTTGCGGACATGGGCATCGACGAGCCTGGCCTCGACGTGTTGGCCCACGTGGGCTATCGCACGCTGGGTCTGCAGAGTTATCTGACGGCCGGGCCGAAGGAGGCCCGTGCGTGGACGATCCCCAAGGGCGCGACGGCGCCGCAGGCGGCGGGCGTCATCCACACCGACTTCGAGAAGGGCTTCATCAAGGCCCAGATCGTGAGTTTCGACGACCTCGTCGCGGCGGGATCGGAGCAGGCGGCGAAGGCGGCGGGCAAGGTGCGGCTGGAGGGCAAGGACTACGTCATGCAGGACGGGGACGTGGTGGAGTTCCGTTTCGCGCTTTAACCTCTGGCTGCTGTGCCACACCAGGTTGGCACTAGTCCACGACGACCCGTACGAGCCTAGCCCGTAGGGTGACGCCGTCACGTGGTCTTAGAACCGCTCCGACATCGATCTCCTCGTGGAGCTTCCGCGACGCGCTTCCCAAGCTGAAATGGACGCAATTTGGAATCTTGAACCGTATCTGGACGTCTTTGAACTAGACAATGGGCGGGCGAGGAGCCTCGTCAACGAATCTGAGCTCCGCGCCGACACGAACGATGACCTCGTAGCCAAACTCGGCGCTGTCTGCCTAATGCAAGACGGCGACTGGCGGACAGACGCTAATGTGTTTCGTCAGCAGACTGTTCTGGCTGAACGGAATCCTGCCGCTACGCTCGTGCCCCTGTACGAACTCGAGGATGCTGTGCCGGCAGAGCGTGCTGACCTCCTGGTGGTCACTGCGCTCACCGAAGAATACGACGCCGTGCTCACGGCGCTGGACGTGGAGACAACCGAGCCCTCGTTACTCACGGTGCTTCTTGACGACAAGGGCTCACCGTGGAAGATGCGTGTGCTGAATCTACACGAGATGGGTTCGGTCGGGGCTGCACTGAAAACCGCGGATGCGATGCGACGCAGCAAGCCGTCACATGTCGTCCTCGTCGGTATCTGCGGAGGGATTCCTGGACGGAGCAACCTCCTTGATGTCGTCATTCCGCAGTCTGTCATCTACTACGAACCTGGCAAGACCACTCCCGATGGGGTGAAGAGCGGACATGCTAGTCATCAATGCGACACTGATGCTCGCAACCGGATCTCCGTCCTGGCCAAGAATCTCGATGGCCTAAGTATCCTCGCGGACGGAGAGCTGATGGCTTGCGGAGAAAAGGTGATCGCCGACGGCTCCGGTCGTGATGCTCTTGTCGATATCCACCGCAAGCTTGCTGCCATCGATATGGAATCTTACGGAGTGATTCGGGCAGCGGAGACTAGGAAGACCCCTGCGACCGTGATCAAGAGTGTCTGCGATCTCGCGGATGCGGATAAATCGGACGACTTGCATAATCGAGCCCGAGAGGCAGCCGCCCGAGTGTTTGTTGAGGCTGTCCGGGCCGGGGTGTTTCGCGCGGAAAAATAGAGGCGATGGCATTTGCCGTGGCGCTCGCATGTCGCGGAGCCAGGGGAGCGTCCTATCGGAGGCGGCGCAAAAGTCCGTTGCGGGCACGAGTGACGGTGCAGCCAAGTAGGCTCAGGAGCGTTCACACAGACGTGAGAAAGAGGTCGCATAGTGAAGCTGAAATCGTTCCGGGTGTCCCGGTACAGGAACGTGCTGGACTCGGGCGAAGTGCTGGTGGAAGGCGACGTCACCACCCTGGTCGGCATGAATGAGTCGGGCAAGTCGACGATGCTCGACGCCCTCTATCGGCTCAATCCGGTCTACGGCGACAAGTTCGTCGAGCTCGACGACTACCCGCGCTGGCGACGCAGCCGCGACAGCCGCAACGAAGACCTGCAGGCGATGTCGCCGATCGACGCGACCTTTGAGTTAGACCAGGAGGACCTCGAAGCGTTGGAGGAGGCCCTCGGGGAGGGCGTCGTTACACCCGGGACAGTTCAGGTCGGCCGACGCTACAACGACAGTCATTGGGTGAGGGTCGAGGTTGATGAACGCCGTTTCGTGCGCAATGTGCTCGATGGGCATCGCGATGCCGCGGCTCTTGCCGAGGCACATGAGACGGTCGCGTCACTGAAGACGGCTCTCACGGCTCTCGTCAAGGAGGAGGCGGCTGCGGCCGCCGCCGCCACAGCCGCCGCCGAAGCTTCAGAGGACGAACCAAGCCCGGCTAAGGAAGTTCCCGGCACGCCCACCGGCGAGGTGCTTGATCGCATCGCTGATTCCCTCGGCGCTGGTGGAAGTCCTGGTTCGGTGGCCGAATCTGCGATCTGGTCGCGGCTGCCGAAGTTCTTCCTGTTCACCGACTACCAGAGCCTCGAGGGTCGGGTAGACGTTGCTGAGCTGAAGACGCAGTCGGATGAGCATCCGGGGGCCTCGCCGAGGCAGACCGCTCGCGCGCTGCTGAAGCTCGCGAACACCGACGTGAACGCCATGACCGACTCGAACTTCGAGTCGAGCACGGCAGAGCTCGAGTCGGTCTCCAATGACCTCTCCCGGGAGATGAAGGAGTACTGGAGCACGAACCCGGAGCTGCGCATCAAGATTATGACCGAGCCGGAGACGGTCTCTAATCAGCATGGTCAGCACAGCGTCGTGCGGTACCTGAACTTCCGTGTCGAGGATCGGAAGCACGACTTCACCAACAACTTTTCGCGCCGCTCCTCGGGCTACCGGTGGTTCTTCTCGTTCCTTGCCGCGTTCAGCGAGTTCGAGACCCGTGAGAGCAACGTGGTCATCCTGCTCGACGAGCCGGGTCTCACGTTGCACGCAAAGGCCCAGCGCGACTTCCTGCGCTTCATCAACGAGCGACTCGCGCCGGCAGGCCAAGTGCTCTACACCACTCACTCGCCGTTCATGGTCGACCAGATTGAGCGAGTTCGCGTTGTCGAGGACCGCGGCGAGGACGTCGGCTCCGTGACTACGTCGGAGGCTCTGGAAGTCGGGGACGACAGTGCGTTCCCTCTCCAGGCGGCCCTCGGCTACGACCTGACGCAGAACCTCTTCATTGGTGAACGGAACCTACTTGTCGAGGGACCGTCTGATCTGGCGTTCCTGGACCTGGTCAGTCGTCGGCTGCGCGATCTCGGACGCGAGGGCGTGGACGAGCGATGGCGCATCTTGCCGGCAGGCGGATCATCCAACGTGCCAGCGTTCGTCTCTCTTCTCGGACGCAAAGTGTCGGTCACTGTGCTGCTCGACTCCGGGACAGAGGGCGGCGGAAAGGTCGAAGCCGCCATGAACGCGAACAAGATTGACAGCGAACGCATCGTTCTCGTCAGCTCTGTCCTCGAGCAGAAGCACGCCGACATCGAGGACCTCTTCTCCGTCGACGACTACATCGCGCTCTACAACGCGGCGTTCGGCAAGAAGCTCAAGGCCAAGGACTTGTCCAACCACCATGAGCGCATCTTGAAGCGCTTGGAGAACTCCGGCGAGCCGAGGTTCGACCACTGGCGTCCGGCCGAAGTCCTCCTGCGTGACCCCGCTCGTGTCGAGAAGCTCTCCGACGCTACGTTGGCCAATTTTGAGGCGCTGGCGAGAAAGATCAATGCCACCCACGCGTGACCCTCTGACTGCCACAGGTTGGTATGTGCCGGAAGGCGGTGGAGTTTAGGTTTAACGTCTAGCGGTATTGACGCGCATCGTCATACACTCGTCTCGTGATCAGGTCGTTCGGAGACAAGGACACCGAGCGGCTGTGGCGTCGTGAGCGTGTGCGGTCGATCGATCCGAGGATCCATCGAGTCGCCTTGCGCGAGCTTCGTCAGGTGGGGGCTGCGGAGTCGCTCGACGATCTTCGTATCCCGCCCGGCAACCGGCTCGAAGCGCTCAAAGGCGATCGGGCCGGCCAGCACAGCATCAGGATCAACGACCAGTGGCGGATCTGCAACGCGCGAGACCGATGCCGGACCGGAGGAGGTGGAGATCGTTGACTACCACTGACAAGATCGCGCCGATTCACTCGGGTGAGGTGCTCATGGAGGACTTCATCGAGGGCTTCGGCATCACCCAGAACAAGCTGGCCGTCTCGATCGGGGTTCCGCCCCGGCGCATCAACGAGATCGTCCACGGCAAGCGCGCGATCACGGCGGACACCGCTTTGCGGCTCGCGAAGTACTTCGGCACGACGGCGCAGTTCTGGCTCAACCTCCAGGCGTGCTACGACCTTGATCTCGCCGAGGACCGTGTGGCTGAGCAGATCGAGGCGATCAAACCCCTGCAGGTGGCCTGAGTGGCCGGCACGGCGGCCACGTGTGGCTACGCGACGCCCGGCAGCCGGCGCGTCGTCGTGTCGCCGGTGAGCCGCATCGGACGGCAGTGGGCGCGCTTCGTGGGGCCGGAGGCGACGCGTTTCAATAATGCGCTTGCGATCGGCTCGGCCATCGCCGGAGCCGTGGCTGCCGGCCTCTGGGCGCGACGCCGTGGGGGCGGGCTCGGCACCGTGGGGCTGGTGGCCGTCATGGCTGCCGATCTGGTCGGCGGGGCCTATGTCAACAACACCCGCGCCTGCGTCCGCTGGTATGAGCGGGCGGGCCAGGGCGATCGCGAGCACCTGGCCTTCGCCGCTTTACATGCGCACCCCGTCCTGGTGGCGTGGGTCGACCGCCGCCTCGGTGCTCGCGAGCACGCACTCGCCTGGGCGGTGGCCCAGTACGGCTACATGATGGTGGCAACGGTCATTATCCGTTCTTGCCCTGTGCGGCGGCGGATACTCGGCGTCGCGCTGACCGCTGGAGGTGTAGCCCTCGACCGCACCCTGGGCCCCTCGACGTCGGTCCCGTGGTTCTCATGGACCTACTACCCGAAGCTCCTGATGGGCCATGCTGCCGGATCCTTTCGGCCGGACGAGGACTTCGGCGCGGACTTCGCCCATCTCGAAGGGGTGCGGAAGCCGTGGCCCACGAGATCTGCTGTAAGTCAGTAGTTCGGCTGCGGATTCGCCGCAGCCCGAACGTAGCACGGGTGCTACCATGTTCTCATGAGCGTTGAGTCGCAGAGCGAGAGTCTCTCGCAGCGTGAGCTGCGCAATGAGTCCGGTCGTGTGCTCCGTGCCGTGAGTGAAGGGCGCTCCTTCGTGTTGACCAACAGCGGGGTACCCGTGGGGCGGATTGTTCCGCTGGACGCCCCGGCACCTCCGTTGCCGATCGCTCGTCCGGCACGGCGGCAAGGTGGATGGGCGGCACTGGCTGCCGATCGTCGCCCCCCCGCCGGGCGGAGCCTTGCGGAGGCCCTCGACGACCTTCGTGGAGACCGTTGGTGACCTCGACTCCTGTCGTCTACGTTGACACTTCGGCTCTGGGCGCGTTGCTGGTCGATCAGCCTGAGAGCTCGGCTCTCGTGGACTGGCTGGATCAGGAACCGGCCGTGTTGGTCTCCAGTGATCTTCTCGAGACTGAGCTGCGCCGTGTCGCGGTTCGCGAGGGGATCGACCAGGCGGACGTCAGTCGTCTCCTCGACGGCGTTGCGATGGCGGCTCTCGACCGGGCCGTCTACCGCAGCGCCGGCTTCCTGCCCATGCCCTACCTGCGCACCCTCGACGCTCTGCACCTGGAGGCGGCTATCCGGCTCGATGTCTCAGCGATCCTCACCTACGACCGCAGGCTCGCCGAGGCAGCCCTCTCCGTGGGCCTCGAGGTGATCGCTCCGGGCACCGAGAGTGTGACCTGAGTCAGATGGTCCTATGTGCCGGAACGCGGTTGAATTTCGTTTCGCCGTATAATCTCTGGCGTCCGCGACAGGTCGTGAACGGCCTGTTGTACAGACGAACTGAAGCGCCAGCCAACAACATTCCTGTGTGAAGGCATCGGGACTGCCGCCCAAATGGGTGACATCCAATCTGGCTTGCCCGTTGGGAGGCCAAGAAGGATGCGCGCCACGGCTGCTCCCTACCCGAGTGAGTTCCGCGAGTGCGTCGTGCGCGTGGTTCGGCCCCGTGAAGACGGCGTTTCCCTCGCTCAGATCATTAAGGACTCCGGCATCCACGGGACGACGATCCACAAGTCGTTCCGTCAGGCCGACATCGACGGCGACCACCGTTCCGGAGCTACTCGTGAGGAATCCTCCGGGCTATGGGATCTCCACCGCCGGAACCGCCAGTTGGAGCAGGAGAGCGAGGTCTAGCGCCGCGCGATTGCCTACCTCTTCTCGCAGGCACGCTGCTGGAATAGGTTCTACCCGCTCGTAAGGGAGCCCACTGCCGATGGGATTCGTGCCGCGTTGTCCCTTGCAGATACCTGACCGCATAACAGTCCCCTTCCCGCAACGTAGCGCTTCGCGATGCTGCTGTGCGGTCGATCGGAAGATGCCCGCATGGACGTTGCCGCCTTCGTAATCTCCTGCCTCTCACTTGTCGTTGCCGGGCTCGGCACCTGGTTGGCGAATGCTCGCGCCAAGGAAGCGCTTGAGGAGTCTCGGCGTGCGGCTGCCGATGCGTGCTGGTCCAAGCTCCAGGAGGCGGTGCAGCGCCTCGTCGGCTTCGATCCCGCAGCTGAGCCAATCAACGATCGCCTGACAAATCCTCGCATCGCGATGATGGAGCTCGTCGAAAAGCTCGGCGACGAGTGGAAAGGTCTCGATCTATGGCTCGACTCCGAGCGGACCCTCGGCGCTACCTTCGGCCGGCTAGTCATGGAGCAGGCGAGGCCGGACGACTCGATCGACCGGCGACTGAAGAGCCTCGAACCTCTCATGTCCTGGGCGCAGGTGCTCGGCCAAAACCTCCGCTACCTCCGGTCAAAGGGTCATGACGGACCGGAGCTCAGCGAGCTCACCGTGCACGCCACGAGCATGACCCTCAGCGTTCACGAGCAGCAGGGCTGGGAGCCGCCTCGTACGTCCAACCCACGGATCCGTCCGCTCGACGAGGACCTCCCACGGTCATGAAGGCGGGCTCGGGTTGATGCCCACGATGAGCAGGCGCACCAGGCCCGCGGACTCGGCATCGCCGGGCAGCGGCGGGGGCCGGCGCCAGGGCCGCCAGGCGGCGGGCAGGCGGGATTCGGAGCCGAGGGGAGCGGTGGGCGATATGAGACCAGCCCAGGCGCGCCTCGGGACCGGCCCGAGGCGCACCCGCGGTGGGCGGGGCTCAGATGAGGCCGTGCTCCTCGAGGAGCTGGCCGATCTCCCCGTGCTCGAGCCTGCCGCGCAGGTAGCCGCGCAGCGCGGCCGGGCCGGGCATCTCCACCTTCTTGCCGTCGCGCATGCGCGACGAGGCCTCGAGCAGGTCGCGCACATCGTACGTGGAGCCCCAGGTCTCCGGCACGCCGCGCTCCACGTCGAGGAGTTCGTAGACGGCCTCCATGCCGGTGCGCACCGAGTACTCGGTCGTGAAGATCGTGTCGCGGCCGGTCTCCGCGAACTGCCCGAGGAACGCGAAGTTCGCCGCTCCCTCCGGCACGACCTGCGGCCGGTCACCCGCGCGGCGGGGCATGAAGAAGCTCGTCACGTAGGGCATCATGACCGGCACGCACCGGGCGCCGGTCGCCGCGAGCTCGGGGATCTCCTCGACGGGCACGCCCAGGTGGTAGAGCCACTCCTGGGTGATCTCCTCGCCGGTGCACTGCGCCAGGGGCTTCTTCACGTAGTCGCCGTCGACGTCGACGAACAGTCCGTAGACCCAGACGACGATCTGATCCTTCGGCTGCTTCTTGAAGTGCGGCTGGCGATTGACCGTCCAACTCAGCAGCCAGGAGGAGTCCTCGGCAGTGACGATGCCGCCGGTGACCACGCGGCCGCTGAACGGATCGCGCTGGGCGATGCGCTCGATGTAGGCGGGGATGCGCTCATCAAGCGTCGTGACGGTGGCCGATTCCCACTTCGTCTCCTCGATCGAGGAGCAGAAGACCTCCGGGCGCCCGAACGCCGTGTCCTTCTTCGCGATGCGCTTCCACAGGTCCCAGGCCGGGGCCGGGCCCTCGTTGAGGGCGGCGGGCGTGTGGTGGTCGCCGTCATCGGAGTTGTCCACGAGCGAGCCGATCGTCATGAGCGCGAGGTCGTGCGCGCCGAGCTCGATGGTCTCCTCGGCGCCGTCGCGGCGGCAGCGGATCGCGGTGGCGCGGATCTCGCCGTTGCGGTGGGCGAAGTCCACATCGAGGACCTCGGTGCCGGAGCGGAAGACGACGCCGTGCTCGGTGAGGTAGTGCATGAGCGGCAGGACGAAGGACTCGTACTGGTTGTACTTCGTGAACTTCAGCGCCGTGAAGTCGGGCAGCCCGCCGAGGTGGTGGATGAAGCGGTGGAGGTAGAGCTTGAACTCGAGCGCGGAGTGCCACTCCTCGAAGGCGAACAGCGTCCGCCAGTACATCCAGAACGGCGAGTCGAGGAACTCGCGGCCCATCACCTCGTCGATGCGCTTGCCCTCCATCTCGGAGCGCTCGGCGAGGAAGATCTTCAACAGGTCCTTCTGCGCCCGCTTCGGCAGGTCGAAGCGGCCCTCGTGGCCGGCGTCCTCGCCCCGGCGCACGGTGGCGCGGCGCAGCGGTAGTTGGGGTCGTCCTTGTTGAGCCAGTAGAACTCGTCGAGCACGGAGGCGTCCTCGAGCTCCAGGGAGGGGATGGAGCGCATCATGTCCCACAGGCACTCCATGTGGTTCTCCAGCTCCCGGCCGCCGCGGATGACGAAGCCCTTCTCCGGGACGTCGAGGCCGTCGAGCGCACCGCCGGCTATCCCGCCCTTCTCGAGGATCGTGACGTTGGCGCCGGGGACCCCGGCGTCGCGGATGAGGAAGACGGCCGCCGCGAGCCCGGCCAGCCCGCTGCCGACGATGTAGGCCTTCGTCTCCTGGGCGTGCCGCGCGGGGCGGGGGCGCGCGAATGCCTCGTAGTTGCCTGCCGTGTGTTCCATGGTCCGTCCTTCCCGGCGCGTGCCGGACGGCGGTCATCCGGCCTCGTAATTGAGTGTACTCAATAATGAGTCGACTACAATCGCGGTATGAGGACTCAAGATGCCATGCGGCACGGGCAAGCGGCGGCGCCGGGCAGGCGCGAGCGGGCGAAGGCGGACAAGCGCGCCCGCATCCTCGCCGCGGCGCGCGCGCTGTTCGAGGAGCGCGGGTTCGAGCGGACCTCGATGAGCGAGGTCGCGCGCGCCGCGGATGTGGCGCAGGGGACCGTCTTCCAGTACGCGGCCACGAAGGCGGAGCTGCTCATGATGGTCGCCGAGGCGCTCTGGGACGCCCACGAGCAGGCGAACACGGCCCCGCCGCGCTCCGCGCCGGCGGCGGGGGAGCGCGCGGCCCAGATCGCGGCCCTTATCTCGCCGTTCGTCGCCGCGATGCGCCGCTGGCCCGAGCCCACGACGTGGGTCGCCCGCGAGATCCTCTTCGGTGCGGATATGCCGCACCGCCAGCGGGTCCTCGGCCGCGTCGAGGGGCTCGAGGAGCAGATCGCCGCGCGCCTGCGCCACGACCGGGCCGGCGCCCCCGGCGCGGCTGCGGCAACCGGCGCCCGGCTCATCGTCACCGGGGTGCTCGCCGAGCTCAACCGCTCCCGGCAGGGGCGCATCGACGGCGAGGACGTCGATCTGGTGCTCCGCCGGCTCATCGACCTCGTGGTGGCGGGGGCGGGCGCCGCCCGGTGACCCGGAAGCCGTTCGGGCCGTTCGGGCCGCCGCTGGCACCGGCCGGCGCCGCCGCGATTGCCCACCGCGCGGCCGGCAGGCGCGTGCCCGCCACGGTCGTGTAGGGCCCCACGGTCAGGTCCTCGCCCAGCAGGGCGGGGGCGATGGCGCCATCGGAGAACTCCACTGCCGGAGATGTCGTTGTCCTCGTAGACCCCTGCTGGAGTCCATCCTCTAGCCTTGATGAGCGCCTCGGCGTCCTCCCTGTGGCGGTCCACACCCAGGCGACGGTTCTCGCGATCCTGAGAGATCCGCAGGTAGACGGCGGCCCGCCGAGGCTCAGCACTCATGGAGCCAATGGACGTCAAAGGTTATTCGGCTACGGAACGTGGTGGAATTCCGGCACGCAACATAATGGTTGGGGAATGCAGCCAAGGCGATGATCGAGTGCGATACCCGGCCCAGGCGTCTCGCCAAGAGAATCGCCGATCCAGCGCCTGAGTGCGCACGGCCAACTATGCTCTAGACATGGCTTGCAGGGTGTGCGGTCTCGACGGTCACAACTCTCGCACGTGTCCGACGGCAGAGATCTGTCCCGGTTGCGGTGAACCAGTGATAGATGAGGACTTCGATTTCAACGGGCAGCAGTGGCACGAGGCATGCTTCGAGGTCAGCGGTGGCCCTACCTACTGCTGCGGGATGATCTACGAGGAGGGCGAGGCTACCTGCCTTAGTTGCGGGGACCCCCTCTAGCCGCCACTGCTACGACTTCTTCTCCTTGGACTTCTTCAATTTCGCCAACTTCTCCAGATAGTTGGCCTTCTCGTTGAGCCGCTTCGCCTCGGCGCGCAGCTCACGAGGTGTCCGGTTCCTAGCGCCTGGGGTCCTTGCCATGGTTCGCCGCACTCTCGTTCTAGGAAATGATAAATGTATGATACTGGGAGTCCGGGTTCAGGTGTCAAGAACTGCATGCCAGTGCAGGCTCTTGACGTGTCCATTGAAGCGCCCTGGGGTTCGTTCTGTGGCCAGGGCGCAACGGGCGCTACGTAGTGGTCATGAGTGTAGGGCGAGACGCCGCCTAGGGCCTCGCCCGCCGCGGTGCAGGCGACCGGGCCGAGCACTGCTCGACCCGGATCCTCATCCTCGATGAGCTGCAGGGCACAACCCTTGAACTGGGGGGTGACTTCTGGAGAATGATCCGATCCTCCTTGAGGAAGTAGGCCGAGACGAAACCCAGGGCGCTTCAGAACGGAAGTGAGAACCCGTCATCGTTCTATCCATCGGAACTCGGTGGAGTTCAGGTTTAACACGTAACGTTATTGACGCACCGCGTTATGGATGAGACGCTGGACGCGTGATTCGATCCTTCAGCGACCGTGACACGGAGCTGGTCTGGCTTCGTGAATCGGCGCGAAGAATCGATCCACGGATCCACAAGGCGACGAACAGGAAACTGCGCCAACTGGATGCTGCGACCTCGCTCAACTCGCTTCGGGTTCCGCCAGGAAACCGGCTCGAAGCGTTGAAGGGTGACCGGAAAGGCCAACACAGCATCCGGGTCAACGACCAATGGCGTATCTGCTTCGTGTGGACCGACGCGGGCCCAGAGAACGTGATCATCGAGGACTACCACTGAGGTGCACCATGACCGAGAAGCTCTACCCGCCGATTCATCCTGGCGAGATCCTTATGGAGGACTTCATCGAGGGGTTCGGTATCACCCAGCACAAGCTCGCCGTGTCCATCGGCGTGCCGCCTCGCCGCATCAACGAGATCGTGCACGGCAAGCGGGCGATCACGGCTGACACGGCGCTGCGGTTGGGCCGCTACTTCGCGGTGGAGCCTCAGTTCTGGCTCAACTTGCAGTCGCGCTACGAATTGGAGCTCGCGGAGGACCGAGTCGCGGAGCAGGTCGCGGCGATCTCGCCGATCCAGGCAGCCTCGTGACTGAGGTCCGCCCCTACCAGAATGAGGACAAGGGGACTCTGCTGGCTCTGTCGCTGCGTTCTTGGGAGCCCGTCTTCTCGGCGCTGGAAAGCGAAGTGACCTCGTTCGTGTACGAGTGCTTCTATCCACGCGGCTGGCGCATTCGTCAGGAGGCGGACCTTGCCGAGGTTCTTGACCGAGAGGCCGGGCGCATCGACGTTGCGGTGATCGACAGTCAGGTCGTCGGTTGAGGGTGCACTCGATTGCATCCGGAAGACGACATGGGTGAGGCGTTCCGTCAAGAAGGTGGTCGCGTACGTCGTTCATCGAAAGAAGTTGCTCGTCTTCACACATGACGATTTTCCGATGGAGATCACCGGTGTGCAGGTGCCGGCTGGATCGATCGCCGAGGGTGAGTCGCCTGAGGATGCCGTCATCGCGAGGTGTTCTCTGCGCAGGCTTGATGGCACGCCTTGGAGGCATTGAGACCGATGGCGGACTCAAAGGTGGCGAAGCGGTGATCCGCCCGTATCGCAGCGAGGACGCTCTGGCGACTCTCGACGTCTTCGAGCAGGCCATCCGTCGCGCTGCGGCGGCGTTCTACGAGCCGGAGCAGATCGCCGCCTGGGCTTCGGGTGGGGCCGATCTGTCTGCATGGGATGCCCCGCGTTCTGCGGCGTGGACGGTCGTGGCCGAATCGGACGGCCGCGTGGTGGGCTTCTCCGACCTCGCTGCCGACGGATTGCTGGACATGCTCTTCGTCCATCCCGATCACGGCGGTCGTGGTGTGGCTCGCGCCCTTGTCGAGGCTGTGCTCGCGCGGGCTCAAGACACCGGCGTCCGTCGTGTGGAGACCCATGCCAGCCGGGCGGCGCGGCCTGCGTTCGAGAAGTTCGGCTTCGTTGTCGACGCCGAGAACCCGAACAACATGGTCCAGGGCGTGAAGATTCCGAACTTCGACATGCACATCGACCTGTAGATCCGACGGCCTCAACAGCATCTGCCATTTACCATTCCTTGGTAATCTTGCCGCATGCCCTCGAACACCTCGATCAGCCTTGATGATCACTTCGCCAGCTTCCTTGCTGACCAAGTCGATGCCGGTCGTTACCGGTCGGCGAGTGAGGTCGTCCGCGCCGGCCTGCGCCTGCTGGAGGAGAGGGAGGTCCACCTGGAGGCCCTGCGGGCGGCGCTCCTCACGGGTGAGGCGAGCGGCGAGGCCGAGGCCTTTGACTTCGACTCCTTCGTGGCCTCGAAGACCTCGTGAGCCAGTACTGGTTAACTCCGGCCGCGCGTCGGGATCTGTCCTCGATCTGGGACTTCACCGAAGAGCGCTGGGGAATCAGCCAGGCGGAGAAGTACATTCGCGAGATCCAGGCGGCCGTCGAGCGCGTGGCGGATGACCCTGACCGCGGGCGCTTCCGGGAGGACGTTCGCGAGGGGTATCGGAGCTATGCGATTGGCAGTCATGTCGTCTTCTATCTGTGGCGCGCAAGTCATATCGAGGTGGTCCGGATCCTGCACCAGCGGATGGACTTCGACCGGTATCTGTGACATCGCGCATCGAGTCGAGGGTGGCCCGGGGGTGTCACCCTTCGCGATCCCTGATCAATCCAGTGACGCCAGGATGAAGGTCACGACCAGCACGACACAGCCGACGCCGGAGATGATCCAGGTCGGGCGCATGGTGTCCTGACGGTCGAGCCAGGGCCATCTCGAACGTTGCGCCAAGCGTGCCGGCGCGTCGCCGATCAACATGTGCCGGCGCTTGATCACCAGGAAGACGAGGTAGGGCAGACCCAGCCACAGGATGCTGGCGCTGAACAGCAATGACTGCAGCTTCTCCAACAGCACGTCGCCGTGGTCCTTGAGTTCCTCGACCACGAACCAGAAGCTGAAGCTGAGCATCTGCACAGCCAGCCCCAGGGCAAGCAGCACTCTGGCGGGTCGGGGGAGCGAGGACGACGAGCGCGACGCGAAACGGGAGCCCAGGCTGAACAGGGATAGCGCGAACATCACGATGAACAACAGCATCGGTGGAAGCGGGCCGGCGGCCTGCAGTCCCGTGCCCCACAGATCACTCAGGTCGTATCCGCCCATCGAGGCCACGATCAAACCCGCCGCGAGGCTGAAGGCCAGCCCGGCGGAGAAGGTCAGCATCACCGGTGCGGTTCGCCAGCGTCCGGCGATGGCCAGTCCCAGCATGACCAGAAGGGTCGGGACGGCGACCACCATCTCGATCATCAGGATGGCGCTGATGACGAACTCCGGCGTCACATGGTCTTCCCTGTCGAAGCCGGGCCTGACCCCCGCCAACACGGCAAAGGCAGCAACAGCGACGACGGGCCGGAGGAACGTCAGGCCCACCAGGACCGTGCAGAACGGGCCGGAACGCAGTCGCTTGGCCAAGGCGGTGTTCACCTTGGTGGTGATGCCACCGGCAAAGTCGATCACGGCAAATCCAGAGGTCGCCCCCACTGCCCATATCGCCGGCAGTACCCACAGGACGGGGAGGACCTGGGCGACCTGTCGGCCCTCATCCCAGACGGTCAAGATGGTGGTGGTCACTCCGATGCAGGCCACCAGTAGCGGTAGCCACAAGGGCGTGCTCTGCCCCGCCCGTCGCGCGTCGCTCCCTCGTGAAGGTGACGGTCCCGCCCCCGGCTGGTCCACTTCTTTGGTACCACGAGGATGGTCCGTTCTCGGCGGAAATGCGTGCGCGAAGGACGGCGGGGATCGACCCGGATCAGTGTTCTCCGGACGGTCCGGGGTGCCGGTATGTCCACGAGGTCAGCGCCGTCGCCACCATGGCGATGAGTACGCCGAGAAAGATGTGCACCGCCGTCTCCCCGGCCTCGCCCAGGGCGTACTGCACGACCGTCGCCGCAGCCAACACCAGCGACAATCCGAGGTTCACCGGCCCGCCCGAGCGGCGCAGGACCGCGTACGCGATGGCCGCGAGGACGCAGACGGCGACGGTCACCATGGCGCCCACCGAGTGGTACGCGCGGTAGCGCGGCTCGCCGCCGAGGAACGCCGCGGCCCAACCCGCCTGTCCGATGACGGCGCTCAGCGCGAGCGTGGCGACGCAGCGCAGGATGATCAGGTGCGGGTGGGGCAGGGTCACGTGGCCCATCATGCCCACTGCTCCTCGGGTGCGGTGGACGCGCTGGCCGCGGCGACCGTTGTAGACTCATTGATCTACACGGCATAGCCTTGGTCCATGGCCGAGACGACAACGATCCGTATCAGCAGGGAAACCCATGCTCGCGTCACCCGATTGGCGGCTGAGCGACACGAGACGATCGATCAGACGGTGAACAACGCCCTTCGCGCGCTCCGACAGGACGCCATGGCGCGGGATCTTCAGGCGGAGGTCACCAAGGACGAGACTGCGTGGCTCGATGCTGACGCCAGGTGATGTCGTCGAAATCGACGTGGGAGTGCCTCTCGGCAGCGAAGCCGGGCTTCGTCGACCGGGAGTCGTGGTGACGGCAGGGAGGATTCTCGCGGGACGGCCGAACGTCGTGCAGGTCGTGCCGTTGACCCGCACCCTTCGTCACCGCACGGTCGAGGTGGTGCTCGATCCCGACGAGGAGAACGGGCTCGTCTCGCCCTCGTCGGCGCAGTGCCAACACGTGCGCTCGGTGGCCATGGCTCGGATCCGCAATCGATCCGGGAATGTGGGACCGGTGGTGCTGGCCGAGATTCGGGAGACGCTCGCGCTGCTGCTGGACGTCTAGCTTCTCCGCCGCAACGCTGAATCCATCACGTGTTTGCACGCTGCCGCGTACTCACGGCACGGTGCAACCATCTATCGCTGCGAACTACTCAGTCGAGCACTTGGCCCGTTGGCGTCTCTCCGGCGCGATAGGCCTTGACCGTCCGGCGGGCGAGCACCAGCCAGCACCCCACCGCGAAGGCCGCGAACCCGGCCGACACCCACTCATGCATGATGCTCGACGCCGTGGTCGCGCAGACGAATGCCAGCAGGTTGGCGATCACGTCGTACGCGGGGGCGATGAAGCGGCGATTGATGACGTGGGCGGCCGCGATCACGAGCCCGCAGGCGAACGTCACGGCGAGCAGGACACCGACCATCTGGCAACTATCGCACAGGGACGCCGCGGTTCCGGCCGGCGGAATCGTCAGAGGCTCCTCGTAGCGTCATCGCCATGACCACATCCAGCAGCTCAGCACACATCACCGCGTGGAACGACCAGCAGGAGCGGAGGGTCGCGACGATCGTCCGCCATCACGGATGCTGCGTCCAGTCGGTTCATGGCGACGAACATGGGTCGTCCTTCTCCTACACCGTCGGCCTGTTCGGACTCAGCCACCCCGAACTGATCGTGTTCGGGCTTGACCACCTCTCGGCGGGCGGGACCCTCAACTGGTTCTTCGACCGGATCCGAGGCGGCGACGACCTGACTGCGGGCGAGGTCGTCCACGCGCCCAATGGTGGACCCCGGTTCCTGGTGGAGGAGTTCCCCAACCCGAAAGACGCGCTTTACGTGGCCAACCATCACTACCGACGGCCTCGAAAATCCTCGGTCCCGGCATACCAGCTCACGTGGGACGTGAACGGCGCCTTCCCCTGGGACGCGGGGTATCCCTATTCGGCGTCGATGCAGCCCCGACCGGGGGATTACGTGAAACACCCCCGGCACTGATCGGGGTGCTCCTTCAGATCTGGTGCGACTCATCACAATGACGCGGCTGGAACTCGGCTCGGTCGCTCTGCACGTGAGTCGTTGAGCAAGGACCCACGAGCTTGAGCGCGGCCGCCCGACGTCAGTCGCGGTCCCTCAGCCGCTCGTTCTCGGCGATCACCTTGCGGTGCGTCTCGCGCTCGGTCACCAGCCACTGCGGCGGGTCGGCGATCAGTTCGCCGATCTGGTCGGCGTTCAGCGGCTCGGTGATGCCGCCGCGGGCGAGGCCCGAGTTCGACACCCCGAGCTTCGCCGCGGTCACGTCGCGCGGGAACGGCCCGTTGCGACGCAGGTCGACGAGCCACTCCGGCGGGTCGGCCCGCAGGTCGTCGAGCTCCTGCCGGGTGATGGGGGTGGACTGGAAGCTCTCCGGCGTCGCCGTCAGCAGGACTCCCAGCTTCTGGGCGGCGGTCACGGGCTTCATGGTTTGGCTCACCCCCGCATCGTAGTCGTCCGCGCTACCGTGCAGGCGTGACTGACTCCCCGCCCCGGCCCGTCCTGCGCGTCGGCCACGTCCCCGGCGCCACCCTGACCAAGTGGCGTACGCGGTGGCGCGAGCGCCTGACCGCCGGACTCGACGTCGTCGAGGTCGACCAGTCCGGCGCCCGGCGCGCGCTCGGCGCGGGCGAGGTGGACATGTGCTGCGTACGCCTGCCCTTCGACACCGACGGCCTGCACGCCATTCCGCTGTATGACGAGGTGATGGTCGCCTGGGTCAGCAAGGACCACCCGATCGCCGCGTTCGACACCATCGCGGAGGCCGAGCTGTCCGACGAGACGGTGCTGACCGACGTGGACGCGGTGGCGATCGACCGCGTCAACGGGGGGGCCGTGCTGCTGGTGCCGATGTCGGTGGCCCGGTCGGCTAGCCGGCGCGACCTCGCGTACACACCGGTGGACGACGCGGAGCCAGTGCCCATGGTCCTGGCCTGGCGCACCGACAACGAGGACCCGCTGATCCAGGAGTTCATCGGGATCGTGCGCGGGCGCACGGCCAACAGCTCCCGCACCGACCAGGAACGGGCATCGCGCAAGGCGCCGGCAAAGCGGGAACGCAGCGGGGGACAGGGGCGCTCCCGTGCGGGGAAGCGACGCCGATAGGTTCGATCCGTAGCGCCATCGAACCGCACCAAGGAGGCAGTCATGGACATCACCGAGATCATCCTCGACCAGCACGATCAGCAGCGCCGACTCTTCGCCCAGATCGAGGAGTGGCCCAAGGACGACACCGAGGGCCTCGCTGCGCTCTGGAAGCGGCTCGCGATCTTCCTCGAGACGCACGCCGAGGGGGAGGAGCGCTATTTCTATCCCCACCTCCTGAAGAAGGGCAAGGGCGCGGCCGACGCCGACGACGGCACGGTCGAGGGCGAGGTCGAGGACGCGATCGACGACCACAACGACATCCGCGACGCCGTCAAGCGCGCCAACGCGGCGAAGACCGGCTCCGATGAGTGGTGGAAGGCCGTGACGGACGCCGACGTGGCGAACTCCAACCACATGGGCGAGGAGGAGCGGCAGGACCTTCGCGACTTCCGCGCCAACGCCGGCCTGCAGTTGCGTCACGACATCGCCGTGGAGTTCCTGAGGTACGAGGCGCTGACCGCGGCCGAGGGGATCGAGCCGGTCAACAAGGACGCCGAGGACTATGTCGAGGACCCGAAGGCCGAGCTGAAGAAGACCGAGGGCTGACTTCGCGTGGCCGTGACGCAGAGCATCGTCGCCGACGACGGCGTACGCCTGGACGTCGCCGAATCAGGGGATCCCGGTGGGCCCCCCGTGGTGCTGGTGGCGGGCTTCAAGGCGCCCGCGACATCGTGGCGCTCTCAGGTCCAGGCATTGGAGCAGGCGGGGTTCCGCGTGCTCGCCGTCGATCTCCGCGGACACGGGGCGACCGAGCCGTTGACGTCGGGCGTGACGATGCGCCGACGCGCGCTCGACCTGCGCGAAGTCCTTGTGCAGTTGGATCTGCGCGACGTCGCCGTCATCGGCGGGTCGATGGGCGCCAACACGGTGTGGGCGTATGTCGACGAGTTCGGGACGGACCGGATCGGACGCATCGTGGTCGTCGACCAGACCCCGACGATGCTGAACTCGCCGGACTGGCCACATGGGTTCTACGGCTACGAGGAGTCGAATCGCGACACCTATTTCGCGACGGGCATCCCGCCGACGGGCCACGGCACGCCGCTGTGGCGGCGCGGCCGCCGGCTGGTGCGCCTGCTCGGGGCGATGCGGGGCGGCAGCCGGACGATCTCCCGGCCGAGCTGGAGTTGCTCCACGACCACGCGACCGCGGACTGGCGGCCGGTCATCGCCACGGCAGACGCGCCGGTCCTGTTCGTGGCGGGTGAACACAGCGAGTTCTGGCCGGCGTCCCACGCGGCGGCGTCGGCGGAACTGGCTCCCCAGGGGGAGTTCGCGGTCATCACCAACGCCGGCCACGCCACGAACATCGAGCAGCCCGAGGTCTTCAACCGCGGCGTGCTGGAGTTTCTGGGTCGATGAGCCGAGGCAGACGGGCCGTCGTTCGCAGCACGGCGATCGTCGTCTGACTACACCCGATGATCGTCATGTCCTCTTGCGGAGGCTAGCAAGCACATGAGGATCGTCGGGCATACACACCCAACGGTGACCACCTTGCTTCAGGGGCGGCGTGAGATCGCCACCCACAAGGTCAGTCCCGCGCCCATATCGAAGGGGTGATCAGGCGCTTACCATGTAGGTACGTGACTACACGGCGTGCTCGGCAAAGGACGAGGGCCATGACGACTGTTTCCGCGCGTGACTTCAATCAGGATGTCAGCGGCGCCAAGCGGGCCGCGGCGGCTGGGCCCGTCGTGGTCACCGATCGCGGCGAGCCTGCGTTCGTCCTGCTCACGCGCGCCGATCGGCCACCCAGCGCGTCGAGATCGCCTGCGGCGGGGGAGTCGGGCGCACCGGGACCGTGCTTGTCGCCCTGGCCATGCGCGACGGTCTCGCGTACGTCGACGCCCTCCGTTTCGTCCGCACCCACCACCACCCGCGCGCCGTCGAGACGCCATCGCAGCAAGCCTGGCTCAGGGCCGCCGACCGCCCCCAGAATCGCCCCGCTTACGCTCCTTGCGTGACCACCCCCGAATCCCGCGCCACCGGCGCCATGCTCGCCGCCCTCGGCCTGTTCCAGGCCGCCCTCGCCGCCGGTGCACCGTGGGGGAGGGCCGCGTACGGCGGTTCCCACCCCGGCGTGCTCCCCGCCAATCTCCGTGCCACCAGCGCGGTGACCGCCGTTGCCTACATCGCGACCGCGGCCCTCCTCGCCACCGACGCCGGCCCGCTCGCCCGCATCACCCCGCGCACGCAGGGGCGCGTCCTCACCGGCGTCATGGTGCTGATGGCCGTGTCCACCATCCCCAACGCCATCTCCCGATCGCCCGTCGAACGCGCGATCTGGACCCCGTTCGCGGCGGTGACCGCCGTGCTCGCCCATCGCGCCCGCGCGCGACACCGCCGACTCCACCCCGCCGAGTAGCCTTCGTCCATGACCCGCGTCGGTGACCTCGTCCAGAACGCCGCCCACGCCCGGCTCCGCGCGCTGGTCGCCGGCCCGGACGCGCGCCGCGCCGCCGAGCGCATCTGGCAGACACCCGGCCCCCGCTGGTTCACCCCCGACGACCCGATCTGGCGCGTCCACGCGCACGCGAGCATGTTCCCCGGCGGCGTCGCCGCGCTCCTGCTGCAGTCGCTCCACCCGCGCGCCATGGCCGGCGTCGCCGCCCACAGCGGCTATCGGGGTGACCCGTGGGGCCGGCTCCAGCGCACGAGCAACTACCTCGCCGTCACCACCTTCGGCACCATCGACCACGCCGAGCGCCTCATCACCGCCGTCCGCACCCGCCACCTCGCCGTCACCGGCGCCGACGACCGCGGCCAGGCGTACTCCGCCTCCGACCCGGAGCTGCTGCGCTGGGTCCACCTCGCGGAGGCGTACAGCTTCGTCGTCGCCCACCGACTGTACGCCGCCGACCCGCTGACCCCGCCCGAGCGCGACCTCTACGTACGCCAGGCCCAGACCGCCTCGAGCAGGCTCGGCGCCACCGGCCTGCCGGACACGTGGGGCGAGCTGTGCGCCCAGCTGCAGGAGTTCCGCGACGAGTTGCGGCTGACCGACGCCGCGGTCGACGCCTCGGAGTTCCTGCTCGACGAGCCCCCGCTGCCGCGCCCGGCGCGCCCCGCCTACCAGCTCGTCGCCCGGGGCGGCCTCGCCTGCCTGCCGGAATGGGCGACGACGATGCTCGGCCGCCGGAGCCGTCCCGCTGATCGGCTCGCCGGCCGTGCCGCGACGCGCTCGATCGGCTGGATCATGCAGGCCGAACGCCGCTGACACCACCGTGCGCCCTAGGGTCGTCACCATGAAGGTCTGGGTGAGCGGCGCGCGCGGCAACCTCGGCGGCGAGGTCTGCCGCCAACTCGACGAAGCCGGCCACACCGTGGTCCCCGTCGACCTCAAGCCTGGCGACGACGCGATGGCGGTCGACCTGCTCGACCGCCACGCGGTGGCCGACTCGATCGCCGGCTGTGACGCGATCATTCATTGCGCCGGCATCCCGAGCCCCGAGGACATCGAGCCCGCCGACCTGGTCGGCATCAACACCCTGTCGACGTTCAACGCGCTCGAGGAGGGGTGGAAGGCCGGCGTACGCACCGCCGTCCTCGCCTCCAGCGGCTCCATCTATGGCACCGCGTGGTCCGACGACGTGCGCCACGAGGCGGTGCCCGTCGACGAGGACACCCCCCTTTGCTACGTCGACCCGTACGCCCTGACCAAGGACTTCCTCGAGCGCATGGGCCAGATGTACGCCCGGCGCGGCATGACCGTCACCGCACTGCGGTTCCACTGGATCCTCGACCCCGAGGGCCTGCGCGAGTGGGCGTTCCCCATGGCCGAGGCCGATGGCGCGAACAACCTGTGGGGCTACGTCGACCGCACCGATGCGGCGCGGGCGTGCGTGCTCGGGCTGACCCCGCGCCTTCCCCGAGCCGGCACGCTGCCTGAGCGAGCGCAGCGAGTCGAAGGCGCCTACCACGCCCTCCTCATCGCGGCCGCCGACACGGTCAGCCACACGCCCACCGCCGAGTTGCTCGCCCGCCACCTCCCCGACACCCAGGTGCGCGCGCCCCTGCCCGGCCACGTCGGCGGCTTCGACTGCAGTCGCGCCCGCGACGTGCTCGGCTGGGAGCCGCGTACGCGGTGGCGCGCCGAGTGAGCAGCCTGCTGCCGACGCCCGTCGGGGAGGGCGGGGCGCCGCTGCCGTGCGAACCCCGCTGGCTCCGCGACCTCCGGGCCGCCGGTCCGGACGCCGTCCTCGCCCACTGGCGCCGCGGCGATCCCACGCCGGTGACGGGTGACCGAGCCACCATCGCGGGCGTCGCGATGGTCGAGACCACCTTCCTCGCCGAGGAATCCGACCCGGCGACCGAGGTCATGGTCCACCTCAACGGCCTCACCGACGCCCATCGCGACGACCTCGACCCGGCCTTCCTGCCGCCGATCCCCGGCACGCCGGTCCGCGCCCTCAGCGTCCTCCTCCCGACCGACGGGACCTATGGCTATCGACTCGTCCACAGCGATCGGCTCGACCGGGCCGCCGGGCGCACCCGCGACGGCTGGACGGCGATCCATCGCGCGGGGCGTCCCGACCCGCGCAATCCCGACCGCCTCCCGCACGCCCACGGCGAGGCCTCGTCGGTGTGGACCGGGCCCCACGCCGTGACGACCGAGCGATGGGGGACCCCCGACGATGGCCTCGCCGATCTCGGCGTCACCCACGCCGACGGGTCCACCCGGCAGGCCTGGGCCTCGCCCGGCGACCTAGACCGCTGGCTCGTCGTGCACGACGGGCAGGTGTGGCGCCAGTTCGGCCTCGGCGCGGCCCTCGAAGCCCGGCTCGGGTCCCGACCCGGGCTGGTCCTCGTCGACTCGGGCGACCAGGCACGCCGCGCCGCCGACCTTCCCCACGCCGCGCGCACAGTCCCGATCACCGCCGACGTGCTCGCCGCCGTCTCCCGCCGCCACGGTCCGCTCGACCCGGCCCGCACGACCATCGCCGGCCAGTCCTTCGGCGGCCTCGCCGCGGCGCTCACCGTCGCCGCGCGGCCCGACCTCGCAGCCACGGCGATCGTCCAGTCAGGCTCGTTCTGGTTCGATCCCGCGCGGGATGCGCTGCGCGCCGCAGGGCACCTCGCGGGGAGACGGTTCATGCTCCAGGCCGGAACCGACGAGGCCCGCGCCGGCGTACGCATGGCCGACCTGGCGGCCGCGGCCGCCGAGGACCTTGGCGCTGCCGGAGCCGGCGTACGCATGGCCGACCTGGCGGCCGCGGCCGCCGAGGACCTTGGCGCTGCCGGAGCCGGCGTACGCCTGGACCAGTGGCGCGGCGGCCACGACTACGCGTGGTGGCGCCACGGCCTCGTCACCGCGTACGCCGAGCTGCTCGGACGCTGATTCAGCCGAGCGCGCGCTCGACCGCGGCCGCGATGACGCGGACGCGTACGCCTCCGCGAGGTCGACATAGGTCGCCCCCGACGCCGCAGCGCGATCGCGGATGACCCCGTTCACGCAGTCCGTCATCACGCGGCCGCGGCGACATAGTCGGGCCCGATCTCGTCGGCGGCCTCACCGGCGATGCCGACGTTCCAATAGCCGGTGACCACGATGCGCGCGGCGGGCGCCGCGGCGCGGACCCGGGACAGCGCGGAGTCGAGGTTGGCGGCCAACTGGCGCAGGACCTCCGACTGGTCGCCGGCCTCGGGGTCGTCGACCGCGACGTCGTTGGCGCCGATGGTGATCACGACGATGTCGGCGTCGGCCAGCGTGTCCGTCGCCTCGGGCTCGGCGAGCTGGTCGACCAGCTCGCCCGACGTCTGGCCGCCGACGGCGATGTTGGAGACGACGGTGCCGCCGCGGGTCTTCGCCAGGTCGTCGCCGAGCACCTGCCCGTAGTCATCGCAGTCGCAGTTGGAGCCGGCAGCCACCGAGTCGCCCGCAACCACGATGCGCGTCGCGTCGTCGGGGGAGCCGTAGGTCGACACCTCGGTCCAGCCCCGGGCCGCGTGCGCGCCGCCCAGCCCGCCTATGGCGAGGGTGGCGACCGTCGCCAGGGTGGCGACGAGGCGGCGTACGAGGATCGGCATGGTTCCATTCCAGCAGATGGGACTGTGGGGGACCTGTGAATGATAACGGGGGATTGACATCGACGACCCCAGCCCTAAAGTAAGGCATGCCTAACTTCAACGAGGGAGCCTTCAGTGACCGATGTCGTCCTGCGCCCCGGCAACCCACCGGCCGCGCCGCCCTCCCCGAGCGATCCCCGTTCCGCCCGCCGGGTCCTGCCCCTGGTCACCTCGCTCTACGTCACGCAATACCTGGGCGTGGGCTTCATCTACGTCGGTCTCACCGCCATGCTGCGGTCGAAGGGCGTCGCGCTCGAGAGCCTCGCGGCAGTCAGCCTCGCCGGCATCATGTGGGCGCTCAAGCCGCTGTGGGCCCCGCTGATCGACCGCTTCGGCCGCACGCGACACGGGCACTACCGCACCTGGCTCCTCGGCCTCCAGCCCCTGTTGGCGCTGGCGGGCCTCGCGCTCATCGCCATCCCGTCGCCCGAACGCCACCTGGGCCTGCTCGGCGCGGTCATCGCCGTCTACACCTTCGTCAGCGCCACGCAGGACATCGCGGCCGACGGACTCACCGCCCGCGCGGTCGACGACGCCACGCGTCCGCTCGCCAACGGCATCGCCAACGCCGCCCAGTGGCTGGGCAACGTGCTGGGCGGCGGGCTCATCGTCCTCGTCTACGACTCCTTCGGCTGGGTCCCGGCGATGGTCACCCTCACCGCCCTATCGCTGCTGCCCCTGCCGCTGGTCCTGCGCCACCGCGAGGCTCGCGCGTCGGCACAGGCGGCCCGGCTGGGGACCGCGTACGCCGCCCTCGCCCGCGTCTTCCGCCAGCCCGGCGGGGCCATGTGGGGCTTCCTCGTCATGCCGCTGTTCCTGGGCGGCGCGACCGCGGCGTACGGGCTGCTCAGCCCGGCGCTGACCGACGCGGGCTGGTCGCTGGGTCGGTTGGGCTGGGTGCTCGGCATGTATCTCGCTGCCCCCGCCGCCCTCGCCTCGCTCGCCGTCGGCCCCTGCATCGCACGCTTCGGCCGCACCGCCTGCGTCGCGGTGACCGGCGCGCTCACCGTGGTCGCGACGCTCGGCCTGCTTCCGCTCGCCGGCGGGTCGGCGCCGCTGGTCGCCACTGTCGCGGTCCTGAGCGTCTATGTGGCCGCGATGGCGGCGGCGTCCACCGTCGTCTACACCGTCAACATGTCCATGGCCCGTGCCGGTTCCGAGGCCACCGACTTCACCACGCTGGCGGCGGTCGCGATGGTCGCGAGCTATCTGCTGGGGGCGGCGCTGTTGTACGCGGCCGGCTCGCTCGGCTATCCCACGGTCGTCGCCATCTGCGCCGCGCTCGCCCTGGTCGGCACCGTCGCTGCCGCGCTGCACACGCGCCGGACCGCCACCGCCGCGACAGCCGGAACGACGCAGGAGCAGCCCGCATGAGCAACATCAGCGTCACCCACGCCGACAGCGGCGTCATGCGGGCCGAGGTCGTCCGTTCGGTGCGCCTGTCGCCGCACCTCCAGCGCGTCACCGTGCGCGGTGCCGACCTCGCACGCCTGCACTGGCGCGGTTTCGACCAGTGGGTACGCCTGGCCCTGCCGGCGAACGACCCGTCCGACCTCGACCGCCTCCCCGCTCGCGTGACGACCGGCTCCTACCTGCGCCTGCAGGCCATCCCGGCCCACCGACGCCCGACGATCCGCAGTTACACGCTGCGGGCCTGGCGGCCGGAGGCCAACGAGCTCGACCTCGACTTCGTCGTCCACGGCACCGAGGGCGTGGCCGGCCCGTGGGCGCTCGCGACCAGGCCCGGCGACGCCGTCGCGCTCATCGACCAGGGCTGCGGCTGGGCGTTCCCGACCGCGGGCTGGTCGCTGCTGGCCGCCGACGAGACCGGGCTCCCGGCCGTGGCCGGCATCCTGCGCGACCTGCCGCGCGACGCCCGTGGCGTGGCGCTGGTCGAGGTCACCGACGAGGCCGACGCGCAGGAGGTCGAACCGCCCGAGGGGTTCCGCGTCGTCTGGCTGGTGCGTGCACCCGCCGAGGCGCCCGGCGCGCGCGTCCTCGCCGAGCTCGCGACCCTGGACCTGGCGGCCGACGACCATCACGCGTTCGCCGTGGGGGAGTCGGGACTGGCTACGGGCGTCCGCCGCCACCTGGTCCGTGAGCGCGGCTGGGCCAAGGGTGACGTGACGTTCTGCGGCTATTGGAAGCGGTGAGCGGAATCAGCGCGCCAGGTCGGCGAACACGGCCTGGTTGAGCTCGAACGCGGTGACGGCCTCGGCCACCAGCCGGTCGCGATCGGCGTCCGACAGGTCGAGCCCGTCCAGCGCCGCCCGGTAGGAATCCTTGTAGGGCTTGGATTTCCCGAGCTCGCCGAAGTCATAGAACGTGACCGCCTCGGTCACCCCGTAGTGCCGCCCCATCATCGTCGCCACCACCTGCCCGCCCGACAGGTCGCCGAGATAGCGGACATAGTGATGGGCCACGAGCGCCACCGCGTCGGCCTCGCCGAGCCGCGCCGCGTACGCCGCCGTCGCCGGGAGCGCCTCGACCGAGCCGGGGTCCAGCCCCAGCGCCCGCAGGTCGGCCTCCAGCCGCTCGACGCGCTCGAGCCGCGCGTCGGCCAGCGGCGCCACCACGGGGTCGGCCGCGTGGGCCCGTACGCCCGCCTCCAGCGCGCGATAGACGTGCAGCAGCTGCCCGGTCAGGGCGGCGTACGCCTCCACCGATCCCCGGCCCGACATCAGGTCGGTCATGAAGGGGGAGTGCTCGGCGGCCTCGTGGGCCGCGTTGGTGGCGGTACGCAGGGCGTCGCTGAGGGGCTGGGAGGTGCGTGGCTCGGCCGTCATGACCCCAGCATCGCGCATCACCGGGCCTCCGCCGCGGTCCGATCGGACCGTTGTCACGGAGCGTCCGCCCGCGGGGCGCCCGTCACGCCTGGTTGTCACGCACCTGCTGGGCGAAGCCCTCGGCGATCGTGCGGCAGGAGCGGGCCAGTTCCTCGTCGACCTGCCGCATGCGGTCCAGCATTGTCGTCGACTTCCCGCCGTTTCGGCGCTGCCACCAGTGCTGCATCAGCTCGGGCGACGCCTCGGGGTGGAACTGCACCCCGAGCGCGGAGCCGATCCGGAACGCCTGATTGCCGTACGCGTCGGTGCGCGCCAGCTCGACGGCACCCTCGGGCAGTCTCGTCACCGCGTCGTGGTGCGACATCGGGACCGGCCCGTCGCCGAGCGCGACCATGCCGCCCAGCACGGGGTCGTCGGCGGCGCCGTCGAGCCACTGCAGCCGGTACGCCCCCTCCTCGGGTCCGCGCGGGTCCCCCACGGTCACCTCGCCGCCGAGGGCGTCGGCGAGGAGCTGGTGGCCGAGGCAGATCCCGAGCACCGGCACCCCCATGTCGTACGCGTCCGCCATCGCGTCCTTGACACGGGCGAGCCAGGGGTGGGTGGCCTCGTCGAGCGCGTTCATGCGGCCGCCGAGCACCAGCAGCCCGTCGCCCATGGTCTCGAGGTTGGGCACGTCCTTGGAGGCCAGCTCGATGACGGTCATGCGCAGGCCCTCTTCGACCAACCACTCCTCGAAACGGTCGAGGGGCACGTCATTCTCGGGCTGCAGGACGGTGATTCGGGGTTTCTTGGCCACCGGAGCAGCGTAGTGGAACCGCAGCCATGAACTTTCCATGAATCTGCGCGTCACAATCGTCCGCGGACCCGTTGGCCGCCTAGCCTTCGGCCATGGGAGAGCACCGGATGGTCGTGGAGCAGGCCTGGCGCATGTTCCAGGCCGGCGAGCGTGATCGCGCCTATCAGGTCGCCGACGAGGTCCTCGCCCTCGACCCGTTCGACTACCGGGCGAGCGAGCTGCGCCTCGCGCAACTCCTCGACCACGGCGCGTACGCCGAGGCGCGCCGCCTGTGCCTTCAGTTGCAGGCCGCGAACCCGGTCTCGGGTTGGCTGTGGGAGCGGCGCTGCGAGATCGCGGCGGGGCTCGAGAAGGGCGACGAACTCGTGGAGGCGGGCCAGGCGTGGCTCCGGTCCGAACCCGACGAACCGCGCGCCCACCTCGAGATCGCCCACGGACACACCCTGTCGGGCGATGACGGCGCTGCCCGCCGCGCACTGGAGGACGCGATCGAGGCCCTGCCCGGGGAGGCCGACCTCCACGTGGCGCTCGGCGACTGGCACGTCGACCACGACGACCACGCGAGCGCGCGCCGCGCCTATCGCGAGGCCCTCGAGCTCGAACCCGGCCTCGAGGTCTCCCACGCCCCGCGCGTCTTCGACGGCTATCTCGACCTGACGCTGCGCACGCTGCTCACCTGCATGGTCGCCGCGCTGGCCATCGCCGTCCCGGCCCGGCTCGGACTGGGCGGCCTGTGGGGCGGACTGGTGGCGATCGGGCTGGTCGGGGCTGCGTTCTGGGCCCACCGCGAATGGTTCGGCCGCATGCGGGCCGAGGTTCCCGAGGACCACCTGAGGTCGTTCGCCGAGCGTCACCGCCTCCTGGTCGGAGCCGACGTCGGGGCGCTGGTCGCCGGAGTGATCGCCGTGGTCCTCGCGTTCGTGACCGACCTCGCCGCCCAGCAGGTCGGCGTCGCGCTCGTGCTCGCTGCGCTCGCCATCGGGGCGGGAGTGGGCCTGCTCCGGCGGAACCCGCGCCCGTGATCAGCAACACCCTGCTGGTCGTCGACCCGGGCACGGTCTTCCACGCCCTCGGCCGCAACATCGCCCTCGAGGTGTGCCGCGTCCAGAAGGACACCCAGCACAACCCGCTCCTGGTCGAGGAGTTCTTCGCCGACCCGCCCAAGCGGTGGGAGGCGCGCTACGACAACGCCTACCCCAACGTCGTCTACGACCCGCGCGACTTCATGTTCAAGATGTGGTGGACGGTCTTCGTGACCGACCCGTGCGCGGTGACCACGCCGCTGGCGGATCGGCCGACGACCCCCTATCGGGCGGAGCACGGGCGGCGGGCCGCCCTCGCGTACGCCGAGTCCACCGACGGCATCGTGTGGACCAAACCTGAGCTCGGGCTCGTGGATTTCGAGGGCAGCACCGCCAACAACCTGGTGATGCCGATCTCCCACGGCGGCGGGGTCACGCTCGACGTGGACGACCCCGACCCGAACCGGCGCTACAAGCTGTTGACGCGCCTGGACTGGGGCCCTGACAACCACATCCTGGCGGTGGCGTTCTCCCACGACGGCATCCACTGGACCGAGCCCCGCCGTCTCGCGGGGTTCAACCCCGACGCCGACACCCACAACTTCGTGTTCCGCGACCCGCTGACGCGCCGCTATGTCCTGGTCACGCGGGTGTGGCGCGACGGCGTACGCGTCAGCGCGGTCTCGTTCAGCGACGACTTCACGTCGTGGACCGACCCGGTCGAGATGATGCGCGGCGGCGGCCCAGCCAACCAGATCTATTCGATGCCGGTGTTCCGCTATCACCAGCACTATGTCGGGCTGGCCTCGATGATCCACGAGGGCGATCGTGACGCCGACGACCACGACCTCGTCGACGCGGTGTTGACGATCGCGTGGGATCTCGACTCGTGGGAGTTCGTCCAGGGGTTCACGCCGGTGATCGAGCGCGGGACGGGCAGCTATCCCGACGGGGAGTGGGACTGCGGCTGCGTGTATGCCTCAGCTCCGCCGATCGAGCGTGACGGGAAGCTCTGGTTCTATTGGATGGGCGGCAACGGCCCCCACGGCGCCTTCCGGGAGACCTCGCTCGGTCGGGGCTGGCTGGAGGTCGACAAGCTCGGCTTCTACGCGCAGCGCGACCCGTCGCGCCCAGGCACCGTCGCGCTCGGCCCCCACAGCGTCCCGGCCACCATCGACGCGAAGCCGATCGAGATCCTCGTGGACGTCCCCGAGGGCGGGTCGATCACCTATGAACTGTGGTCGGACCGCCAACGCCAGCCCATCGAGAACCTCGGCGCCGACGCCTGCCGACCCATCACCGCCTCGGGATGGCAGCGCATCGACTTCCCCGACAAGCCGTGGCGGGCCGAGAACCCGCTGGCGGTCATCATCGTCTGCCACCTGACGGGTGGGGCGAAGATCTACGCGATCCGCGGCGGCCTGCAGCCGCGACGCATCGGCAACTGAGACAGCGGTGCGGGTACGCGGCCCCGCTCGGTGTCCACGCTCTCCGAGCGAGGCGGGTATGCGGCCCCGCTCGGCGTGAACGTTCTCCGAGCGAGGCGGGTATGCGGCCCCGCTCGGCGTGAACGTTCTCCGAGCGAGGCGGGTATGCGGCCCCGCTCGGCGTGAACGTTCTCCGAGCGAGGCCGCTTGCGGCCGAGTCGAGGAGCCGCCCTCAGCTCACTTCTTCAGCGCGTCGATCACCTTGTTGAACGACTCCGACGGGCGCATCACGGCGAACGCCTTGGCGTCGTCGGGGCGGAAGTAGCCCCCGATGTCGGTCGCGCTTCCCTGGGCGGCGATCAGCTCGGCGTCGATCGCGTCCTGGTTGCCCTTCAGCTCATCGGCGACCGGGCCGAAGACCTGCGCGAGCTTGGCGTCCTCGGTCTGCTTCGCGAGCTCCTGGGCCCAGAAGTTCGCCAGCCAGAAGTGGCTGCCACGGTTGTCGATCTGGCCCAGCTTGCGGGCCGGCGACTTCCCCTCGTTCAGCAGGCGCTCGGTCGCCGCGTCGAGGGCGTCGGCGAGGACGCCGGCGCGCGCGTTCGACTCGACCTCGGCGAAGTGGCGCAACGACTCGGCCAGCGCGAGGAACTCGCCCAGGGAGTCCCAGCGCAGGTAGTTCTCCTGCTGGAGCTGCTGGACGTGCTTGGGCGCGGAGCCGCCGGCGCCGGTCTCGAAGAGGCCGCCGCCGTTCATCAGCGGGACGACCGACAGCATCTTCGCCGACGTGCCGAGCTCGAGGATCGGGAACAGGTCGGTGTTGTAGTCGCGCAGCACGTTGCCGGTCACCGAGATGGTGTCCTCGCCGCGGCGGATGCGCTCGATCGACTTCTTCGTCGCGTCGGCGGGCGCCATGATCTCGATCGAGAGGCCCTCGGTGTCGTGCTCGCCCAGGTAGTCCTTCACCTTCGCGATGAGGTTGCGGTCGTGGGCCCGGTTCTCGTCGAGCCAGAAGATCGCTGGGGTTTCGGAGGCGCGTGCGCGCGTCACGGCGAGCTTCACCCAGTCGCGGATCGGGGCGTCCTTGGTCTGGCAGGCGCGCCAGATGTCGCCGGCCTCGACCTTGTGCTCCATCAGGACGTCGCCGGCGGCGTTGACGACCTGCACGGTGCCGTCGGCGGGGATCTCGAACGTCTTGTCGTGGGAGCCGTACTCCTCGGCCTTCTGGGCCATCAGGCCCACGTTCGGCACCGAACCCATCGTCGACGGGTCGTACGCCCCGTTGGCCCGGCAGTCGTCGAGCACGACCTGGTAGATGCCGGCATACGACGAATCGGGCAGCACCGCGAGGGTGTCGGCCTCCTGGCCGTCCGGGCCCCACATGTGGCCGGACTGGCGGATCATGGCCGGCATGGAGGCGTCGACGATGACGTCGGAGGGGACGTGGAGGTTGGTGATGCCCTTGTCGGAGTTGACCATCGCGAGCTCGGGGCCGTCGGCCAGGCCCTTGTCGATGGCGGCCTTCACGTCGTCGCGGACGTCGGCGTCGAGCTTCTCGAGGCCGCCCAGGATCGCCGCAAGGCCGTTGTTGGCCGACAGGTCGGCGGCGGCCAGCGCGTCGGCGTGCTTGGCGAACACGTCGGGGAAGAAGGCCTTCACGACGTGGCCGAAGATGATCGGGTCGGAGACCTTCATCATGGTCGCCTTGAGGTGGACCGAGAACAGCACGCCCTCGGACTTGGCCCGGGCGATCGCGTCGGCGAGGAACGCGTCGAGCGCCTTCGCCGACATGAAGGTCGCGTCGACGACCTCACCGGCGAGGACCGGCAGCTTCTCCTTCAACACCGTGGTCTGGCCGTCGGACCCGACGAGCTGGATCTTCAGGGTGTCGTCGGACTCGAGCACGACCGACTGCTCGTTCGAGGCGAAGTCGTCGTGGCCCATCGTGGCGACATTCGTCTTCGAGTCGGCGGTCCACGCGCCCATCGAATGGGGGTGGGACTTCGCGAAGTTCTTCACCGCGAGGGGCGCGCGGCGGTCGGAGTTGCCCTCGCGGAGGACGGGGTTCACGGCCGAGCCCTTGACCGAGTCGTAGCGCGCCTGCACGTCGCGCTCCTCGTCGTTGTCGGGCGACGCCGGATAGTCAGGCAGGTCGAAGCCCTGGGCCTGCAGCTCGGCGATGGCCGCGCGCAGCTGGGGGACCGACGCCGAGATGTTCGGCAGCTTGATGATGTTGGCCTCGGGCTTCTTGGCGAGCTCGCCGAGCTCGGCCAGGGCGTCCGCGGTCTTCTGTTCGGCGGGCAGCCGATCGGCGAAGGCGGCCAGGATGCGACCCGCCAGCGAGATGTCACGCGTCTCGACCTCGACACCGGCCTGCGAGGTGAAGGCCTCGATGACCGGGAGGAGGGAATACGTCGCCATCAACGGCGCTTCGTCGGTCTTGGTGTAGATGATCTTGGCCATGTGCGGGCGGCTCCTGGTTCGTGTCCGGGGACGGTGCTGCGTACCCATGGAATCTATCCGATGCCACCGACAGGCCGCGTCCGCGTGGGCTACTCGTCGGTCACGTCGGCGTCCCGCGGCTGCGCGCCGATGTGGCGTACGCGCCCCCGGGTGCGAAGATGGTGCGGTTATGTCGAACCCCACCAGCCATTCCCTCGGCCACGTCGTCCGCGCGTGGCTCGTCCACGCCTTCACCATGACCGGCATCGCCTGGGCCTCCCTGGCCGCCATCGCGCTGGTGCGCGGCGACGTGCTGGCCATGTGGGGATGGCTCGGCGTGGCCCTTGTGGTCGACGGACTCGACGGGACCTTCGCGCGCCGCGCGGAGGTGAAGAAATATGTGCCCTGGTTCGACGGTTCGGTCCTCGACCTGATCGTCGACTACCTCACGTGGACGTTCATCCCGGCGCTGTTCATGTATCTCCACGTGCCCTTCGGCCCCGGCCCGATGCCGCTGATCATGATGATCACGATCTGTGCGACGTCGATGTTCTGCTACTGCAACACCGGAATGAAGTCCTCCGACAACTATTTCGTCGGGTTCCCGGCGGCCTGGAACATCGTCGCGGTCTATTTCTGGATCCTCCAGACCGGTCCGGTCTTCAACGTCGTGGCGTCGATCGTGCTCGCCGCGCTGACGCTGGCGCCCATCGTCTTCCTCCACCCGTTCCGCGTGCGCCATCTCATGCCGGTGAACCTCGTCGCGGTGGGGGCCTGGTTCGCGGCCACCGTGGCGCTCGTGGTGATGCACCCCGTCAAGCCCCTGTGGATCCTGGCCGTGTGG
Source organism: Mariniluteicoccus flavus (assembly GCF_054776655.1). NCBI lineage: Bacteria > Bacillati > Actinomycetota > Actinomycetes > Propionibacteriales > Propionibacteriaceae > Mariniluteicoccus > Mariniluteicoccus flavus. Next base: position 389,125 of record NZ_BAAHBN010000001.1, on the reverse strand, counting down.
TGGCTCGGGATGGGGTGGTGCGCCGGGATCAGTGTGTGGCGGACGCTGCGCGGGCGACAGGCGCGGTCGTCTCGACCAGTTGACGCCTGATGCGGCGATCGCGCGAGATCTTCCAGGCCTCGAGCGCCACACCGCCGATGACCAGTCCGGCGATCACGACCGCCACGTAGGGCGGGTAGTGCTTGCCGTGGAACCAGAAATAGACATACGGCAGGCAGAAGGTCACTGAGGTGACGACGATCCCGGCAGCCCGAACGAGGAACCGTTTCGCCGTGACCATCGCGATCACGCCCCACGTGTAGGGGAGGGCGGTGACGATGTCGATCGTCCACAGCATCACCAGACTGCCGTGGAACTGCTTCACGAACGACACGGGCAGCGCGCGCAGCGCGGAATAGAGCAGCACCACCACGTAGGCGATCACGGTGGGATTCTTGACGGCGCGCTCGAACCAGTGATGGCGCACGAAGTCGACCCCGCCGGCGTCGAGCGCGTTGACGACACGGCGGGGCAGGCGTACGGCGTCGAGGCCCTCGAGCGCACGGCGCAGGAAACCCTGGTGACGCGGATCGTGGGCCCACGCCTCCACCACCGTGTTGGGATTGAGCGCGATCGGCACCATGCCGGCGCGCTCGGCGCCGACGACGTGGACGAGCCCCTCCCCGAACAGCTGGTCGAGCTCGACGCGTCGCTCGGGCGTGACGTGGGTGAGCCACAGCACGCACCCGTCGGTCAGCGCGGTCTCGAGCAGGTGGCCCAGCACGCTGACGTCGCCCTCGACGAGCTCCCCCAGGTGGCGCATCGCGAGCTCCGGGACCTCGCGTACGTGGTGGGGTCGCAGGTCGGACTCGCGATTCGTGCGGGCCACGGCGAGGACGGTCTCGGGGTCGAGCGCGAACTGGTGGGCGGTCTGCAGCCCTGCCACCCCGGTCGCTCCGAACATTCGACCAGCGTACAGGGGAGGAGGGAACCTTCCGGCGCTCTGGGGATGCCGAAGCCCCCTCGGTCTCCCTACGGTGAAAGCACCTCGCCCGATCAGGAGACTCATCATGGCCCGCATCACCCGCAAGTCCCTCGCCATCGCCGCAGCCTTCGCCGTCATCGGCGCCCCCGCCGCGGCGGTGCCGTTCGCGATGACGGCCGATGCGGCGACCCAGGGGTCGACCGCCTACAAGAACCTGACGAACGAGCAGAAGGCCAACGCGAAGAAGATCATCGCGACCGCCCAGAAGCACAGGATGAGCAAGCGGGCGATGGAGATCGCGATCGCCACCGCGCTGCAGGAGTCGATGCTCAAGAACCTCGACTACGGCGATCGTGACTCGGTCGGCCTCTTCCAGCAGCGTCCCAGCATGGGCTGGGGCTCGGTCGCCCAGTGCCGCAACCCCGAGCTCGCCACCGAGGCGTTCTTCGGCGTCGCGAAGCACACGAACAACCCGGGCCTGACGGACATCAAGGGGTGGGAGAAGATGCCCCTCACCGTCGCCGCCCAGAGGGTGCAGCGGTCCGGGTTCCCGGACGCGTACGCGAAGTGGGAGACGCTCGCCAAGGAGATCGTGGCGAAGAACACCGCCGCCTCGACCCCGAAGCCGATGACCCCGGGACCGACGAAGACGCCCACGAAGAAGCCGACGGCCACGAAGTCGCCGACGAAGTCTCCGACGGCCACGAAGTCGCCGACGAAGTCTCCGACGGGCAAGCCCTCGCAGACGCCGACGGGCAAGCCGACCGGCAAGCCCACGAAGACGCCCACCGGCAAGCCCACGGTGACGCCCACCGGCAAGCCCACGGTGAAGCCCACCGGCAAGCCCACGGTGAAGCCCACCGGCAAGCCGAGCTCCACGCCGACCAGGTCGCCCGGCACCCCGAAGGCGACCACGCCGGCCCCCCTGCCCACCGAGACGATCGAACCCACCGAGACCCCACTCCCCACCGAGGAGCCCACCACGGAGCCCGCACCCACCACGGAGCCCGCACCCACGACCGAGCCCGCACCCACGACCGAGCCCGCACCCACGACCGAGCCGGAGCCCACGACCGAGCCGGAGCCCACCCGGCCCCCCGCCGATCCCCAGTCGGGCGAGTCACCCGGTGACGAGGTCGTTCCCCTCCCCGCCGAGGACAACGGCGCCTACGATCCCAAGGCCGACTACGACACGAAGGGCGGGCTCGCCGACACGGGCGCCCCAGTTCCGCCGGCCCTGATCGGTGCCGGCCTCGCCTCGGCGCTCGCCGGCACGGTGCTGCTGGTCCGCCGCGGACCCCGCCGCCGCTGAGTCCCGCGTACGCCGACGCCCGTCCCCGGATCGGGGGCGGGCGTCGCCGCGTCACCCGGCGAGCTGCAGGCTCACGGCCATGACGAGCATGCCGAGCACGACGGCGCGTACGACCACGTCGTGGTTGCCGTGTTCGCGCGCGGTCGGCAACAGCTCGTCGAACGAGATGTGGACCATGATCCCGGCGACGGCGGCGTACGCGGCCCCCAGCAGCGCGTCCCCCATGAACGGGCCGAGGACCACCGCCGCGGCGAGCGCACCGACGGGCTCGGCGAGCCCCGACGCGAGGGCCCACCCCACGGCCTTCGCGCGACTACCGGTGGCGTGGAGGATGGGGACGGCCACGGCGATGCCCTCAGGAATGTTGTGGATGGCGATGGCGACGCCGATGGGGATGCCGAAGCGGGGATCGTGCAGCGTGGACAGGAACGTCGCGAAACCTTCAGGGAAGTTGTGGAGGCCGATGACGATCGCGGTGAGCACGCCGGTCCTCATCAACGCGGTCCTGGGGCGGCCGGCGCGTTCCTGCGGCTCGGACGACTCCGCCACCCCGTGGTGGGGGAGGAGGCGGTCGAGGGCCGCGACGACCACGATGCCCGCGAGGAAACAGAGGATCGCCATCCAGCCGCCCAGCGGGCCCGAGCGGGTCAGGACCACAGCCCGCGGCATCATCTCGACCAGCGACACATAGAGCATGACGCCCACGGAGAATCCGAGGCTGGCGGCCAGGAACCTGGCCCGCGTCGATCCGCGCCAGAGGGCCGCGAGACCGCCGAGCCCGGTGCAGAGTCCTGCGATGGTGGTGACGGCGAACGCCAGAGTGAGGTTCATCGGAGCGTCCGATCCACCCACGCGGTGCCCTGGGCGTCCGGCCGGCCGCCTGCGGTGATGGCGGCGAGCCGGGCGTACGCCTCCGTGAGCTCCGCGTCGGTGTCGGGGACGGCCAGGCGCAGCGTCACCACCCCGGCGTACGCGGTGTCGTGGACGACGAAGCCCTCGTCGCGGATGGCGGACTCGATGCGCGCGGCGTCGGCGTGGTCGAGCTCGAGGGCGAGGATGCGCAGGCGTTCGCGCGAGACCAGTCGCGCTCCGTCGAGGGCGGCGGACACGGCATCGGAATAGGCGCGCACGAGGCCGCCCGCGCCCAGCTTGATGCCGCCGAACCAGCGCACCACCACGGCGCAGACGTCGGTCAGGTCGGCCACGTCGCCGCGCGTGCGCCGCAGCGTCAGCGCCTCCAGCATCGGGACGCCTGCGGTGCCGGCCGGCTCCCCGTCGTCGGACGAACGCTGCACGTCACGGTCGGGACCGAGCACGAAGGCGGAGCAGTGATGGCGGGCGTCGTGATGGGTGCGTCGCAGCTCGGCGACGAACGCGCGGGCGCCCTCCTCGTCGTCGACACGGAGCAGGTGGGCCACGAAGCGCGAGCGCTTGATCTCCAGCTCGGCGACGTGGGGCGAGTCGGCATACGCGGCCGCCAGCGTGGTGCAGCGTGTCGCGCGCGTCTCGGCCATGCGCGTCACCGTAGCGGTCAGCGGCCCTCGCCGTCGCAGACCTGGCGCGTCGCGACGGGACCGCCGAACTCCTGACCACCGAAGATGTTCTTCTTCACGTAGTCGTAGTAGGGAGTCTTCTTCGCGTCCGCGTACGGGTTCTCGGCCGCGCAGCGCGCCACGTAGTAGCCCACGGCGTCGGCGAACGCCTCGGTCTCGGTGGAGCCGTAGTCGGTCGGTTTGCCGTTGGCCTGCCAGACGCCGTGGAACCGCTGCCAATAGGCCGGCTCGCCGCCGCGGTCGGCGTTCAGCGAGTGGGCCATCTCGTGGACGATGAGGCGCACGAGCCGGCCGCGGTCACCCTCGTTGTAGCCGTTGAGGAACTTGGTGAAGTCGAGCGTGAGTACGCCGGCCCGCGTCAGCCCGTAGTCGCCCCAGGCCCAGGACCTCGTCGAGCCCGAGTTGATCTCGAGGCGTCCGCCGTTGCCGGCCTTCACGCGGTCCAGGTAGTCGGTGCAGTCGACCGCGTCCATGGTCTCGGAGAAGATCTTGACGATCGGGCGATAGCGCTCGTCGCGCCACTGCGCACCGGCGAGTTGGAAGCTCCACTGGCGCTGCATGCGGTCGACGTGGGCGGACAGCGAGCCGGTCGCGGGGAAGGGCAGGTCCACCGAGCAGGGCTGGGGGATGCCGGTGACCGGGCGGGGCGCCTGGGGCGCGGGCAGCATCGGGGCGGGTGCGGGCGGCTGGACCAGGGGAGCCGCCGGGGCCTCGACGGTGGGCTGGGGCGTCGGGGCGGGCTCGGGCGTGGAGGTGATGAGCGGGAGCGCCGGCGGCGCGACCGCCGCGGTGGCGGTGCCGGCGGCGTTGCCGAACACGCCGATGGCGGCGGGAATGCCGGCCACCATGACTGCCGCGGCGGCGGTCACGACGGTCAGGCGCGGACGCCAGAGGCCGCGGTTGCGCGGAGGAGTGGGGGCGTCGGGGACGGGGGCGTACGGGTCGGTGGCCCAGACATCGGCCCACACGGAGTCGGTGGCGGGGGACCAGGCGTACGCGTCTTCACGTTCTCCGAGCGAGCGCCAGCGAGACGAGGAGTCCTCCTCCTCCAGGAATCCCAGCCCCCGCGCCGGAACGGGATCGCCGTCATCGTCGGCGTACTGGTCGTCCGCGTACAGATCATCCGCGTACTGGTCGTCGTCGTACAGGTCTTCGTCGCCCTCGTCCGCGTACCCGAGTCCGCGTCGGGGCGCGTCGTCGTCGTCGACGAAACCGAACGAACGACGCGGCGGGGCCTCGTCATTCGCAGGCGCGGCGCGGCGGGGGGTGTCGAACATGGGGGACTCTCACAGCGGGGGTGGCGAACGCTCGTCATCCTACGACCCGATGGACGTGGAGAAAACATGTGCAAGTGACGCTAAAGTGAACCTGTCACCACGAAAGGACGACGATGTCGACCACCGATCCCGCTGTTGTCGAGCCGCAGACGCTGACCCGCTCCGAGCGTCTCGACCGGCTGCCGTTCACCCGCGCCCACCGCAACCTGCTGGTCGGGTCGGGCATCGGCTGGGCCCTCGACGCCATGGACGTCGGCCTCATCTCGTTCGTCATGGCCGCGCTCGCCAAGGAATGGAAGCTGGACCAGCAGACGCTGGGTTGGATCGGGTCGATCGGCTTCGTCGGCATGGCGATCGGCGCGTCCGTCGGTGGCCTCCTCGCCGACAAGATCGGCCGCCGGCAGGTGTTCGCGCTGACCCTGCTCGTCTATGGGCTGGCGACCGGCGCCTCCGCCCTCGCCGGCACGGTCGCGGTCCTCATGGCGCTCCGGTTCCTGGTGGGCCTCGGCCTGGGCGCCGAGTTGCCCGTCGCGTCGACCCTCGTGTCGGAGTTCGCGCCGCGCCACATCCGCGGCCGCGTCGTGGTGGCGCTGGAGGCGTTCTGGGCACTGGGCTGGATCCTGGCGGCGCTGCTCGGCTATTTCCTGATCCCGAACGTGCCGAACGGGTGGCGCTGGGCGCTGGCGGTCGGTCTCGTCCCCACGCTGTACGCAGCGGTGGTCCGCTTCGGCCTGCCCGAGTCCGTACGCTTCCTCGAGTCGCGCGACCGTGACACGGAGGCCGAGGCCGCGGTGCGCAAGTTCGAGGAGTCGGCCGGCGTGGCCGCGGTTCCGTCGCCCCCGTCGGCGGCCGCCCCGGCCGAGCGGGCCCCGTCGATCTGGTCGCGAGCGCTCCGCGCGCGGACGGGGGCCCTGTGGGTGGTCTGGTTCTGCATCAACCTCAGCTACTACGGCGCGTTCATCTGGCTGCCGACGCTGCTGGTGAAGGAGGGCTTCTCCCTGGTGAAGTCGTTCGAATACACGCTGATCATCACGCTGGCCCAGCTGCCGGGGTACGCGGTGTCTGCCTACCTGATCGAGAAGTGGGGCCGCCGCCCGACCCTCGCGTCGTTCATGGTCGGCTCGGCGATCTCCGCCGGCCTGCTCGGCCTGGCACACACGCCGGCGACGATCATCGCGGCCGGCTGCGCGCTGTCGTTCTTCAACCTGGGGGCGTGGGGAGCGCTGTACGCGGTGGGCCCGGAGCTCTATCCGACCGCCACGCGCGGCACGGGCACGGGCGCGGCGGCGGCGTTCGGGCGCATCGCGTCGATGATCGCGCCGTCGCTGGTGCCGCTGCTGATCACCTGGGGCGGCGGTACGAACTGGCTGGTGTTCACGGTCTTCGCGGTGGCGTTCGCCATCGGGGCGGTGGCTGCGTACACGCTTCCGGAGCGGCGGGACACGGCTCTGGAGGAGTGACGCGAGCGCGCCGACTTCTGCTCTTGGGACGCGCGCGAGGCCGATCGCATCGCGGAGCGACGCAACTTACGACGGGTGGGTCATGTCCATCGGCACGACCCAGCGGTCGAAGTCCTCGCCCGAGAGTTTGCCCGAGGCCACCGCCGCCTCGCGCAACGTCGTGCCCTCCTTGTGCGCCTTCTTCGCGATCGCGGCTGCGGCGTCATAGCCGATGTGGCGGTTGAGCGCCGTCACGAGCATGAGGTTCTGCTCGAGGTTCGCGGCGATCTTCGCCCGGTTCGGCTCGATGCCGACGGCGCAGTGCTCAGTGAAGGACCGACACCCGTCGGCCAGCAGTCGGATGGACTCCAGCGCCGCGTGGGCCATCACCGGCTTGAACACGTTGAGCTGGAAGTTGCCCTGCGACCCAGCGAACGCCACGGTCGCGTCGTTGCCGAACACGCGCGCGGCAACCATGGTCAGGGCCTCGCACTGGGTCGGGTTCACCTTGCCCGGCATGATCGAGCTGCCGGGCTCGTTCTCGGGGATCAGCAACTCGCCGATGCCGTTGCGCGGGCCGGACGCGAGCCAGCGTACGTCGTTGGCGATCTTGAGGCAGGCCCCCGCCAGCGTACGCAGGGCCGCGCTGACCTGCACCAGCGCGTCGTGGGCCGACAGGGCCGCGAACAGGTTGTCGGCCTGGGTGAAGTCGAGGCCGGTGATCGCCGAGATCTTCTTCGCCGCAAGGGATCCGAAGTCGGGATGGGCGTTCAGGCCGGTGCCGACCGCGGTGCCGCCGATGGCCAACGCGCGCGCCCGCTCGTCGGCCAGGCGTACGCCGTCGAGGGCGAAGTCGAGTTGGGCGACCCAGCCGCCGATCTCCTGTCCCAGCGTGATCGGGGTGGCGTCCTGCAGGTGCGTACGCCCGACCTTGACGACGTCGGCGAACTCCTTCGTCTTGTCCGCAAGGGTTTCCCGCAACTCGGTCACCGCGGGGACCAAGGTCTCGACGACCTCGCAGGCGATCGCGATGTGCATCGCGGTGGGGAACGTGTCGTTGCTCGACTGGCCGCGATTGACGTGGTCGTTGGGATGCACGGGATCCTTGCTGCCCATCGTGCCGCCCGCCAGTTCGATCGCGCGGTTCGAGATGACCTCGTTCGCGTTCATGTTCGACTGGGTTCCCGACCCGGTCTGGAACACCACCAACGGGAAGTGGTCGTCGAGGTCGCCCGCGATGACCTCGTCGGCGGCGCGGACCACGAGATCGGCGACGTCGGCGGGCAGTTGGTCGAGTTCGGCGTTGGCCTGCGCGGCGGCCTTCTTCAGCACGCCCAGGGCCCGCACCATCGGCCGCCCCCACACGAACGTGTCGCGCCCGATGTCGAAGTTGCCGAGGCTGCGCTGGGTCTGCGCGCCCCAATAGCGGTCGGCGGCGACGTCGATCTCGCCCATGCTGTCGCGCTCGGTGCGGGTCTGGCCCGCCGTCTGGTCGGCCTGCGAAGTCATGCCCCCACCGTACGCGGGGCGCCGCGCCGCACCGGTCGGCGGTAGCCTGCGCACATGCTCGCCCTGCTCTCCCCGGCCAAGTCGCTCGACCTCACGACCAAGCCGCCCACGCGTACGCACACCCAGCCGCGCCTGCTTGACGAGGCCGCGGAGCTGATCGACGTCATGCGTACGCGCACCGCCGACGAGGTCGCCGACCTGATGGACGTGTCGGAGGAGATCGCCGAGCTCAACCTGCAGCGCTATCGGGACTTCGCCGTGCCGTTCACGCCGAAGAACGCGCGGCCCGCGGTGTTCACGTTCGACGGCGACGTCTATCGCGGCATGGACCCGCGCGGCCGCTTCGACACCCGGGACCTGACCGAGGCCCAGAAGACGGTCCGCATCCTGTCCGGCCTCTATGGCCTGCTCCGCCCGCTCGACCTGATGCAGGCGTACCGGTTGGAGATGGGCACCGGCCTGGTGACCGACCGCGGCCGATCCCTGTACGCGTGGTGGGGCGATCGCATCACGTCGCTCGTCCGCGACGACCTCGACGCATCGCCGGGGGCTCGCGTGCTGGTGAACCTCGCCTCCGACGAGTACGCGCGGGCGGTTGACCTCGATGCGCTTGACGCGACCGTGGTGGCTCCCCGGTTCGAGGACCAGGGGCCGAAGGGCGACTGGAAGGTCATCTCGTTCAGCGCCAAGCGCGCCCGCGGGGAGATGGCGGCGTGGCTGGTGAAGCACCGCGTACGCTCGGCCGCGAAGCTGAAGGACTTCGACTTCGGCGGCTACACGTACGCGGAATCGCACTCCAGCAAGGAGATGCCGGTGTTCCGGAGGTCGCGGGGCTGACCCCTGGGTCGTCGAGGGGTGGTGCCCGCGTAGTGTCGACATATGAGCAACGACAATGACACGAAACTGACCGTGACCCGCTCCATCAACGCCGCGGCGGGCGACATCTTCGACCTCCTGTCGAACCCCGAGCGCCACGCCGACTTCGACGGCTCCGGCTTCGTGCAGTCGGCCGACCGCCACGCCCAGCGCATCACCGAGACCGGCCAGATGTTCCGCATGAACATGCGCGGCGACCACATGGGCGGTGACTACCAGACCGACAACCACGTCCAGACGTTCCACGAGAACAAGCAGATCGGCTGGAAGACCGCCCCGGCCGGCACCGAGCCGAAGGGCTGGAGCTGGACCTACGTGCTCGAGCCGAAGGACGCCGGCACGACCGACGTCACCCTGGAGTACGACTGGTCGCAGGTCACGGATTCCGACCTGTTGAAGAAGGTGAAGTTCCCGCTCGTGTCGAAGGAGCAGCTCGAGGATTCCCTGTCCTCGCTGGCATCAGCGGTGGAGTGAGGTCTGCGCCTGGCCCTTTGGTGTCCGATGATGGCGTCATGAGCCTCGTACTCGATGTCCTCACCCCGTTCTCCGACCACTACCGGGACTGTGCGAGGGGGCTCGGCTGCGGCCTTCGGGTCGACGCCGCCTTCCTCGCCGGGTCGGCGAGCGGACCCATGGTGTACGCGTACGTCGGCGTGGACGCGCCCGCGGGTGATCCGGTCGGAGACGGTGCCCCTGACACCTTCGACGTCATGGGCAGGGTCCCCCCGCAGACGGCCGTCGAGTGGGTGGTCGATGCAGCCGGACAGGGTGAGCTCCACTGGTTCACCAATCCGTCGCTGGACGTCGTCTCGGGCCGGATCGGCACCCACGTGGTTGGCCGGCGCTCCAAGCGGGCGGCGCCCCCGGTCCCGTTGAGTGACCGTGTCGTCACGAACGACCTCGGTGAGATCGAGGCGTTGCTCCGTGCACGCGGTCACGCCGCCGGCTTCACCGAGAAGCAGATCGCGGCGGCCGAGAAGAAGCGCGGGGTCGAGTTCCCGCCGGAACTCCGCCTCCTCTTCTCGCTCGTCAAGGAGGGCGAGATCCTTGGTGGCGATTACGATGGCGACGACGAGGACGGCGTACGCGCGGTGGTGCGTGATGGACTCGTCGGTGGCACCGGCAAGATCGGCAATGTCGTCGACGCCACCAAGCGATGGGGTCGCAGGGACGCCCTGCCTGCGATGCCGGCGGCGAGCCCGAATGACGTGGTCCAGCCGGCGTACGCGTCTCCGTTGTGGATCGTGTTCGCCGACGACTGGGGTGGAAATGCGTACGCATTGGATCTGGTGCCTGGCCCGCACGGTGCCCGTGGGCAGATCGTGCAGTTCGACCATGAGCGCGATGAGCCTCCGGCGCTGGTCGCGGACTCACTGACGTCCTTCCTGCGTGGCGAGCTGCACGACCCGGAGCCGTGGGGTCCGCCGGCCGACCAGGCCCCGCGCCTGGTCCACACCGACTCCGACCGTGTCGCAGAGGAGAAGCGCCTGACCGCGGCCAATGCCCATCTGGCCGGGGAGTTGTCCGTCGCTTCGTCCGTGGAGCCCCTCGACCTCACTCCGCTACGCGGATCGCGCACGCTGAAGGCGATCGATTTCAGCCAGTACAACCGACACCCGGACTATGACCTGTCGGCGCTGACGACCATGCCGGCGCTGCAGGACCTCTTTGCGCCAGAGGCCGTCTGGGCCCAGATCGTTGATCAGCAGGCATTTCCGCCCAACCTTGCGGCGGCGTCGTTCACCGAGTCGCGGGAGATGCCCCTGGCCGAGGCGCTGGAGGTCGCCAACGCGGTGCTTGCACACTACGGCCGCGAGACGTTCACGCTCGAGCGGGAACGGTTCGCCTGAGGCCGCCTCGGACGCTCTCCGAGTGAGGCCGCCCGCGGCCGACTCGGGGAGCAGGATGTCCGGGTTCTTTCACATTCCGGTTCCAGCGACCTAGTGTCGATGATGTCAGAGAAACCCGACACCCCTTGGAGGAGACTCATGAAACCGCTCGGACTGCTGTCCCGCACCAACGCTCTCATCGCCTGCATCCCCATCGGCCTCGTCCTCGGCGCCCTCTGTGGCTGGATCGCCATGACCCTCCAGGGCGGGGGCTGGGTGACCTTCGGGCTGTTCGGTGCGGGGATCGGCCTACCCTTCGCGGCCCTGGCCGCCGCCCTGCTCGGTCCCAACACGATCAGCGACGAATCCGCGGAATGGGATTGGAGCCAGCGGGCCAGGTCAGGCGCGTTCGTCGACCTCGTCCTCTTCCTCGGCATCGCGGGCCTTGTCTTCGGTGTCTCGGTCCAGCCCGCTGTGCTTCCGGTGTTCGCGCCCATCACTGTGGGCATGATCAGCCTGCTGATCCGCACCCTCGTCATCCGCGGCCGTCAGTCCTGACCATGCCCGGCCAACCCAATCGCGTACGCGAGTTCCGTGAGCTCGCCGGCCTCAGCCAGGGCGAGTGCGCCGCCCGCCTCGGCGTCACGCGCCAGACGGTCATCTCGGTCGAGAAGGGTCACTTCGACCCGCGCCTTTCGCTGGCGATCCGCATGGCCGACCTGTTCGGACGGAGTCTGGACGAGATCTTCCGGGTGTAGGAATCGAAGCCACCCGCTCAACGCTGGCTGAGCGAGGAACGAGTCGAAGCCCTCACGTTGGCTGAGCGAGGAACGAGTCGAAGCCACCCGGGGGGTCACGCTGGCTGAGCGAGGAACGAGTCGAAGCCCCTCCGGTTGTCACGTTGGCTGAGCGAGGAACGAGTCGAAGCCCTCACGTTGGCTGAGCGAGGAACGAGTCGAAGCCACCCGGAGGTTCACGTTGGCTGAGCGACGCAGGAGTCAAAGCCACCCCCCCGGGGGCACGTTGGCTGAGCGAGGAACGAGTCGAAGCCACCCGCGCGCGATCACCTTCCAGGCAAGCAAAAAAATGGTTCGAGATTCTTTTCCCGAGGCCCCGTTCTGGGCCCGAAATTGTCAGTGGGTCTTCCTAGGCTGGAACCATCACCACACCCCAGGGGGAACCATGGACGATCTCATCGAACACCTTGTTGGAAAGGGAAAACCCGACCGCACCGCGGTCATCCTTGGCCTCAAAGACGCCGCCGACCGCCAACGCCAAGCAGAGATCGACCAGATCGCCCTCGTCGCCGCCGCGGCGGAGGCGTACTCCTGGATCGACGCACCCCTCGATGACCACCCTGACAACAACTCCACGCCATCGGTCCTCCACGGCGAACGGCTGATGGTGCTCGGCGGTGATGGTACGCCGGAGGTCGCCGAGTTCTGCACCCTTGAAGTCGGTCCGGCGCTCGGGATCTCGCCGGACGCCGCGGCCCAGCTCATCGCCGACGTCCTCGACCTTCGTCATCGTCATCCGAAGTTGTGGGCGCTGGTGATCGGCGGGTTCGTCCGCGTGTTCGCCGCCCGGAAGGTCGCCCAGCTCACTCGGGCTCGTGAGCTCACCCACGACATGGCCGGGGAAGTGGACCGGAAACTCGCCCCGTTCGCCCCGCAATACACCGTCACCCGGCTGCTCAACCAGGCCGAAGTCCTCTGTGATGTCGTCGACCCCGACGGCGTTGAGGCCCGGCGGAAGGCCGCGCTGGAGCGGCGGTTCGTCACCGTCCGTGGTGGAGAGGCTGGGACCGCGCTCGTCACGGGTCAGGTCGATGGTCCCGCCGCGCTGCGGCTCGACAAGACCATCACCGAGCTCGCCGGGATCCTGCGCGGCAGCCGGGAATCCGAGGAAGGCACGGAGTTCGAAGTGCTGCGGGCCGAAGCCCTCGAGCTGCTGGCCGACCCGGCGCGCGCCGGGCGGGTCCTCGGCGCCGGCACGCTCGACCTCGATGATGCAGAAGGGAATGCGGGCGCTCTGCCCTCGAGGAAGGATCTCCTCGAGCTCGTGGTCCACGTCCGCCCCGAGCAGGTCGATCGCGGCGCCGGCGGTGAGGTCACCGGCCTCGGCTCGGTCGCGCGCTCCCAGCTCGATGCACTCCTTGCGAATGCCGCGAAGGTGACCGTGCGGCCGGTTCTGGATCCCGAGACCCCGCACGCGACCGTCGGCTACGAACCCACTGAAGCGCAGCGACGCGAGGTGCTGCTGCGGGACGAGTACGAGGCGTTCCCGTTCTCCACACGGCGCTCGGCCGGGAAGTTCATCGACCTCGATCACATCGTCGAGTTCCCGATCGGCCAGACCTGCACCACGAACCTGACCCCGCTGTCGAAGAGGGTCCACCGGGCCAAGACGTTCGGCGGATTCACCTCCACCCCGGTCCGCCCCGGCGTGAAGCACTGGAGAACCCCGACAGGACAGGAGTTCTGGACCACACCCCACGGCACCTACGCCCGCAACCCCGACACCGACCTGATCATCGACCCGACAGGAACCAGACGACGCATCCGCCAAGCCACCCGCCGAGCCGCCGATAGACATACCGACCAGAAGATCCGCGACGAATCACAAGCCGCCGCAGCACGACTGTTCGCCCAGATGAGCCCTGCCCTCATTCCCCTGGTGGAGGAAGCCGTCGCCTGACACACTGCCAAGAACGCCTGCGCGCGACCACGCCTGCGCGTGACCGCCCCAGACTGGCCCGTCCCCTTCGACCTGCTTGCCGACCCGCCGGGAGGTCCCTCCCGGCGGGCGCGGAGCGCGCCCAAGAGCGGATCCCTTGCAGCACAACAGGCGGGAAGCTCATGGCCTCACCTGGGCCATCAACGGTGACGTGGCGCAGTTTGGACGAGGTGTTCCGCCTCCAGTGGGCGCCGACAGACCAGGCCGACCACTGCCGACGGGCGGCAGTTCTGGACTGGCCGTCGTCCTGCGTCGAACGCGGGCTCACAACCCCGACCCCACCCGCCCCAACTTCGCCGGGTTCGACTGGATGCAGACCTGCGCGATGCGGTCACCGCGCATCACCACCCAGCCCACCCGGCGGATTCCCTTGCGAGACAGGGCTTCCACCCCGGGGCGTCCGTTGAGCGAAATCCCCGCCACGTCCCCCGCCAGTGACGTCGCCAACAGGAACCGCGCGCACTTGTCCGGCCCCAGGATCGGCCGGCGTGCCGCCGACACGACCCCGCCGCCGTCGGTCCAGATCTGCGCGTCGTCGGTGAGCAGGCCCGCGACGGTCGCCACGTCCCCGGTGGCCAGCGCCTCCGTCAGTCGTCCCAGCGCCGCCGACTCCGCGTCGACCGAAGACCGCGCCTCGTCGACCGCGAGTCGCCGCCGCGCCCGCGTCGCGTGCTGCCGCGCCGTCGCCTCGGCCACCCCGAGCATCGCGCCGATCTCGCGGAACGGCAGCGCGTACGCCTCCCTGAGCACATAGACGGCCCGCTCGACCGGCGACAGCTGCTCGCACAGCGCCAGCAGCCCCAACCGCAGCGACTCGCGCTGCACCGCCGTCTCGTCCGGCAGCAGCGCCGTGTCGATCGGCTCCGGCAGCCACGGCCCCACGTACGCCTCGCGGCTCCGTGCCCGCAGCCGGTCGATCGCGAGCCGCGTCGTCACGGTCGTCAGCCAGGCGGCGGGGGAGTCGGGCTCGTCGGTCGCGACCAGCCGCGCGTACGCCTCCGCCACCGCATCCTCGGCGTCGGCCCACACGCCGGTCAACCGGTACGCGAGCCCGAGCAGCCGCCGCCGCTCCGACGCGTACGCCCCCTCGGCGACGCCCGGCCGATCGTCGACGCTCACGCGCTCAGGGTCGCCGGGTCCAGCCGGGTCGTGATCGCGAGGCGGTTCCACACATTGATGGTGGCGATGGTCATCAGCAGATGTCCAGCCCCGTCGGAGCCGAACTCGGCCATGACGCGATCCCACAGTGCGTCGGGAACCGACTCCTCGCCGTGGATCTTCGTCACCGCGTCCGTCAGCTCGAACGCCACGCGCTCGCGCTCGGTGAACAGGTCACCCTTGGCCTGCCACTCGGCGACGGCGTCCAGCCGCTCCAGGGTCTCCCCGTGCTTCAGCGCATCGCGCCGGTGCATCGCGATGCAATACGTGCAGTCGTTCACCAGCGATGCCCTCAGGACGACGAGCTCCTTCAGCCGGGTGTCCATGGTGCGGCGACAGTACGCCTCCAGGCCAGCCACCGCTGCGTACGCCATCTTGTGGGTCTTGAACATCTCGAATCGGGTCATGCAGATCTGACGGTGGAGCCACGGATTCGTGACAGGCGTGCTCAACAGAACAGCAATAGCACTTGCTATAGTCGACCCATGGTCAACCTTGCCGACGTCGCGCGCGAGTCCGACGCGGCCGTCGCCAATGCCCGGCGCTCCCTGGTGGAGGCGGTCCGGGCGGCCAGCCGTGCCGGCATGACCCAACAGGAGATCGCGCGCCAGATCGGCCGCAGTCAGCCCGAGGTGTCCCGGCTCCTGCGGTTTCACGGCACGAGCCCGCTCGCCATGCGGCTGCGGCGCCACCGCGCCGAGGTCATCGCGGCGGTCGAGGCGACGGGTGGTTCGAACGTGCGGGTCTTCGGCTCGGTCGCGACAGGCAGCGATCACCGGGGGTCGGACATCGACCTGCTGTTCACGCCGGGGCCGGGGTTGGACCTGATGGAACTCGAGCGTCTCGAACAGGTGCTGCGTGCGATCGTCGGCGCGGACGTCGACCTGGTCCCCGACACCTCGATCCTGCCGATCCTTCGAGATCGCATCCATGGTGAGGCGATGCCGCTATGAGCCGGAGCACTGAGGAGATCCTCACAGTTGCCCTGTTCCACTTCGAGATCGTGGAGGAGTATGCCGCCCGCGACACCTCTGATCAGCTGGTGCTGGATGGCATCAGCATGCGACTCTCCTCCGGAATCGACGCGCTCTCGAACCTGGAAGCCACGGAACGCGATCGCCTGCTGGGGGAGGAATGGCCCTTGATGTGGGGGATGCGAAATCGCATCGCCCACGGCTACATCGCCGTGGATGCCGACATCATCCGCGCAACAGCGGAGCGCCGCGTGCCCGTCCTTGTCGAACGGATCCGCGGCGCCCTCGCCGATTGATCTCAGCCCTTCAGTGCCGGGATGACCTCGCGCTCGAAAAGCTCGATGCCGGACTGGTCGTACGCCGCCTCCGGGAAATACGTGATCGCGTACGTCATGCCCTGCTTCTCCAGCCCCTGCAGGTTCTCCACGATCTGTTCCGGCGTCCCGCAGCCCGGCATGCCGTCGAACCCCTTCAGCTGGGCGGCGAGTTGGTCCTCGCTCAGGTGGGGCTTCACCCGATCGATGTACGCCTGCCTGCGCTCGGCGACCTCCTTCTCGTCGCGCCCGATGAACACGTTGTAGTTCGAGGAACGCGTGATCGCGTCGAAGTCGGTCCCGACGTCGGAGCAGTGATCGGCGAGCAGTTGCGACTTGTGGGCGAACTCGTCGGGAGTGCCCGCGAAGTTCGTGTACTGCGCATATTTCGCCGCGATCTTCAGCGTCACCTTCTCGCCGCCGCCGGCGATCCACAGCGGGATGTGGGGCTTGCCCTCGTGTTGCTGGATCGGGTGCGGATGATTGAGCGCGCCGTCGACCTGGTAGTACTTCCCGTCGAGCGTCGCCTCGCCGGATTCCCAGGCCTGCTTGAAGATCTGGACGCCCTCGTCCAACATGCCGAGGCGTACGCCGGCCCGCGGGAACCCGTAGCCGTACGCGCGCCACTCGTGTTCATACCAGCCGCCGCCGATGCCCATCTCGAGCCGCCCGTTCGACACGTGGTCGACGGTGGTGGCGAACTTCGCCAGATACATCGGGTTGCGGTAGGCCATGCACGTGCACATCTGGCCCAGGCGTACGCGCTCGGTCACACCGGCGAACGCCGCCATCAGCGCCCACGCCTCGTGGGTCGCCTCCTCCGAGTGGATCGGGGTGGTATGGAAGTGGTCGTACACCCAGACGCTCTCCCAGTCGGGATTCGCATCCGCGCGCTGGGCGAGCGACTTCATCACGGGCCAGTGCTTGCGCTGGTCGAGGCCGACGAGGTCGAAGCGCCAGCCCTGGGGAATGAAGTGTCCGAATCGCATATGTCGACTCTAGGGCACTCAGAAATAGTCCCTGATGTGGACCTGTCGACCGCCGGTCAGCGCGTCCAGGTCCCGGTCGTACGCCGGGTCCCCACCCCGCAGCAGCCCTGCGAACCGCAGGTTCTCCGCCGACTGGGCACCGGCGTACCAGAGGGCCAGCCCGCGCGCGGTGAACACCGGCACGTCCACCCCGTCCGACAACGATCCCGTCCGCCGGCACTCGCCCACCCCGTCGCCGACCTCCAGCTCGAACAGCCCGTTCGCCCGGTCCAGGAAGTCGCCCTCGACGCCGAACCGCAGGCCGCCGCGCAGCAGGGGAGCGAACCGCACCAGCGAGACGGCCCCGGCCGGGTCGAGCACCTTCAGCATGTACGCCGAGCTGTCCACGACCTCCCAGTGCTTCGTGGGCACCACGTAGCGCGCCAGGTCGGCCCCGGACGTGTCGATGCGGACCTGCCCCGCGACGGCCGAGAACGACCCCAGCACCGACAGCAGCGCCGGCCACGCCTCGCCGTCGACGGCGACGAGGTCGGCCACGGTGACCCGCGCGTCGTCGCCATAGCCCGACCCCCGCGTCCACGAGCAATAGCCGATGCACTCCTCACCCCGCCACGCCAACGTGACGCCGGAGAACCCGTCGACGTACTTCTCGGCCGTCGCCGTGAACAGCGGCCCCGTGCGCGTGAGCGGTCCGTTCTGGGCGCCCGCCCATCGCGAATACACGCCGCGGATCGTCGCGAAGTCATCGGGGACCGCCCGCGTCACCCGAATCCCTTCCGGGCAACGGATCCCCGCGATCGCGTGCATCGGCACCGCCACCGTCTCGTACGCCCCCACGACCTCGCACCCGAAGCGCCGATAGATCTTCGGCGCCGTCGGGAAGAACGTCGAGATGACCGCGCCGCGCTCGAGCCCGTGTTCCAGGCCCTGGCGCATCAACGGCTCCAGCAGACCCGCCCCGCGATATTCCGCCGCGATCGTCACGCCGCCCAGCCCCGACGTCGGCACCTCCACGCCGCCGAACCACGAGCGATAGTCGCGCTCCGCGAACCGGGCCACGAGCCGGTCGCCGTCGAACGTGCCCAGCCAGTGCTGGCCGCGGGTCGCGAGGAATGCCTTCTCCTCCCGCTTGCGCGGCGTGCCGAACGCCTCGTGGCGCAGGATGCGCGACGCCTCGGCGTCGTCGGGAACCAGGGTGCGGGTCTCCATGCCAGCATCCTTGCCATCCGGGGGGTTACGTCGCAAACGCCGCGATACCGTGCACCCCATGGCGACCCTCACCCTGGCCGAGGCCCGTGCCCGCGCCGAACTCCTCGACGTCAGCGCGGTCCACGTCGACCTCGACCTCGACCCCAGCGAGCCGACGTTCTCGTCGTCCACCACGATCACCTTCTGCGCAAGGAATCCCGGCGAGGACACCTGGGTCGACGTCGCCCCCCACGCCCTGGTGGCCGTCACCCTCAACGGCGACGACCTCGACCTCGACACACTGGTCGACGGCCGCTTCCCCCTGCCCGCGCTCGCCGCCGAGAACACCCTGACGGTGTCGTCGCTGATGGACTGGTCGTCCGACGGCGAAGGGCTCCACCTCCACGTCGACCCCGCCGACGACCGGGCCTATGCGTACGCGATGTCCTTCCTCGACGCCGGTCCGCGGTGGTTCGCCTCGTTCGACCAGCCCGACCTCAAGGCGCCCTACACGATGACGGTGACCTGCCCCACCGACTGGACCGTGCTCGGCAACGGCGAGTTCCACCAGACCGACCCGGGCCGCTGGGAGATGGCGACGACGCCTCCGCTGTCGACCTATTTCGTCACGCTCGTCGCCGGCCCCTACGCCTCGGTCACCGCCGTCCACGACGGCATCCCCCTCGGCCTGCACGCGCGGCGCTCGCTGGCCGCCGAGCTGGAGCGCGACGCCGACGACCTGCTGACCGTCACGCGGCAGTGCTTCGACGCCTACCACGCGCTGTTCGGCACGCGCTATGCCTTCGGCTCCTACCACCAGGTGTTCGTCCCCGACTTCAACGCGGGCGCGATGGAGAACCCCGGCTGCGTCACCTTCCGCGACCAGTTCCTGTTCCGCGGCCAGTCCACCCACTACGAGCGCGCCACCCGTGCCGGCACCATCGCCCACGAGATGGCCCACCAGTGGTTCGGCGACCTCGTCACCATGCGCTGGTGGGACGACCTGTGGCTCAACGAGTCGTTCGCCGAATACATGGCCCAGTGGGTCGCGACCGAGCACACCGCGTACGCACTGTGGGTCGACTTCGGCATGAACCGCAAGGACTGGGGCGCCGTCGCCGACCAGGGGCCGTCGACCCACCCGATCGCCGGCAACGGCGCCGACGACACCGTCACGGCTCTCGCGCAGTTCGACGGCATCTCGTACGCCAAGGGCGCGGGCGTCCTCAAGCAGCTCGTCGCGACCCTGGGCCGGGACGCCTTCCTCGGCGGCCTGCGGGACTACTTCGCCCGGCACGCCCACGGCAACGCGACCTTCGACGACCTCGTGGCGGCGTGGGAGCGGGCCTCCGGGCGCGACCTCGGTCCCTGGACCGCGTCATGGTTGCGCACCGCCGGCATGGACGTCCTGCGCGCGCACCGCGACGCCGGCGCCGTCACGATCACGCGCGAGTGCGCCGACCGCCCGCGCCTCGACGACGCCGCCGACGACGAGGCCCTGGCCGCCGCGTCCGATCGCACCCACGCCGTGACGTTGGCGGCGTACGCGGCCGACGGCACCGAGGCGGGTCGCGCGACGGTGGAGGTCGGCGCCGAGCCCGTCACCGTCGACCTCGCCGGCACCCTCGCCCTGCCAGACGCCGCCGACGAGTCGTGGGTGCGCGTACGCCCCGACCTCCCGGCCGAACGCTGGCCCGACATCGACACGATCGACGACCCGCTGGCCCGCGTCGTGCTCTGGAACTCCCTGCGCGACCAGGTGCGCTCGAGCGAGCTCGACCCCGAGGTCGCGATGACGATGCTCGACACCCACCTCGATCGCGAGCCCGACCCGGTGATCCTGCGCGCCATGCTGGTCTGGTCGGCCAACGAGCTCGTCGGTCCCTACACCGCGCCCGAGCAGCGCCCCGAGCGGGCCGGGCGCCTGTCCGACCTCGCTGCACGTGTGCTCGACGCGGCCGAGGCGGGTTCCGATCGCCAGCTCACGGCCTGGCGCACCCTGATCGCGACAACCGCCGACGACGGCCTGCTGCGCGGCTGGCTGGCCGGCGTACGCCTCCCTGCGGGCCGCGAACTCGACAGCGAGCTTGCCTGGTCCATCGTGATCCGGCTCGCGGGACTGGTGGGGGAGCGCGACCTCGTCGAACGGCAATACCAGGGTGACCACTCGGCGTCCGGGCGCAGTCATCGCGCCCGGGCGCTCGCCGCCATCCCGACGCGGGCGGCGAAGGACGCGGCCTTCGACCTGCTGATGGATCCGAGCGAGGCGTCCGCCTACGAGCTGTACGCCACCGCCGAGGGCTTCTTCCTCCCCGGCCAGGTCGACCTCACCGAGCCCTATGTGGAGCCGTTCTTCGAGCGCATCAACGCGACGGCGGAGTTCCGTCGGGGGTGGTCGCTGGGCCGACTGGTGCTGCAGGCGTTCCCGCTCGCGGTGACCACGCCGCGCACCCTCGAGCTGGCCCGCGGGCTCATCGAGCGGGACGACCTCGACCCCGGCGTACGCAGGTCCCTCGTGGACGCGACCGACCTGCTGCGGCGAGGCGTGGAGTCGCAGAGGCGGTACGCAGCTTGAGCGAGGCCGCCCGGGCCCCCCGTTCGTTGCTTGAGCGAGGCCGTCTGGGCCACCCCGTTCGTTGCCTGAGCGAGGCCGTCTGCGGCCGAGTCGAAGGTGGCTTCGACTCCTTCGTCGCTCAGCCAGCGTGAACCGGGTGGCTTCGACTCCTTCGTCGCTCAGCCAACGTGAGCCGGGTGGCTTCGCTCAGCCAGCGTGGTCCTGACCCCTCGTGAATTCCTTCACAAGAGGGATTGTTGCGACCGAGTGTCGTGCAGGTCACAAAAGGGTTGCGCTTTCGCGCGCCACTTGTTTACCCCTGTACCAATGCCATAGGAATGGGCCAACCTCGTGCGGCGCAGCCAACAGGGATGCGCCGCGCACCTGTCCGCATCGCGGGCGATCACGATCGGGAAGGGCAACGATGCCCGGCCCCAATGTCTAGGAGGACATCCATGCGAGGACGCACTCGCCTGATGACCGCTGCCGCGTCGACCGGCATCGTCGCGATGCTGTTCAGCGCCTGCGGCGGCGGCGGAAGCACCGGCCCCGGCGCCACGAGCGGCCCGGCGAAGACCGGTGGCGCCATCTCGATCCGCGGCTGCACGCCGCAGAACCTGCTGATCCCGGCCAACACCAACGAGGTGTGCGGCGGAAACGTGCTCGACGCGATCACCGCGAAGCTCGTCCACTACAACGCCGACACCGCGGCCCCTGAGAACGACATCGCCGAGTCGATCCAGACCACGGACAACCAGAACTTCACGGTCAAGATCCGCAAGGGCGTCAAGTTCCACGACGGCACCGAGGTCAAGGCCAAGAACTTCGTCGACGCCTGGAACTTCTCGGCGGCGTGCAAGCAGGGCTTCGTCTCCGGCTACTTCATGGAGCCCATCGAGGGCTACAAGGACGTCTATGGTGACGGCGAGAAGTGCGACGGCCTCAAGACCGAGATGTCCGGCCTGAAGGTCACCGACGACACCACGTTCACCATCAAGACGACCGAGCCCGTCTCGAACCTCCCGGTCCGCCTCGGCTACACGGCCTTCTCGGCCCTGCCCGACGCGTTCTTCAAGGACCCCGAGGCCGCGGCCAAGATGCCGATCGGCGCCGGCCCGTTCAAGGTCACCCAGAACAACGAGCAGGCGATCATCCTCGAGAAGTTCGCCGACTACTCGGGCAAGAACGTGGCCAAGGTCGACAAGGTCACCTACAAGATCTACAACGATGCCAACGCGGCCTACAACGATGTCGTGGCCAACCAGCTCGACTTCACCGACATCATCCCCGCCGACCAGCTCGTGGGCGACGCGTGGAAGGCCCAGCTCGACGGGCGCAACACCGTCCGCGAGTCGGGCGTCATCCAGGCTCTGGCCTTCTCGCCCATGGACGAGCAGCTCAAGGACGTCCGCAAGCGTCAGGCGCTCTCGATGTCGCTCAACCGCGACCTGATCACCAAGCAGATCTTCAACGGAACCCGTGTCCCCGCCACCGGCTGGGTCTCGCCCGTCGTCGACGGCGCCAAGGCCGGCCAGTGCGGCGAGGCGTGCAAGTACGACGAGGCCAAGGCCAAGGAACTGTGGACCGCCGCTGGCGGCTACAACGGCCCCCTGACCCTGACGGTCAACGGTGACGGCGGCCACAAGCCGTGGGCCGACGCCGCGTGCAACAACTGGCGCAACGTCCTCGGCGTCGACTGCCGCGTGGTCATCACGCCCGACTTCAAGACGATCCGCAACCAGATCAGGAAGCGCGAGCTCAAGGGCATGCACCGTTCGGGTTGGCAGATGGACTATCCGTCGATCGAGAACTTCCTGACCCCGATCTACAAGACGGGCGCCTCCTCGAACGACTTCAACTACTCCAACAAGGACTTTGACGCCAAGCTCGTGGCGGCCGACAAGTCCACCAACCCGGCTGAGGCCAACAAGCTCTACCAGGAGGCCGAGGCGATGATGGTCAAGGACCTCCCGACCGTCCCGAAGTGGTATTCGGCTACGCCGGCCGGCTGGTCGACCAAGGTGGCCAATGTGAAGGTCAAGCCGTTCGGAACGCTCGACCTGTCGTCGATCACCACCAAGTGATCACCCTGGCGGCACACGCCTGACCCCGAAGCGGCCCGCCGGCTCCTCGCCGGCGGGCCGCCTCATGTCCCCGCTTGACGACGCGCCGCTGGCCGATAGATTCGGCAGCGCTTCTCAGGCCAATGACGGAAGGGAGCCCGGATGATCACCTACATCGTCCGACGGTTGCTGCAGATGATCCCAGTGATCCTGGGAGCAACCTTTCTCATCTACGTGCTCGTGTATGCGCTCCCCGGTGAACCCTGGGAAGGGCGCTGCGGCGAGCGGCCGTGCGACGCGGCGTACATCAACAAGTTCAAGGCCGACTACAACCTCGACAAGCCACTCCTGGTGCAGTACGTGCTTTATCTCGGCAATCTCCTGCAGGGCGACCTCGGCACCAACTTCTATCGCAATGAGGTCTCCGACGAGCTCGCGCAGCGCTTCCCGACCACGGCCATCCTCGCGCTGATGGCCATCGCGCTCGAGATCATCATCGGCATCGCCGCCGGTGTCCTCGCCGGCATCAACAAGGGCAAGCTGCCCGACATCGTCATCACGATCATCACCCTGGTCCTCATCTCGATCCCGGTCTTCGTGATCGGCGGTCTGTTCCAGATGATCTTCGGCCTGAAGCTGCAATGGTTCCCCGTGACGGCGGCCAATGGCGACATCGGCCCCGAGCTGATCTATTCGCTGATCATGCCAGCCATGGTGCTCGCCTCGCTCCAGATCGCGTACATCACCCGCCTGACGCGCACGAGCCTCGTCGAGAACCTCCGCGCCGACTACGTGCGCACGGCGAAGGCCAAGGGTCTCAGCAAGAGCCGCACCATCGGCGTGCACACCCTCCGCAACTCGCTGGTGCCCGTCGTGACCCAGATCGGCATCGACTTCGGCGGCCTCATGGGCGGTGCCATCGTCACCGAGACCATCTTCAACATCAACGGGGTCGGATTCTTCATCTTCCGCTCCATCCGCCAGCAGGACGGCGTCTCCGTCGTCGGCGCGGTCACGGTGCTGGTGCTGATCTATCTGCTGGCCAACCTCATCGTCGACGTCCTCTACGCCTTCCTCGACCCCAGGATCAGCCATGACTGACGTGTCCCTGACCGAGACCCAGCCGGCGGGGCAGCCGGCCGAGAACAAGCCCGCCAAGGAGCGCATCAGCTCCCTGTGGGGCGACGCGTGGCGCGAGCTCCGCACGAGCCCGATGTTCTGGATCGCGGCCGCCCTCATCACCACGGTTGTGCTGATGGCCGCCGTGCCCCAGCTGTTCACGCGGGCCGACCCCCTGTTCTGCGACCTGAACAAGGCCCGCCAACCACCAGGCCAGGGGGCCGCGTTCGGCTACGACCTGCAGGGGTGCAACGTGTACGCCCGCACGATCTACGGCGCCCGCGCCTCGGTGCTCGTGGGCGTGCTGGCCACGCTCGGGACCCTGCTGCTCGGCTCGTTCATCGGCATCATCGCGGGCTTCTTCGGCGGCTGGGTGGACGTGCTCCTGTCGCGCATCGGTGACGTGTTCTTCGCGATCCCGCTGCTCCTCGGCGGCATCCTGATCCTCTACACGTTCCCGAACAAGCTGGAGACGCCCTACCTCGTGGTGATCCTCAAGGTCGTCGCGGCCATCGTGGTGCTGGGCTGGCCGTCGATCGCGCGCCTGATGCGGTCGTCGGTGCTGCAGGTCAAGCCGACCGACTACGTGCAGGCCGCGCGTGCCCTCGGGGCCACCCCGGGCCGGTTGATCTTCTCCCACGTGCTGCCGAACGCGTTCGCGCCGGCCGTCGTCGTGGCGACGATCAACCTCGGTGCCTACATCGCCACCGAGGCCACCCTGTCGTTCCTCGGCATCGGCCTCCAGGCACCTGTGATCTCGTGGGGCGTGGCCATCTCGGAGGCGTCCGGCATCGGCTACATCGCCGCGGCGCCCCACATGCTCCTGTTCCCGTCCCTGTTCCTGTCGCTGACGGTGCTCGGCTTCATCCTGCTGGGTGAGTCGATCCGTGACGCGCTGGACCCGAAGAACCGCTGAGAAGGAAGGAGACGACATGGCATTCCCGAAGAAGTCCGGCTCCGAGACCCTCGACGAGGCGGGCACGATCAAGCCGGGTCACCAGCGCTCCAAGTGGCAGCCGACGAACGGCCGCCTGCTGGAGGTCGAGAACCTCCAGGTCGAGTTCCGCACCCGCGACGGCGTGGCCAAGGCCATCAACGGCGTCGACTTCACCCTCGACCAGGGCGAGACGCTGGCGATCCTGGGTGAGTCGGGCTCCGGCAAGTCGGTGACCGCCCAGGCGATCATGGGCATCCTCGACACCCCGCCCGGCTATGTGACGGGCGGCCAGGTGCGCTATTGCGGCACGGACCTGCTGACGATGCCCGAGAGGCAGCGGCAGGGGATCCGCGGGGCTGAGATCTCGATGATCTTCCAGGACGCGCTGTCGTCGCTCAACCCGGTGTTCCCGGTGGGCTGGCAGATCGCCGAGATGTTCCGCCGCCACCGCGGCCTGAACAAGGCCGATGCCCAGGCCCAGGCCGTCCGGCTGATGGAACGGGTCAACATCCCGGGCGCGGCCCAGCGGGTCAAGGCCTACCCCCACCAGTTCTCCGGGGGCATGCGCCAGCGCATCATGATCGCGATGTCCATCGCGCTCGACCCGGCGGTCCTCATCGCCGACGAGCCGACCACCGCGCTCGACGTGACCGTCCAGGCCCAGATCATGAGCCTGCTCAAGGAGCTCCAGGAGGAGCGCAAGATGGGGCTCATCCTCATCACCCACGACCTCGGCGTCGTCGCCGACGTCGCCGACCGCATCGCGGTGATGTACGCCGGTCGCCTCGTCGAGACCGCCGACGTCCACGAGCTGTACGCGAACCCGGCCCATCCGTACACCAAGGGCCTGCTCGAGTCGATCCCCCGACTGGACCAGAAGGGCCAGGTGCTGTCGGCCATCGGCGGCCTCCCGCCGAACCTCATGCGCATCCCCGCCGGGTGCGCCTTCAACCCGCGCTGCCGCTATGCCCAGGACGTCTGCCGCACCGGCGAGCCGCCGGCGCTGTATGACCTCGGCGGGCGCCGCAGCGCGTGCCACTTCGCGAAGGAGGTGCTGAACGATGAGCTCACAGTTCGATGAGTCCAAGCGGGTCGATGAGTCCAAGCGCGTCGATGAACCGCGTACGCCGGCCCCGACCGGCCCGGTGAACCGCAGCGAGGTCGTCCTGTCGGCCCGCGACCTGGTGAAGCACTACCCGATCAAGGCGGGCGTGCTGAAGCGCACCGTCGGCCACGTCAAGGCCGTCGACGGGGTCTCGTTCGACCTCTACCGTGGCGAGACCCTCGGCATCGTGGGCGAGTCGGGCTGCGGCAAGTCGACGCTCGGCCGCCTGCTGATGCGGCTCGAGGAGCCGACGGCCGGCACCGTCAACTTCGACGGCGTCGACATGTACGCCCAGCGCGGCGCCGCCATGCGGCGCCTGCGCCGCGACATCCAGATCGTGTTCCAGGACCCCTACACCTCGCTGAACCCCCGCAAGACGGTCGGCGACATCGTGGGGGAGGCGTACGAGATCCACCCCGACGCCGTGCCGAAGGGAGGGGCGCGGAAACGCGTCCAGGAACTCCTCGACCTCGTTGGCCTCAACCCCGAGCACATCAACCGCTATCCCCACCAGTTCTCCGGCGGTCAGCGCCAGCGCATCGGCATCGCTCGCGGCATCGCGCTGAACCCCAAGGTGCTGATCTGCGACGAGCCCGTCTCCGCGCTCGACGTGTCGGTGCAGGCGCAGGTCGTCAACCTGATGGAGAAGCTGCAGGACGAGCTGGGGCTTGCGTACATTTTCATCGCCCACGACCTGTCGGTGGTGCGCCACATCTCCGACCGCGTTGGCGTGATGTATCTCGGGAAGATGGTCGAGCTCGGCGACGAGGACCAGATCTATTCGAACCCGACCCATCCCTACACGCAGGCGCTGCTGTCGGCCGTGCCGGTGCCCGATCCCACCCTGCGCGGCAAGCGCGAGGAGATCGTGCTGTCCGGGGACGTGCCGTCGCCCGCCAACCCGCCCAAGGGGTGCCGCTTCCACACGCGCTGCTGGAAGGCGCAGGACATCTGCAAGGTGGAGATCCCGCTGCTCGAGGACCGTCCCGACGGGCGCTCCGCGCACCCGTCGGCGTGCCACTTCGCCGAGCCGCGCGACGTGCTGGTGCGGGGCTGACCCCGCGTACGCCCGGCCCCGGCGGAACCTTCTGCCGGGGCCGGGCGTGTCACCTGTGTCAGGATGGCCCGATCAGGGCGAGACGCGGGACGAGGTGGGCTGATGGGTGCGGTGCGAGGGTGGCGACGCGCGTCCGCATACGCCCTGACGGCCTCCCTCGTCGCCGGGACCCTCGCCGGTTGTGCCCCCGAGACCGTCCCCGGCCCCGACGGTACGCCGACGCCGCGGCCGAGCGGTGACATCGGCATCCAGGGCTGTCAGCCCGCGCGCTCGTTGATCCCCGGCAACACGACCGACGCCTGCGGCCTGCGGGTCATGGAGGCGATCACGGCGCGGCTGGTGCGGGGCGACACCTCGACCGGCAAGCCCGTCCCCGACCTCGCGACCGCGATCGAGACGACCGACAACCGCACCTTCACCGTGCGCCTCGCGCCGGGCCGCCGGTTCCACGACGGCACCGAGGTGAAGGCCCGCAACGTCGTCTCCGCGTGGAACTGGGTCGCGTACGGCCCCAACAAGATGGCCGGGGCGACGTTCTTCGACCCCATCGAGGGCGCCGCCGCGATGCACTGCACCGAGCGCTGCGAGAGCCCGCGGCCGACCGAGATGTCGGGGCTGAAGGTCGTCGACGACCTCACCTTCACGATCCGGACCACGCGCCCGGTGACCGACCTGACGACGCGCCTGTCCCACCCGGTGTTCGCCCCCCTGCCCGAGGCGTTCTTCGCCGAGGGTGGGGCGAAGCCCGAATTCGCGGCGAGGCCGATCGGTGCGGGACCGTTCCGGTTCGCCGAGCGCGCCGACGACCGACTCGTCCTCGAGCGGGTCGAGGACTACACGGGACCGGCCCCGGCGAAGGTTCGCCGGGCGACGATCTGGTTCTACGACCAGCCCGCCAGGGGACTCGACGCCCAGAAGGCGTACGACGACGTGGTCGCCAACCGCCTCGACTTCACCGGCGTCATCCCCACCGACATGCTGTTGGACGAGCAGTGGAAGACCGACCTGAAGGACCGCCAGTCCCTCCAGGAGACCCACTCCCCGAACATGCTCACCTTCATGGCCGCCGACCGCCAGCTGGCCGACAACGTCCTGCTGCGCCAGGCCATCAGCCGCGCCATCGACCGGGGCACCCTGACCCGCCGCATCTTCCAGGGCACCCGCGTGCCCGCCACAAGCTGGGTGTCGCCCGCGGTCAACGGCTATGCGACCGACGCGTGCGGTGAGCTCTGCCGGTTCGACCTCGACGAGGCGAAGGAGCTGTACGCGGCCTCGGGCGGCTACACCGGCGAGCTCGACGTCACGGTGAACGCCGACGGCGGGAACAAGGAGTGGGCCGACTCGCTGTGCAACCAGCTCAAGACGAACCTCGAGATCGACTGCCAGGTCACCGTGCTGCCGAACCAGAAGGCGGTGCTCGACGCGGTCGAGGCGGGCAGGGTGACCGGCCTGGTCCGTCAGGGCTGGGGCGCGGACTACCTGTCGCCGGAGGCCTACCTGACGATCTATCGCCGCGGGGCCCGCGCGAACTACGCCAACTATCGCGACCAGAGGTTCGAGGACCTGATGGATCGCGCCGGCTCGGCCGCGACGCCCGAGGAGGCCCAGCGCCTCTATCGGGAGGCCGAGGGGCGCCTCGCCGACACGCCCCCCTCGCTCCCGCTGTGGTATGCCTCCACCCCGGTCGGGTGGTCGACCCGCGTCACCGACGTACGCCTCACCCCCTTCGGGACGCTCGACCTTAGCCAGGTGCGGGTGCGCTGACCGGGGGACCGGAGGTCGCCGGGATGCTGAGGCGTGGACCTGTGGACCTCGAGTGTGGTTGAAAAGTTAGTCTGTCCCTCGTGCCTCACCCACGCAGACTGATGCTCGTCCACGCCCACCCCGATGACGAGGTCACCACCACCGGCCTCACCATGGCCCGCCACGCCGCCGCCGGCGACCAGGTCACGCTCGTGACCTGCACGCTCGGCGAGGAGGGCGAGATCGTCGCCGACCACCTCTCCCACATCGGAGAGGAGGGGCGACTGGCCGAACATCGCATCACCGAACTCGCCCAGGCCATGGAAGAGCTCGGCGTGACCGACTATCTCCGCCTCGGCGGTGACCACCGGTTCCGCGACTCCGGCATGCGCTACGGCGAGAACGGCGAGGTGCTCCCGGCCGACACGCTGCACGACGACTGCTTCTGGCGCGCCGACCTGCTCGCGGCGGCGAACGAACTGGTGCCGCTCATCCGCGACCGTCGGCCCGAGGTGCTGATCACCTACGACGAGTTCGGCAACTACGGTCATCCCGACCACATCATGGCGCACCGCGTCACGATGTACGCGGCCCAGCTCGCGGCCGTCCCGGCGTACCGGCATGACCTGGGCGAGGCCTGGCAGGTGCCCCGAATCCTCTGGTCGACGACGGCCGAGTCGTGGTTCCGTCACGGCGTACGCGTCATGCGGGACGCCGGGCTCACCGAGGGCTTCGGCGAGATGGACCCCGACGGCCCCATGCCCCCGATGGTGAAGGCCGATGCCGATGTCGCCATCACCGTCCACGCGCCGGAGCTGATGGACCGCAAGCTCGCGGCGTTCCGGGCCCACGCGAGCCAGATCGCCACCGACGGCTGGTTCTTCAAGATGGCCGATCTCGTCGGCGTCGACGCGTGGTCGCGCGAGTGGTTCGTCCTGGCCGCCGGGGCGCCCGTGCCCGACGGCGCCGACGACGTGTTCGCGGGCCTGTGAGGCCCGAGCCCACCATCCCGGGGCCCGCGGGTCGCGAGCCCCGGGACGACCTCGTCGCCGCCGGCGCCGAGGACCTCCGTGCGGCCATGGCGAACTTCGCCACGGGTGTGACGGTCGTGACCTGCCGGGTCGGTGACGAGCTGTTCGCCATGACCGCGAACTCGTTCACCTCCATCTCGCTCGATCCGCCGCTGGTCATGGTGTCGATCTCCCAGCGGGGGCGCTTCCTGGAATCGATCCGGGCGGCGGGGACGTGGGCCGTGTCCCTCCTCGCGGCGGGCCAGGCCCCCGTGGCGCGTCACTTCGCCGATTCGCGGCGCGATCGCCACACCCAGTTCGACGGCGTGCGGGTGGAGATGTCGGCCCACACCGGGTCGCCGCTGTTGCACGGAGCGCTGGCCTGGCTCGAGTGCCGCACCGAACGCACGATCACCGCGGGGGACCACGAGCTCTTCCTCGGCGCCGTCATCGCGTCGCGCCACTCCGACGCGGCGGCGGCCGAGCCCCTGACCTATTTCCGCGGGCGGTTCGCGGGGGAGTGATCCCGGTCCCGTCTCGGATTCCTTCGAGCGTGGGAAACGGGCCCCCTTCCCGTAGTATGTGCGGGTCCGATCGACGTGAGGTGACGTGTGAACAAGAAGACGGGACGCCGCTGGGGAGCTGGCCGCATTCTCGGTGTGTTGGCCGGCCTGCTGGTCCTCATCGCCGGAGGCGTGTACGCCGCGGGCTATGCCATGGCGGGGGAGACCCTCCCGCGGAAGTCCACCGTCGCGGGCGTCGAGATCGGCGGTCTGAACCATGCCGAGGCCGTCGCGAAACTCAAGGAGCAGTTCGCCCAGCGCGCGAACGCGCCCATGACGATCGTGGTCGAGGGCCAGCGTCACGACGTGGTTCCGGCGAGCGCCGGCCTCGCGGTCGACTACGACGCGACGGTCGAACAGGCCGGCGCCGGCAAGAGCTGGAAGCCCTCCCACATCTGGAACGTGCTGACCGGCGGCGGTCCCATGGACCCCGTGACCAGGGTCGACCGGGCCGCGCTCGCCCGCGCCGCCCAGGGCGTCGCGGCGCAGGTCGACAAGCCCGCGAAGGACGCCACGGTGGCGATCGCGGGGGTCGAGATCAAGCGCACGGACGGCGAACAGGCGGTGGCCCTGCGCCAGCCCGACGTCACCACGGGGCTGGAGTCGGCCTATCTGAAGCGCACCGAGGTGCCCGCCGGGGTCCAGCGCACGGACCCCCAGATCACCAACGCCGAGGCCGACCAGGTCATCGAGACCTTCGCGAAGCCGACACTGTCCGGACCCGTCAAACTCGACACCGGACGCGGCGTGTTCGAGGTGTCGCCCGCCATGATCGGTTCGGCGGCGACCATCACGCCGACCGACGGCAAACTCGTCGGCGCAGTGAACCCCGACAAGCTCTATGAGGCGTCGAAGCCCGCCCTCAAGAAGCTCGACCTCAAGGGCGCCAAGGACGCGACCTACAAGCGTGAGGGCAACGGCTTCGTCGTCGTTCCCGCCGTCGACGGCGCCGAGGTGAGCAAGGAGAACTTCACCAAGGTCGTCATGCCCGTCGTGTCGCAGGCCCAGGGCCGCGAGGTGAAGGTGGAACTCACGGGCGCGAAGGCCAAATTCTCGACCGAGGAGGCCGAGAAGCAGAAGCCGAAGGAGGTCATCGGCGAGTTCACGACCTCCTACCCCCATGCGGACTACCGCAACACCAACCTCGGCATCGCGGCGTCGCGCATCAACGGCAACACGATCGCCAAGGACGAGAAGTTCTCCCTCGACGCGGCGCTGGGCTCGCGATCGTCGTCGGGCTATGTCGACGGCTGGGTCGTGGCCGGCAGCAAGCTGAAGAAGGAGAACGCCGGCGGCGTTTCCCAGAGCGCCACGACGCTGTACAACGCGGCGTGGTTCGCCGGGCTCAAGATCCTCGAGCACCAGCCCCACACGATGTATTTCGACCGCTATCCCGCCGGCCGCGAGTCGACCATCTATTCCGGCTCGATCGACGTGCTGATCCAGAACGACTCCGACGCCCCCATCTATCTGGAGGCTGTGCGCAGCCCGTCGAGCGGCGGCGGCAAGGGTTCGATCACGGTGAAGATCTGGGGCACGAAGAAGTGGGACATCGAGTCGCCCGAGCCGACGAAGTCGAACTTCTACAACGGCAAGTCGGTCACCGATGACGCGCCGGACTGCAACCCGCAGTCGGCGTCGCCGGGCTTCACGGCAAGCTACTACCGCATCTTCAAGCAGAACGGCGCGGTCGTGAAGCGCGAGGACAAGTCGTGGAAATACTCGGCGACCGACGAGATCAAGTGCGTGAAGAAGCCCTGACCCCGGGGTTACGTTCTCCGAGCGAGCGCCAGCGAGTCGAGGAGCTGGCCCGCTTCCCCGTCAAAGGCTTCGCCCCCGAACGCCGCTCCACCCTGACGGTCCGCGACGGACGCGCCGTCGGCGACCGCGTCCTGGGCCTGCGGTATGCCGACGCCGAGGCCGACGACGGCTGGGGGACCAAGCGCGACATGGTCGTGCTGATGAACACGCCGGCGATCGCCCGGCTCTCGCTGACGTACGCCGGCGGCCGCGTGCGCCTCGCCCGCGGTGGCGAGGTCCTCGCCGATGTGCCCCTCGACGACGCCGGCCGCGCCGAGGTCGCCCGCGTGGCGGCCCAGCAACCCGAGCTGAACCTGGCCCCCGGCTCTCGCCACCTCCCGCTGCGCCTGGTCGGCGACGGCGTCACCCCCCAGCTGCAGGACCGCAGGGCGGGCTATGTCTCACTCCACTCCCGTGCCAGTCTCGAGCGCCTCGCGGACGCCCTGGGCGCCCCCGGTCTCGACGGCGCCCGCTTCCGCTCCAACGTCGTCATCGACGGCATCGAGCCGCTCGCGGAGCTGGGCTGGGCCGGCCGCAGGCTGACCATCGGCGGCGTGCGCTTCCGCGTCCACCAGCCGCTGGTGCGCTGTCTTGCGACCCATGCGAACCCGACGACGGGGGAGCGCGACCTCGCGATCATGAAGGCGCTGACGCGCGACCTCGGGCTTGCCGAACCGGTGTTCGGGGTGTCGCTGGTGGCGCTGGACGACGGGGAGATCGCGGTGGGCGACGAGGTCACGCTGGGCTGAATGGCGTGATCACCGTCGACGGTAGATGTCACGCCGATGGCCCACGGCGATGACGAGAACGAGGAGGACTCCGTCGTGAATCTCGTAGACGATGCGGTGATCGCCGGTGCGCACACGCCACTCGCCAACGCCGCCCACCAACTTCTTCGCTCCCTTTGGTCGCGGCTCATCCTGCAGCAGTTCGATGGCTGCCTGGACCCGACGGCGAGCGCCCGTGTCGAGCTTGCGCAGTTGGCGGGCCGCTGCCGGAGCGATCTCGATCCGATAGCTCATGTGAGGCCGAGGTCGGCCTTGACCTGGGCCCAGGGGATCGGGCTGGCAGTCTCCATCTCTTCACGCGCCGACCGCGCGGCCATGATGTCGGCCAGATCCTCGGCGTCCTCGATCAGGCGTGCCAGGTCGTCAGCATCGATGACCGCCGCCACGCGCTGGCCGCGGCGAGTCAGATAGACGGGGGCGTGCTGGACACGGGCGTTGTCAACCACGTCGGCCAGTCGCGCCCGAGCATCCGTCACGGTCATCTCAGTCATGCCCCCATGATGCGCGAAGAGCGCCGAAATGTACATCACAGCCGTTCGAGACCCTGCACCCCTTTGGTGCCCGGGCCCGTCACCGCGATATTGCGCGCGTCGTGGCGCGCCGCCCAGGCCGCCAGCCCGGGCAGGTCTTCCGGCGCCTCCAGGCGCACGGCCGCCCATTCCCCGAACACCCGCGCCACGGAGCCCCCGGACCGCGCCGGGTCGCCGTCCACCACGCCCACGGTGTCCAGCGACGTCACCAGCTCGGCCAGCCGACCCACCCAGACCGGCCCGGAACCGCCGACACCCGCGTCGTGCGCGAGTTCCCGCACCTGATCCGGGTCGAAGTGGCGCGGGTTGCGGCCGCGCGCGACCAGCGGCACGACACGTGCGGCGACCACGTCCCCCCGGGCGATCGTCACGACCGTCCCGCCCCGCCGCTCGAGCACCACGACGGCCTCGTCCAACCCCGTCACGAGGCCCACCACGTCCGACATCCCGTCAGGCGTCCTCGCCCGCACCGACACGCGTACGCCGGTCTTCGCGCCACACCGAGCAAGGGCATCCACGGCGGCGGATCCTCCTCTTCCAGGTAGTAGAGTGACCCCGCGACAACGCACCCGTTCGACCGAGGAGTCTGAAGTGACCTACATCATCGCGCAGCCCTGCGTGGACCTGAAGGACCGCGCCTGTGTCGAGGAGTGCCCCGTCGACTGCATCTATGAGGGCAACCGGATGCTCTACATCCACCCCGACGAGTGCGTCGACTGCGGTGCGTGCGAGCCGGTCTGCCCGGTCGAGGCGATCTTCTACGAGGACGACACCCCCGACGAGTGGAAGGACTACTACGACGCCAACGTGAAGTTCTTCGAGGGTCTGGGTTCGCCCGGCGGCGCGTCGAAGATGGGCGTCATCGACAAGGACCACCCCCTCATCGAGGCCCTGCCGCCGCAGGAGCACGACGAGGCCTGAGAGCGGAACGTGCCACCCCGTTCCGGCCGATAGACTCGCGATCATGTCTACGCCACCTTCGGGGACCGTCCTGCTTTTCGACGCGAACGAGTCGCAGCGAGCCGTCAGCCAGGTGGTGGCCCGCCAGCGCTGGGGGCGCCCCGAGCAGCTGCTCCCGGTCACCCACACCGGCGCGATCTTCCAGACCGCCGACGCCGCGCCCGACGTCGTCGGCGTCGTCCGTGTCGGTGCCGTCGACGGCCCCGAGGTCACGGTCCTGCGCGCGCTGTCCGACTCCGCGTCGGGGCTCCTGGTCGACTCGATCGGCTGGGCCTCGCCCCGCTGGGTCCTCTGCGGCTCCGAGGAGGCGCGCGAGCTCGTCCTGCGCCGCTCGGCGATGCGCGACCTCGAGGACTACGTCCTGGGCCTCGGCCTGAAGACCGTCGTCCTGCCCGACCAGGCCCGCCCCGAGGAACTCGTCGCCGCCTGCCAGTCCGGCAGTGCGGCCATCCTCGGCGTCGAGGAGCGTCCCGAGTCGCTCCCGATCCGTGAGCACTGCGGCGCCTCGGTGCTGTTCGGCAAGGTGTCGCGTACGCCGTCTCCCGACGCCCACTACCTCTGGTTCGTGCTCACGTCGCCGACTGAGCGCCCCGGCTCGCTCGCGGGCGCGCTCGGCGTCTTCGCCGCGTTCGACATCGACCTGAGCTTCCTGTTGTCGGACAAGCAGCCCGACGGCTCCCACCGCTTCTTCGTGGGCTTCGAGTGCCAGGACCTGTCGGTGATGGACTACCTGCCGCAGCGCCTCAGCGGCGTGAACTTCCACTGCCGCACCATCGGCGCGTTCGCCGTGGGCCTGACCATCGCCTGACGCGTCACCGCCCCGCCGCCCCGCACCCACCCGGAAAGACCCCATGACTGAATCCGTCGCCTTCCTCGGCCCCGAGGGCACCTTCACCGAGGTGGCCGCGCGCGAGCTCTTCGAGTCCGCGGAGCTGACCGCCGCCGCGACCGCCGAGGCCGCGGCCGGCCGCGTACGCGCCGGTGACGCGACCGCCGCCGTGCTCCCGTTCGACAACTCGGTCAACGGCATCGTCGTCCCGACGATCGACCTGCTCCTGGGGGAGCCGGGCCTGTGGATCACCGACGACACCGTGCGCCTGGTCCGCTTCAACGCCTATGTGCGCGACCGGTCCGCCCGTCCCCACACCGTGGTCTCCCACCCCCACGCGCTGGCGCAGTGCCGCCGGTTCGTCGCGAGCCTCGGCCCGGAGACCCGCGTACGCGAGGTCGAGTCGACCGCCGAGGCGTGCCGCAGTCTGGGGACGGGCGAGGTCGCGCTCGCCTCGCCGGGCCAGGAGGGTCGCTTCGACGTGACGCTGTTCCGCGCGCAGGTGCAGGACCACGAGCGCGCGGCCACCCAGTTCGTCGCGGTGTCGGCCGAGCCGCCCGTCGCGACCCGGCGTACGCAGCGCTCGGTCGTCCTGTTCTCGCCGTCGGCCCATGGGCGCGGCGTGATCCTGCAGGTGCTGGGCGTGCTGACGGAGCTGGGGCTGAACCTCGCGAACCTCATGACGCGGCCGGTCCCCGACGAGCCGAACCATTTCCTGTTCGTACTGTTCGTCGACATCGATCGCGGCGACGCCCAGGTCCGGGAACTCCTGACGAGCCTCGAGCGACTCGGCGTCGGTGACGTCCGCGAGCTGGGCCGCCTGACGAAGACGCTCGCCGACGGCCACTGAGCCGCCTCAGGCCTCGCTGATCCTGGCCGCGGCCGCCTCGGCCTTCGCGTCGGTGCAGGTCAGCGCGATGCGGACGTGGGTGTCGTCGTCGCCATACAGCCGGCCGGGCGTCACGATGATGCCGCGCTCGGCGAACCAGCGGGCGAGTTCCTGGTCGCTGCTGCCGGGGCGGGCGATCCAGAGATAGAGGCCGCCCTGGCTGTGGTCGATCCGGAACCCGGCGGCGGTGACGGCGTCGGCGATGAGCTGGCGCCGGCGGCGATAGCGATCGCGCTGCTCGTCGACGTGGGCGTCGTCGCCCAGCGCGGCGATCATGGCGGCCTGGATGGGCAGCGGCATGATCAGGCCGAGCTGGCGGCGCCACTCGATCAGCGTCGACACGAGGTTCGGGTCGCCCGCGATGAAGCCCGCCCGATAGCCCGCCATGTTCGACCGCTTCGACAGCGAGTTCACCGCGAGGACGTTGGTCAGGTCGCCGCCGGACACGCGCTCGTCGAGCACCGAGATGGGCTCGCCCTCCCAGCAGAACTCGAGATAGCACTCGTCGCTCAACACCACGCCGTCCGCCGACCGCACCCGGTCGACCTCGGCGCGGAACTCGTCGGCGGTCACCATCGCGCCCGACGGGTTCGCCGGCCAGTTCAGCCACTCGATGGCCGGGCCGGAGTCGAGGTGGGAGAACTGGGCGCCGACGCCGTAGGTCGGGTAGGCCGTGATCGGCCAGGACACCGCATCGGTCGAAGTCGCGAGGATGGCCGGCGCCGTCGCGATGAACTCCTTGGTGCCGACGACGGGCAGGACCTGCTCGGCCGTCACTTCGACGTCGAACCGGCGCGCGAGATAGCCCCGGATCGCCTGGTTGAGCGCCGGCGTGCCGGTCACCGCGGGATAGCCCGGCGCGTTGCCGCCCTCGACCAGGGCGTCGATGACGAGCTGGGGCGTCGGGTCGACGGGCGAGCCGATGGTGAGGTCGATGACCTCCTGGCCGCTGGCCTCGGCGACGCCCAGGAGGGCCTTCGCAGCGAGCCACGGGATCTGCGGGAGCGATGAACTGGTCACCCGCGCCACCCTAGTGGGGCAGAGCTTGCGGCAGAGCCCGCCGAAGCACCAGAGCTTCTTGATCACCAGCCAGCGTTGGTTGGGCTGGCGGGTGAGGCGGCGGTCAGCGGAACGTGACCACCACGGTGGTCGCGTCGCCCGAGGCGCCGGCCGCGGACCACGCCGGGACGCTCCACGGCGCCGCGCCCGGGGCCGCCGACCACGTACGGCCGCCCGCGATGACCCCGGTGATGCCGTGCTGGCCCGCGACCGCCACGGCGTGATGGGCCACGGCCCATGCCCGCTCGGGCGAGCCGGCGGACACGCGTACGGTCTTGCCGGAGGTGTTCACCGGCAGGCGGCCGAGTGAATTCTCGAGTGCGGCCGCGTACGCCGCGGGGTCGCCGGCGGGCGTACGCCGGTCGACGCACGCCACGCCCGCCCCGCGCTGGCCGGTGAAGGCCTCGGCGAGGACGCGTGCCTTCGCCTCGTGCTTGCGATAGGCGTCGGGGTGGCCGGAGCGCTGCACCGCCTGAGCGGTGTCGTTGATGTCGCCGGTCTGCCACCCGGGCACCTTCACCAGCGCGTCATAGAACGCGTTGCTCGCATAGAACGGGTCCTGCAGCTGGGCGGGCGTACCCCAGTTCTTGGACGGCCGCTGCTGGAACAGCCCCAGCGAGTCGCGATCGCCGTGGTCGAGGTTGCGGATGCCGGACTCCTGATAGGCCGTCGCCATCGCGATCGTCGCCGCGCGGGGGTTCAGCCCGCGCTGCACCGACGCGCCCACGATGATCGCGGTCAGCGACGCCTGCTCGCGCGTGAGCACCACGGTGCCGGTGGAGCCCGTCACGACGCAGCGGTCCTCGACCGGGAGGGGTGGGAGCTGGTCGATGCTGCGCAGGTACGCGGCGCCGGCCACCCCCGCGCCCCCGACCAGGACCACGGCCACGCCGAGGCAGCCGAGCGCGCGCGACCGGCGTCGTGGTCGGGTCATGGGTCGGTCTCGGCCTGAGGGAGAGGGGCCGAGTCAGTGGGCGTGCAGGTCGGCGTTGAGCTCGACCGTCCGGCCCTCGCGGCCGCGCACCTCGACCTCGCCGGTGAGCGAG
Organism: Mariniluteicoccus flavus; assembly: GCF_054776655.1. Lineage (NCBI taxonomy): Bacteria > Bacillati > Actinomycetota > Actinomycetes > Propionibacteriales > Propionibacteriaceae > Mariniluteicoccus > Mariniluteicoccus flavus. The sequence goes on along the minus strand of NZ_BAAHBN010000001.1, from coordinate 350,955 downwards.
TTGCGGAGGAACAGCAGGCCCGGCTGGCCCGACAGCTCGGCGGCCTTGACGACCTGGTCGTTCACCTTGATCTTGGTGCTGGCGGTGACATAGAGCCCGGCCTCGACGACGCAGTCGTCGCCCAGCGAGATGCCGATGCCGGCGTTGGCGCCCAGCAGGCAGCGCTTGCCGACCTTGATCATCTCGGTGCCGCCGCCGGAGAGTGTGCCCATGATCGAGGCCCCGCCGCCGACGTCGGAGCCGTCGTCGACCACGACGCCCTGCGAGATGCGACCCTCGACCATCGACTGCCCGAGCGTGCCGGCGTTGAAGTTCACGAACCCCTCGTGCATGACGACGGTGCCGTTGGCGAGGTGGGCGCCCAGGCGTACGCGGTCGGCCTCGGCGATGCGTACGCCGGAGGGGAGCACGTAGTCGATCATGCGCGGGAACTTGTCGACGCCCCACACCGTGATGCGGCCGTGCTCGCGGGTCAGGCGGGCGCGGGTGAGCTCGAAGTCGTCGGTCGCGCAGGGTCCGGCGGACGTCCACACCACGTTCGTCAGGACACCGAACAGGCCCTGCAGGTTGATCGTGTTGGGGGCGACGAGGCGGTGGGAGAGCAGGTGGAGACGCAGGTAGGCGTCCGGCACCGAGGCCGGCGCCGCGTCGAGGTCGATCGTCACGAGCTGGGTCGCGAGGATCACTTCGCGCGCCTCGTCGGACCCCTGCAGCGCGGCCAGCTCGGCGGGCGCCTCCGCGGTGTCGGGCGTCCCCAGGGCGGGGGCGGGGAACCAGGTGTCGAGCACCTGTCCTGCGGCGTGGGTCGTGACGATGCCCCAACCCCAGGCGGGGCGGCTGATGCTCTGCTCGGTCATGGGCGACAGGCTACCGGGTCGGGCCCACACCCATCCTCGGCTAACGATTGACGATAATATCGAGAAGCGATAACATCGAAGAACGATAAGCACGCCGAACACGACGGAGGTTGATGATGGCGACCAAGAAGACCGACTGGCTCTCCAAGGACATGACGGGCAAGGACCTGTGGATCACCCGGGTGGCGACCGTGCTGCTGGGCTTCCTCGCCCTGACCAACCTGGTCCTGGGGGCGATCGTGCCGCGCGTCGGCGCGTGGATCACGGGTGCGCCGCTGGTGTTCACCTCGGGCGCGGAGCACGCCGGACCGCCGGTGGACGAGGCGCTCCGGGCGGGGGCGAGCGCGCGCTGGGCGGGTGAGGTCGAATACACCGTGACGAACCCGACCGCACTGCAGCGCTTCGGTGACCTCATCGCCCCGGTCGTCCTGTTCGTGCTGATCCTGGTCGGCTTCGCGATGGTGTGGCGCCTCCTGGATCGGGTCGCCGCGGGGGACCCGTTCCACGCCGATGCCATGCGTACGTTCCGGGGGTTGTCCCTGCTGCTCGGCCTCGGCGCCATCTGTCTCCCGCTGGTCGCGTTCGCCGGGCGATTCTTCGCGCTGGCGGACAGCCAACAGCTCCCGCACGTCTATTCCCATGTCGCCCCCGAGACGGTGGCGGTCGCCCTCACCGGACTCGCCGGAGCGGGACTGGTGGAGGTGCTGGGCCTGGTCTTCCGTCGTGGCGCCGAGCTGCGCCGCGACACCGAGGGGCTGGTCTGATGCCGGTCGAGGAGCCCCACCGCGTCGTCTGTCACCTCGACGCCCTGCTCGCCGCCCGCGGCATGACCCTCACAGCCCTCGCCGACGACGTCGGCGTCTCGCTGGTGAACCTGTCGGTGCTGAAGAACAACCGCGCGAAGGCCATCCGGTTCTCCACGCTCACCGCGGTCTGCGACGTCCTGGGCTGTACGCCGGGGGAGCTGTTCTCGGTGGAGCGCGCGTGACTCCGGCCACCCCCTAAGGTTGGGCCCATGACCTCTCTCGACCTCACCGGCGACGTCGTCGACCTCCTCCAGGCGCTCGTCGACATCGAGTCCGTGTCCGGCAACGAGCGCCAGATCGCCGACGCGATCGAAGCGGCGCTGCGTACGCAGGCGCCCCACCTGGAGGTCATCCGTCACGAGGACAACGTCGTGGCGCGGACCGACCTCGGCCGGCCGAGCCGCGTCGTGATCGCCGGCCACATCGACACCGTCCCGCTCGCGGCGACCCCGAACCTGCCCTGCCGCGTCGAGGGCGAGGGCGACGACCGCCGTCTCGTCGGCCGCGGCACTTGCGACATGAAGGGCGGGGTCGCGGTCCAGCTGAGCGCCGCGGCCGCGCTCACAGAACCCGCCCGCGACGTGACGTGGATCTTCTATGCCAACGAGGAGGTCGAGGCCGAGAAGAACGGGCTGGGCCACATCGCCCGGGACCTGCCCCACCTACTGGCCGGCGACTTCGCCGTGCTGTGCGAGCCGACCGCGGGCAACATCGAGGGCGGCTGCCAGGGCACGCTCCGCGTCCGCGTGACCACGACCGGCACCGCGTCCCACTCCGCCCGCTCCTGGATGGGCCACAACGCGATCCACGACGCCGGTGAGGTGCTGCGCCGGCTGGCGGCGTACGAGCCGGCCGAGCCCGTGGTCGACGGCCTGCGCTACCACGAGGGCCTGAACGCCGTCGGCATCACCGGCGGCATCGCCGGCAACGTCATCCCCGATCGCTGCGCCATCGACGTCAACTATCGGTTCGCGCCCGACAAGTCGGTCGACGAGGCGTACGCCCACGTCCGCGAGGTGCTGGACGGCTTCGAGACCGAGTTGGCCGACGGGGCGGAGGGGGCCCGCCCCGGGCTCGACCAGCCCGCCGCCGCGGAATTCCTCGCAGCCGTCGGCACCGAGGCGAAGCCGAAGTTCGGCTGGACCGACGTGGCGACGTTCTCCGCGCTCGGTGTCCCGGCGGTCAACTTCGGCCCCGCCGACCCGATCCACGCCCACACCGACGACGAGTTCTGCCCGGCGTCCGACGTGTACGCCTGCCGCGACGCCTTCGTGCGCTGGCTCGGCACGGGCGAGGAAGCCTGAGATGGCGACGCCCGCCACGCCCGGACAGCACGGGCCCGAACCGCGCAACCCCGACACCGCCCCCGAGAAGGCGCGCTCGGTCCACGAGCGCCGCCAGCAGGGACCCGTCATGCGGTCCCGCGACATGGTGCTGCCGACGACCACCGACCAGCGCCTCCTCGAGTCGCGCGGCACCACCGACTGGGTCCACTCCGACCCCTGGCGCGTGCTGCGCATCCAGTCGGAGTTCGTCGAGGGCTTCGGCACGCTGGCCGAGCTCGGCCCCGCGGTGTCGGTGTTCGGCTCGGCCCGCACCAAGCCCGACCACCCCATGTACGCCGCCGCCCAGGAGATCGGGACGCGCCTGGCGCGCGCCCGGTTCGCGGTGATCACCGGCGGCGGACCCGGCATCATGGAGGCCGCCAACAGGGGCGCCTGTGAGGCCGGGGGAGTGTCGGTCGGCCTCGGCATCGAGCTGCCCTTCGAGTCGGGCCTCAACGACTTCGTGACGCTCGGCATCAACTTCCGCTATTTCTTCGCCCGCAAGACGATGTTCCTGAAGTACTCGCAGGGGTTCGTCGTCATGCCGGGCGGCTTCGGCACGTTCGACGAGCTGTTCGAGGCGCTGACCCTGGTGCAGACCAAGAAGGTCACCGACTTCCCCGTCGTGCTGTTCGGCTCCGACTACTGGGGCCCGCTCAAGTCGTGGATCGTCGACACTGTGCTCGGTGAGGGTTACATCGGGGAGGCCGACGTCGACATGCTCCACATCACCGACGACATCGACGAGGTCATCGCGATCATGGTCGAGAGCAACATCCCGTCCGAGCCCCCGGCCCACCGGGCCGAGTGAGTCACCAGGAGAGCCCGCCCCATGGAGATCATGATCGTCGTCGTGGCCGTCCTCGTCCTCGGCGCCGCCGCGGTCGCGTCGGCCGGTGCGCTCGGCCAGATGAAGTCCGAGCCCGTGCGTGACACGTACGCCCCGGCGCTGCCCGCCGATCGGGCGATCGCGGCCGACGACCTGCGGGACGTGCGGTTCGGGGTGGCCACGCGCGGCTATGACATGGAGGAGGTCGACGCCGTGATGGCGCGCATGGCTCGAGAGCTCGACGGGCGGGGCCGCGAGTCGGCGGAGACCGGGGAAGTCGTCACGCCCGAACCCGCCAAGGACCCCCAGGTCGAGGAGATCGACGCCCGTCCGCTGGAGCCCACCCGGCGTACGCGCACCGAGCCGACCGTCACCGAGAAGGCCAGCGCGTGGCGCGGGCGCGAGAAGCGTCCGGCAGGCGACGCCGAGGCGGCCGACGAGGCCGAGGCCTGGCGCCCCGAGTCGCGCTGACCGGTCGGGACTCAGCTTCCCGTGAACCGCGGCTTCTCCTTGCGCAGGAAGGAATCCACGGCGTCGCGGTGATCGGCCGTCGCCCCGGTGCGGGCCATCATCCGGGCCTCGAACTCGAGCGACTCGTCCAACGAGTGGGTGGCCGCGTACGCCACGGACTGCCGCATCGACGCGTACGCCAGCGTCGGCCCCTGGGCCAACCGCGAGGCCACTTCCGCCACCCGGGTCTCGAACGCGTCGTCGGGCACCACCTCGGTGGCGAGCCCGAGCTCGAGCGCCTCGTCGGCGCCGATCGTGCGCGGCTCGAACAGCAGCTGCAGCGCCTTCGCCTGGCCCACCAGCCGCTGCAGCGTCCACGACGCGCCGGTGTCGCAGGACAGGCCGATGCCGGCGAAGGCGAGGTTGAACCCAGCCGATGCGGCCACGATGCGCAGGTCGGCGAGGAAGGCGAGTGATGCCCCGGCGCCGGCCGCCACGCCGTTGACCGCCGCGATCACGGGCTTGTCCAAGGCGGCGACGGCGCGGGCGATCGGGTTGTAGGAGTCCGGCACGACCTGCCACACCTCCTCGATCGGTGACTCGCGCAGTGACGTCGCATGTTCCTTCAGGTCCTGCCCCACGCCGAACGCGCGGCCCGATCCGGTCAGGACCACCGCGCGTACGCCCGGGTCCGATCCCACCTCGTCCAGCGCGGACAGGAGGGCCGCGCGCGTAGCCCGGTCGAAGGAGTTCATGCCGTCCGGCCGGTTCAACCGGATGGTGGCGACGCCGTCGGCGACGCGGGTGACGACGGGCTCATTCATGGCCGAACCCTACTGAAGGGGACGTGTGGTCGCGCACACAGGCGCCCGATCCGACGTCGGCGGCGGGCCGCTGCCGCGTCGTGGGCCGCCATGCGGAATAATGGGCCCGGTCGAACACTACGGCGGCCGGGCCGCCCGGGAGAGATGAGGATACGCATGGCAGCAATGAAGCCGCGGACGGGCGATGGACCCATGGAGGTCACCAAGGAAGGTCGCGGGATCGTCATGCGTGTTCCGCTCGAGGGTGGCGGTCGTCTCGTCGTCGAGATGAACGCCGCCGAGGCCGAGGAGCTGCGGGACGCACTCAAGGGCGTCGTCGGCTGAGCCGACGCGCTGACCACCACGAACCATGCGGGCCCCGGATCACTGATCCGGGGCCCGCTGCTCGTGGTGAGGGGGCGTTCAGCTCCCTTGCGACGCGATCGCCCGCTGATAGACATCCAGGGTCTCCTGGGCGATCTTCGCCCAGGAGAACTCGTCGATCGCGCGCTGGCGGCCCGCCGTCCCGTACGCCTCCGCGAGCCCCGGGTCGCGCGTCAGCGCGTTCACCTTCGCCGCGAACTCCGACTCGAAGCCGGCCACGAACGCCGGGTCGTCGGCCCGCTTCGGGTCGTACGCCACCAGTGACCCCGTCTCGCCGTCGACGACGACCTCCGGGATGCCGCCCACCGCGGACGCCACGACGGCGGTCTCGCAGGCCATCGCCTCCAGGTTCACGATGCCGAGCGGCTCATAGACCGAGGGGCATGCGAAGACGGTGGCGTGCGACAGGACCTGGCGTACGGACGCGCGCGGAAGCATCTCCTGGACCCAGGTGACGCCGCCGGACCGCACCCGCTCGAGGTGGGCGAAGGCCTCGTTGAACTCCGCGGCGATCTCGGGGGTGTCCGGCGCACCGGCCAGCAGCAGCAACTGGGTGTCGGGGTCGAACTGCTCGGCGGCCCGCACCAGGTGCACGAGGCCCTTCTGGCGCGTGATGCGGCCGACGAAGGTGACCAGGGGGCGGTCGAGGTCGACGCCGAGGCCCGTCACGACGTCCGAGGCCTCGACGGGCGCGAACTCGTCGGTGTCGATGCCGTTCTTGACGACGTGGACCTTCGCGGGGTCGAGGTCGGCGTACGACTCCAGGACGTCGCGGCGCATGCCCTCGCTCACCGAGATCACGGCGTCGGCGGCCTCGTACGCCGTCTTCTCCGCCCACGAGCTCAGCCGATAGCCGCCGGCGAGCTGTTCGGCCTTCCATGGGCGGTGGGGTTCGAGGGAGTGGGAGGTGACGACGTGGGGGATGTCCTGGAACAGGCCCGCGAGGTGACCGGCGAGGTTGGCGTACCAGGTGTGGGAATGGACGAGGTCGACCTCGGGGATCGCGGTGACCATCGAGAGGTCGGCTCCGAACACGCGCAGCGCGGCGTTGGCGTTCGGCGGGAAGGTCTCGGCGTGGGCCGTGGCGCCCTCGCGCGGCTCGCCCATGCACTGCACGTCGACCTCGCAGAGCTTGCGGAGCTGGGGGACGAGTTGGGCGACGTGGACGCCGGCACCGCCGTAGATCGCGGGCGGGTACTCGCGGGTCAGGATCGAGATGCGCGGGCTCATGCGGTGATCGTCGCACAGGGCTGCGTCTCGCGCCGGAGAGGGGGTGACGCGCGCGCTGACGGGGCTGGATAGGGTGGGCGCACAGCGACTGGAAGGGTTCCGACATGGCGGTCCGACCGAAGGTGTTGTCCATCGTCCTGGCCGGCGGCGAGGGCAAGCGGCTGATGCCGCTGACCGCTGACCGCGCCAAGCCGGCGGTGCCGTTCGGCGGCACCTACCGGCTGATCGACTTCGTGTTGTCGAACCTGGTGAACTCGGAGCTGCGCCAGATCTGTGTGCTGACGCAATACAAGTCCCACTCGCTCGACCGCCACATCTCGCTGACGTGGCGCATGTCGACGATGCTCGGCAACTACGTGACGCCGGTGCCGGCCCAGCAGCGCCTCGGGCCGCGGTGGTATCAGGGGTCGGCCGACGCGATCTTCCAGTCGATGAACCTGATCCGCGACGAGGACCCCGACTATGTCGTGGTGTTCGGCGCCGACAACATCTATCGCATGGACGTGTCGCAGATGCTCGACCAGCACATCGACTCGGGCCTCGACTGCACCGTCGCCGGCATCAGGGTGCCCCGGAAGGAGGCCTCGGCGTTCGGCATCATCGACGCCGGCGAGGACGCCAGGATCAAGCAGTTCCTCGAGAAGCCGGCCGACCCGCCCGGCCTGCCCGATTCGCCCGACGAGTCGTTCGCCTCGATGGGCAACTACATCTTCACGCGCAAGGCGCTCGAGGAGGCCCTCGAGGCCGACGCCGCCGACGCGACCGCGCGCCACGACATGGGCGGCGACATCATCCCGCGGTTCGTGAACCAGGGCGAGGCCCAGGTCCACGACTTCACGCTGAACACCGTGGCCGGCGCGACCGAGAAGGACCGCAACTATTGGCGCGACGTCGGCACCATCGACGCCTACCACGAGGCCCACATGGACCTGGTCTCGGTTGACCCGAACTTCTCGGTCTACAACAACGAGTGGCCGATCTGGACCTACGTGCCGCAGCGCCCGGGGGCGAAGTTCGTCCTGCGCGGCAACGCGGAGGACTCGATCGTGTCGGCCGGCTGCATCATCTCGGGCGGCGACGTCGACGCGTCCGTGCTCTCACCGAACGTGCTCGTCGACAAGTGGGCCAACGTCGAGCGCTCGGTGATCATGGACAACGTCCGCATCGGCCGCAACGCCGTGGTCCGCAACGCGATCCTGGACAAGAACGTCGTCGTCGACGAGGGCTGCGAGGTGGGCGTGAACGCCGAGCACGACCTGGCCCGGGGATTCACGGTGTCGCCGACGGGCGTGACGGTGGTCGGCAAGGGCGTACGCATCTCGCGGGACTGACGCCCCGGGCTGCTCGCGCCTGGCGCGATCAGACAGCGATGACCACCAGCGGGTCCCCGTCGCGCACCACGTCACCCTGCGCCACGACGACCTCGCGTACGGTGCCTGCCCGCTCGGCCAGCACCGGGATCTCCATCTTCATCGACTCCAGCACCACGACAGGATCGGTCTCGGTGACGCGATCGCCGACGGCCACCTCCACCTTCATCACGGAGGCGACCAACTCGGCGGTCACGGTGTGGGCGGAGCGGTCGGGGGTCTGGGCAGTCACGGGCGCTATGGTAGGCCCTGTGAACGCTCCCCATGGCTCCCTGACCTCGACGAAGCTGGCCCCGAAGGCCGCGTCCTGGGTGTACGCGGAGGACTTCCGCGCCGATTCCGCGGCGGCCGCCGAGGGCCGCGAGAGCGCGTCGGGCCTCGGCCAGACCCCGCTCGGTCGCGGCACGTCCGCGCTGCTGACGGTGCTCGCGAAGTCGATCGACGCGAAGGCCGTCGTCGAGGTCGGCACGAACGCCGGGGTCTCGGGGCTCGCGCTGTTCGCCGGCATGAACCCGAACGGCATCATCACCTCGGTCGACTCCGACCACGAGAACCAGAGCGAGGCCCGCCGCCTCTTCCAGTCGCAGAAGATCCCGGCCCGGCGTTTCCGCCTCATCGCCGGCACCGCGCTGGACGTGCTGCCGAAGCTGAGCGATGGGGCGTACGACCTGGTGTTCGTCGACGGCGACAAGCTGGAATACGGCGAATACATCGAGCAGGCGCTGCGCCTGCTGCGCCACGGCGGGCTGATGATCGTGAACAGCTGCCTGTGGTCTGACAAGATCGCCGACGCCGCCAACGAGGAGGACGAGACGATCGTCATCCGCGAGGCGCTGGAGAACGTGCAGGAGAACGAGGACCTGGTCGCGACACTGCTGCCGGTCGGCGACGGAATCCTCGTCGCGGTCAAGAACTGACTGGACGGCCGAGCGACCCGGGAACGTTCTCCGAGCGAGCGCCAGCGAGACGACGAGTATCGCGACAACATTGTGCGCGAGACCCCAGCGCGCCGCGATAATGTTTCGCCACCATGCGTACGCGGGGTCTCTCCACTACGATTTGTCGCATGTCCCTCGACTCCGCCACGCCCTTCGGCCGCCTGTTGACCGCCATGGTGACCCCCTTCGACGACGCGGGTGCGGTGGACCTGGGCAAGGCGCAGGAGCTCGCGGCACACCTGGTCGACGACCAGGCCAACGACGCGCTCGTCATCTCCGGCACCACCGGGGAGTCGCCCACGACCAGTGACGCCGAGAAGGCCGACCTCGTGCGGGCGGTGAAGGAGGCCGTCGGCGATCGCGCCCAGGTGCTCGCCGGCGTCGGCACGTTCTCGACCGCCCACACGCAACACCTCGCCGCGCAGGCCGCCGAGGCCGGCGCCGACGGCCTCCTCGTGGTGACGCCCTACTATTCGAAGCCTCCGCAGGCCGGCATCCTCGCCCACTTCCGGGCCGTGGCCGACGCGACCGAGCTGCCGATCATGCTCTATGACATTCCCCACCGCGCCGCGGTCCCGATCACCTCCGAGACCATGCTGGCGATCGCGGAGCACCCGCGCGTCGTCGCGGTGAAGGACGCCAAGGGCGACCTCGTGGCCTCGGCCGACATCATGGCGCGCACCGACCTCGCCTACTATTCCGGCGACGACGCCATGACCCTCCCGTTGATGTCGGTCGGCGGCGTCGGTCTCGTCGGCACGTCCACCCACTTCACCGGCGCGGGCGCGAAGCAGATGATCGAGGCGTTCGTCGTGGGTGATGTGTCCACAGCACTCGAGCTCCACCGCCGCCTCCAGCCCACGTTCACCGGGGTCTTCGCGACGCAGGGTTGCATGCTGGTCAAGGCGGGCCTCGCACTGCAGGGCCGTCCGGTCGGGGGGCTGCGCGCCCCGCTGCTGGAGGCCTCGGAGGCCGAGACGCAGGCGTTCGCCGACTGCCTCAGGAGCTCCGGCCTGCTCTGACCTGGGGGTGGACTCCTCGACCCGTGGGATGAACGCGGGGTTGAGGAACATCCGGGCCAACCCGGACGTTTCCCGGGCTGTGGACGGCTCACAGGTTTTTGACAGGGTCGTCCGGCAGACTGTTCCGAGCAACCGCGAACCGATGAACGAGGGAGACCCGTGCCGATCACTCCGTGGCGCACTCGTGAGCGCACCCCGACCGAGGTCGGCGTGCGGGGCGAGGACGCGCCGGGGGAGGTCTCGCCCGTTGACTCCGTCGACCCGGCCGCGGCCACGGGCTGGACGCCCCCCACGTGGGAAGAGGTCGTCCGCGACCACTCCGCGCGGGTCTATCGGCTGGCCTATCGCCTCTGTGGCGATCCGCACGACGCCGAGGACCTGACGCAGGAGGTCTTCATCCGGGTGTTCCGCTCGCTCCACCGCTTCCAGCCCGGCACGTTCGAGGGCTGGCTCCACCGCATCACCACGAACCTGTTCCTCGACCAGGCGCGGCGTCGTCAGAAGATCCGCTTCGACGGGTTCGCCGACCAGGCCGAGGAGCGCCTCGAGAGTCGCGACGCCCCGCCGGCCGAGCTGATGGCCGACGTCGACCTCGACCACGACGTCGAGGCGGCCCTGTCGGCGCTGTCGCCCGAGTTCCGCGCGTGCGTGGTGTTGTGTGACATCGAGGGTCTCACCTACGAGGAGATCGCCGAGGTGCTGGACGTCAAGATCGGCACGGTCCGCAGCCGCATCCACCGCGGGCGGGCCCAGCTCCGCGACGCCCTGGCCCACCGCCGCCCAACCGGTGATCGCGAGCGCTACCTGGGGGTCGAGTCGTGAACCACCCGTCCGCCGAGCGGCTGTCGGCGTACGTCGACGGCGCCCTGGGGCACCGCGACCGCGAACGCGCCGCGAGCCACCTCCTGGCGTGTGATGCCTGCCGCGACCGCGCCCGCGACCTGCGCTCGGTGCGTGACCGCGTACGCAGGGCCTCGTTGCCCGCCAGCGCGCCGTCGGACGACCTGGCCGCGCGGTTGGTCGGCATCGCCGGCGACGATGCGTCGGCGCCGCTGCATGCGCGCCCGTTCGACGCGCACCGCCGGGGAGCCGGCCGCACCGCCATGCCGAGCCGGCGCCGGTCCCTGCGTCGAGCGGTCGTGACGACCGGCTCGGGCGCCTCGGCGCTCGCGCTGATCCTCGTGGCGATCGGCTGGGTCGCGGCCCCACCCACGCGCACGCCGGCGGTCGACCCCACGGCGCTGGCCCTCAGCGAGTTCGCCGCAGCCCTCGGCGCGGAGCCCCTCGCCAACCCCGCCGTCACCGCCGCCATGGCCACCGATCCCGCCGAGACCACCGAGCAGGCCGTGGCCCCGGCGGCGCCCGAGGCCACCACGTCCGACCTCGCGTACGCGAGGCTCGAGCGTGCCGAGCAGGCCGCGGACACGGTGGCGTACGCCGGCACCCAACTCGTCCAGGTCCGCCACCTCGCGGGGTTCTGGACGTCGCGGGTCGACGTCCTCGCGCGGCCCGGCCGTGGCGTCGAGGTCACGGTCAACCCCGGTCGCTCGGCCAGCAGCACCCGCGCGTTCCTGCCCGACGAGGACTCGCTGGGTGTCGACCTGCTCGGCGCCAACCATTCCCTGACCACGGGTGACGGACCGCAGGTCGCCGGGAGGCCCACCCACGTGGTGGAGGCGTACGCGGGCGGCAGCCTCGCCGCGCGCTGGTGGCTCGACCGGGAGACCGGCGTGCTGCTGTGGTCGCAGTCGTTCGAGGGCGGGCGCACGGTGCAGAGCGCCGGTTTCGAGACCATCCGGGTCGGGTCGGCCGCGGTCGGCGGTGGCCATGTGGCGCCCCGGCTGACCATGCCGGTGCCCGTGACGGCGCTGACGATCGGCGCTGCCCCCCAGCTGGTCGCGCGCGGGTTCTCCTGCCCGTCCCGCATGGGCGGTCTCGACCTTATCGGGGTGCGCGACGCCGACGGGGTGCTCCACTCGTCCTACGGCGACGGCATCGAGACCCTGAGCGTCTTCGAGTCGCGCGGTGCGCTGGCCAAGGCCCCGGCGGGCTCGGTGTGGGATCCGGCGCTGAAGGCCTATCGCAGCCAGGACCTGCCCACCATGATCACGTGGCAGTCGCGCGACCGCGTGTTCACCGTCGTCACCGACGGGCCGGCGGAGCGCGCCGCCGCCGCGGTGCGGGCGCTGCCCCACGATCCGCCGGTGTTGAGGACGCGCACCGACCGTGTGGTCGACGGTTGGCGCCACCTGCTCGAGGTCGGCTGATGAGCCACGACGATGCGGGCCTGCGCCGCTGGTTCGGCCGCGACGCCGACGACGAGCCCACCCAGCAGATCGACCAGCCCGAGCCGACACGCCGGTTCGGTGACCAGCCGACCCAGCACCTGGGGGATCACCCCAACCACAGGCCCACTCCCGCCTGGCCGGAGACCCGGCCGGAGCAGGCGTACGGGGGCCAGGCCTACGCGGGCCAGCAGGAGTTCGGAGGCCAGCAGGCACACGCGGGCCACCATGCCCAGCACGGGCCACCGACCGCCCACGGGAACCACGCCCAGGCGTACGCGCCCCTGCACCAGACGCCGTTCCCGCCCCCGCAGCCGCACTTTTCCCCGCAGGGCTCCCACCCTGCGCCGGCCGCCACCAGGCCCCGCGCCCGCGTGCTCCCGGCCGTCGCCGCGAGCGCCCTCACCGCGCTGGTGATCGGGGGAGCGGCCGGCTACGGCGGTGCGCGACTCGCTGACGGGCCGACGGCCACCGGCGGCGGACCGATCGTCGCGCCGACCGTGGCCCGCGCGCCCGTGCCGCCCGCCCAGGGCCAGGCCGACAACGTCAAGGTGGCCGAGCGCGTGCTGCCCAGCACCGTGACGATCGCCTACAGCAGCGGAGGCCGCTCCGGCACCGGCTCCGGGTTCGTGATCGACGACCGCGGCCACATCATGACCAACAACCATGTGGTCGAGGGCGCGCCGGGTGGCCGCGTGACGATCCAGTTGCAGGACGGGTCCGAGCGCCCCGCGACGGTCGTGGGCCGCAGCCCCGGTTATGACCTCGCGGTGATCCGCGCCGAGGGCTCCGGCCTGCCGGCGGTCGATCTCGGCGACTCCGCCGCCGTCCGCCCGGGCCAGCCCGTCGTCGCCGTCGGCGCGCCGCTGGGACTCGGCGGGTCCGTCACGGCCGGCATCGTGTCGGCCGTCGATCGTCCGTTGAGCGTGGGCGGCCAGAACGGCACCGACGAGTCGGTGGCCTATATCAACGGCATCCAGGTCGACGCGCCCATCAACCCCGGCAACTCGGGTGGCCCGCTCGCCGACGGTGCGGGCCGCATCATCGGGGTGAACTCCGCGATCCTCACGCTGGGTGGCGCGACGCAGGACACCCAGCAGGGCAACATCGGCCTGGGCTTCGCCATCCCGATCAACCAGGCCGTTGACATCGGCAACCAGCTCATCACGAAGGGCAAGGCCCAGGTCCCCATCATCGGCGCGTCGGTGAGCGGCGACCGCACGGGCGGGGGCGTACGCCTGTCGGCCGTGACGCCGGGCGGGCCGGCGGCCGCTGCCGGGCTCACGGCCAACGACCTCGTGGAGGCCGTGGACGGACGCCCGGTCCGCACCGCCACTGAACTGATCGTCCGCATCCGCACCCACAGGCCCGGGGAGGTCGCGACGCTGAAGATCGCGGGTCGCGGCGACGTGCGCGTCACCCTCGGGTCGAGGGACGGCTGACCGTCCGGGAGGCGGTCAGCGAGACGGTACTCTGTCAGCCATGTTCGATGTCGGTCCAGCTGAGCTGCTCACGCTCGTCGTCCTGGCCGTCATCCTCTTCGGGCCCGAGAAGCTGCCCGAGCTGGCGCGCAAGGCCGCCCGCGTCCTGCACTACCTGCGCGGCATCGCGAACAACGCCCAGACCACGCTGAGCCAGGAGCTCGGCACCGACGTCGACCTGCGCGACCTCAACCCGCGGGCCTTTGTGCAGAAGCACCTGCTCGACGAGGTCCAGCCCGTCATTGACGACGTGAAGAAGGACCTGCAGGCGGCCGACGCGACGCTGCGCAGCGAGATCGAGGACGCGAAGTCGAACATGGCGGGCCTCGACGCGGTTCCGGCCGGGCGTACGCCGTTCGACACGGAGGCGACCTGATCGAACGGCCGGGATCGTTGCACGATGCCGTGAGTACGCGGCACGGTGCAACGATGTTCAGTCCTGAGCAGTTCCAGCTTCGCGAGCACGAGCCTGCGTACGAGGTCGGGCGGCAGCGGTCGCTCGGCGGTGAAGTGGAGCGCGCTCCTGGTCTGGTTGTACGCAGCGGTCTCAACCGCGAACAGCGGCAGCACCGAGCCGGAGTGGGGATAGAACGAGCCACCGTGCTTCCAGGCGGCGAACCCGCAGACCACCTTCGGCTTGAGCTTCCAGTCGTTGTCCTTGCGGAGGCGAAAGCCCGGCATGGCGTACGACATCACCTCGTCGCAGGGACCGAGCACGTCGAGGATCGTGCGCCGCAGGTCGTCCAGAGCCGGGCGGATGGCCGGGTCGATGCCGTCGAGGTAGTCGTCGACGGGCGTACGCCTGGCACCGCCCCCGGTCACGTCAGCGCGGGGTCGGGGTGAGACCGAGGTGGAGGCCGGCCAGCGACCGCCGCTTCGCGCCGATCTTGTCGGCGAGCTCGGCCAGCGCGATCGCGGCCGGGTGGTCGGGCTCGGCGATGACGACCGGCGAGCCCTCGTCGCCGCCGGAGCGCAGGCTCGGGTCGAGCGGCACCTGGCCGAGCAGGGGGACCTCATAGCCGAGGCGACGGCTCAGGCCGGCGGCGACCTGCTCGCCGCCGCCGGTGCCGAACAGGTCGATGCGGTGGGTGGTGCCGGTGTCGGGCGCGGTGAAGTCGAGGTAGGCCATGTTCTCGACCACGCCGATGACGCGCTGGTTCATCATCGACGCCATGGTGCCGGCGCGCTCGGCGACCTCGGCGGCGGCCTGCTGGGGCGTGGTGACGACGACGACCTCGGCGTTCGGCAGCTTCTGGCCGAGCGAGATCTGGACGTCGCCGGTGCCGGGCGGCATGTCGACGACGAGATAGTCGAGGTCGCCCCAGTGGACGTCGGCGAGCATCTGCTGGATCGCGCGGTCGAGGATCGGGCCGCGCCACGCGACGACCTGGTCGCGGGTGGGCTTGAGCATGCCGATCGACATGGCCTTGATGCCCATCACGGGGACGGGCAGGATCATGGCCTCGTTGTCGTCGCCGATCGAGGTGGGGCGGGCGTCGGCGATGCCGAGCATGGCGGGGACGGAGTGGCCATAGATGTCGGCGTCGAGGATGCCGACCGAGCGCCCCTGCGCGGCGAGCGCCATGGCGAGGTTGACGGTGACCGACGACTTGCCGACGCCGCCCTTGCCGGACGCGACGGCGATGACGCGGGTCAGCGAGCTGGATTTCGCGAACGGGATCTCGCGCTCGGCGCGGCCCCCGTTGAGGCCCTTGCGGAGCTCGGCGCGCTGCTCGTCGGTCATCACGCCGAGGTTCACGGTGACGTCCGTGACGCCGGGAACGGCGGCGACGGCCTTGGTGGTGTCGGCCTGGATCGGGCCCTTGAGGGGGCAGCCGGCGGTCGTCAGCAGCACGTCGACGGTGATCTCGCCGGCATCGCCGATGGTGACCCGGTCGACCATGCCCAGGTCGGTGATCGGCTTCTTGATCTCGGGGTCGATGACGGTGGCGAGGGCGGCCTTGACCGGCGCGAAGAGCGCGTGGTCAGGGACGTTGGACGTGATTTCGGGCATGGGGGCGAGTGTACGCGGGGTGGGCGGGTGGGCCCGAATCGCGAAACCCGAATCGTGAAAAGTGCACAGGTGTGCGCAACACGCTGGGGTGTCGCCGGGAGCGGGGGTGTTTCGGGCACGGGCGCTTCACGAAGCCCGGGTCGGGGGCGTTTTGGGCACAGGTGTGCGCATTTCGCGGGCGGGGCCCCGGATCACGGGTGTTCTGGGCACAGGTGTGCGCATTTCGCGGGCGGGGCCCCGGATCACGGGTGTTCTGGGCACAGGTGTGCGCATTTCACGACCCGGCAGACCCTCAGCGCTCTGCGCGCTCGTCCCGCTCCCTGCCCGATCCGTCCCTGCCCGATCCGTCCTCCATCGCCTTCCGCAGCTCACTGCGGATGAAGTCGCGCGTCGCGAGCTCGCCCACGTTCATGCGGACGCTCGCGATCTCGCGCGCCAGGTAGTCCATGTCGGCGCGCGACTGGGCCGCCTGCTTGCGGTCGCTCTCGGCCTGGATGCGGTCGCGGGCCTCCTGCCGGTTCTGCGCCAACAGGATGAGCGGGGCCGCGTACGACGCCTGGAGCGACAGCATCAGCGTCAGGAAGATGAACGGGAACGGGTCGAACCGGACGCTCGCGGGTGCCCAGATGTTCCACGCGATCCAGAGCAGGATGAACACCGTCATCCAGATCAGGAACCGCGCGGTGCCCATGAACCGGGCGAATCGCTCGGCGAAGACGCCGAAGGAGTCGGAGTCGAGCTTCACCGTGGGCAGCAGCGAGCGCTCCCGCCCCGGCGTCGACAGGCGATCCTCGACGCGGCGGGTGCGTTCACGCGCCACGGGTCACCTCCTCGGCCAGGTCGTCGGTCGGCTCGACCGAGTCCATCTGGTCGCCGCGCCAGTCGTCGGGCAGCATGTGGTCGAGCACGTCATCGACCGTCACGGCGCCGACGAGGCGGTGCTGGTCGTCGATCACGGGCGCGTTGACGAGGTCGTACGTCGCGAAATAGCGCGACACCCGGCTCAGGGGCGCATCGACGGGCAGCGGCTCGAGTTCGGTGTCGATGAGCTGCGACACGAGCAGCGACGGGGGCTCGCGGAGCAGCCGCTGGATGTGGACGCCGCCCAGATAGCGGCCCGTCGGGGTCTCCAGCGGTGAGCGGCACACGTGCACCATGCAGGCGAGCGCGGGGGAGAGCTCCTCGTCGCGCACCATCGCCAGCGCGTCGGCGACCGTGGCGTCCGCCGGCAGGATCACGGGCTCCGGCGTCATGAGGCCGCCCGCCGTCGACTCCTCATAGACGAGCAGGCGGCGCACGTCGGACGCCTCCTCCGGCTGCATGCGCTGCAGCAGTTCCTCGGCCTTCGCCGGGGTCAGCTCGGCGATGAGGTCGGCGGCGTCGTCGGGGTCCATCTCCTCGAGCACGTCGGCGGCGCGCTCGACCTCGAGGCCCTGGATGACCTCGACCTGCTCGTCCTCGGGCAACTCCTCGAGCGCGTCGGCCAGCGTCTGGTCGTCGAGCGCCTCGACGATCGCGGCGCGGCGGTCGGGCGGCAGGTCGTGGAGCTCACGCGCGACATCGGCTGCGTGCATGTCCTCCATCTCGGCGAGGATCTGGTCGTTGTCGCGGCTGACCGTGTGGGCCGGCCGGAGCACGTCGACCTCGTCCCACTCGACGATCGTGATGTGGGGGCGGCGCCCGAACCGCGGCTGCTTCCCCTCGCGCAGCGCGACCTCCGACAGCTCCCACTCGCGGTTGCGCACCTCGCGGATCGAGATGTCATAGACCGCGTACGCCCCCTCGTGGTTGCGTCGGCTCACGTGGCGGTCGAACAGGTCCTCGACGACGAGGGTCTCGGCGTCGTGGCGGCTGAACCGGCGCGTGTTCACGACTCCCTGGATCGCGACCTGGACGCCGTCGATCGAGTGGACACGCGCCATGTTCATGAAGATCTTCTGGCGCGCGAACAGCTCGACGACGAGGCCCTTGCAGCGAGGCGCGCGGCCCTCGGTGCGGGTCTGGATGACGACGTCGCGGACGCGGCCGATCTGGTCGCCGCCCGCGTCCACGACCGGGAGCCCGCGCAGGCGGGAGATGAAGATCGGGGTCGAGGTGCTCACTCCGCGAGGATAGCGGCGCACGCGGGGGAGCGTCGTGCCGGATCGACGGCCCAATAGGCTGCCGCCATGACCGAACCCCGCGTACGCCGCACCGTGCTCGCCGTCCCCGGGTCGTCCGAGCGCTTCCTCACCAAGGCGAGGGGCCTCGACGCCGACGCCGTGTTCCTCGACCTCGAGGACGCCGTCGCCCCGGCCGCGAAGTCCGAGGCCCGCGGCCTGATCGTGGCCGCGCTCGGCGAGGAGTGGACCGCGCCAACGGTGACGGTCCGCGTCAACGACTGGACGACGCCGTGGACGTACGCCGACGTGGTCGAGGTCGTCGGAGCGGCGGGCTCCCGCATCGACGCGCTGGTCCTGCCGAAGGTTCAGTCGCGCGACCATGTGGTCGCCCTGGACCTCCTTCTGACCCAGGTGGAGCGTACGCACGACCTCCCCGTCGGCCGCATCGGAATCGAGGCCCAGATCGAGGACGCCCGCGGCCTGCTCAACGCCGACGCGATCGGCGGCGCGAGTCCCCGCATGCGGTCGTTGGTGTTCGGCCCGGGCGACTTCATGGCCTCGGTCGGCATGGCGTCCACCAACGTCGGCGAGCAGCCCGCGGGCTATGAGATCGCCGACGCGTTCCACCACCCGCTGTTCACGATCCTCGTCGCGGCCCGGGCCAACGGGCTGCTCGCGATCGACGGCCCCTATGTCGCGATCCGTGACGTGGAAGGGTTTCGGCGGTCCGCGGCACGTGCGGCCGCCCTCGGCTATGACGGCAAGTGGGTGCTGCACCCCGACCAGATCGAGGCCGGCAACTCGGTGTTCACCCCGACACCCGACGACTTCAGCCGCGCGCTGCGGATGGTGGAGGCGTACGCCGCCGCCACGGCCGAGGCCGGGGGAGCGGTCGGGGCCATCGTCGTCGACGACGAGATGGTCGACGAGGCCGGGATGAAGGTCGCCCAGCGCATCGTCGCCAAGGGACACGCCGCGGGGATGGGGGCGGACTGATGGCGCGCTTCAAGGACCTGTGCCTGGACACCGACAACCAACAGGTCTCCGTGGCGTTCTGGGCGGCCGTCCTCGGTCTCGATCACGACCCCCGCCCGTGGGGCGCTCCGCAGCCGCTGCGAGCCCAGCGATCCACACAGACACAGGGATCCCCCGACCCTCGGCGCACCCTGTGGGTGAACCTCGTCCCGGAACCCAAGGACCACAAGGCCCGCGTCCACCTCGACGTGCACTGCGGCGGCGTCGGCGAGGTGACGGCCCACGGAGCGGCGATCGTCGACGAGTCCCACGACTGGACGGTCCTTCGCGCGCCGGACGGGCTCGAGCTGTGCGCCTTCGTGCGTGACGACGTGCCCGCCAACGCCCTCTATGAGCTCGTCGTCGACTGCGCCGAGCCCGAGCGGCTCGCCCGCTGGTGGGCCGAGCGCCTCGGGCTGGAGGTCGGTTCCGACGACGACGTCCCCTGGTGGTGGGTGGAGGGCGACGGGCTCCCGTTCGACGGCATCGTCTTCGTGCCGGTCCCCGAGCCCAAGCGGGGCAAGAACCGCGTCCACTGGGACGTCACCGGTACGGTGGAGGAGTTCACCCGGGCAGGTGCAGCGGTCGTCGAGACCCACGACGGAGGCGACTGGACCGTGCTGGCCGATCCGGAGGGCAACGAGTTCTGCGTGTTCCCCGATCCCGACACCGACGAATCCCGCGAATCCAAGGAGAGTTGAGATGACTTCGATGCAACCGTTCCAGGGGCTCGGCTTCGAGCTCGACTTCCCCCAGTCGGTGGGCGTGTTCGACAACTACGCCGCCGCCCAGGAGGCCGTCGACTTCCTGTCCGACCAGCGATTCCCGGTGGAGAACATCGCCATCGTCGGCACCGAGCTGCGGCTCGTCGAGCGCGTACGCGGCCGCAAGGACTGGGGCACCGTCATCCAGGGAGCGCTGTCGAGCGGCGTGAGCACCGGCCTGATCGTCGGCATCCTGCTCTCGCTGTTCTCGCAGGGCCCGCTGTGGGCCAAGATGCTGATGGCGCTCGTCGTCTCGATCGCCCTCAGCCTGCTGTTCGCGGCGATCGGCTATTCGCTGTCGAAGGGCAAGCGCGACTTCGTGTCGATCACCCAGACGGTGCCGACGCGCTTCGAAGTCCTGTGTGAGCACAAGGTCGCGGCACAGGCGCGCGAACTGCTCGCAGGTCGGCCCGGCGGTCGGGCGCACCTGTTCGAGTGACTCCTCGTCTCGCTGGCGCTCGCTCGGAGAGCGTGAGGACGAGGGGCGCTCGCTCGGAGAGCGTGAGGACGAGGGGCGCTCGCTCGAAGAGCGTCAGATCCACTTGTTGCGGCGGAAGAACCACAGCAGCACGATGCTGGTGACCACTATGAAGCCCAGTACGGCGAAATAGCCATAGCGCCAGTGCAGTTCCGGCATGTGGTCGAAGTTCATGCCGTAGATGCCGGCGATCATGGTCGGCACCGCCACCAGCGCCACGGCGGCCGAGATCTTGCGCATGTCCTGGTTGTCGTCGAACGACAGCCTCGCCAGCGCCGCGGACATGATCGTGGACAGCACTTCGTCGAACGACTGGATCGCTTCCCGCGCCTCGAGGTGGTGGTCACTCAGTTCGCGGAAATAGGCCCGCGCCTCGTCCGGGATCGCCGCCAGGGGACGGGTCGCGAGCGCCTGCAGGGGCGCGCCGAGGGGGATCACCGACCGCTTGAACTCGATCAGTTCGCGCTTGAGCTGATAGACCCGCTCGATCTCGGTGGTGCCACGCCGCCCGAAGACGTCGCTCTCGACCTCCTCGATGTCGTGCTCGAACTCGGTCACCACCGACATGTAGTCGTCGATGATCTTGTCCAGCACCGCATAGAGGACCACGTGGGGCCCTCCCGCCAGGCGGCCGGCCTCGGCCTCGAGGCGCGAGCGCAGCGTACGCAGCTGCGCGTGCTCGCCGCGGCGCACCGTCATCACGAAGTTGTCGCCGACGAACACCATGACCTGGCCGGTCGACACGATCTCGGAGCTGTCGGTGAGCTCCGCGTGGTCGACGTAGGCGACCGTCGAGATGACTGCGAACAGGGTGTCGCCGAACTGCTCGAGCTTCGACCGCGTGTGGCCCTCGACCGCGTCCTCCATCGCCAGTGGGTGGAGGTTGAACTGGGCCGCAAAACCCGCCATGTCCTCGTCGGAGGGATCCTTCAATCCCAGCCAGACAAAGCCATCGCCGGCCTGGGCACACTCGGTGGCCACGGCGATGTCGTCCACGTCGACCCGGACGCCGTCGCGGTAGTGGGCCCAGGCGACGATCGAGCTTGGCGGCGGGTTTCCGGCTCCGTTCGGCGCCGGGCGGAGGTCGTCGAGCACAGCTTCAGGACGCACACCGAAGCCGCGGAACGGGCCCGCGTACTTGCGCATCCGCGACCGCTGCGGATCCCTGGCGTCACCCATGTCAGGCCCCCAGCAGACGATCCATCCACGCCTCGACGTCGTCGGCCGTGCGGGGGAGCATCGCGGACAGGTTCTCGTTGCCGTCGTCGGTGATCACGATGTCGTCCTCGATGCGCACTCCGATGCCGCGCAGTTCCTCGGGCACGAGCATGTCGTTCTGCTTGAAATAGATGCCGGGCTCGACGGTGATGACCATGCCGGGCTTCAGCACACCCTGGCGATAGTTCTCCATCAGCGCCTGGGCGCAGTCGTGCACGTCGATGCCGAGGTGGTGGGACGTGCCGTGCACCATCCAACGACGGTGCTGGCCGCCCGTCTCGAGGTCGAGCGACTCCTCGGCGCCGACCGGCAGCATTCCCCACTCGGCAAGGTGTTTCGCGACGACCGCGATGGCGGCCGCGTGCACGTCGGCGAAGCGCGCTCCGGGCCTCGCCGCGGCGATCCCGGCCTCCTGGGCCTCCAGAACGGCGTCATAGACCTTGCGCTGGGCGGGGGAGAAGCGCCCCGACACGGGCAGCGTACGCGTGATGTCGGCGGTGTAGAGCGTGTCGAGCTCGATGCCGGCGTCGAGCAGCAGGAGGGTGTCGGAGTCGAGGTCGCCGTCGTTGCGGATCCAGTGGAGCGTACAGGCGTGGTCGCCCGAGGCCGCGATGGTGTCGTAGCCGACCGCGTTGCCGACGTGGCGGGCGTGCAGCCCGAACACGCCCTCGACCCACCGCTCGCCGCGACCCCGGCGGACGGCCTCGGGGAGCTGCTTCACGACCTCCTCGAACGCCGTCGCCGACGCGGCGCACGCCTCGCGCATCTGGTCGACCTCGAACGCGTCCTTCACCAGGCGGAGCTCCGACAGCGCGGTGGCGAGTTCTTGGTCGGACTCTTCAGAGCCCTTGTGGGACAGGGAATCCACGATCTCGGTCACCGACGCGTCCGCGTCGCGGAGCACGCGGATCGCCACGGTCTCGGCGTTCTTGCCGAGTCGCTCGGCCAGGTCGTCGAGTGGCGCGCACGGCAGACCCGTGATCGCCTCCATCTCGGACAGCGACTCGCGGCGCCCGACCCACATCTCGCCGTAGCGCGCGTTGGCATAGAACTCCTCGGCCGTCCGCGGCGCCCGTGGCTTGAAGTACAGGGTGGCGTCGTGGCCACCGTCGCCGTCCGAGCCGTCCGAGCCGTCCACAGGCTCCAGCACCAGCACCGCATCTGGCTCGCGGTCGGTGCCGAGCCCGGTGAGGTGGGCGAAGGCCGAGTGGGGGCGGTAGCGGTAGTCGGTGTCGTTGGAGCGCACCTTGAGCCCGCCCGCGGGCACGACCAGGCGGTCGCCGGGGAACAGGGCCGACAGCGCGTCGCGACGCGCCGGCGTCCATGCGGTGGCCGGCAGCGCGGCGACCTCGCGGTCGACGTCGTCGTCCCAGCCCGTCGGGATGAACTCCTTGAACGCCTCGGAGAAGGGGATCAGGCGGGGTGGCTGCTTCGGCTGCTCTTCACTCATCGGTGCTCCTCTCGCCCCCCGGGCGCGCGTCGTTTGCTCTCCCGCCGCATCATAGGCCCCATGGACCCCCGACCACGCCTCCTCGCCGCCCTCGACGACGACCGCCTGGACCTGCTGGGGTTCCGGCCCGACGACGCGGCCGACCTGCGCGGGATCGTCACCGACCTCGTCGACGACGAGGCCGCGATGGCCCGGGTCGCGACGCTCGCCGAGCGGCTGATCGGCCAGGTCGGGCGCATCGCACCGCTGCCCGGCGAGCAGCCGGCCGTCTTCGACGAGTCCGATCGTGTCCACCCGCGCGGTCGCGGAATCCTGCCCCTGCTGGCGTTGCTCGCGACCGTCGACGACGTCCGCGCCCACCACCGCGACCGCGGCATCGACGACGCCGCGTCCTGGCGCGCGCTGTCCGACCTCGGCCAGCAGGTGTGGGTGAACCGCCTGACGTACGCGGCGTTCGGCCTGCACACCCACCGCTGGCTCCTGGTCGCCTGGTCGGGAGCACTGGCCTGGCTCGGCCGGCTGCAGTTCAACCTCGCCCGCCCGGAGGTCGATCCCCACCGCGGCGAGTTGGTGCTGTCGACCCACATCCCCCAGTCGGGGCCGCTCGACCCCGACGAGGTCGACCGCGCGTTCGCCGAGGCCGAGGACTTCTTCGCGGCCCACTTCCCCGACCTGCGCCCGGCGTGGTTCCACTGCGAGTCCTGGCTGCTCGACCCGCGGCTGGCCGCGGCCCTGCCGGGCTCCAACATCGCGGCGTTCCAGCAGCGCTGGGAACTGTTCGGCGATCCCCAGCCCGGCACCGCCGACGCCGTCTTCTTCACGTTCCGCCGCCGCGGTGACGTCACGGCCGACGACCTCACCGCCAACTCCCGGCTGGAGGCCCTGGTCACCGACCACGTGCGCAGCGACGAGCCGCTGCACGTCCGCCACGGCCGCATCCCGTTCACCGGTTCGCTCCTCGCCGAATGAGACCCGGCCGATCCCTGCTGACCGCGTCGGTGACCCCCGATAGCCTTGGCGCCATGGAGACCCCGCGTACGCAGCTGTGGCTGGTGAGGCATGGCGAGACCGAGTGGAGCCGGTCGGGACAGCACACGTCCACGACCGACCTCGACCTCACCGACGACGGCGTACGCCAGGCCGAGGTCCTGCGCGGCCGGCTCGACCCGGGCGACTTCGGGCTCGTGTTGTCGAGCCCGCGCCTGCGCGCGACCCACACCGCCGAGCTGGCGGGGTTCACCGACGTCGAGATCGACGGCGACCTGGCCGAGTGGCGCTACGGCGACTACGAGGGCCGGACGTCGAAGGAGATCCGCGAGGACGTCCCCGACTGGCGCATCTGGACCCATCCGGTGCCGAACGGCGAGACCCACGACGAGGTCATGGACCGGCTGACCCGGGTCGTACGCCGGGTCCAGGACTCGGGCGTGGAGCGCGCGCTGGTGTTCGGCCACGGCCACTCGCTGCGCGTGCTGGCGCTGAGCTGGCTCCACTTCGACATCTCGCGCGGCCAGAGCTTCCCGCTCGAGACCGCGACCGTGTCGGTGCTGGGCTTCGAGAAGGAATCGCCGGCGATCATCCGTTGGAACCAGCGCCTGGGAGGCGACCGTGACTGAGCCCACCGCCAACAGCACCCACGACCCGCTGGGGGAGCGGGGCCCCGAGGGCGACTGGCGCGTCGTCCCGCTGGCGTGGGCCACCGACCTCGACCACGGGGGTCGCTGGTGGTCCCTCACGACCGACCAGCGCGAATGGCTGTGGACCAATCCCGACGGCGCGATCGCGCTCGACCGCGTGGGCGTCGTCCCCGGCGACGAGTTCGTCGATGCGGGCGGCGGCGAGGAGTGCTTCCCCCACGTGCGCGGCGTTCCCGACCACGGCGACGCGTGGAGCCGCGTCTGGGAGGGCGCGCGCGCCGCGGCCCACGTCGACACCGACCACGGGCGGCTCGCCCGCACCGTCAGCGAGCACCCCGAGCGGTTGCGTCTCGACTATGCGCTGACGCCCGAGGGCCCGCCGACCGAGGGGCCGACCGGCCCTGTCACCCACGCCGTCCACCTCCTGCTCGACGTGTCGACCGACGCCAGGCTCGTGGTCCCCTCGGCGGTCCGGACGACGGTGCTCGACCACCCCGAGGTCGGCCAGGACGCCGAGGCCGTGTGGCCGACGATCGACGGCGTCGACCTCACCCGCCTCGGTCCTGACGACGGCACGGCGACGTGCGCCGTCCTCCGCGGTCTCGGCGACGGCGGCCGCGCCGCGGAGGCGTACGTCGTGGACGGCGACGCGATGCTGGGCCTGCGCTGGGGCAGTGACGGCACCGCCGAGCCCGGCATGATGATGTGGCGCAACCTCGCCGGGTGGCCCGACCCCCAGCCCTATCGCTCGATCGGCGTCGAGCCGATGATCGAGTTCTCGGGTCCGGCGACCTGGTGGCTCGAGGTCACGGCGTACGAGCGCGGCTGAACGACGTTGGCTGAGCGAGCGCTTCGTCTCTCCATACGTTGGCTGAGCGAGCGCTTCGTCTCTCCATACGTTGGCTGAGCGAGCGCCAGCGAGTCGAAGCCAGGCCCGAGCCGGTAGCATCGCTCGACACAACATCATCTCGACGCAGATTCACGGAGGCGTACGCATGAAGGCCGATCCCGCCGCGCAGCAGGCATTGCTGCAGCTCGTGGAGTCCGACACCCGCGCCAGCCAGCTGCGCCACCAGCAGAAGTCGCTGCCCGAACACGCGAAGATCGCCGAGCTGATGGCCGAGCGGGCCCAACTCGTCGAGGACTACACCCAGGCCGAGACCGAGGTGTCCGACCTCCAACGTGAACTCAGGAAGGCCGAGTCCGACCTCGACCCGGTGCGCGCCCGGCGGGTCCGCGACCAGGAGCGCGTCGACTCGGGCGCGGTGGGCGACCCGAAGGCACTGAGGTCGATGCTCGAGGAGATCGAACACCTGGGCCGCCGCATCAGCGACCTCGAGGACGCCGAGCTCGAGCTGATGGAGGCCGCCGACATCGCCGAGAAGCGGTTCACCATGATCGCCGAACGCCGCACCGTCCTGGAGGACGAGATCCGCGGCCTGATGAAGCAGCGCGACGCGCAGGTCGGCGAACTCGACGGGAAGATCGCCGAGATCGGCGCCGAGCGCGCCGCGGTCGTGGGTGGCCTGCCCGATGCGCTCGTGGCCCGCTATGACAAGGTCGCCACGCTCCGCGGCACGGGCGCGGCCGCGCTCGTGCAGCGACGCTGCAGCGGCTGCCGCCTCGACATCGACGCGGCCGAACTGCGCCAGATCCAGGCGGCGGCGCCCGACGAGGTCGTCACGTGCGACGAGTGCGGGCGCATCCTGGTGCGCGAGGGCTGAGTCTCCTCGTCTCGCTGGCGCTCGCTCGGAGAACGTGCTCGGAGCGAGGACGCCGGCGGCCGGGACGAGGAGCCGACCTCAGCGGTCGGTGTCCTCGTCCACCCAGTCGAACGTCCGCGTGACGGCCTTCTGCCAGTTGCGATACAGCCGCGCGCGCTCGTCGTCGTCCATCTCGGGGCTCCACCGCTTGTCCTCCGCCCAGTTCGCGGTGACGTCGTCGGTGGTCCAGAAGCCCACCGCGATGCCGGCCGCGTACGCCGCCCCCAGCGCCGTGGTCTCCGACACCTTCGGGCGGATCACGTCGACGCCGAGCTGGTCGGCCTGGAACTGCATCAGGGTGTCGTTGGCGACCATGCCGCCGTCGACCCTGAGCTCGGTGAGGTCCACACGATCGGCGTCGGCGTTCATCGCCTCGACGACCTCGCGCGTCTGGAACGCCGTCGCCTCGAGCACCGCCCGCGCGATGTGCTTCTTGTTCACATAGCGGGTCAGCCCCACGAGCGCGCCGCGCGCGTCCGGCCGCCAGTGGGGGGCGAAGAGCCCCGAGAACGCCGGCACGAAGTAGGCGCCCCCGTTGTCCTCCACCTCGAGCGCCAGTTTCTCGATGTCGGGGGCGCTGTCGAACATCCCGAGGTTGTCGCGCAGCCACTGCACCAGCGACCCCGCGACCGCGATGGATCCCTCCAGCGCATAGACCGTCGGTGCGTCGCCCAGCTTGTAGCAGACCGTCGTCAGCAGCCCGTTCTCGCTCTTCACCGGCTCGGTGCCGGTGTTCATCAGCAGGAAGCACCCGGTGCCGTACGTGTTCTTGGCCATGCCCTTCTCGAAACACGCCTGGCCGAACGTCGCGGCGTGCTGGTCGCCGAGGATGCCGGCGATCGGGGTGTCGATGAGCAGCGAATGGCGCGATCCCCGCCCGTACTCCTCCGACGACGACCGGATCTCCGGCAGCATCGACATCGGGATCTCCAGGTCGCCGCAGATGTCGGCGTTCCAGTCGAGCGTGTCGATGTTCATCAGCAGGGTGCGCGAGGCGTTGGTCACGTCGGTCACGTGGACCCCGCCGTCGACACCGCCTGTCAGGTTCCACAGCAGCCAGGTGTCGATCGTGCCCATGATCAGGTCGCCGGCCTCGGCGCGCTCGCGCGCCCCGTCGACGTTGTCGAGGATCCAGCGCACCTTCGGGCCCGCGAAATAGGTGGCGAGCGGCAGTCCGGTGCGCTCCTGATAGCGCTCACGTCCTCCGTCGGCGGCCAGCGCGTCGCAGATCCGCTGCGTACGCGTGTCCTGCCAGACGATCGCGTTGTACGCCGGCTCGCCCGTGGTCCGGTCCCACACGACCGTCGTCTCGCGCTGGTTGGTGATGCCGACCGCGGCGATCTGGTGGCGGTTGATGCCGGCCTTGGACAGGGCCTGGCCGATGGCCTCGCGCGTGTTGTTCCAGATCTCCACGGGGTCGTGCTCGACCCAGCCGGCCCGGGGGAAGATCTGCTCGTGCTCGAGCTGGCCCTGGGCCACGGGGGAGCCGTCGTGGTTGAAGAGGATCGCCCGCGAGGACGTCGTCCCCTGGTCGATCGCGAGCACGTAGGTCGGGTCGTCGGTCATGGTCACTCCTTCGTGGGCCTCCTGCGGAGCCTAACGCGCCCCCGCGCACGCCGGTCGCTAGGCTGACCGGACCCGATGCGAGGAGACACCCAATGCCGAGTCGTCACGTACGCCTGCGCGAGGACGTGCCCGCGCCGCTGGCCGAGGGGCTGGAACGCCTGCGCCAGGAGCTCGACGTGCCGCAGGACTTCCCCGCCGAGGTGATCGCCGCGGGCGAGCGCGCTGCCACGGAGCCCCGGTTGCCGGCGAAGGACCTCACGCACATCCCGTTCGTGACGATCGACCCTCCCGGCGCCCGCGACCTCGACCAGGCGGTGTTCATCGAACGTCGCGAGGGCGGATTCCTCGTCTGGTATGCGATCGCCGATGTCGCCGCCTTCGTCACCGCGGGCGACCCCATCGACCTCGAGGCCCACCGCCGCGGCCAGACGTTCTATGCGCCCCACAAGCGCACCCCGCTCCACCCGCCCGCGCTGTCCGAGGACGCCGCGTCGCTGCTCCCCGGCCAGGTGCGCCCCGCACTGGTCTGGCAGCTCGCGCTCGACGAGCGCGGCGACTGCGCCGACCCGGTTGTCGAGCGGGCGCTCGTCCGCAGCCGCGAGCAGCTGACCTACGACGGCGTGCAGGCGATGCTCGACGACGGCTCCGCCTCCGAGCCGCTGCAGCTGCTCAAGGAGGTCGGCCTCCTGCGCGAGGAGCGCGAGAAGGAGCGCGGCGGGGTCTCGCTGAACATCCCGGAGCAGGAGGTCCGCGTCGAGGGCGATCGCTGGGAGCTCGAGTTCCGCACCCCGCTGCCGGTCGAGGGCTGGAACGCCCAGATCTCTTTGCTCACAGGCATGGCGGCGGCCCACCTGATGCTGTACGCGCAGACCGGGGTCCTGCGTACGCTGCCGCCCGCCGACAACTCGGCGCTGCGTACGCTCCGCGCCAAGGCGAAGGCGCTGCGCATCGCCTGGCCCGCCGAGATGGACTATCCCGAGTTCGTGCGCTCGCTCGACCCGCGCCGCGGCGACCACAAGGCGATGATGTACGCCTGCACGCTGCTGTTCCGCGGCGCGGGCTATCAGGCCTTCTCGGGATCGGTGCCCCAGCAGGTGGAGCACGCGGCGCTCGCGATCGAGTATGCCCACACGACCGCGCCGCTGCGCCGCCTCGTCGACCGCTATGTCGGCGAGATCTGCGTCGCGATCTGTGCCGACACAGACATCCCGCGCTGGGTGATCGACGCGCTCGACGCGCTGCCGCAGGAGATGGACGCGTCCGACACGAGAGCGAAGAAGTACGAGCGCGGCATCGTCGACCTCGTCGAGACCCTCGTGCTGTCGGGTCGTGTGGGCGAGGAGTTCACCGTGACCGTCGTCGATGTCGACGAGAAGCGCGGCCGCGCCCGGTTCATGATCACCGAGCCCGCAGTGGAGGCCGACATCAAGGGCGGCGAACTCCCGCTGGGCCAGGAGGTCACGGCG
Organism: Mariniluteicoccus flavus; assembly: GCF_054776655.1. Lineage (NCBI taxonomy): Bacteria > Bacillati > Actinomycetota > Actinomycetes > Propionibacteriales > Propionibacteriaceae > Mariniluteicoccus > Mariniluteicoccus flavus. Next base: position 321,703 of record NZ_BAAHBN010000001.1, on the reverse strand, counting down.
CGGCTCGAGTCGGCGGACGTGCGTACGGGGGTGTCGGTCTTCCGGCAGGCGCACTGACCCTGCGTACGCGGGGTTTCGGGGTGCGGGGTTCGGGGCTCGGGACGTTTGGCCCTACACTCGATCGGAGGACGAGGCGTCCAGGCGATCGCGGCGCTCCGGCGTCGAGGAAAGTCCGGGCTCCACAGAGCAGGGTGGTGGGTAACACCCACCCGGGGTGACCCGCGGGACAGTGCCACAGAAAACAGACCGCCCCTTCGGGGGTAAGGGTGAAACGGCGGTGTAAGAGACCACCGGCGGCCTGGGTGACCAGGCCGGCCAGGCAAACCCCACCCGGAGCAAGGCCAGACAGGGAACGTTCGAGGGCTGCTCGCCCGAGTTCCCGGGTAGGCCGCTCGAGGCCACCGGCAACGGTGGTCCCAGATGGATGGTCGCCCAACGACACAACCCGGCTTATCGGGCGCCTCGTCCCCACACCCCCGTCTGACTAGGGGGAACGCGTTCAGCTTGTCGCGTCAGTCCGCAAGGAGTCCGCAGGAAGGTCAGAATAGGCCGCGTCGACGGCCTCACGCGTGCGGTCGTCCGCGTCCGGCCACAGGTGGGCGTACGTGCTCAGCGTCTCGTCGGCCGACGCGTGGCCCAGCCGGTTCTGCACCGTGACCACCGACTCGCCGTGCCGAATCAGCAGGCTCGCGTAGTGATGCCGCAGGGCGTGGAACGTGACGCCCGGCAGGCCAGCCGCCTTCGCGACCTTCCGGAACTCGCCGGCGTGGTTCTGTCGCCGCCACGGGCGCCTCGAGACCGTCGTGAACAGCAGCCCGTCCGGCCCTTCCCCGAACATCGCCAGATGGGCCGCCAGCGCGTCGACGACGACCTGAGGGAGCGGGATCACCCGATGGGACGCCCGGCGCTTGGGTGGCCCGAACGTCGGCGTCTGGTTGGGCAGCGTCACGAGCTGCCGGTCAACGGTCACCTTCCGCTGAAGGAAGTTGATCCGGTCGACGGTGAGCCCGAGCACTTCGCCCTGGCGCATCCCCGTGCCCGCGGCCAGCATCACCTGAGCGCGAATGTGGAGCGGCGCGGCCTCGACCAGCCGGCGCACCTCGTCGACCGACAGTGGCACGACGTGCTTCGTCGGCTTCTCCGGCATTCGAATGTCGACGCACGGCGTACGGGCGATCTTCTGCGACTTCACGGCCGACGACAGGATCGTCGACACGTAGCTGTAGGTGACCTCGACCGTGGTCGGCGCATAGGACTCGTCCAGCTCGGCCACCAGCTTCACGACGTGATCGCGGGTGATCGACTTGAGCGGCATCGTCCCGATCCGGGGGAACACCTGCACGCGTAGGTTCCGCTCGACCAGCTCCCGCGTCGTCGGCCGGAACACCTGGACCTCGAGCCACTGCCGGGCGTACGCCTCGAACGTCTCGCGGCCTGCCCGCGGCGCCACGTACAGGCCGGTGATGACCGACGCGGTGACCTCGTCGAGCCAGCGCTGAGCGTCCACGCGCCGCGTGAAGTGCTTCGCGTGCTCCTTGCCGGCGTCGTCCCGATAGCGGGCGCGCCAGCGGCCGTCAGGGCGCTTCTGGATGCTCGCCATCGTGTCCCCCCGCGTCCTGCGCAAATCCGAGCGCGTCGTTCACGGTTTGAGTGAGGGTCTGGACCTCATAAACCATCTCGGCGTGGGCTAGCTGGCGCTCCGGCGAGCCGTCTCGTCCATTGGGGTCCGGCCTGATGCCACTTTCCCGTGCTTCTTGGATGCAATGCCACAGGTTGCCGTATTCCCCGCTGACGTCGCCGATGGACTCATGAACCTTAACCAAGGCGGCCCTGTAGAGCCGCACGGCCGTGGCCAGGCGAAACGCGTGATCCAGGTCTTCGGGCTCTGATTGGAGCGCCCCGAGGGGCGCGCCTCCCAGGACTTTCGTGAGGTCAACCGCCTCTGTGAATTTCAGGGGGCGGTCGCCCTTTTCCACGCTCCACACCGTGGACTGGCTCCATCGATGCCCGCATTCCCGCATCGCGTCAGCCACAAACTGTTGCGACTTGTCGCTGCGAAGTCTCGCGACGTTGAGTCCGATCTTCTTGTCGCGCTCGGTCCCGGCCATGGGATGAATCTAACTGGATTTGCTGGTTGCAAGCAACTAGAAGTCTGTGTACTCTCAAATCAAGTCACCTGCGACTAGGAATGGAGATGAACATGGAGTACCAGAAGATGCTCGACGTCAACCAGGCGGCCGCGCTCACGCGACAGTCCACCAACACGCTGGCGTACTTCCGCCACGTGGGGAAGGGGCCGAAGTTCGGGAAGCTCGGCCGGCGCGTCTTCTACCGCGAGGCCGACGTGCTCGCGTGGATCGACGCCCAGTTCGAGAAGGGCGGCGCGGCATGATTAAGGAGCGGCACCCGGACGTCCCCCACCACCCAGATGGCATGCGCTGCGCGCTGGACGGGCTCTGCTCGCCCGCAGACCTCTGTACATGCAAGAAGACCCCCGCCGTGCGGCAACACGACGAGGGCCAGAACGGTATCCACTTGGTGGCAGGTACCGACTCCCAGCGTACGTCCTACGACCCGTGGGAGGACGCCGCAGAACGCGGCCTCACGGTCCACGAGACTCCGCTTCCGGACGGGACTGTGGGTCTCACCGACCTCGAGGCAAACGTGTGGATCGACTCGCGCCTCCACCAGAGCGAGGCCCGGGCGACACTCGCTCACGAACTGGCCCACTTCGACCTCAACGACCGAGCGCCCGGCCGGAGCGGGGGAGGGATGCGGGGCCCCGTCGCTGGCTCCGTCGAGCGAGAATGCGACCGGATCGCGGCCGAGCGCCTCATTCCGTTCGACGCTCTGCTGAACGCCGCAGCGTGGGCCGACTCCGTTGAGGAACTGGCCGACGAACTCGGGGTCGACCCCGGCACCGTTCTTGCACGCATCGGCGCTCTGGACGCGGACGACGCCCGACGTTTCGAGCGTCAAGCCGGCCGCCTTCACTACGCGCCACGGCGCCGAGCCCTGACCAGGCGCACGCCCATGCGGAAGGTGAAGAAGCCATGACCGACGCCGCGATGGAGAACGCCGACGACTGGTGGCGCGACTGTGCCACCCGAGCGCTCGAGCACCTGGCCGCCTCCGGTCAGACGTTCGACGCCTACGACCTGACCGAGCTCGGGGTGCCCGACCCCGACCATCCGAACCGCTGGGGCGGCCTGTTCCAGGCTGCCACCCGCGCCGACCTGATCGAGCCCGTCGGCTATCGCGAATCGCGCCGGCCGACCCGATCGGGAGGGGTGTGCCGCGTCTGGCAGGGGAAGGCGGCCGCGTGAGTCCGATGCGGGCGACCCTGACGGTCGCGGACTGGAAAGCGATGGTGTACCGCCATCGCGGTGAGGGCGTGGGCAACGGTGTCCGAGTGCTGCTGCTCTATCTCGCGGACCACATGCAGGCGAACCTTCAGGTGTCCGTGTCGCGGCAGAAGATCGCGACCGACCTCGGTGTGTCCACGTCCGAGATCCGCAATCGGTTCCACGCTGCGAAGGCGGCTGGCCTGCTCGATCACGTGCAGGTCGGCCGCCCAGGCACGCAGGCCAAATACGTCGGGATCTTCCCTGACTTGGTAACCCCGGGGTACCCAAGCGATGGGAACCACGGGGTACCCAAGAAGCACAACAAACATGGGACGGGGAATCCCCCCATGTATCCGGCCGATTATGGGAACCCCGGGGTGCCCGCCATAAGTAAGCACTCACAGACTTCAGCCTTCACGCTCGACTCTCCCCGTGGTCGGGGAGAACAGCAGCAACAACGAAGTGACCAAGGCCAAGACGATGACGGTCGCTCCCATCATCATCACGCGCCGGAGCGAAGCGACGCGACCGAGCGCAGCGAGGGCGACCCGGCCCCACTCGGACAGGCAGTCCACGACTGGCGCGCCACCGTGCACGACGGCTGGTGTCTCGCAGGCTGTGGCATCTACCTCAACACACCCGAGGGACAGGCCAGCGGCTACTGCGCCCAGCACAGGAAGGACACCGCCGCATGATGAAGCCTTGCCTTGACTGCGGCACGCTGAGCACCAGTGCTCGCTGCCCAGCACACACCGACAGCAGCAGGCCCAGCACCGCGGCCGGCTACGACTGGACCTGGCGCAAGCTCTCCCTCCGAGCACGCCGCATCCAACCCTGGTGCTCCGACTGCGGCACAACCCACGACCTCACCGCGGACCACTCACCCGAAGCATGGGAAGCCAAGGAAGCCGGCCGCGTCATCACGCTCGCGATGATCGACGTCGTCTGTCGGCGCTGCAACTCCAAGCGCGGCGCCGCTCGAGGCGAACGACCCGGGGGAGAGAGGTTCACGCCAGAACCTCACGCGCCGCTCCCCAGGCAATCTTTCGGTCATAGTTCGTCTTTCAACCGTTCTGGGGGTGCTCGGTGAGGGCCGGGGCGAAGGGCATGGTGAAGGCGGAGCCGCTGGACTTCAGTGGCTGGCCGAGGGATCGGGCGAAGCGTCGGCTGCGGTTCATCCGGGAGTTCTTGTTGACGCCGAAGGGTGTCGGCGCGGGGGGTCCGTTCCGGATCCGGCCGTTCCAGCGGGAGCTGGTCGAAGGTGCGTTCGCTCCGGGGATCCGCACGGCGCTGGTCAGCCTCCCTAGGGCGAATGGCAAGACGGCGTTGGCGGCCGCTCTGGCGCTGGCCGAGCTGTTCGTGGGTCCGGCGTCGGCTGAAGTGCTGGTCGTGGCCTCTGACGAGCGTCAGGCCCGGATCACGATGAACTTGGCGCGCCGCATGGTCGAGTTGAATCCCGAGCTGGCTGAGCGGGTGCAGGTGTACCAGGACAAGCTGCGGGTGCCGCACAACGATGCGACCCTGCTGCCGCTGCCGGCCGATCCGGGGGCGCTCCACGGCTGGGATCCGTCGCTGTTGATCGTCGACGAGCTACACACGGTGAACGAAGCGGTCTGGGAGGCCGTCACGTCGGTGTCGGGCAAGCGGCCCGAGTCCCTGATCTTGGCGATCTCCACGCCGGCGAGCAGCCCGGACAGCATCATGTGGAAGTTGGTCGAGCACGGCCGCTCGGGTGAGGATCCTGCGTTCTACCTGCGCGAGTACTTCGCCCCGGACGGCTGCGCCACTGACGACCGTGCAGCATGGGCGGCCGCGAATCCCGCGCTGGGCGACTTCTTGGCCGAGGACGGTCTGGCAGCCGCCCGGCGTACGCTCCGCGAACCCGTGTTCCGCCAGCTCCGACTCGGCCAGTGGGTCACCGACGTGGAGGCCTGGCTTCCGTTCGGGGCGTGGGCCGACCTCGCGACCGACCGCACGGTGGAACCGGGCGCCCGCGTCGTGCTCGGCTTCGACGGTTCGGCGTCGGGCGACTCGACGGCGCTCATCGGCTGCACCGTGGGCCCGGACCCGCTGGTCTGGGTCGAAGGGCTGTGGGAGAACCCCGGTGACCTGCGCTGGCGCGTACCGCGCTCCGACGTCGACCGGGCCGTCGACCTCGCGTTCGAGCGCTACGACGTCGTGGAGATGGCGTGCGACCCGTGGGGCTGGCGCTCCGAGATCGAAGCGTGGGCGGCCCGCCACGGGGAACGCCGCGTCATCGAATGGCCCACGAACGTCCTGTCACGGATGGCGCCGGCCACCGACCGGCTCTACCGCGCCGTGGTCGACCAGACCCTGACCCACGACGGGGACGCCCGCCTCGCCGCCCACATGGCCCACGCCGTCGCGAAGTCCACTCCTGCGGGCGACGTGATCGTGAAGGACCGGCGCGGCTCGCCTCGCAAGATCGACGCCGCCGTGGCCGCGATCGTCGCCCACGACCGTGCGGCGTTCCACGCCCGCAACTCCCCGCGAACCCGCGTGTTCGCCTTCTGACCTCAACCTAGGAGACACCCATGCCCACCGACCTGTTGACCACCATGCTTCAGCGACTCGACGAACCCCAGGCCGAGCTCGGCCGCCTCGACCAGTACTACGCCGGCAAGCAGCCGCTGGCCTACCTCTCCCGGAGGCTCGCAAGGCCCTCGGTGACCGGCTGGCCACGATGTCGAGCAACGTCTGCCGTCTCGCGGTCGTCTCGCTGGCCGAGCGCCTGCGGGTGACCGGATTCCGCCACGACGACGCCTCACGACTGTGGGAGGCGTGGACGCGCAACGACCTCGACCAGACCTCCGCCGTGGCCCACCGCGAAGCGCTCGCCCTCGGGAAGGCCTTCGTGATCGTGTGGGCCGACCCCCGCGGCCGCGCCCGCGTCACCGTGGAATCGGCCCGGCAGATGGCCGCACTCCAGGACCCCGGCAGCCGCGCCGTCGTCGCCGCGGTGAAGCGCTGGGAGACCGACTCCACGACCGAGGCCGTGCTGTACGAGCCCGACCAGATCACCCGCTACCGCGCCGAGCGCGTGGGCGCGATGGCGGGATTCAAGACGGTCGAACGGATCCCCAACCCGCTCGGTGAAGTGCCCGTGACCGTGCTCCGCAATGGTGACCGCCTGCTCGATGACGGCGTGTCCGAGATGGCCGACCTGCTCCCGCTGGTCGACGGACTCAACAAGACCCTGGCCGACATGCTGGTCGGCTCGGAGTACTACGCCCGGCCGCGCCGCTGGGCCACCGGGATCGAGCTCCAGGCCGACGCCGCGGGCAACGTCACCGACCCGTTCCCCGAGGGAACCAAGATGATGATCTCGGAGGCGCCCGAATCGAAGTTCGGCAGCCTGCCGGCCGCGGACCTCGGATCGTACGAGAGCGCCGTGCGCGTCCTGACCTCGCAGCTCATGGCCGTGTCGGCGCTTCCCGAGCACTACCTCGGGGTGATGACGAACCAGCCGGCGTCCGCGGACGCTCTGCGGGCCGCTGAGGCGTCGCTGACCTCGCGGGCCGAAGCACGGCAGGCCGTGTTCGGTCGTGCGTGGGAGCGCGTCGCACGCCAGATCCTCGCCGTGGAGACGGGCGCCGACCCCGGTCTCGAGCAGGTGTCAGTCACGTGGGCCGACCCCGCTACGCGGTCGGTCGCGCAAGAAGCCGATGCCGTGGTGAAGCTGTTCAGCTCCGGCCTGCTGCCGGCGTCCTACGCGCTCGCCCGCCTCGGGTACACGGCCGACCAGATCGACGAGATCCGCGCCGCCCGCCGCGCCGAGGCCCTCGACGGCATCGCGACCACGCTGCCCGCTCTGATCGGTGCCAGCGATGGCTGACCCGATCACCCGCTACCAGGACGGTCTCGTCGCGATCACCGACGAGGCCGAGGCCGATATCGCCCGATGGGCCGACCAGGTCGCTGACGGCACGATCACCGAAGCCGAGTACGAACGCCTTGTTCGCCAGCTCAGCGAACGAGCAGCCGCCCGGGCCGCCAGTTGGGCAGAGCTGTGCGCGGCCGCCACGGTCACCCGTCACACACGAACGGACGCGCTGCCCCTCGGGAACCGGCCGAACCTGCCGACGGTCGCCACCAAGGCCACCACCGACCTCGACCAGATGGCCGCCCGCCTCCGCCGAACCGTCTACGACACCGCCTCGCAGACCTGGACGAAACAGGTCTTCGCCCGGCGCTCGGGGGTCCGCTACTGGACCCGCCGCGCTGAGGGTTCCACCAAGTGCCCGGTCTGCACCGGGCTCGCCAACGGCCATGTCCTGCGGGCCGACACACCCATGAAGCGCCACGCGGGATGCCGCTGTGTTCAGGCGCCCGCCAGCAAACCCAACACCCACACCGAGGAGTAGCCATGCCCGAGACCAACGACGCGACCACCGACCGCCAGCCGCCCGTAGAAGAAGTTCGTGACGCCGCGAAGAAGGTTCCCGATGCCGGGAAGGGGGTGCGGAATCCGCACACCCCTGACGATGGGGTACGCCAGACATACCCCATCGCGAAGGGTGTCGGCACTCCCGACACCCCCGACGATCTTGGGGTCAACCCCGAAAACCCCGAGACCTTTCCCCGCGACTACGTGGAGAAGCTGCGCAAGGAGGCGGCCGACCACCGGGCGAAGGCGAAGGATCGTGACGACCTCGCCCGCGAGCTGTTCCACTCCCGCGTGTCCGCGCTGGGCCGTCTGGCCGACCCCGACGACCTGCCCTACGACGAAAAGCTGCTCAGCGATCTGCCGGCGCTGGAGGCCGCCGTCGACGACCTGCTCTCCCGCAAGCCCCACCTGGCCTCCCGCACGCCCCGAGGCGACATCGGTCAAGGCGCGTCAGCCCCATCTGAGAACGTGGACCTGGCGGCGCTGCTCCGCGCCGGCGCGAACTAGGAGGAGGAAACATGGCTGATCAGCCTGACAAGAACGAGGCGAAGCCGCCAAAGGAGGTACTCGAAGCCATGCTGAGAATCCTGGAGAAGGAGAAGGCTGGCCCGAATCCGACCTGCCCGACGTGCGGGCAGAGACTACCCGAAGGAAAAGGGTAGCCCTACCCCGTAGGGGTATGTCAGAATGGAGGGGCAGGGACTGATTCCCTGCCCCTTCGTTGTGGTCCTGGCGGCCAGCGAATCCCTTAGAGATTCCCTTTCACACAGAAAGTTGCCGCCATGGCCGTTTCCACCGTCACCGCCCCCGAGCTGACCGCCGAGCAGGTCTCCAAGATCCTCGTGCAACCGCTCACCGCCCAGTCCGTCTTCCTTGCCGCCGGCCCCCGCATCTTCGACACCGCCGGCCCGCTTCGCCTGCCGAAGAACGGCGGCCCGATCGCCGACCCCGGCTGGACCGGGGAGAACGAGGCCATCCCTGAGCGCGACGCCGACTTCGACGAGCTCAAGCTTCTGCCGTCGACGATGAAGTCGGTGAAGGTCATCACCCGCTACTCCAACGAGATGGCCCGCCAGTCCGTCGTGGCGCTCGACCAGGCCCTCAAGGACCGCCTCGTCAGCGACGTGGCCGCGAAGCTCGACACCCAATTCCTCAGCGCCTCCGGCGACGGCGTGACGACCCCGAAGGGACTGTTCGCGTACTCCGGGATCCAGACCTTGGCCGTGGGCGGCGCGCTGACGCTGGACCATCTGCTGACCGCGTGGGGCATGGCCCTGGCCGCCAACGTGAACATGGGCGCCCTGAAGTGGGTCATGCAGCCCGGCGACTTCGTGTCGCTCCGCAAGGTCAAGGACACCTCGGGCCAGTACCTCATGCAGCCCGACCCGACCGCGGACGGGGTGTTCCGTCTGTGGGGTGCCCCCGTCATCGTGACCGGCCGCGTGCCGAACACGACCGGCGGCACGGTGACCGGACGGGCCGCGCTGGTGGACTTCTCGCAGATCGCCGTGGCCCGCGACCTCGCCCCGTCGGTGAAGATCCTCACCGAGCGCTACGCCGACTACGACCAGCAGGCCCTGCGCGTCGTCGCCCGCTACGACGCCGCGCCGATGAACCCCGAGGCCGTCGTCGCCCTCACCGGGATCACCCGCTGATGAAGCTCACCCCCGCCGACGTGGCGAAGTTCTGCGACCAGGAGCACGACGACACGTTCGCGCTCCTGGTCGCCGAGCACCTGCCCGTCGTGGAGGCCTTCGTCAAGGCGTACACCCGCGGGAATGGCTTCACCACCGACGGCTACGCCGACGACATCGGCGCGGTGATCCTCACCTGTACCGCCCGACTGTCGAGCAACCCGATGCAGAACAAGCGCGAAGAGATCGGGGACTACTCGGTCACCCCCACGCCGTTCGTCGGGTTCTCGCTGGCTGAGTCGTACGTCCTGAACCAGTACCGGAGGCGGACGGCATGAGGGTCCAGCTCGGTCCGATCCGCAGACGGGTCCGCGGCGTGATGACGGCCCGATGCCGGGTCGTCACGCTGGGGGGATGGGTCTACGACCCGGCCACCGGACAGGAGGTCCAGGCCGAGACCGAGCTGTACGCCGGCCCCTGCTGGATGCGCCCTGCCGATCGGGACGAGAAGGTCATCCGCACCGGGGGGCAGTCGCTCGAGCTCACTCAGTTCGAGGTCTGGCTCACGCCTGACGCGCCGCCGATGCCCAAGGATGCCGCGCTCTACTTCACCGGGTCGCTCGGTGACCCCGCGCTGATCGGCGTACGCATGACCGTCACCAGCGCGGCCCTAGACGACTGGCAGGTGGCGCGACGCCTCATCTGCCAGCGAGCGGAGTGAACGGGGTCGGTGATCGCCATGATTCCCCCGAAGGTGGAGAGCGTTCCCTTCTGTCGCGCATAGACCCACCTGCTCCGTGCAGAACCCCCGACGTGTCTTGGATCTCCGCGCCGGGGGTTCTGCCTGTCGGTGGCAGGTGTAACACCTCGTTACACCTCACCCGAGCACGCGGGGGTGACAGGAGGTCTTTTCCTGCGATCGCAGGGAATGCTCACTCGCGCCCGCGCACGCGGGGTTGGTCGTTCCGACTTCGGAATTTCCGAAGTCGCCTCCAGCTCGCGCCCGCGCACGCGGGGGTGACAGGGGTGCGCGATTTTGCGCACCTGCTGATCGGTGAGTCAGTCCGCAAAAAGTCCGCAAGAAGTCCGCAAGAGGATGATTTCGGCCCAATGTGGCTGCGACTAGCCGCAACGCATCACCCCTAGTCAGGGCCACGTTTCGCAAGGAATCGCAACCAGCACAAAGAACCGGCCACACAACCCGGCTTATCGGGCGCCTCGTCCCCACACCCGAGAATAAACCGGCGAAATCCGTGTAAAATCTGGGTCATGTGCGAATACTGCGGGTGCCACCAGAACGACAACATCGCCCAGCTCATGGACGAGCACGACCGTCTGATGGTGATCGGCGACACCGTACGCAGGGCCCTCGCCGACGACGACCTCGCCGGGGCGCAGGCCGCGATGGCCGAGTTCCGGCCGCTGCTGGCCGTGCACACGAAGGTGGAGGAGGCCGGCATCTTCGCCGTCATGCGGGAGGCAGGCGACTTCGTCGAGGTCATCGACGAGCTCGAGGAGGAACACCGCACGCTGGACGCCGACCTCGCGCGGCTCGACGACCCCGACGCGCTGCGCGCGGAGATCGACCGACTGCTGGCCGACCTCGAGCAGCACATCGAGAAGGAGAACCGCGGCATCTTCCCCTACGCGTACAGCGCCTTCGCGCCCGAGCAGTGGGGCGAGGTCGAGGCGGCCCACGAGGCCGACCACGCGCGCCGCCACGAACTGGGCATCGCGCACGAGCACTGAAGCGCGCTCACCTCACGGCAGCGTGAGGATCTCCTGGCCGTCCTCGGTGATGAGGATCGTGTGCTCGAACTGCGCGACCCGCGAGTGGTCCTTGGTCAGCACGGTCCAGTCGTCGTCCCACATGTACCAGTCGATGCCGCCGAGGGTGATCATGGGCTCGACGGTGAAGGTCATGCCGGGCTTGATCACGTCGTCGAACTGCGGCGCGTCGTAGTGGGGGATCACGAGCCCGGAGTGGAAGGCCGTGTGGACGCCGTGGCCGGTGTAGTCGCGCACGACGCCGTAGCCGAACCGCTTGCCGTAGGTCTCGATCACCCGGCCGATGACGTTCACCTGGCGCCCGGGCTTGGCCGCGCGGATGCCGCGCATCATCGCCTCGTGGGTGCGCTCGGTCAGCAGGCGGGACTCCTCGTCGACCTCGCCGCAGAAGAACGTGCCGCAGTTGTCGCCGTGGACCCCGCCGATGAAGGCGGTGATGTCGATCTTGACCAGGTCGCCGTCCTCGAGCGGCCTCCCGTCGGGGATGCCGTGACAGATGACCTCGTTGATCGACGTGCAGCACGACTTGGGGAAGCCGCGATAGCCGAGCGTGGAGGGGTAGGCCTTGTGGTCCAGCAGGAACTCGTGGACGACGGCGTCGATCTCGTCGGTGGTGACCCCGGGCGCGACGGCCCTGCCGGCCTCGACCAGCGCCTGCGCGGCGATCCTCCCGGCGATACGCATCTTCTCGATGACGTCGTCGGGCTGGATGAGCGGACCGGCGTACGGCGTGGGGCGGGGCCGCCCCACATACTCGGGACGCGCGATCGTCTTCGGGACCGGGCGCATCGGTGACACTGGGTGCTGCTGAATCGGACTCACCCACGCATCCTATGCTGGGCGGACATCCCCGCCCGACCAGCGGGGCGTACGCGAGGAGGACCCGCATGGCTGCCGAGAACGAGTACTACTACTGCATGGACCACAAGACCGTGGAGCCGTGGGACGGCTGCCGCAGCGGCAACCGCCTGGGCCCCTACAACTCGCGCGACGAGGCCCAGCAGGCCCTGTCGACCGTCGAGCAGCGCAACGAGCAGTGGGACAACGACCCGAAGTGGAACGACGACGCGGAGGAGCAGGGAGCCGACGAGCGTCGCCAGTGAGCTGAGCGAGGGACGAGTCGAAACTACCCCTGCTTGCTCAACGCCCCCGCGAACGCCAGCACCCGCGCGTCCGAGCCCGGCCCGTCCTGGGCGATCACGAACGGCATCGATTCCGCCGCGCCCGTGTCGCTGACCACGATCAGGATGGTGCGCATGACGCCGCCACCCCGAACACCCAGGTGGACCAGCAGGCCCGACGTCTCGCGCGATCCGGGAACGGTCGCGGGAACGACCGTCGCATCGCGGCGTTCCATCCCGCGATACTCGGGGAGCTGCTGAAGGCAGTCGGCCATGGTGCGCGCCGCCAGCACCGGCGCCGCGAATTCCTCGGTCTCGGCCCGGACGGCCCCCACCGCCGCCCACGCCACGGAATCCCCGCCGGGGGCGGCGCCCGCCATGTCGTTGCCGAACGGGAGGCGTGGGGGAGCCTGCTCGGTCCACCCGGCCGGAAGGGCGACCTGCAGCCCACCGCCGGTGATGCGACCCGGAACCTTCGGGTGGTTCTGGCGGTGGTCCGGGTCGCCGCTGCCGCAGACGGTGTCGCGGACCGTCGGGCCCGTCGTCGGCCGCTCGGCGGAGATGGTCGGGGCCGGGACCGGCCCGCCGGACCCGGTGGGCCCGAACGTCGGCGTACGCTCCGGCCGCGCCGCCCCCGTGCGGGTCGCGGGCCCCGTGCGGGTGGGGTTCGTGAGGGCGGGGAGCGCGATCACCATGACCACGACGAGGGCCAGCGCGGCTCCCGCCAGGAGCCACGGCGTACGCCTGCCGCGGGGCCGGTCGTCGCGCACCTGCGGCGACCAAGCGCTGCCGTCCCACCACCGCAGGCGGCCCGGGACGCCACCGGGATCGGCGTACCAGCCGGGCGGCGGCAGGGGGCTCGGGGTCGACACGCGGCCATCATAGGAGGCTGCTCGTCCGAAAGGAGGCTCCTCGTCTCGCTCCGCTCGCTCGGAGAACGGCACATCCGCGTGGACCTGTCACACGATCGTCACACCCACGCGGCAGACTAGGGCCCATGGACAAGCAGACCGAGTATGTGCTCCGGACGCTCGAGGAGCGCGACATCCGCTTCGTACGCCTGTGGTTCACCGACGTGCTCGGTTTCCTGAAGTCGGTCGCGCTGGCGCCGGCCGAGCTCGAGGGTGCGTTCGAGGAGGGCCTCGGTTTCGACGGCTCGGCGGTCGAGGGGTTCGCGCGCGTCTACGAGTCCGACATGGTCGCCCACCCCGACCCCTCGACGTTCCAGGTCCTGCCCTGGCGCGACGGCGGCTCGACGGCCCGCATGTTCTGCGACATCAAGCTTCCCGACGATTCCCCGTCGTACGCCGACCCGCGCTATGTCCTCAAGCGGGCGCTGAAGCGCGCCGGCGACATGGGGTTCACGTTCTACACCCACCCCGAGATCGAGTTCTTCCTGCTGGAGAAGGAGATCGTGCCCGGCCAGGAGCCCACGCCGATCGACCACTCGGGCTATTTCGACCACACGATCTCCAACCGTGGCAGCGATTTCCGGCGCTCGGCCATCACGATGCTCGAGCAGATGGGCATCTCGGTGGAGTTCTCCCACCACGAGGGCGCGCCGGGCCAGCAGGAGATCGACCTGCGGTATGCCGACGCCCTGTCGATGGCCGACAACATCATGACGTTCCGCGTCGTGGTGAAGGAGGTCGCGGAGGCCTCCGGCATCAGGGCGAGCTTCATGCCGAAGCCGTTCAGCGACCACCCGGGCTCCGGCATGCACACCCACATGTCGCTGTTCGCGGGCGACACGAACGCGTTCTATGACGCCACCGCCGAATATCACCTGTCGAAGACGGCCCGGCAGTTCATCGCCGGCGTCCTCCACCATGCCGAGGAGATCAGCGCCGTCACCAACCAGTGGGTGAACTCCTACAAGCGACTGGCCGGCGGCGGCGAAGCCCCGAACTACGTGTGCTGGGGCCGCAACAACCGCTCGGCGCTGGTGCGCGTGCCGATGTACAAGCCCCACAAGGGGTCCTCGGCCCGCATCGAGCTGCGCTCGATCGACTCCGCCGCCAACCCCTACCTCGCGTACGCCCTGATCCTCAACGCGGGCCTGGCCGGCATCGAGAACGACTACGAGCTGCCCGAGGAGGCCGAGGACGACGTCTGGTCGCTCACCGAGCGCGAGCGCCAGGCGCTGGGCCTGCGCCCGTTGCCCCGCAACCTCGACGAGGCCATCCGGGCGATGGAGAACAGCGAGCTGGTCATCGACACGCTGGGCCAGGAGGTCACCGACTTCTTCCTGCGCAACAAGCGGGCCGAGTTCGACGAATATCGCGCGCAGGTGACGCCGATGGAGCTCAAGCGCTATCTGCCGGTGCTGTAGGACCCTTCGACTCGGCCGCGGGCGGCCTCGCTCAGGGAACGTTGGCTGAGCGAGCGGAGCGAGTCGAAGCCTCAGCCCACGTTGGCTGAGCGAGCGGAGCGAGTCGAAGCCTCAGCCCACGTTGGCTGAGCGAGCGGAGCGAGTCGAAGCCTCAGCCCACGATCGGGAACCAGTCCGTCAGGTCGCTGCGCGTGCCCGACGCCGTGACCGCACCGCGAGCCACCTCGTCGCCGAACCTGCCCCGCCCGTGGGCCAGCCGCAGGAACGCCACGGGGTCGAACTCCACGACGTTGGGGGGCGTGCCGCGGGTGTGGGTGGGGTCGTCACCGGTGCCGCACTGGACGGCCGCGAAGGGCGGCACGCGCAGCTCGATCGAGCGGCCCGGGTGGCGGTGGGCGACGACCTCCGCCAGCGCCCGGACGGCGTCGGCCGTGGCCCCGCGGGCGCGCTCCATCGACCGGTCCGGCAGTGCCTCGGCGAGATCGTCGGCGATGATCAGGAGTTCGATGGCGGTGACGCGCACGAGGTCGACGGTGCGCAGCGGTTGGCTGCCGCACGAGACCACGCCGGGCACCGTGGGGTCGGCCATCAGGGACGCGATCTCGTCCACCTGCTGACGGAACTGGGTGGCCAGGGCGCGCCCCGAGTCGTGGGCCGCGAGCTCGCGCGCCAGCTGGAGCTTGCGATGGCGGGCGAGTCGGTCGCCGAGGAGGAAGTCGGCGATCGGCACCGGGCGAGCGCTCGTCCCGGTCGACAGGGCCTCGATCAGCTGGGCCTCGCCCACCACGAGCCACGCCACCAACGTCGCGACGTCACCGGCCTGGCCGTGGGGCGTCGGCCGACGGAAGTCTTCCTCGGAGAGGGTCGACAGGAGCTCGGCGACGTGGCGAGCCTGTTCGAGCAGGTTCGCCACGGCCTTCTTCTGGATCTGGGGACCCTGCACGATTACTGCCACCACTTCACGGTAGTCCGACCACATGTCAGGTCGGTGGCCTCAAGGCCAACTCCAACCTACATCTCGGCGGGGACCCGATAGCCTGTCCGAGGTGAGATCCCAGACGCTCGCCGGCCGCCTCGCGCGGCGCGGATTCTCCGATGCGACCGCCGCGGCGGCGACCATCGAACCGTGGATCGACGCCCTCGCCTCGGTCCGTGACGAGGACGATCCGCTCGAGCCCCTGGTGGCGGCGCTGGTCGCCAGCTCCGACCCGGACCTGGCCCTTTCGGGGCTGGGCCGCCTCGCCGAGAGCGCGCCGACCGTGTGGGAGCGGGTCGTCGGCGACGACGTCTGGCTCCGCCGCCTGACGGCCGTGCTCGGAGCGAGCATCGCGCTCCACCCCTTCCTGGCCAGTCATCCCGAGCACTCCGAGCGGCTGGCGATCGAGCCGGTGCGCGACGAGGCCGCGACGCTGCGCGCCCGACTGCTCGACGCCGTGGGCGCCGACCCCGCGCAGGAGCGCCCCCGCGGCTCCAAGGACGCCGGCGACGCGCTCAGGCTGGCGTACCGGGGTGAGGTGGTGCGGATCGCCGCCCGTGACCTGACCGCAGCCGATCCCGTCGCACTCATGGTTGACGTCGCCGCCGAGCTGTCCGACCTCGCCGACGCCGTCGTGGAGGCGGCGCTGGCGATCGCCCGGGACGAGGTCGGCGACGCCGCGGCCGAGACGCGTCTCGGCATCATCGCGATGGGCAAGTGTGGGGCCCAGGAGCTGAACTACGTCAGCGACGTCGACGTGATCTTCGTGACCGACGACGAGGCGTCGGTGTTCACCGCGACCCGCCTGGCCGCAGCCCTGACGCGCATCTGCTCGGCCCACTCCGCGGCCGGCACGATCTGGCAGCTCGACGCCGCACTGCGGCCGGAGGGCAAGGCCGGCCCACTGGTGCGCACGATGGCCGGCATGGAGGCCTACTACACGAAGTGGGCCAAGGCGTGGGAGTTCCAGGCCATGTTGAAGGCGCGGCCCATGGCCGGCGACCTCGCGCTCGGCCGGGCGTTCGTCGATCTCGTCGAGCCGCGCGTCTGGCGCGTGGCCGAGCGCGAGGGCTTCGTCACCGACGTCCAGGCCATGCGGCGGCGCGTGATCTCGCTGATCCCCGCCAAGGAGGTCGGCCGCGAACTCAAACTCGGCGAGGGCGGCCTGCGCGACGTCGAGTTCACGGTGCAGTTGCTGCAGCTGGTCCACGGGCGCACCGACCCCCGCGTACGCGGCCGCGCGACCCTGCCCGCCCTGCAGTCGTTGGTCGATCACGGGTATGTCGGCCGCGCCGACGGCGCCGAGCTGGCGGAGGCATACCGGGTCATCCGTGTGATGGAGCACCGCGCGCAGCTGTTCCGGCTCCGGCGCACCCACCTGCTGCCCGACGCCGACGACGACCTGCGGCGCATGGGCCGCTCCTTCGGGATCGGCGTGGTCGACGTGACCGCGAGCTGGAGGAAGCGGTCGCGGCGCGTCCTCGCGCTCCACCGGCGCATGTTCTATTCCCCCCTGCTCGAGACCGTCGCCCGCATCCCGTCGGGGGAGGTCGCCCTGACCACCGAGGCCGCCCAGGCGCGGCTGCAGGCGCTTGGCTATCTCGACCCGAAGGCCGCCCTGCGCCACATCCAGGCGCTGTCGCAGGGGGTCTCGCGGCAGGCCGAGATCCAGCGGCAGCTGCTGCCGGCGATGCTCGGCTGGTTCGCCGAGGCCCCGAACCCCGATCACGGACTGCTGGCGTTCCGACAGGTCTCGGAGGTGCTCGGCACCACCCCGTGGTATCTCCGGGCACTCCGCGACGAGGGCGCCATGGCGCAGCGGCTCGCCACCCTCCTGGCGTCGAGCCGCTACCTCGTCGAACTGCTGCGCCGCGATCCCACGGCCGTGCAGCTGCTGGCCGACCTCGACGACCTGCGGCCGCGTACGCGGGACCAGATCGCCGCGGGCATGCGCCAGGTGGCGGCCCGGAATGCGACCCCGGAACAGGCCATCGACGCCGTCCGCGCCATCCGCCGGCGCGAACTGTTCCGGATCGGCGTCGGAGACCTGCTGGAGGTCACCCCGCTCGACGCCGTCGGCCGCGGGCTGAGCGACTGCGCGGGCGCCACCATCGACGCGGCCCTCGCGATCGCTGCGCGCGAGGGCGACCCGGGCCCGGTGGCCGTGATCGCGATGGGGCGGTGGGGCGGGGCCGAGCTCGGCTACGGCTCGGACGCCGACGCGATGTTCGTGCTCGCTGACGAGGGCGAGGCCGCGTCGCGGGCGGGCACCGCCCTCGTGACGCGCCTGCGCGCGCTGCTGTCGCGCCCTGGCCCCGAGCCCCGGCTCGACATCGACGCCGACCTGCGCCCCGAGGGGAAGGGTGGGCCGATGATCCGGTCGCTGGCGTCGTACGCGCGCTACTACGACCGCTGGTCGGCGACGTGGGAGGCCCAGGCGCTGGTGCGGGCGGCCCATGGGGCGGGCGACCCGGACGTGTCCGGCCGACTCCTCGCCCGCGTCGATTCCGTGCGCTGGCCGGAGGGTGGCCTCACCGAGGCCCAGCGCACCGAGATCCGCCGGCTCAAGGCGCGCATGGAGGGTGAACGGCTCCCGCGCGGGGCCGACCCGAAGCGTCACCTCAAGCTGGGTCCCGGAGGGCTCTCCGACGTGGAGTGGACCATCCAGTTCCTCCAGCTCGAGCACGCCCACACCATCGATGCCCTGCGTACGCCGAGCACCATGGCCGCACTCGCCGCGCTGGAGGAGCACGAGCTCCTGACCTCCGACGAGACCACGGTCCTGCGCGACGCCTGGGAGATGGCCAGCCGGCTGCGCAACCGCATCATGTTGGTGCGGGGAAAGGCGTCGGACCAGCTGCCGTCCGACGCACGGGAACTCGGCGCCGTCGCCCAGCTGATGGGCCGCGGGCCGGGTGAGGGCTCCCATCTCGTGGCCGAATGGCAGCGGGCTGCGCGACAGGTGCGCGGGGTGATGGACGCGCACTTCTGGGGCGAGGACTGATCGCTCGGTGAGGCTGCCCGCGGAAATGTCCCACCCGCTAGCGTTGCCCCATGGACTCCAGCGGCGTGGTCATTCCCCTCAGCACTGACGGCAAGCGGTCGACGACCGAGTTCGGGCGGGCCGTCTTGGCCGACGCGCTCGGCGAGCTCGACCCGGTGGGCGGCCGTGCGGCGCTGCACGAGACCGACTGGCGCTCGGGCTATGCGACACACGCGCGGCGCCTCGTCGAGGCGGGGCTGGTGTCGGCCGACGCCGCGGTCGGCATCGCGCGGCGCGGGCTCGACTCGCTGCACGCGCGGATGGCGGTGGCGGCCGATCGGGCGGCGGGGGAGGCGGTCGACGTCCCCCTCTCCGACGTGTTCGCCCTCGCCCCGGCCAAGCCGCTGACCACGCGTACGGTCGTGGGTGAGGGCGCCCCGCCCGCCGCGTTCTCGCTGCCGTTCCGCGGCCGCCGGCTGGTCGACGGCGAGTTGTATGCCCAACTGGACCGCTGGGTCGCCGGCGGCATCATGGAGCCGTCCGCCGCCGCGGCCGTACGCGAGGTCGCGGCCCACCCCGAGTGGCTGGCCCTGCCCGGTCGCCGCGTCGTCGTGCTGGGCGCCGGGGCAGAGATGGGCCCGCTGACCGCGCTGCTCGACTGGGGTGCGGAGGTCATCGCCGTCGACCTCCCGCGCGCCGACATCTGGCGGCGGGTCGAGGCGACCGCCCGCGCGGGGGCCGGCACGCTGCACGTCCCCGAACACGACGGCGTGCCCGGCGCCGACCTGCTGCACGACCTGCCGGCGGTCGCCGCGTGGCTAGAGTCGTTCGACGGCCCGCTGGTGCTCGGCAACTACGTGTACGCCGACGGCGCCACCAACCTGCGGGTCTCGATGGCGGTCGACGCACTCGCGAGCCACCTCGCGGGCCGCCGCGACGACCTCGCGCTCGCGTTCCTGGCCACGCCGACCGACGTGTTCGGGGTGCCGCAGGAGGTCATCGACCAGTCGGTGGCGGCGTACGACTCCCGGACCTTCAAGCGCCTGCGCCCAGTGCTCAAGGGTGTCAGTGGTGGGCGGCTGCTGAAGCGGAACTATCGCCCCGGCGCGGAGCCCGGACTGAACGATTCCATGATCATCCAGCAGGGTCCGAACTACATCCTGGCCAAGCGACTGCAGCGCTGGCGTGCCACGATCGCGCGCCGGGACGGGCTGGAGGTGTCGATGAACGTGGCCCCGCCCACCCGCACGCGGTCGGTGATGAAGAACCGCGGGTTGGCGGCGGCGTACGCGGGGGCGCACCGCTTCGGCGTCGAGGTGTTCGCGCCGTCGACCTCCAACACGCTCATGGCGGGGCTGCTGGTCCACGACCTCGTCGCGGGGACCGGCGAGGTGCGCGAGCCGTGGCGCGAGGAGGCCGACAAGGCGGTCCACGGCGGCCTGTGGCGCGGGCCGTACGACCCGCGCTCGGCGCTGGGCATCGCGCTGGTCCTGGGATGGGGTTCGAGCCGGGCGTAGGGGCTTCGACTCCTGCGTCGCTCAGCCAGCGCTTCGACTCCTGCGTCGCTCAGCCAGCGCTTCGACTCCTGCGTCGCTCAGCCAGCGCTTCGACTCCTGCGTCCGTTTGTTACGGTCATGAAAAGTGTGGCGTGGGCAACGTAATTCGACGCGATCTCGCGTAATGTCGGATCAACGCGCAAGATTCTCGCCCGCGACGCGGATGATCCAAGGAGCCATTGTGACCACCCTGACGCTCGACACCACCCACGCCCTCGCGCCGCTGCGCGCCCACGCGGGCCGGCGTACGCACGGTCTCGACGACGTCACGATCGCCCGCTTCGTGCCGGACCACCCCGAGCTGGTGGAGGCCATCGAGGCGGCGGCGGAGGCGTACGCGGCCGCCCGCGAGGAGTTCGGGCCGCTGCTCGACCTCGACGAGCAGGCCCAGGTCGACGCGGTGCAGGCCGGCTATGTGAACTTCTATGCGGCCGACTCCGTGAAGCCCTACGTGGCGCTGGTCTCCCGCGGTCCGTGGATCATCACCCTGAAGGGTGCGGTCGTCTATGACGCCGGCGGCTACGGCATGGTCGGGTTCGGCCACGCGCCCAATGCGGTCCTGGAGGCCATGGCCAGGCCACAGGTGATGGCCAACGTGATGACGCCGAGCCTGTCGCAGCTGCGGTTCGAGCGCGCCCTGCGCGCCGAGATCGGACACACGATCGGCGGCTCCCCCTTCGAGCGGTTCTTCTGCCTGAACTCGGGTTCGGAGGCCGTCGGCCTCGCCGCGCGGATCGCAGACATCAACTGCAAGATCCAGACAGATCCGGGAGGCCGCCACGCGGGCAAGATGGTGAAGCGTGTCGTCGTCCGCGGCAGCTTCCACGGCCGCACCGAGCGGCCCGCGCTCTATTCCGACTCGAGCCGCGCGGCGTACGTCACGCACCTCGCGAGCTTTCGCGGGGAGGACTCGCTGATCGCCATCGAGGCGTACGACGTCGCGGCGCTCGAGCAGGTCTTCGCCGACGCCGCGCGCGAGGGGTGGTTCGTCGAGGCCGTCTTCCTCGAGCCCGTGATGGGCGAGGGCGACCCGGGCCGTCGACTGCCGGCGGACTTCTACGCCGCCGCGCGGCGCCTGACGCTCGAGCACGACTCGCTTCTGCTCGTCGACTCGATCCAGGCGGGGCTGCGGTGTGAGGGTGTGCTGTCGGTGGTCGACTATCCGGGCTTCGAGGGCCTCGATGCGCCCGACATGGAGACCTATTCGAAGGCGCTGAACGCGGCGCAATATCCGCTGTCGGTCCTCGCCGTCACCGAGCGCGCCGCCGCGCTCTATCGCACCGGCGTCTACGGCAACACCATGACCACCAACCCGCGCGCGCTCGATGTGGCGACCGCGGTGCTCGGGCTGGTGACGCCGGAGGTGCGCACGAACATCCGGCGTCGCGGGCGCGAGGCGGTCGCGAAGCTCCAGGCCCTGGCCGATGAGCTCGACGGGCCGATAACGAAGGTCCAGGGCACCGGCCTGCTGTTCTCCTGCGAGCTGGCGCCGGCGTACCGCTGCTATGGCGCCGACTCGACCGAGGAGTGGCTCCGCGTCCACGGCATGAACGTGATCCACGGCGGCGAGAACTCGCTGAGGTTCACGCCCCACTTCGAGCTGACCGACGACGAGGTCGACCTGATCGTCGACATGGTCGGGCGGGCGCTGCGTGAAGGACCCCGCGTCAGCGCCTGAGCCTCCGCGTCAGCGGTCGAGGACCCGCTTGAGCGCCGCGAGGACCAGGAGTGCGCGCTCGGGGCGGGCGTTGTGTCCCATGAGGCCGATGCGCCACACGGACGCGGCGTACGCCCCGGCGCCCGCGCCGATCTCGATGTCCATCTCGTTGAGCAGGCGGGCGCGGATCTCGGCCGAGTCGACGTGCTCCGGCACCTTCACCGACGTCAGTTCAGGCAGGCGCGAGCCCTCCTCGGCGAACAGCTCGAGGCCCATCTCCTGCAGGCCGTCCTGGAGGATGCGTCCCGCCTCGGCGTGACGCGCCCAGACGTTCTCGAGGCCTTCGTCGAGGATGCGGCCCAGCGCCGCGTGGAGGCTCGCGACCATGCCGGTCGGCGCCGTGTGGTGATAGGTGCGCCCGCCCCCGGTGCCGGTCGGGTCGAGATAGCCGCCGAGCAGACCGAGGTCGAGATACCACGACCGCGGGTTCTCGATGCGGGCCGCGAACGCGCGGTCGTTGATGGTGAACGGGGCAAGGCCGGGCGCGACGCCCAGACACTTCTGCGTCCCCGCGTACGCGAGGTCGACGCCCCACGCGTCGGCCTTCAGCTCGATGCCGCCGATGGAGGTCACGGTGTCGGCGAGCAGGAGGGCGTCGCCCTTGCCCGCGCCGAGCTCCGCGAGGTCGGAGCGGACGCCGGTGGAGGTCTCGGCATGGACCGCGCCGATGAGCTTCGGCGACGGGTGGGCGGCCAGCACGCGCTCGGCGTCGACCGGCGTACCCCAGGTGTGCTCGACGGCAACGACCTCGGCGCCGCAGCGGCGCGCGACCTCGCACATGCGCTGGCCGAACAGGCCGTTGACCGCGATGACGACGACGTCGCCCTCGGCGACGGTGTTGACGAACGCGGCCTCCATGCCGGCCGACCCCGTCGCCGAGAGGGGGAGCGTACGCGCGTTGTCGGTCCCGAAGACCTTCCGCAGGCCGTCGCACGTCTCGTCCATGAGCGTGAGGAACGCCGGGTCGAGGTGGCCGAGCAGCGGCAGCCCGAGGGCGGCGGTGGCCTCCGGGTAGGGGTTGGAGGGGCCGGGGCCGAAGAGCTGGCGGTCGACGATCTGCATGTCTGCACCGTAGTGCAGGCGCGTGGACCTCAGGAGGTGAAGTCCTCCTTGGGGTCCAGCGATGCCTCTCCCGCGCTCGCGTGCCACGACTCGGTGCGGTGATCGACCTCCCAGCCCAGCGAGCGATACAGCCCGTCGGCGCCCGTGGGGGAGTCGGCGTCCACCTCGAGGTCGACCCGTCCGCGGCCACGCTCGGCCGCGTCGGCGACCACCGCGTACAGCAGGGCCTTCGCGATGCCGCGGCCGCGGCCGGAGCGGTGGACGCCGATGTAGTCGACGTAGCTGCCCCACTTGCCGGACGCGTCCGGCGGGACCACCGTGGAGACGAGGGCGCCGCCGGGGAACCAGGTGCCGTCGTCGTCGAACTCGGCCAGCCACCAGTGGTCCCAGCGGTGACCCGCGTCCTCGCGCATGCGGGTCACGAACTCGGGGAACGATTCCCGGTAGGAGTTGAAGTGGTCGGCGAACGACTCCTCCAACATGCGGTGGACGGTCTGCAGGTCGGTGGCCTCAGGGGTGCCGTCGGCGTGCTTGCGGACCTGGCGCAGGCGTACGCCGTCGCGCGGCTTCGGCAGGGACTCGGCCTCGTCGGGGGTGACGGGGCGCTCCATCTCGAGCCAGGTGCGGGCCAGCGTGAAGCCGGCCGCGGTGAGCCAGGCGCGCTGGCGGGGGTCGTCGGCGAACGTCACGAAGTCGAGCGTGGTGCCGGACAGGCCGCGGTCGGCCGACAGGGCGAGGGCTGCCTGACGCACCCAGGCGAGCAGGGCCGGGGCGAGTGGGGCCGACCCGGGGACGGTGGGATCGACGATCATGTCGACGTTGGTCCGGCCGGCCGCGCGGTCGTGGGCCCAGGCCCAGGCGACGATCCGGTCCCCGTCGGTGACGACGAGTTGGCGTCGCGTCCAGGAGCCGGGGCCGGCCACCTGCGATGCGACGGTGCCGTGGTCGACGGCCGCGTGCTCACCGCGGATGCTGCGGCGATAGGCGCCCAGCAGGGCGATCACGGCGTCGACGTCGCCCAGTTCAGGGCGCCGCGCGACCCACGGCTCGGGGAGCTCGGGCAGGGTCTGGTGTGTCACGGGATCGGTCACGCCCAGCCATTATTCCGCACGCGGGCCCGCGCGGCCCGGACGTGAGACCGGACCGCGCGTACGCGGTGTGTGTTGGAGTCAGGCGCGGGCGTAGGTGAGGCAGGCGCCGTTGTCGCCGACCTGCACCGCCGGCGCCTGACACATCAGGTCGGAGTTGTGGGTGCACTCGAGGTGGGAGCACGTGCCGACGCGGCCGTCGGCGGTGGGGAGGCCGCCGCGCGCGTCCAACTCGACGAACGTGGTGCAGGAGGCCTGGCCGGAACCGGCGACCGAGATCGCCGGTGCGGTGCAGCCGCCCTCGTTGAACGAGCAGGCGGTGGTCTGACAGGACTCGATGGAGGTGAGGGTCGACATGAGGAGCTCCTTCAGGTGGGGCACTGCGTCTGACGTTTTCACAGTAGGCCGCGATCGCCCGCTTTTCTAGACTGGCAAGGCTTTCCTAAGGATCTGCGCGCTATTAACGTGACCCTTTCGTGTCGTATCCCGATGTACTTTTCGGCCTGATGTCGGCGGCCGCGACGATGGCCGAGTGGAGCCCGCCGTCGACCCAGGCGACGTGGGCGGCCCAGAGGTCGCCGACCCGGATCCAGTCGACCAGCAGGCCCGGGTGCCACGTGCTGTCCACCCGCACCTCGACGTGGTGGGTCGCGGGAGTGCGGGCCACGCGCTGGCCGAGGGAGCCGAAGTCGGAGCGGATGCGGGAGGACATGGGCTGACCGTAGCGGGGGAGGCCGACAGAACCTGGGGTTGGATCCGGGGAACGGTTAGGTTAGCCTTACCTCGTCAACGAGGAGGATCATGGACGACTGCACCTGGGGCCACCACTGCGGAGGCGACGGCACGCCGCGCGGAGCGTGCCTGGCGCGCCGCCTCCTGTCGGGAGCCGGTCGCATCGCCCTGTTCGCGTACGCCGATCCCGGGCTCGCGTCGTTGGACCCGCTGGCGCACGTGTGGTCGCCCACGCTGCGGGCCGTGGTCGTCGCGTGCGCACTGCCGGGAGCAGGGCCTGGGCCAGCCGACTGGCCCGTCGACCACGGGCCGGTCGACGTGCGGGTCCAGATCGACAAGATGGCGGTCCTCCCCGATGTGCGGATCCTCGCCGGAACCGCCCACGGGCTGGGGTCGATGCGGCCACTGGGCGATGACGAGCTCGCCGCACTCGACGCGCGGGAACTCGGCCCGCTGGCCGCCGTGGTCGGGGCCCCGGGCGTACGCCTGGTCGCGGTGAGCCTGTCGCGCGTCCTCATGCACGCCGGTGGGCGGGTCGAACCCCACGACGTCGACGTGCTGATGGGGCGGGGAGCGTTCCCCGGCGACGCCGACGAGCTGGCCGTGACCGAGGCCGTCCTCGCCCACGGCGAGGCCGCGCTGGCCAGGCTGGCCGATGCCGTGGCCGACGGCTGGTGGCCGGGGGAGTGGACGCGGGTCGCCGAGGATCGTCCGGAGTGCGGACGGCTGGTGGACCGCGTGTTCCCCGTGGACGTGTCGGCGCACGGCCTGGTCATGCTCGTGACGGCGCAGGCGGGGGCGTGGTTGGTCACCGCCGACTTCATCGAGCCGGTCGGGAGCGTGCGTACGCTGCATCGCGTGCTGGGCCGCATGTTGGCCCAGCCGACGCGGGCGACGCGCTGAGCGGCTAGTTCCAGCGGGCACGACCGAAGTTGCGGGCGCCGATCTGTTCGATCTTCCAGTGCTTGGCGAAGTCGCCCACGACAACGCCCAGACGCTCGCCGCTGCGACGGGGGCGTTCGTCCAGCCAGCTCTTCAGGGCCGGCTCCATCTTCGCGTTGGCGCGCGAGGGATCCAGCAGGGTGCCCCACGATGACGTGAAGGTGACGTAGAGGTCACTCCGCGATCCCTTGGTGGCGGCGAAATCGAGAGCCTTGGTCACACCAGGCCACTTGTTGCGACCCCAGTCGCTGACGGTGTTGATGGAGTAGTTGTCGCACACGTGGGCTGCGGACCAGGCGATTCCCGGGATGCCCGCAGATCGGCTCACGACCACGACCTTGCCGCGCGCCGCGTTCAGGGTGGGGACCGCTGAGCCGGTGCTGAGCATGTTCCGGTAGGGGCGGGTGACCCGGTTCCAGGTCGCTGCCATCTCGGAGCCGGACGTGTCCGACTTCTCCTGCTTCACCGACATGAGGACGGTCTCGGTCGGGTGCTGGTTCAGGAAGTCGCGGCATTGGCGCAGCACCTCCCCCAGGTCCGTCTCCTGGTAGAAATCGCCGTGGTGGATGGGGAAACCGCCGCGATGGTTGCGCACGCGGATGTCGAGGAAACGCACGCCCATGGCGAGCTGTGCAGCCACCCCGACCGTCTGGCAGGCGACATAGCGCCCGCCATGCAGGGCGCACGAGTCGTGGGTGCCCGGGATCGTCAACGAGGCAAGGGATCGGCGGCCGTCGATGCTGGCCATCCACGTCGACCCGGTGACCCCACCGCCACCGCCGGGTTCCCCATCGTTCTTGGAGTTCGTGGCGGCGGCCAGGGGGATGCCTGCGGTCAGGCCGGCGGCGGTGACACCGAGACCACCGAGGAGGACGTTGCGTCGAGAAATGCTCATCCGGCGACGCTAGGCGGGTGACCGGGGCCTCCGACAGCTGTGGCGGCCGGAAGGTTACGGTGCGTGCCCCGCAGGTAACCGGGCTGAAATCCTGAGCCCGGCGTGGGAGAGTGAACCATGAGCAAGGACACGAACGAGAAGCCGGGCGACGAGGCGGTCGACCCGAAGGAGCAGATGCGGCTCGCGCTGGAGCGCAAGAACCAGTCCCAGCACCACAACACAGGTGAGGGCCGCGCGGCCGGCGGCAAGGTCGGCGGCGACGCCCACGGCCCCGCGGCCGGCAAGCGCCAGTTCATGCGGCGCAAGTCCGGAGGCTGAGCGGGTGGGTCTCGAGCAGGCCCGCTCGGCCCTGGCCCAGCACGGGCTCGGCGACCGCGTACGCGAATTCGCGACGTCGAGCGCCACGGTGGAGCTGGCGGCGGCCGCGGTGGGCTGCGAGCCCGCGCGGATCGCGAAGACGCTGTCGTTCTTCGTTGCGGACTCACCCATGCTGGTGGTGTTCGCGGGGGACGCGCGCATCGACAACCGGCGCTGGAAGGAGACCTTCGGCGTCAAGGCGAAGATGATCCCGGCCGAGCTGGTCGAGGGGTTGATCGGTCATGGGGTCGGCGGGGTGTGCCCGTTCGGGGTGCGTGCCGGCGTACCGATCCACCTGGATGCATCCCTGCGGCGGTTCGCGACGGTGTTCCCGGCCGCGGGGTCGCCGAACAGTTGCGTGGAGCTGTCACTCGGGGAACTGGAACTGGCGTCGGGGTCCACCGACTGGGTGGACGTGGCGAAACTGCCGGATTGACCGGGTGGGTGGCGGAGTTGAGCCGCGTAGTCACGGCTGAAGTCCGCCACCCGATCGGTCAGGTCTGGTCCTGCCCTCGCTGTTCCAGGCGCGGCCGCACTTCGTGCACGAGCGGTCGGGGGCGTCGGCCGACACGACGCACGCGCCCATGACCAGACAACCGGTCTGGGCCTCGTCGAAACGCTGGACGGTGGCCATCCCGTACGAGATGGGGATGGAACTCGTCGAACCGCATTCGGGACACTGCGGACTCGCCGCTGCTGGGCGCTCGTGGCCATGTGTCCATGCTGACACTTTGTCGTCGATCCTGCAGGACGACCGACCCAGTTGTGGGTGGAATGACACACTGCCGGGGTGAGCATCCTCGAGCACCTCGTGGTCCTCGGCGCGGGGCTGGGCGCCGGCGTACTGACGTCGACCGTCGGTGTCGCGTCCCTGTTGAGCTTTCCCATCCTCGTCGCGGTGGGACTCCCGCCGGTCGTCGCGAACGCCACCAACACGGTCGGGATCACTCCCGGAGCGCTCAGCGGGTCGTTCGGCTATCGCGCCGAGATCCGGAGCCACCCCAGGGTCGCCGCCATGGTGATCGTCACGTGCGCGGTGGGGTCGGTGCTGGGCGCTGCGTTGCTGCTCCTGTTGCCGGGTGAGGTTTTCGAGGCCATCGTGCCGTGGCTGATCCTCGGCACGTGCGTGCTGGTCGGCGTACAACCGCGGATCTCGGCGTGGCTCAGGGCGCGTACGCCCCACCGGGAGGCGCGGCTCGTGCCTGGCCCGGTGACGACGTTCTTCGCGGCGCTCACGGGGGTGTACGGCGGCTATTTCGGGGCGGGCGCCGGCGTGATGATGTTGGCCGTCCTGGCCCTGGGGCTGGACCTCGACCTCCGCATCGTCAACGCGCTGAAAACCCTTGCAGTGCTCGCATCCAACCTGATCGCCAGCATCATCTTCGTCGTCGCGGCCGACCTCGACTGGGTCGCGGTCGGCCTGCTGGCGGTGGGGTCGGTGATCGGCGGGTACGCGGGGTCGCACCTGGGCCGTCGGCTGCCGCCGGCGCTCCTGCGGGGGCTGATCGTGGTGGCCGGGGTGACCGCTGCCGTGCTGATGCTGGTGCGGTGAGTCGGGGAGGTCAGTCGAGCACCGAGCCTCGGGTCTCCTTGAGGGTCAGCACGGTGACGAAGGCGATCACGGCGGCGCCCGCGACGTACCAGAAGAAGAGGTGGCCCTGGTGGCGGTTCGCGAGGAACTGGATGACCAGCGGAGCGGTGCCGCCGAACAGCGCGACCGTGAGGTTGTACCAGGCGCCGATGCCGAGCCCTCGCAGGTGAGTGGGGAACAGTTCGCTCATCACCGCGGCGCCGATGGAGGACAGCAGCGAATAGAGGAACAGCCCCACGAGGAACACGACGAGCATGTTCACGAAGCCGGGACCGATGAGGCCGGAGAGCGGGACCACGGCGAGCGCGGTGCCGCCTGACCAGACGAGCATCTGCGGCTTGCGCCCGAAGCGGTCCGACAGCGCCCCGAGCGGATATTGGATGAGGACGAACACCAAGGTGGCGGCGGACAGGGCCCAGAACGTCTCGCCGGCACCAGCACCCCGGGTCTTGATCGCATAGGGGGTGACCGCCGAGAAGAAGGTGTAGTAGCAGAGGGTGGACAGCATCGTGAAGCCCACGATCTGGGCGACCTGGCGGGGATGTTCGCGCAGCGTGATGAGCAGGGGCCAGCGCAGGGACGCGGCAACCGCCTTGTTCTCCTCGAATTGCTCGGTCTCGGCCATGTCACGGCGCAGCCACAGCCCGGTGATGCCCAGCAGGGCGCCGATCAGGAAGGGGATGCGCCAGCCCCACGCGGCGAGCTGTTCGGTCGTCAGTGTGCTGGCGAAGCCCGCCCCGAGGAGGGACGCCACCAGGACCGATGATCCTGTGGAGATGTAGAAGAACGCCGAATAGCGACCCCGGCGGTCGGGTGGGGCGATCTCGGCGAGGTAGGCCGACGCATTCGACACCTCGCCGCCCAGCGACATGCCCTGACCGATTCTGGCGACGAGGAGAAGGATCGGCGCGAGCCACCCGACCTGGCCGAACGTGGGCAGCACGGCGATCAGCAGCGAGCCCCCCGCCATCAGCAGGATCGTGAGCATCATGGCCTGCTTGCGGCCGCGGAGGTCGGCGTACCGGCCCAGGACGAACCCTCCGAGCGGACGGAAGAAGAAGGCGAGGGCGTACGTGATGAAGGTGCCGAGCAGGGCTGCCGCCTCGTTCTCCTTCGGGAAGATCTGGGTGGCGAAGTAGATCGAGAACGTGGCGTAGACGGTCCAGTCGTACCACTCGACCGCATTGCCGACCGACGCCGCGACCAGCGTGCGGATGGGGAGGCGATGGGGCCCATCCTCACGAGGACGGCTTGCTTGGGAGAGGGGCGGCACGTGCGCTTCGGTTGTCACTGCTCATTCCTTCGGATCATCCAACGTGGTCCCCGCAACGTACGCACGTCATGTTGCGGATGCGTTTCAGTGCCGTTGCCGGATGCGCACACATGCGGGGCGAAAATGACCAGCGCCTATCCTGAACACGTGGAGGACTGGATGGTGCGGCGACCTGTGCGACGCGTGTTCGCGCGCCCGGACGTGAGCGTCGGGAATCACTGGCCCCACACGATTCCTGCCGTACGCCAGCTCCTCACCGAGGGGCTCGACCTCGGGTCTGCGACTGTGCTCGTGGGTGACAACGGCACCGGCAAGTCGACGGTCGTCGAGGCGCTGGCGGGGGCGTACGGGTTGAATGTGGAGGGTGGGTCGACCGGCGCCATGCACCGCACGCGCGAGACCGAGTCGTCGCTGGCCGGCGATCTTGTGGCCGAGCGCGGTGCGGGGGCGGGGCGCGGCGGCTTCTTCCTGCGGGCCGAGACAATGCACAGCTTCTACAGCTATCTCGAGGATGCCGGCATCGCGTCCTTCCACGCACGCAGCCATGGTGAGTCGTTCCTCGACGTGATCGAGGCGAGGTGCTTCTGGCGTGGTGAGCCGCAACCGGGCCTCTATCTCTTTGACGAGGTCGAATCGGCGCTGTCGTTCGGCTCGTCGCTGCGGGTGCTCGCGACGCTGATCGAGCTGCTGGAGACCGACGGCGTGCAGGTCGTGCTGGCCACCCACTCGCCGGTGCTCGCCGCGTTGCCCGGCGCGCGGATCCTGGAGTTCGGGCCGGACGGGTACGCGGACGCCGTGTGGGATGACCTCGAACTCGTCGTCAGCGAGAGGCACTTCCTGCGCGACCCGCGCGCCTTCCTGCGTCACCTGCAGGAGTAAGGAAAGCGAAGCGCCCGCCCTCCGAGGGGGACGGGGCGCCGCGTACAGGTTGATCTGTCGGTCAGGGCTTCACGCCGAAGGTGGCCAGCCAGTCCTGGGAGGCCGCGATGTCGACGCGCTGGTAGCCGCCGAGGTATCGGCAGTTCTGGGTGTAGCCGTACGACGTGACCGCGACGATCTCGCCGTTGAGGAAGACGGGGCCGCCCGAGTCACCGAAGCAGGTGCCGCCGGTGCCGCGCGTGTCCTTCTCGTTTCCGTTGGTCTGCAGGATCTGCGGGGTCAGCTTCTGGCCCGGCATGTCCACATAGCGGCGCACCAGCGGATAGGACATGGGCTGGGGCTTCTGCGGGCCGGACTCGGGCTTACGCACCTCGGTGCCGTAGCCGACGGCGCGGAACAGCGTCTTCGACAGGTCGGCCGACTTGATCTGGTCGAGCGTGCCGAGTTCGGCGATGCTGGCCGGCTGGATGTTGGTGATGGGCTCGTCCAGGACGATGACGCCGAGGTCGTTCCAGTTGGCGCGGTCGGTGAAGTCCGAATAGTCCGGGTGGGTGTAGGCGGTGCCCGACGCGTAGCCGGCCGCCTTGAGCTCCGCCGAGGTGTAGCCCACGGTCGGGTCCGCCGCCAGCGGCAGCGGCGAGGGGGCCGTCTCCGCGAGGTTCCAGTCGAAGGTGACGGCGGTCTTGCCGAGCGTGCCCTCGGTGCAGTGGGCAGCGGTCAGCAGGACGGTCGGGGAGACGAGCGTGGCGGTGCAGCGGTAGCGGCCGGTGCTGTCGTAGAAGGCGATCAGACCGACGTTCGAGTATGTGTTGGTGGAGTCCACGGTGCCGCCGGTGCTCGCGTGGGCGGGCGCTCCGGCCAGGGACAGGCCCAGGACGGTGGCGAGGGCCACCAGCAGATGAGTGATGCGGTTTCGCATGGGCAACCTTTCGGGGGAAAGCGTGTGATGCACGACACAACCACAGGGTGAGCGAGCGTGACAAGGGTCTCCTTCGACTCGCGTGCGGCGCTAACGTCAGCGTCATGGACTTCTCCCCGTCTCCCCGCGCCGCCGAGCTCACCGCGGCGGTCACCGCGTTCATCACCGAACACATCGTGCCGATCGAGCACGATTACCACCGGGAGGTCGCATCAGCGCGGGCCGCCGGCCGCGACCCGTGGGAGCCGCTGCCCGTGCTGGAGGGGCTGCGGTCGAAAGCCCGCGACGCGGGCCTGTGGAACCTGTTCCTGCCCGCCGGTCACGAGGGGGCGTACGCGGAACGCTTCGGGACGCGGGGTGGGGCGGGGTTGTCGAACGTGGACTACGCGCCGGTCGCCGAGGCGATGGGACGCTCGCTGATGGCGCCGTATGTGTTCAACTGCAACGCGCCCGACACCGGCAACGCCGAGGTCCTGTTGAAGTATGGCTCGGCCGAGCAGCAGGCCCGGTGGCTCGACCCTCTTCTGGCCGGTCGCATCCGCAGCGCGTTCTGCATGACCGAGCCGGGCGTCGCGTCGTCGGACGCCACGACCATGGAACTCACGGCAGCCGTCAACGGCGACGGCATCGTGCTGAACGGGCGCAAGTGGTGGTCGACGGGCGTCGGTCACCCCGACTGCGCGTTCTTCATCGTCATGGGCGTCACCGACCCCGAGGCCGATCCCCACCGCCGCCACTCGATGGTGTTGGTGCCGCGGGATGCCGACGGCGTACGTATCGAGGGATTGCTTGACACCATGGGATTCCAGGACGAACCGTACGGCCACGGCGAGGTCTCGTTCACCGATGTACGCGTGCCCCGGTCGAGCGTGGTCGCCGGCGAGGGCCGGGCGTTCGAGATCGCCCAGGGGCGGCTGGGGCCGGGACGGGTGCACCACTGCATGAGGCTCATCGGACTGGCCGAACACGCGCTGGAGCTGGCCTGCCGGCGGGGGCTGGAGCGCGTCGCGTTCGGGAAGCCGCTGGTCGACCTGGGCGGCAACCGCGAGCGCATCGCCGAAGCGCGGATCGCCATCGACTCGATGCGGCTGCTGGTGTTGAACACCGCCTGGAAGCTCGACCAGGGCGGGGCGAAGGCCGCGCTGTCGGAGGTCGCCCAGATCAAGGTCGGTGTGCCGTCGATGGCCCAGCGGGTCATCGACTTCGCGATGCAGATCCACGGCGGGGCAGGGCTTTCCGGTGATCTTCCGCTGGCGGCGGCGTGGACGGCGGCGCGGGCCGTGCGCCTGGCCGACGGCCCGGACGAGGTGCACCGGGCGACGGTGGCGCGGATCGAACTCGCCAAGCATGGGGCCCGACGATGAGCCGCGGCGCCATCGTCATCACCGGCGCCAGCTCGGGGCTGGGGGCGGAGATGGCGCGCCAGTTCGCGGGGCTGGGCTATGACCTCGGGTTGGCGGCGCGGCGGGTCGACCGGCTGGAGGAACTGCGCGACGAGATCGTGGGGATGCGTGGTGGCACGCGCGTTGAGCTGGCGACGTTGGACGTGGCCGATGCCGGGTCGGTGCATGGGGTCGTCCGCGACCTCGACGCGCGACTGGGCGGCATCGACCGCTTCATCGCGAACGCCGGTGTCGGGTCGGGTGCGGCGCTCGGCACGGGCGGCTGGGAGGCGAACCTCGCGTGTGCGCAGACCAACTTCGTGGGCGCCCTCGCCCAGGCTGACGCGGCCATGGAACTGTTCCGTGCCAGGAAACGCGGCCACCTGGTGATGGTGTCGTCGATGTCGGCGCTGCGGGGCATGCGGCGATCGATGACGACGTACGCGGCCACCAAGGCGGGGGTGGCGGCGATCGCCGAGGGGCTCCGGGCGGAGCAGATCTCCGGGATCGACGTGTCGGTGGTCTATCCGGGCTACATCGCGTCGGAGATGACGGCCCACCTGGGGCGGCGGGCGAAGTTCCTCGTCGACACGCCTGTCGGCGTCCGCGCCATGGTGGAGGCGATCGAGAAGCGGCGGGCGGTCGCGTACGTGCCGGCGTGGCCATGGGTGCCGATCGGCGTCGCGATGAAGACGCTCCCGCTGTCGGTGGTGCGGAGGATGACGTGAACCCCGGGTCGGGGGCCCGGCGCGACGCGGGGATCGAGGGGCCGCGCGGGGCGCGGGAGGTGCGGGCCGAGGACGCGTTCGACGTCGGGGCGCTGGCGGAGTGGCTGCGGTCGCATGCGGACGCCGGCCTGAGTCCTGCTCTGGAAGGGATCCCCGAGGTTCGGCAGTTCTCGGGTGGGGCCTCGAACCTGACCTATCTGCTGCGCTATCCGAGTGGCACCGACCTGATCCTGCGTCGGCCGCCGGCGGGGGCGGCGTCGGGCCACGACATGGCGCGGGAATACGTGGTCCAGAGCAGGCTGAGGCCGGCGTACGCCCTGGTGCCGGCGACGGTGGCCCTGTGTGAGGACCCGGACGTGATCGGGCGGCCGTTCTATGTGATGGAGCGGGTGGCGGGATTCATTCCCCGCAAGGAGTTCCCGCCCGAGGTCCCCCAGGATCGCGAATCGGTCGCGACGCTGTGTCGACGCGTCGTCGACCTGCTGGTGGAGCTGCACGGGGTCGACATCGAGGCGGCGGGGCTGGGGGAGTTCCACCGCGGTGACGGCTATGTCGCACGGCAGGTGGCGGGCTGGTCGGCCCGCTATCGGGCGGCGCGGACACCGAACGTGCCGACGTTCTCGAAGGTGATCGCGTGGCTGGAGGCGAACCAGCCGCCCGACCGAGGGGCAGTGCTGATCCACAACGACTTCCGGTTCGACAACATCGTGCTGGATGCGGAGGACCCGACGACGCCCATTGCCCTGCTGGACTGGGAGATGGCGACGATCGGGGACCCGCTGATGGATCTGGGCGGCGCCCTCGCGTACTGGGTGGAGGCGGGCGACGGGTTCGTGTTCCGGCAGTTCCGGAGGCAGCCGACGCACGTGGCGGGGATGATGACGCGGGCCGAGGTGGTGGAGCACTACTGCGCGCAGACCGGCATCGCGCTGACGCACGAGGAATGGGCGTTCTATGAGGTGTTCGGGCTGTTCCGGTTGGCGGGGATCTGCCAACAGATCTATCACCGCTTCTATCACCGGAAGACGACCAACCCGGCGTTCCGGGGCCTGGGGTTCGCGGTGTGGATGCTGGAGTTGAGGTGTCGGAGGATCATGCGGCGGGCGGGATGAGGCAGTGGGTGGAACTTTTCGCTCATCAGTGACGATCTCGATGCCTTCAGGGGGTCCGAGATGGGCACTGATGAGCGATGTGTCACACCCTCGGCTCGATCAGCGCAGCACGCGCCCGTGCCTGCTCTCGCTCTCCCCGCCGAAGGCCACCTCGCCCCCGATCCACACCCGCTCGACCCCTTCGGCCAGCTGCCAGGGGTCGGTGAACGTGGATCGGTCGGCGATGCGATCGGGATCGAAGAGCACCAGATCGGCGATGGCGCCCTCGGCGATGACGCCACGGTCGCCCGTGTTCAGCCGTGAGGCGGGCAGTGAGGTCATGCGGCGGATCGCCTCGGTCAGCGTCAGGAGGCCGCGCTCGCGGACGAAGTGACCCAGCACGCGGGCGAAGGTCCCGAAGCTGCGGGGGTGGGGCAGGCCCTGTCCCTCGGTCTTCAGCACGGACCCGTCCGAGGCGACCGACACCCAGGGATGCGTCAGCGCCAGGTCGAGGTCGGCCGGATCCATGGCGTGGTTGATGATCGCGACGGTCGCCCGGTGTTCGCGCAGGACGTCGAGCGCGACCGTGGCGGGGTCGGACCCCGTCTCCTCGGCGATGTCGGTCAGTGATCGCCCGATCATCGGCGTGTAGGGACCTTCCGGCAGGCGGGCCAGGACGATGCCGGACGGATCGATCTCCCCTCCGAAGCGGGTTTCGAGCGCCGATGCCATGCGTGCGGTCGTGTCGGGATCCGCGAGGCGCTCCAGCAGGGCGGGTGCGCCGCCGTCCAGTGCCCAGCCCGGCAGGCGCGAGTTGAGCGTCGTCGAGGAAGCCGTGTAGGGGTAGACATCGGCGGCCACGTCGAGCCCTTCCGCACGGGCGGCGTCGATGCGCTCGAGGATGCCGCGCACCTGGCCGTGGTTGGCCGGTCCCATCGCCTTGATGTGGGAGATCTCGAGGCGTACGCCGGTCACGCGTGCGGTCTCGATGGCCTCGTCGACCGACTGCAGCACGTCGTTGGTCTCGTTGCGCATGTGGGTGGAATACAGCAGGCCGCGCCTCGCGACGACGGCCGCGAGCGCCTGCACCTCGTCGGGGCGCGCGTACGACCCCGGCGCGTAGATGAGCCCGGTGGAGAACCCGATCGCGCCCTGGTCGGCCGCACGGTCGAGCAGCGCACACATCTGATCCAGTTCGGCTTCGGTCGGCGGCCGCTGCTCGTGGCCCATGACCGCGATGCGCAGGGCGCCGTGGCCGACCTGCAGGCCGAGGTTCACCCCCGGCGGCAGGGCGTCCATGCGCTCGGCATAGCCCGCGAGGTCGGTCCAGCTCCAGTCCATCTCGGGGCGCTGGAAGGACGAGCCGTCCCGCAGGGCCGCCAGATCGGCGACCGGGAACGGCGACAGGCCGCAGTTGCCCGTCACCAGGGTGGTGACGCCCTGCGCGAGCTGGGTGATCGCGGCGGGACCGTCCTGGATCGAGAAGTCGGCGTGGGAGTGCAGGTCGATGAAGCCGGGCGCGAGGACGAGCCCGCGGCCGTCGATCGCGTCGGGACCGTCGATCGGTTGTGCCGCGATCTCGGCCACGCGGCCGTCCCGCACGCGGACGTGCGCGGGTCGGGGTGCGGCACCGGTCCCGTCGATGAGGACGACGTCGTTGATGACGGTTTCCATGGTTCCCCTTCTGGCCGGGCCTTCAGAATCAGTCACTGCTTACGCCTCCTGCGGGTCAGTGTGAGGGAGAACCTGTCGGGGGAGAGCCTGGGGTCGTACGCGCGGGTGCCGTCGGTGAGGTCGCGCCCCACCAGGGCTGCGGTGATGGGGGCCAGGACGAGGCCCCACATGCCGTGGCCGGCGGCGATGACCAGGTTGTCCACGGACGCCGGTCGGCCGATCACGGGGGCGCCGTCGCTGGTGGTCGGCCGGTCTCCGCGCCAGACCTCGACCTCGCGGTCCCAGGCGAGCCCGGGCAGCTCGGTGCGGGCCGCGTCGCGGATGGCGTCGACGCGGGCCCCCTGGATGCCGGCGCGTCCGCCGAGGTCGAGGGTCCCGCAGACGCGTACGCGATCGCGGAAGGGAGTCACGACCACCTTGGCCTGCGTGAGTCGCACCGGACGCTCCGGATCGTCCCTGCCGCGCTCGAGATCGATGACATAGCCGGCGGCTCCCTGCAGGGGGATGCGTACGCCCGCCTGCGCGGCCAGGGGCTTCGCATCCATGCCGGCGGCGAGCACGACGGTCGCCGGTGTGAGTTGCTCGCCGTCGACCTCGACGGAGGCGATGGAGCCGTCGACCACGTGGATCCCTTGGACAGTTGCGTTCCAGCGGATCTCGGCGCCGGCAGCCTTGGCGTCTGCGAGAAGGGCGGTGACGTAATCGAGCGTGTTGCAGGTCGCGTCGTCGGGGTTGATGACCTCGCGTCCGTCGGGGAGGCGGTCGACCGAACCGGTACGCCGGCAACTGGTGTCCAGCCCCTCGTCGACCAACTGCAGGTGGAGCGCCAGGCTGTCGTGGGCCATCGTGCGCAACAGCTGCGTCAGCGCGGCCGACTTCTTCGGGCGGGACGCCCAGACGAACGAGGCCAGCCACGGCACGAGCGCCGGACGAGGATGGAGTCGGAACGGACCCGCGGCGTCGAGGAGGTGGCGCAGCCCCAGCCTGACATTGCGCGGGTTCGCCATGGCTTCCACGTGGTCGGGTGAGAGGAGTCCGGCGTTGGCATAGGAGCAGCCGGCGCCGGGACCGGCACCGGCGTCGACGATGAGGACGTCGTGGCCGGCCCGCGCCAGGCGCTGGGCGATGGTGGCGCCCACCGCGCCGGCGCCGATGACCAGGATGCGTTCGGACGTCGTCATGGCGCCTTTCCGTTTGCGGCTGGATTCCCGTTGTTGCTGGAATGCTAGGGAGTGGCTGTGTCCGCGAGATCCTCCTCGGAGGATGAACTTTGCCCGGCTGGACGGCTCGCACTGGTGGTAGTTTGCGATGGTGGTGATCCGCATCCGCGTGCTGCTGGTCGAGGACCACCCTGTGGTTCGATTGGGCATCCGCTCGGCGCTCGAGTCCGCCCACGACGTCACCGTGGTGGCGGAGTGCGCCACCTATGAGTGCGGCCTGAAGCATGCCCTGACCTCGGCGCCTGATGTGGTGGTCCTGCCGCTGCGCCTGGAGGGGGCCCTGCTGGGCATCGACCTGTGCCGAGAGGTGTCGGGGCTCAGCCCGCGGCCGCGCGTACTGATCTACACCGCCACCGATGACCCCGACGATGCGAGCAATCTCTATCTGGCGGGGGCCGACAGCTTCCTGCACAAGGGAGCCAGCGTGGGGATGCTGGTCGAGGCCGTACGCCGCACCGCAGCGGGCGAGCGGGTGTGGCGGACGAGTCGACCGCAACCCACGGTCGAGGAGGTCGATCGCAAGCACCTGCTGACGCCGCGGGAGCGGGAGATCCTTGGGCTGATGCTCGAGCGGCTGACGAACCAGGAGATCGCTGCGGCGTTGGTGCTCGGGCTGCCGACGGTGAAGACGCACGTGGGCAATGTGTTGGCGAAGCTGGGGCTGCGGCGACGGCAGGATCTGTTCTAGGCGGTGAGGGCTGGGCGAGTCGAAGCCACTCCGGGTGTGACGCTGGCTGAGCGAGGAACGAGTCGAAGCCGCTCTGGGTCGCGTTGGCTGGGCGAGGGACGAGTCGAAGCCGCTCTGGAGGTCACGTTGGCTGGGCGAGGGACGAGTCGAAGCCGCTCTGGAGGTCACGTTGGCTGAGCGAGGAACGAGTCGAAGCCGCTCTGGAGGCCACCCGGAGGAACACGCTGGCTGAGCGACGCAGGAGTCGAAGCCAACCCTGCGCGATCGCCTTCCGCGCAAGCAAAAAATTGTTCGAGATTCTTTTCGGAAGACCCCGTTCTGGGCCCGAAATTGTCAGACCCCCTTCCTAGGCTGGAACCATCACCACACCCCAGGGGGAAACCATGGACGGTCTCACCGAACACCTTGTTGCGAAGGGAAAACCCAACCGCACCGCGGTCATCCTCGGCCTCAAAGACGCCGCCGACCGGCAACGCCAGGCCGAGATCGACCAGATCTCGTTGATCGCTGCCGCAGCAAGGGCGTACTCGTGGATCGACGAACCCTTGTCCGACAACGATTCCGCACCATCGGTGCTTCACGGCGAACGGCTGATGGTTCTCGGCGGTGATGGTACGCCGGAGGTCGCCGAGTTCTGTTCGTTGGAGGTGGGTCCGGCGTTGGGCATCTCGCCAAACGCGGCGGCCCAGCTCATTGCCGACGTCCTTGACCTGCGCCACCGCCACCCCCAACTGTGGGCACTGGTGATCGGCGGCTACGTCCGCGTCTTCGCCGCCCGGAAGGTCGCCCAACTCACCCGCTCGCGTGAACTCACCCACGAGATGGCGGGGGAGGTCGACCGGAAGCTCACGCCGTTCGCGCCGCAGTACACCGTCACGCGGCTGCTGAGCCAGGCCGAACTGTTGTGTGATGTGGTCGACCCCGAGGGTGCCGAGGAACGTCGGAAGGCCGCACTCGAGCGGCGGTTCGTCAACGTGCGTGCTGGTGAAGCGGGGACCGCGCTGGTCACGGGCCAGGTCGATGGCCCCGCCGGGCTTCGGCTCGATCAGACCGTCACTCAGCTCGCGGGCATCCTCCGTGACGCCGGACACCGGGACTCGGCCGACGGTGATGGCACGGTTGTCGATGGGGCGGAGGTCGACCGGTTGGACGAGCAGTTCGCCGTGCTGCGCGCCCAAGCGCTCGAACTCCTGGCCGACCCGGCCCGGGCGGGACGCGTCCTTGGCGCAGGATCCCTCGACCTCGACGGCACTGACGAGACCGAGACGTCGTCGGGATTGCCGTCGCGCAAGGACCTCCTCGAGCTCGTCGTCCACATCCGGCCCGACGAGGTCGACCGCGGTGCGGGCGGTGAGGTCACCGGCCTCGGGTCGGTCGCCCGATCCCAGCTCGACGCGCTCCTCGCCGACGCCGCGCAGGTCACTGTCCGGCCGGTCCTGGATCCGGAGGTGCCCCACGTGACCGTCGTCTACGAGCCGACCGAGGCGCAGCGGCGGGAGGTGCTGCTGCGGGAGGAGTACGAGGCGTTCCCGTTCTCCACAAGGCGTTCGGCGGGCAAGTGGATCGATCTGGATCACATCGTGGAGTTCCCGCTCGGCTCGACCTGCACGACGAACCTGACGCCGCTGTCGAAGCGGGTCCACCGGGCCAAGACGTTCGGCGGGTTCACCTCCACGCCGGTCCGGCCGGGCGTGAAGCACTGGAAGACCCCGACCGGGCAGGAGTTCTGGACCACGCCCCACGGCACCTACAGCCGGAACCCCGACACCGACCTGGTCATCGACCCGACAGGGACGAAACGACGCATCCGGCAGGCCACCCGACGAGCCGCCGAACTTGCCGAAAAACACACCCAACAACGGATCCGCGCCGAAGCAGGAGCCGCCGCGGCGAAGGTGTTCGCCCAAATGAACCCCGCCCTCATCCCCCTGATGGAGGAGATCGCCGCCTGACACCGGGCCAATCCGACGTAGCGAGCAGCCACGGCCTGGAACCCGCACCATTCCCCACGCTGACCGACCCGCCGGAGGAACCGGCCCGGCGGGCGCGAAGCATGCCCATACCCGCTCACCATGGCGGTCGCGCGAGAGTGCCCCCGCCCCATCCCACTGTTCGGCAGAAGTGGTCGAACCGGTCGTGGACGTCCGGCCACATCGCTTATCTCCTTGACCATGACGGGCGGTCGAGATTCACTGATGTCGCATGAGCACCTCTGGGCCGACGGAGTCATCGCTGCTGCTGGTGATCGCCGAAGCGGAGGCATCAGTCAGGGAGCACCGCGCGAAGTACGACCTCGCTGCTCGGGTGGGGGTGCCCGCGCACATCACCGTGGCCTACCCCTTCGAGCCGGCCGAGGAGATCGACACGGACGACCTCGCATGCCTTCAAGAGATCTCCGGCGGCACCGCCCCGTTTGACATCGAGTTGACGAGAACCGGCTGGTTCGGAGGCGACGTGCTCTTCCTCGCGCCAACGGCTTCCGAACCCATCGTGAGCCTCACGCGTCGCGTGGAGGCCGCATTCCCGCAATTCCCGATCTACGGCGGTGCTTTCGAGAACATCCAGCCGCATCTGACGATCGGACACCATGGTGGTGAGGCCACACTGCGCCAGATCGAAACCGACTCAGTCCGCGCCTGCCCATCCGTCATCACGTGACCTGCATCGAGTTGTGGGCAGGCCCTGCACTGTCGACGCAGGAGCCAGGGTGGCGGCGGATCGAGTCGTTCCTGCTCCTCGGTTGATGGCGTACCAGAAGAAGAACACCCCGGGTCGCCACCTTGCGGTGACGGCCCGGGGTTTCGACTCGCTTCGCTCGCTCAGCCAACGTGGAGTGAGTTCCCTCAGCCAACGTGGAGTGAGTTCCCTCGGCCAACGTTGAGCGAGTTCGCTCAGTCAACGTGGAGCGGTGATCGCTCAGCCATCACGGGAACGAGCGTACGGATCACATGTCGTAGTACATCTCGAACTCGTGCGGGTGCGGACGCATGCGTACGGCCTGCACGTCCTCGCGCTTGAGGTCGACCCACGTCTCGATCAGGTCGGAGGTGAACACGTCGCCCGCGAGCAGGAACTCGTGGTCGGCCTCGAGGTTGTCGAGCACGGCCTCGAGGGTCGGCGGCACGGTGCGGATGTCCTCGTACTCGGCCGGCGGCAGCTCGTAGAGGTCCTTGTCGATCGGCTCCGGCGGCTCGATCTTGTTCTGGATGCCGTCCAGGCCGGCGAGCAGCATCGCCGAGAACGCCAGGTAGGGGTTCGACGACGGGTCGGGGCAGCGGAACTCGACGCGCTTGGCCTTCGGGTTCGACCCCGTGATCGGGATGCGGATGCAGGCCGAGCGGTTGCGCGAGCTGTAGACCAGGTTGACCGGAGCCTCGAAGCCCGGGACCAGGCGGTGGTAGGAGTTCACCGTCGGGTTGGTGAACGCCAGCAGCGACGGCGCGTGCTTCAGCAGGCCGCCGATGTAGTGGCGCGCCATCTCGGAGAGTCCCGCGTACCCGCCCTCGTCATGGAACAGCGGCGTGCCCTCGTTCCAGATGGAGCTGTGGACGTGCATGCCGGAGCCGTTGTCGCCGAAGATCGGCTTCGGCATGAAGGTGGCCGTCTTGCCGTTGGCCCATGCCGTGTTCTTCACGATGTACTTGAACTTCATGACATCGTCGGCGGCCTTCATCAGCGTGTCGAAGCGCCAGTTGATCTCGGCCTGGCCGGCGGTGCCGACCTCGTGGTGGGCGCGCTCGACCGAGAGGCCGAGGTTCTCCATGTGGCGGACGATGTCGTCGCGCAGGTCACCGAAGTGGTCGGTCGGGGCGACGGGGAAATAACCGCCCTTGTACTTGACCTTGTAGCCGCGGTTGCCGCCCTCCTCCTCGCGACCGGTGTTCCAGGCGCCGGCGACCGAGTCGATGTGGTAGTAACCCGCGTTCTGCTTGGTCTCGAAGCGCACGTCGTCGAAGACGTAGAACTCGGCCTCGGGCGCGAAGTACGCGGTGTCACCGATGCCGGTCGACGCCATGTACGCCTCCGCCTTGCGCGCGATGTTGCGCGGGTCGCGGCTGTAGGCCTCCTTCGTCAGCGGATCGTGGACGAAGAAGTTCACACACAGCGTCTTCGACTTGCGGAACGGGTCGATGTACGCGGTGGTCGGGTCGGGCAGGAGCGCCATGTCCGACTCGTGGATCTTCTGGAAGCCACGCACCGAGGAGCCGTCGAAGCTCAGGCCGTCCTCGAACACCGACTCGTCGAACGCGCGGGCCGGCACGGTGAAGTGCTGCATCACGCCGGGCAGGTCGCAGAACCGGACGTCTACGGTCTCGACGTTCTCGTCCTTCAGGTAGGCCAGCAGGTCTTCGGCACCCTGGAACATGTTTCCTCCATGTGTGGTTGGTTACGTCGTCGACCCTACGGGGTCTCGATTTCCGGATCTTTGCGCCCGTGTTTCGGGCTTGTTACATGGCTTCTCGTAGGATCGCTCCGATGAGTGCCACGGAGATCGAGGAGAGTTGGCCGGGGGAGACCCTCGGCCTGCCGGAGACCGGACAGGGGTCCCTGGCGTCGTGGCGAGCACGCATCGCGGCGATCGTGGTCGACTGGGCGGTCTGTATGGTGATCGCCACCGCCGTCTTCGGCACCGGTGTGATCCGGGGCAACGACTGGCGCTCGTTCATGATCCTGGCGGTGTTCTGGCTCGAATCGACCGTGATGTCGGCGGTAGCCGGCGGGTCGTTCGGGCAGCTGCTGGCCCGCGTCGCCGTCGTTCGGCTCGACCGCGAACCCCTCGGGTTCCTGCGGGCGGCCTTCCGCCAGGCCATGGTCTGCCTCGCGCTGCCGGCCCTGGTGATCGGCATGCACCGCCGCGGGCTCCACGACCTCGTCAACGGGACGGTCGTCGTCAACCGCCGGTGAACCCGGCGTCGATACGGTGACACTGCCATGGACGCGGTGAAGAGGATCCTGCTGCTCGGGCTGGCCGTCACGCTGGCCCTACTGATACCCGCCATGCTCCAGGCCGGCCCCGAATACGGACGCTCGGTCGTCGGCGTGGCCCGGCGTACGGACGGGACGGTGGTGGTCGTCACTGCCTGGTGCATCGGCAACCGGCACGAGGACCTGCGGATCTCGGGGTACGCCGAGGCCCAGCTGGGCGAGGAGCTCTATCGGACCACAGGGCCGTCCAGCGACCCGCTGACGATGGTGACGATCGGTCAGCCGGCCCGCGACTTCGAGGTGAAGACCAACCGGCCGCTGCCGACGGGGCCGCTGGTCGCGTACAACGCGGGGGCACGACGCGACTGGCTGATCCGGCGCACCTATCCGTCGTCGGCGACGGCCTTCCTCGTCGGCGACCTGCCGGTGAGCGACGCCGTGATCCCCGAGAAGGTGATGGTCGGCCAGCTGAAGGTCGTGCCGCTCCACGAGATGGTGGCGGCCAAGTGCGTGAACCCGGGGTGACCCGCGATCAACCCGTTCTGTCGCTGCGGGCGGCGGTTCCGACCGCAGTGGTGGCGGGTCTCGCCATGGGTGCGGCGTTTCCCTCGATCGGTTGGTGGCCGCTCGCCTTCGTGGCCGTGGGGCTGTCGCTGGTCTGCCTTATCGGCCGAGCGGTCTGGGGGGCGGTGTTGGTGGGTTTCGCCTTCGGCGCGTCCTTCTGGTTCCCCCACGTGTCCTGGGTCGCGGGATTCCTCGGTGATCATCCGCTGCGTCAGGTTCCCTGGGTGGCGCTGGCGACCGCGGAGACCCTCCTCATGGGCGCGCTCACGCCCCCGATCGCCCTCGCGTACCGATGGCTGGGGCGCAGACGTGGCAGCTGGCCCGTGCGGCTGGTGGTCCTGCCCGTGCTGGTGGCCGGGGCCTGGACCACCCGGGAGCTGATCGTGGGGTCCTGGCCCTATGGCGGATTCCCCTGGGGACGTGTCGGGATGAGCCAATCCGGGAGCCCCATCGCGCCGGTCGCCTCGTGGGTCGGCGTGTCCGGGCTGGGATTCCTGATGGTGGTCCTCTGCGCCGCCGTGATCGAGGCGCTTCGGTGGACCATGCGTACGCCGCGGGTTGGCGGGGGCCGAAGGGCGGGCCTCGCGCGTTGGGCGGCGGTCCTCCCCTCGATCGGGCTGGCGGCAGGGCTGCTCCTGGCGCCCCAGTTCCCCACCACCCCTGCGGGCACCCTCCGCGTCGCAGCGGTGCAGGGCGACGGACCCGCGGCGTACGCGGACCAGCGCAGCCCGCACGCGGTGTTGGCCTCCCAACTCGCGGCATCCTCGTCACTGACGGCCGGCAGTGTCGATGTCGTCCTGTGGCCCGAGGGCGGGGTGGACAGCGACCCGCTGGCCGATCCCGCCACCGCCAAGGCCCTCAACGAGGCCGCCGCCCGCTTCGGTGCGCCGATCCTGATGAACGCGGCGGCGGCCGACGGCGGCGTGTCCCGCAACACGTCCTTCCTGTGGACGCCGAGCGGCCCGGTGGCGACGCATGCGAAGCGCCACCCCGTGCCCTTCGGGGAATATGTTCCCGACCGCCGGGTCTTCGGTGCGCTCGCGCCGAGTCTGGTCGACCTCCTCCAACGGGAGTACGC
This sequence comes from Mariniluteicoccus flavus, assembly GCF_054776655.1. Taxonomy (NCBI): domain Bacteria; kingdom Bacillati; phylum Actinomycetota; class Actinomycetes; order Propionibacteriales; family Propionibacteriaceae; genus Mariniluteicoccus; species Mariniluteicoccus flavus. The sequence goes on along the minus strand of NZ_BAAHBN010000001.1, from coordinate 276,752 downwards.
CGCCGGCATCGACGAGCCTGTCGTGCGGGTGGGACCGGTGGGCGTGGGCCTCGCCATCTGCTTCGACGTGGTCTTCGACGACGTCATCCGGGAAGGGGCTCACGGCGCCCAGGTGTTGATGTTCCAGACCAACAACGCCGACTTCCGCGGCACCGACGAGAACCTGCAACAGCTGGCCTTCGCCCGGATGCGCGCGATCGAGACCGGTCGCGGCGTGGTCAACCTCTCCACGACCGGCACCAGTCAGATCTTCGCTTCCGACGGCGCCCAGATCGCCGCACTGCCTCCGGGGCAGCCCGGGTTGATGATCGCCGAACTCGAACTGCGCGACGGGACCACCGCAGCGGTCGCGCTGGGCCGCCCCCTGGAGATCCTCATCATCGGCGGCACGCTCTCGGCGCTGGTCGCCCTCAGCCTGCGATCTCGGCGGCCTCGAGCCACTGGAGCTCGAGTTCGTCGTGTTCGTCGGTCAGCTCCGTGACCTTGGCCTGCAACTCGCCGAGTTTCACGTAGTCGGCGGCGGCGTCGGCCATCTCGGCGTGCAGCTTCTCGATGCGGGCGGTCAGCTTCTGCATCTGTTGCTCGGCGCGCGCCATGTCCTTCTTGGCCTGGCGGACCTCGGCGGGGGAGGCGCCGGCAGCGGGGGTGCTCTGCGTCTCGCCCGAGGGACCACCGCGATCGCCGGAGGCGCTGGACTTCGCCTCCCCCCTGTTCCTGGTGCGTCGGTGCTCGAGGTATTGGTCCACTCCGCCCGGCAGCAGCACGCACGTGCCGTCGCCCATCAGCGCGTATGTCACGTCGCACACCCGCTCGAGGAAATAGCGGTCGTGCGACACCACGATGAGCGTGCCGGGCCAGCCGTCGAGGTAGTCCTCGATGATCGTCAACGTGTCGATGTCGAGGTCGTTGGTCGGCTCGTCGAGCAGCAGCACGTTGGGCTCGGCCATCAACAGGCGCAGGAACTGCAGGCGTCTGCGCTCGCCGCCGGAGAGCTCACCGATGCGCGTGACGAGTTTGTCGCCGGTGAACCCGAACTCCTCGAGCAGCTGGCTGGCGGTGGCCTCGCGGCCCGTGGCCAGCTTCGTCTCCTGCTTGAGCCGGTTGACGTTGTCGAGCACGCGCTCGCCGTCGTCGAGCTCGCGGACGGCCTGGGTGAGGTGGCCGATGCGCAGCGTCTTGCCCTGCTTGACGCGGCCCGACGTGGGGGTGAGCGTGCCGTCGAGAAGTCGAAGCAGGGTGGACTTCCCGGCGCCGTTGACGCCGACCAGCCCCAAGCGGTCGCCGGGCCCGATCGACCAGTCGAGGTGGCGGAAGAGGCTCCTCGACTCGGTGTCGCGCGACGGCAACTCATATGACATGTCCGTCAGGTCGAACACGTCCTTGCCGAGCCGCGTCACCGAGAACTGCTGCAGGGCAAGGCGATCGCGCGGGGGAGGGACGTCCTCGATCAACTGGTTCGCGGCGTCGATGCGGAACTTCGGCTTCGACGTGCGGGCCGGGGCGCCGCGGCGCAGCCACGCCAATTCCTTGCGCACAAGGTTCTGGCGGCGCGCCTCGTTGGCCGCGGCCTGGCGCGAGCGCTCGGCCCGCGCGAGGACGTACGCCGCGTACCCGCCGTCATAGGGGTCCACCACACCGTCGTGGACCTCCCACACGCGCGTGCAGATCGCGTCGAGGAACCAGCGGTCGTGCGACACGACCAGCATCGCGACATTCCTTGCCTGCAACGTGTTCAGGTGTTCCGCCAGCCAGGCGACGGCCTCGACGTCGAGGTGGTTGGTGGGCTCGTCGAGCACCAATAGGTCGTGCTCGCCGAGCATGATCGCGACCAACGCCGTACGCCGCCGCTCGCCGCCCGACAGTCGCCCGACGGGGGCGTCGAGGTCGATGTCGGCGAGGAGGTGCTCGACGACGCCGCGACGATAGGAGTCCGACGCCCACACGTGATCGGGCTCTCCGCGGACGATGATGTCGCGCACGGTGTCGGTGGGGGCGTACGCATCCACCTGGTCCAGTGAGCCGATCGAGACGGCGCCGGTGCGGGTGACGCGGCCGGAGTCGGGCTGGACGCGGTCGGTGAGAATGCCCAGCAGGGTGGACTTTCCGTCGCCGTTGCGGCCGACGACGCCGATGACGTCGCCGCGCCCGAGGCCGAGCGTGACGCCGTCGAGGATGGTGCGGGTGGCGTACTGCTTGGTGACGCGCTCGGCGTTGATGAGGTTCGCTGCAGGAGTCGACACAGGTCAGCGACCGCGCATCCCCTTGCGGGAACCCTTCATGCTCGTCGGCACCGGCCCGCGCGGGATCGGCGCCTTCGGGCGCACCGCGTCGACGGCGCGCAGGCGCGACTTCACCTCGGTGATCTGGAACGCCTCGAGCGCCTTCGGCAGCTTCTTGACGTGCTCCGTCAGCTTCGACAGCGGCACCTGACCGGAACCCTCACCCATCTGGATCGTGTGGACGACCACGTTCAGCCCCGAGAACTTCTCGTGCTTCGCCTTCTCCTGCAGCAGCAGCTGCTTCGCGCGATGGGGGTCACCCTCGGACACCAGCACGATGCCGGCCGGGCCGATCGCGCGGTGGACGACGTCCTTGTGGCGCGTCATCGCGATGACGGGGTCGTGGATCCACTTGTTGCCGAGCATCTGCAGGGCGACTTCAGCCGAGCCGGCCTGGCCCATGTAGCGCGCGTACGTCGCCTTCTTCGTGCGGAGCGTCAGCACCCACAGGGCGAGCAGCAGGCCGAGCATCACGCCGGTGATCGCCACCATGACGCCGGTGAACCAGCCCGGCTGCCACAACGCCAGAACGAGCGCGACCAGCAGGATCGGCCCGAAGAAGCACGCCGCCATGATCCACGGGAGCGGCTTGTCGTATTCGTGGGTCAGGCGATAGGCCTCGCGGATCTGGCGTACGCGGCCCATGTCGGCCGGGTCGGTGGAGTTCTTGCGGCGAAGCTTCTCGGCCTTCGCGGCGGCCTTGGCCTGGGCCTGTCGTTCCTTGGCGCTGAGCTGCTCAGCCATGCACGGCTTCCTTCATCGTCTCGTCAGTCATTGCGGCGTTGCGGGCTTCCATCGCCTGACGGTAGAGGCGGCCTGCGCGGTAGGAGGACCGTACCAGCGGACCGCTCATGACGCCCACATAGCCGATCTGCTTCGCCTCCTCGCCGAGCTCGGTGAACTCGTCGGGGGTGACCCACCGGTCGATGGGGTGGTGGTTCGGCGTCGGCCGCAGGTATTGCGTGATCGTGATGATCTCGGCGCCCGCCCCGTGGAGGTCACGGAGGGCCTGGGAGATCTCCTCGCGGGTCTCGCCCATGCCGAGGATCAGGTTCGACTTGGTGACGAGTCCGGCGTCGCGCGCCTGCGTCAGGACGTCGAGCGAGCGCTCGTAGCGGAAGCCCGGGCGGATGCGCTTGAAGATGCGCGGCACGGTCTCGACGTTGTGGCCGAACACCTCCGGCTTCGCCTCGAACAGCTGCCCGAGCAGTTCCGGGCGCGCGTTGAAGTCGGGGGCGAGCATCTCGACGCCCACGCCCGGGTTCAGCTCGTGCACCTTGCGGATCGTCTCCGCGTACAGCCACGCGCCGAGGTCGGGCTGGTCGTCGCGGCAGACGCCGGTGATGGTCGCGTACTTCAGGCCCATCTTCTGGACCGACTCGGCCACGCGCATCGGCTCGGCCGTGTCGTAGGCCTCCGGCTTCTTCGACTCGATCTGGCAGAAGTCGCAGCGGCGCGTACAGGAGTCGCCGCCGATGAGGAACGTCGCCTCGCGGTCCTCCCAGCACTCGAAGATGTTGGGGCAGCCCGCCTCCTGGCACACGGTGTGGAGGTCCTCGTCCTTCACCAGCTGTTGCAGGTCGCGATATTCCGGCCCCATCTTCGCCGTGGTCTTGATCCACTTGGGCTTCTTCTCGATCGGGGTCTGCGCGTTGCGCACCTCGAGTCGGAGCAGCTTGCGGCCTTCGGGGGTAATAGTCACCGGGACATCGTACGCCTCCGACACCGTGCGACGAATGCGGCGGCGTACGCCCTCAGCGGACGTCGCGGCGGCGCAGGTCGAGCCAACACGCGGCGATCGCCGCGACGGTGATGAGGGCGAGGCAGAGTGCCGCGACAGGACGTGAGGGGATGCTCGAGGCGCCGAAGTAGTCGTCCCCGATGAAGCCCAGCAGCAGGGTCTCGAGCCCGATCCAGGTCGCGCGGCTTCCGTCGGAGGAACGGATCGCATACAGCACGAACTGCAGCAGGATGGCCACCCCCCACAGGAGGAGTCCCCCGAGCGCGCTCAGGATGCTGCGCCCGATCAGTGCCACAGTGAACCCCAGCACCGCAGCGAGACCCACCACGAGGACCGACCGGACCAGCCCGTCGAGGGCACCGAGTGACAACGCCCGACCGATCACCACAACCATGAACATCACCACACCTGACAGGGCCATCGTCGGGAGCAGCACCGCGAGCAGTTTGGCCGCCAGGACACCTCCGCGTAGGGGCTCGAAGGTGAGAAGCGTGCCGAGAGTGCCCGAGGAGGCCTCCGCGCCGATCGCGGCCGCAGCGACGAAGTAGGCCCAGATGGCGAAATAGGGGAGGTTGGCCACAGCCAGCGACTCGGCTTCGACAGTGCTGGCGATGCTGCGCAGGACGTACAGGGCGAAGGTGAGCGAGCCGAAGAGCCAGACGGAGAACAGCAGCGTCGTGATCCACGTCGTACGCCGGGTCACGAACTTCTCGAGTTCGGCGAGGAACAGTCTCATCGGGGGCCCGCCAATCGGTGGTCGGTGAGGGCGAAGTACGCCTGTTCGAGGTCGGGTGCTGCGGTCTCCAACCCCGTGAGCCAGAGGCCCTCCTGCGCGAGTTGGCGCGCGATCTCCGACGGCGGCGGTGTGCCGGTCACCTCCAGGCAGCCCTGGCCCGGGCGTACGGTCCAGCCGTGGCCGGTGAGCACCTGGGCCGCGCGGTCGGGCTCGTCGATGCGCAGGAGATGGGTCGGGACCTGGGTGTTCGCCGTGAGGCTCGCGACGTCGCCCTCGGCGAGCGTCCTGCCCTGGGCGATGACGGTGACGGTGTCGGCGACCTGGGCGATCTCGGCCAGGTGATGGCTCGAGACGAGCACGGCCCGTCCGGAATCGGCGAGCGTACGCATGAGCGTGCGCACCTCGTGCATGCCCTGGGGGTCGAGGCCGTTGGTGGGCTCGTCGAAGATGACCAGCTCGGGGCGCTTGAGCAGGCAGGCGGCGACCGCGATGCGCTGCTGAAGGCCCAGGGAATAGGTCGAATAGCGCTCGTCCTCGCGGCCGCGCAGCCCCACCGCCTCGAGGGCCTCGTCGACGCGCACGCGCGGCAGGCCGGCGGCGTCGGCCAACAGGCGCAGGTTCTTGCGCCCGCTGAAGCTGCCGGTGAAACGGGGCCGTTCGACGATGGCGCCGATGCGTTGCAGTGCGGCCGCGCGGCCCTGGGGCATCACCTCGCCGAGGAGGTGGAGCGTGCCCTCCTGCAGCCGCGTCAGCCCGAGGAGTGCGCGGATCGTGGTGGTATTGCCCGAGGCGTTGGGGCCGATGAGGCCGTGCACGCCGGTCGCGGGCACGTGGAGGTCGAGCCCGTTCAGGGCCATGCGCTGCCGATAGGCCTTCCGGAGTCCGGTGGCCTCGATGGCCCAGGTCGTCATGGCGCCAGCCTCGCACCAGAGTGGGTCGGGCGGCAGGGGACCTGAGACCGAGAAACGATCAGATCGTCAGGCCGTAGGTCACACCCTCGCTGGGTGCTTCATCGTGCTGGAGGTCGGGTGACGGCACGTACGCCTCCCAGCCCAGCATCTCGATCAGCCGCGGCTGGAGCGCGTCGGCGACCTCGTCGACGCTCGGGCAGGCGTCGTCGATCTCGGCCGCCATCGAGGTGACGCCCGCGTCGGCGATGCCGCAGGGGACGATCTTGCCGAAGTCACCCATGTCGGGCGCGACGTTGATCGCGAGGCCGTGCATGGTCGTGCTGTGGCTCACCCGGATGCCGATCTGGGCGATCTTGCGCTCGGGCAGGCCGCGCTCGGGGTCGGGGGAGAGCCAGACGCCGGAGCGGCCTGCCACGCGCCCCGTGGTGAGGCCGAAGCCCGCAAGCATGCGGATCATGGCCTCCTCGAGGCGGCGCACGTAGTCGACGACGCCGATGCCTTCCGGCAGCGTGACGATCGGGTAGGCCACGAGCTGGCCCGGGCCGTGCCACGTGATCTTGCCGCCGCGGTCGACGTCGACCACCGGCGTGCCGTCGATCGGGCGCTCGTGGTCCTGCGTACGCCGGCCCGCGGTGTAGACCGGCGGGTGCTCGAGGAACAGCACCTGGCCCGGCTCGCCCGCGACGACGCGGGCGTGGACCTCGCGCTGCAGATCCCACGCGGCGAGGTAGTCGACGGAGCCGAGGTGGCGGAATTCGAGCATGGGTGCGACTATACGCGCGAAGGCCGTCTGGTGCCGTCTGGCCGACGGTGCGGATCGCTGGGTGAACTCGCCCGATGATCCTCATGTGCTCGGCGCGTGCGAGTCGAGCACATGAGGATCATCGGGCATACACGACCAAGGATCGGCATCCCGGAAAACACGAGGGCCGGCACCCGAGCGGGTGCCGGCCCTCGTGAGGCTCACGGGCTGATCAGAGGCCGAACTCCGAGCCGAAGTCGCCCTCCTCCAGACGCTCCTTGATCGCCGTCAGGAAGCGGGCCGCGTCGGCGCCGTCGACCAGGCGGTGGTCGTAGGTGAGCGAGAGATACATCATGTCGCGCACCGCGATGGTCTCGCCCAGGTTCGTGTCGGTCATCACCATCGGACGCTTCACCAGCGCGCCCGTGCCGAGGATCGCGACCTGCGGCTGGTTGATGATCGGCGTGTCGAACAGGGTGCCGGCCGACCCGTAGTTCGTGATCGTGAACGTGCCGCCCATGAGGTCGTCGGGCGTCACCTTGCCCGAACGCGTCCGCGAGGCCAGGTCGGCGATCTTCTTCGCGATGCCGCCGATGTTCAGGTCACCCGCGTCCTTGATGACCGGCACCATCAGGCCGCGCTCGGTGTCGACCGCCATGCCGATGTGCTCGGCATCGCTGTAGGTCACCGTGCCGGCCTCGGTGTCGATGGTCGCGTTGACCTTCGGGTGCTGGCGAAGCGCCTCGACGGCCGCCTTCGTGATGAACGGCAGGTAGGACAGCGAGGCGCCGTTGCGCTGCTTGAAGTCGTCCTTCACCTGCGCGCGCAGGCGGCTGATCAGCGTCACGTCGACCTCGACGGTCGCCGTCAGCTGGGCCGAGACCTGCAGCGACTCGACCATGCGCTTGGCGATGGTCATGCGCATGCGGGACAGCTTCTCGGTCGTGCCGCGCTTGGCCTGCGCGTCGGCCGACGGCGCCGCGGATGCAGCCGCAGCGGGCTTTTCCTCGGCGGCCGGAGCCGGGGCTGCGGCGGCCTTCTTGGCCTCCTCGGCGGCAGCGAGCACGTCCTGCTTGCGGATGCGTCCACCCACGCCGGTGCCCTTGAGGTCGGCGAGGTCGACGCCGTGCTCGGCGGCGAGCTTGCGGACCAGCGGGGTCACGTACGCGGCCTCGTCGTCACCCGAGGCGCGCGGAGCGGCGGGCTTGGGCTTCTCCTGCTTCGGGGCCTCCTGCTTCGGGGCCTCCTTGGGCTTCTCCTGCTTCGGGGCCTCGTCGCCCGCCGGCGCGGGGATCGGCGCCTGGCCGCCCTCGTCGCCGGCCTCGGCCTGCGACTCGACCGACTCGACCGAACCGGCGTCCGAGCCCTGCTTGGTCTCGTCCTTGGCGGCCTTGTCGGGCTCGGGGGCCTCGTCCTGGGCCGCGCGCTGCGGCTCGGGCTCGTCATCGCCCTCGTCGTCGCCGCCGGCGGCATCGGCGTCGCCGACCACGCAGAGCACGCCGCCGACCTCGACGGTGTCGTCCTCGTTCACGCGGATGTCGGTGATGGTGCCGGCCACGGGGGAGGGAACCTCGGTGTCGACCTTGTCGGTCGAGATCTCGACGATCGGCTCGTCGACCTCGACGGTGTCGCCGATCTGCTTCAGCCAGCGCGAGACGGTGCCCTCGGTGACCGACTCGCCCAGCGCGGGCAGGGTCACCTCGGTGCCGGAGCCCGACGACTTCTTCGTGTCGGCCTTGGGCTTCGGCTGCTCCGCGGCGTCGGCCTGGCCCTCGGCCTCGGCCTCCTTGCGTGCCTCGGCGTCCAGCGACTCGTTGCGCTCGCCGGAGGGCTTGCGCTCCTCCTGGGCGTCGTCGGAGGACTCGGCGGCCTCGGGCTGCGACTCGTCGGCCGAGTCGTCCTTCGCCGAGTCGTCGCCGGAACCGCTGTCGGCCGATTCGCCCTCGTCGCCGATGATGACGAGCACGGCGCCGACCTCGACGGTCTCGTCCTCCTCGGCCTTGATCTCCAGGATCGTGCCGGCGACCGGGGACGGAACCTCGGTGTCGACCTTGTCGGTGGAGATCTCGACGAGCGCCTCGTCGACCTCGACGGTGTCACCCACCTGCTTCAGCCAGCGGGAAACGGTTCCTTCGGTGACGCTTTCGCCCAGTGCGGGGAGAGTTACAGAAGTCGACATGATGGGTTCGAGGCTCCTCGGGTCGTCAATGATGCTTGGAGATCACCCTATCGCCGCTGCCGACGTCGCGTCAGCAGGGGCGGTTCGGGTGAGTCCTTGGTCAGTTCTGGGCATCCAGCTCAGTTGTGGGCGTGCAGAGGCTTGCCCGCCAGGGCCAGGTGGGCCTCGCCGAGCGCCTCGTTCTGGGTCGGGTGGGCGTGGACGAGCGCGGCGACCTCCTCGGGGTACGCCTCCCAGCTCGTGATCACCTGGGCCTCGCCCACGAGTTCGCCGACGCGGGCGCCGATCATGGTGATGCCGACCACGGGCCCTCCCTTGCGGCGGATCACCTTGATGAAGCCCGCGGTCTTGAGGATCTGCGACCGCCCGTTGCCGCCGAGTTTGTAGGAGTAGGCCTCCACGTCGCCGTACGCCTCCTTCGCCGACTCCTCCGAGTGGCCCACCGAGGCGATCTCGGGATCGCAATAGGTCACCTTCGGGATCTCGACGTCGGCCACCAGGGTGGGCGCCTCGTGGAGCTTGCCCTCGCGATGGGCGATGTCCTCGGCGACGAAGAGGCCGTGGGCGAAGCCGCGATGGGCCAGCTGCAGGCCGCGGACGATGTCGCCCACCGCGTACGTGTTCTCCCGCGACGTGCGCAGCCGGTCGTCGACCGTGACGAAGCCGCGGTCGAGCGCGACGCCCGACTCCTCATAGCCCAGCCCGTCGGTCGCCGGCCCGCGCCCCACGGCCACGAGCAGCAGTTCGGCCTCGTGGGTCCTGCCGTCCTCGAGGGTCAGGCGTACGCCGCCGTCCATGACCTCGGCGGACTTCATCGGGGTGCCGGTGACGGCCTTGATGCCGCGCTTGCGGAACGCGCGGGCCAGGGTCTTGGACACCTCCACGTCCTCGGCGGGGACGAGGCGGTCGAAGGCCTCGACCACGGTGACCTCGACGCCGAGCGAGCGCCACGCCGACGCGAACTCGACGCCGATCACGCCGCCGCCCAGCACGATCGCGGAGGCCGGCAGCTGGTCGAGCCCCAGGGCGTGGTCGCTGGTGATGATGCGCTCGCCGTCGACCGGCAGGCCGAGTGTGCGCGAGAACGATCCCGACGCCAGCACCGTGTAGCGGCCCGTGAGCGTGCGGTCGCCCACGCGTACGCCGTCGGGGGTCAGGGTGCCCTCTCCGGCGATGGTCTCGATCGCGGGCTGGCCCACCAGCCCCGTGAGGCCCTTGTGGAGTCGGTCGACGACGCCGTCGGCGTACGCGCGCACGCCGCCGGGGTCGATGCGGTCGAGCGTCGCGTGGATGCCGAACTGGGCGCTCTCACGCGTCTGGTCGGCGATCTCGGCCGCGTGCAGCCAGGCCTTGGTCGGGATGCATCCACGGTGCAGGCATGTGCCGCCCACCTTGTCCTTCTCGACAAGCGCAACCGTGAGTCCCAGCTGGGCGGCCCGCAGGGCGGTCGCATAGCCGCCGCTGCCGGCGCCCAGCACTACAACGTCGTAGGTGGAAGTCATGGCTGCATGGTTGCAGGTTCCCCGACCGCCCGTGTGCAGGTTGTAGGGTGGACGCCATGAAGATGAGCATGCGAAGCCGGGGAGTACGCAGGATTCTGGCCGCGGCGTCCATCCCGCTGCTGCTGGCGGCGGCGGGCTGCAGCGGCCACGAGGGCCATGGCGGGGCAGCCCCGGCCGGGCCGGCGACCGCGGCGGCGGCCGATCACAACGACGCGGACGTGATGTTCGCGCAGATGATGATCCCCCACCACCAACAGGCGGTGGAGATGAGCGACATCCTGCTGGCGAAGCCGGGCGTACGCGACGACCTGGCCCAGCTGGCCCGCCAGATCAAGGGCGCCCAGCAACCCGAGATCGACACGATGACCGGCTGGCTGAAGACCTGGGGCGCGTCGTCGCACGGTGACCACGCCGGCCACGGCGGCATGGATGGCATGTTGACCCCCGCCGAGCTCGCTGCGCTGCGGTCCGCCGACACCGCCGCGGCGCAGAAGCAGTATGTGAGCGGCATGATCAAGCACCACGAGGGCGCCGTGACGATGGCGAAAGAGGTGCAGCAGAAGGGCCGTTCGGCGGACGTGAAGAAGATGGCCGACGACATCATCCGCACCCAGCAGGCCGAGATCACGACGATGAAGGGGATGCTCGCCACGTTGTGACCGCCTGCCATGATTGCCGCGTGGGGTGGTTCAGCAGGAAGCCGAGAGTCAGCCGGGAGCGTGCGCGCGAGAAGGCGGCGGTCGCCGACGCGGGGGAGTCGCACCTGACCGCGTGGGCCCGCGACCGGGAGGGCGTGGAGGCGTGGATCGAACCGCCGACCGCCATCTCGGGGGCATCGGTGCTGCTGGTCGCGTGGGACGGCGAGTCGACGCGGCGCACGGTCGCGTCGGCGGACGCGGGCCGCAAGCTGGCGGCGAAGCTGAAGATCCTGGCCCACGACGCGGGCCTGGTCTCCTATCCGCAGCGCATGCGGGACTACAACGCGCGCCAGAAACGGCGCGACGAGGCCAGCTGATGCGTACGCGGGCGGTCACGGTGGCCGACGCCGCCGAGCTCGCCGCGGTGTCGGCCGCGAACCGCGACTTCCTGGCCCCGTGGGAGCCGGTCCGCCCGGACTCGTGGTTCACCCAGGAAGGCCAGGCCGCGGCCATCGAGGGACTGCTCGGCCTCGAGCGCATGGGCCTCGCGCTGCCGCGCGTGATCGTCGACGACGCGGGCTCCATCGCGGGCCGCATCACCCTCAACAACGTCATCCGGGGCGCGTTCCGCTCGTGCCACCTCGGCTATTGGGTCGCAGAGGACGCCAACGGCCGCGGCTTCGCGACCGAGGCGGTCGCCGAACTGGTCACGGCCGCGTTCACCGACCTGGCGCTCCACCGCGTGGAGGCCAGCACGCTGGTCCACAACACGGGCTCCCAGACGGTGCTGCGCCGCAACGGCTTCACCGAGATCGGCCCGGCGCCGGGCTACCTGGAGATCGCGGGCGAATGGCAGGACCACGTGATGTTCCAGAGGCTGGTGGACTGAGCGGGGCGCGGGTGGCTTCGACTCGCTGGCGCTCGCTCAGCCAGCGTGGGGCCTGGCGCTCGCTCAGCCAGCGGGGGGCGGGTGGCTTCGACTCGCTGGCGCTCGCTCAGCCAGCGTGGGGCCTGCGCTCGCTCAGCCAGCGTGGGGCCTGGCGCTCGATCAGCCAGCGGGGGGCCTGGTGCTCGCTCAGCCAGCGGGGGCGCGGGTGGCTTCGACTCGCTGGCGCTCGCTCAGCCAGCGTGGGGCCTGCGCTCGCTCAGCCAGCGGGGGCGCGGGTGGCTTCGACTCGCTGGCGCTCGCTCAGCCAGCGTGAGGCCTGCGCTCGCTCAGCCAGCGGGGGCGCGGGTGGCTTCGACTCGCTGGCGCTCGCTCAGCCAGCGTGGGGCCTGCGCTCACTCAGCCAGCGTGAGAGACCCCCGCCCGCCCCGCGATCGACAAGGGTGCGGAGGCCGTGGAGCGCCGCGGGTGGGGTGTCGGACGGACGCGAGTTCGGTGAAGCGGCGTAAAGACGCCGCCGACAATCGAGACCCAAGAACGTTCGGCTCGGCGTCCAGCCGCAAGCCGAAGCTCGCGAAGCCGGACGCCGCACCCCACCACACACACCCAGATCAGGCAGAGATCAGCCCTGCATCGACCGCGCCAGTTCCACGAGGGTGCGTACCCCCACACCAGTTCCCCCCGCCGACGTATAACCGTGGGCACCCTTCTCGTTGAACGCCGGACCCGCGATGTCGAGGTGGGCCCAGTCGGTGTCCTCGTCGACGAACTTCCGCAGGAATCCCGCCGCGACCGACGCGCCGCCCATGCGCTCGCCGCCCGACTTCACGTCGGCGACCTTCGACTCGAGCGTCTCGCTGACCCACGCGGGGATCGGCAGGTGCCACGCGTCCTCGCCGGCCGCCTCGGCCGCGTCGAGCACGGTCGCCGCGACGAGGTCGTCGTCGGAGAAGACGCCGAAGGTGTGGCCGCCGAGCGCGACCATGCAGGCGCCGGTGAGCGTGGCGACGTCGACGACCAGGTCGGGGTCGTCCTCGTTGGCGCGGGCGAGTCCGTCGGCCATGACCAGGCGGCCCTCGGCGTCGGTGTTGTAGTTCTCGACGGTCGTGCCGCCATACATGGTGAGGACGTCCGACGGGCGGTACGCCTCCCCGCTCGGCATGTTCTCGGCCATGCATGCGTACGCCGTGACCTTGACCTTGAGGCTGAGGTCGGCGATCGCGCGGGTGGCCGCGATGACCGCCGCGGCGCCGCCCATGTCGCACTTCATGGTGTCCATGGACGCCGCGGGCTTGATGTCGAGGCCGCCCGAGTCGAACGTGATGCCCTTGCCCACGAGCACGAGGTGGGCCTTCGCGCCGCGCGGGGCGTACGACAGGCGCGTGAGGCGTGGCTTGCGCGACGAGCCGCCGCCGACTGCCAGCAGGCCGCCGTAGCCGCCCGCTGCCAGCGCCTTGTCGTCGAGCACGTCGACGGCGACCTTCGAGCCCTTGCAGTGGGCGCGGGCCGCCTCGGCGAACGACTCGGGGAACAGCAGGTTCGGGGGGATGTTGACCCACTCGCGGGCCGCGACGACGGCGGTCGCGATGGCCTCGGCCTCGACGACGGTCTCCTTGTCGGCCTTCGGCGACACGATCACGAGCTCGGCGATCTTGGTCTCGGCCGCGTCACCGGAGCGGACGCCGGCGTACGCGTAGGCACCCAGCACCGCGCCCTCGGTGACCGCGCGGAGGATCTCGGGCTCGGTCGCGTCCATATCGACGGCGACCTTGAGGCCGGTGCCGAGACCGGCCGCGGCGCGGACGGCCGCCCCGGCGGCCCGGCGCGCCTCCTCGAGCGTGGCCTGCTCGGCGGTGCCGACGCCGACGACGACCAGGCGGCCGTCGCCGAGCCCGGGGACGGCGACAGCCTTGCCGACCTTGGCCGAGAAGCCCATGCGGCCGGCGAGGTCGAGCACGCCGGCGCCGAAGCGCTTCGCGTACGCCTTGTCGAGGCCGCGATCGGAGGTGACCAGCGCAGGGGTCTCGCCGTGGCCGGCGACGACCAGCACGTCGGTGTCTGCGGGCGCGGACTTCGCGACGGTGACCTTGGGCAGCAGGGGTGTGGGCACGAGCACTTCCTTCGTTCTCGGGAACTGCCGGGCGGGACGCCCGACGAGACTGTGTGCCGGTCAGGCTACCCGTCGGGTTGTCGGGGGCCTGCGATAGGTTTCGCTGGGTCCACGAGACACGCGAACCACCACCTCCGGAGCACGATCCGGGGAGACACAGACAAGGAAGTCACAGATGTCGGAGCTGAAGCAGTCACCCCTGCACCAGTGCCATGTCGAGGCCGGCGCCAAGTTCGCCGAGTTCGGCGGCTGGTCGATGCCGCTGGAGTACGCGGGGGGCGGCGTCCTCGCCGAACACCACGGCGTGCGTGACGCGGTCGGCATCTTCGACGTCTCCCACCTCGGCAAGGCGCGGGTGAAGGGCGCCGGCGCTGTCGAGTTCCTGAACTCCCGGCTGACGAACGACCTGAACAAGATCGGCGACGGCGCGGCCCAATACACGCTGCTGTGCCAGGACGACGGCGGCGTGATCGACGACCTGATCGCCTACCGCTTCTCCGACGACGAGGTCTTCCTGATCCCGAACGCGGCCAACACGACCACGGTCGTAGAGACGCTGCGCCGTGGGCTGCCCGACGGCCTCGAGCTCACCAACGAGCACGACGACTTCGCCGTGATCGCGGTGCAGGGCCCGAAGTCCGACGAGGTGCTGGAGGCGATGGGCCTGCCGACCGGCCACGACTACATGTCGTTCGACGTGGCCGACCTCGACGGCGTACGCCTGACCGTGTGCCGCACGGGCTATACGGGGGAGCGCGGCTATGAGCTCGTCGTCCCGTGGGCCGACGCGGTCGGCGTCTGGGGCGCGGTGATGGCCGCGGGCGAGTCCCACGGCATCCGCCCGGCGGGTCTGGGCGCGCGCGACACGCTGCGTACCGAAATGGGCTATCCGCTGCACGGCCAGGACATCTCGCCGTCGATCACGCCGGTCCAGGCGCGCCTCGGCTGGGCCGTGGGCTGGAAGAAGGAGTCGTTCGACGGCCACGAGGCCCTGCGCGCCGAGAAGGAGGCCAAGCCGAAGCGGCTGCTGCGCGGGCTGAAGGCGTTGGGGCGCGGCATCCCGCGCGCCCACATGACCCTGGTCGACGGCGAGGGCGCCACCATCGGTGAGGTCACGTCCGGCACGTTCTCGCCGACCCTCAAGACCGGCATCGCGCTCGCGCTCGTCGACGCCGCGGTTGCCGAGGGCGACACCGTGAAGGTCCAGGTCCGCAACCGCACCGAGGACTTCGAGGTCGTCAAGCCCCCGTTCGTCACGCCGGGCGTCCGCGAGTCCTGAGGTAGCCGTGACCACGCGCCCGCCCGGACCGGCTGCGCCCCGCGGTGAGGGGCCGAACGACGACCCCGTCACCGCGGTTGGCGAGCGGCTCAGCGCGCGCGGGCGGGCCCACGAGGTCCGCGACGGGCTGCTCGTCCTCGATTCGGGCGTGGCCCAGCGCGTCGAGGACCTGGCGTACGCGTACGGGCGCGAACGGGCGTCGGGTGCGCGTCCCGACGAGGCGGCCGAGCGCGTGGTGCAGGCGCTCGATGACCGCGAGCGACACCTGCGGGCCGACGGGGGCACGGGCCACGTGCGCCTGCGCGTGACCCACCCCGACGAGCTCGACCCGGCCTACACGCTGCCCGGCCCGGCAGGGCTGATCGTCTATCCGGTGCTCGACGAACCCGACACCGCCACACGGCTCGGGGCCGCCCAGGTCGAGGCGCGCGGAGGCCTCGAGCCCGTCTGCGTCGCCGCGATGGGACCGACGCTCGCCGAGCCCGTCCGCATCGAGGCGGCCTCGGCGGGGCAGTGGCTTCCGGGGTGGCGCGTGACGGGCGACATCTACACCGCGTCACGGCTGTTGGATGTCGGGGCGCTGCTGCGGGAGGTCGGCGCCGACCCGAGCGCGCGTCACTTGGTCGTCGCGCCCAGCTCGCGCGAGGTGTGGGTCTTCCCGGTCACCGGCGACCCGCGGGCGCCCATGTGGGCGCGCCGCCACGCCGAACGCGCGTACGCGGAGTCGCGCGGACGGTTGTCGCGGGCGGTGTATGCGTGGGACGGCGCCCGGCTGACCGAACTCGAGGGCGATCAGCCCGGCAGCAGCGACATCGGGCCGTAGACGACCCGGTCGCCCTCCTTCAGCGTCACCTCGGTGACGCCGTCGTCGGCGAGGTCCTCATAGGCCTCGGTCAGCCACGCCTCCGCATCGGCCTGCGTGGCGAACGTCGCGTCGATGGCTCCCGTGTCGGGCTCCCAGGTCCACATGTCGTCTCGTGCCCCCTGTCAGAACGTGGCGGGTCAGAACTTCGCGCCGCGCTCGATGCGCGGGGCGGGCTGGCGCAGGCGACGCATCTGGATGGCGCGGTTCCAGCCATACATCATGATGCCCTTGCCCTTGGTGGAGGCGCCGGGGTGACGCTCGGCGAGCAGGCGCTTGTAGCGGCGCCACAGGAGAGCGAGGTCGAGCAGCACCAGCGCGAGGAAGCCATACATCAGCACGAGCGTGACGTAGGTGGCCTGCGGCCACATGGTCTGGAGGAACGTCAGGGCGAGCATCAGCATCATCGCGGGCAGGAGGAACTCGCCGAGGTTCCAGCGGGCGTCGACCATGTCGCGCATGAGCTGCTTCTCGGGGGTCGCGTCGCGGGCCTCGAGTGCTGCCATGCGGCGCTCGCGGTTGGCCTTGGACGCGGCCTTCTTCGCCTCCTTGGGCGTCAGCTGCGGGTTCACGCGCTGCAGGCGCGCGCGCTCGGCGTCGCGGCGGCGCGGGGTCGGGGCGCCCTTCTTGCGGGGGCCCTTCGAGGGAGTCTCCTCCACCACCGGATCGATGATTTCCGGCTCGGCGGGCGGCGCGTCCTTGGAGTAGGGACGGAACAGTCGAGCCATGGCGAAACCTCGCGATCGTCGGGGAGAACCTTGGAATTGTCCCCCATCCGTCCCCGGATTCCAATCCAGCGCGCGGGGGACCCTGTCCCACGTTGGCCTCGTACGCCTACGCTTGGGCGCATGAGCGGATTCATGCAGCGGATGTCGACCGTGTTCAGGGCTAAGGCCGACAAGGCCCTGGACCGGGTCGAGGACCCCCGAGAGACCCTTGACTACTCCTACCAGCGCCAGCTCGAGCTGCTGCAGAAGGTACGCCGCGGCGTCGCCGATGTCGCCACCTCGCGCAAGCGCGTCGAGCTCCAGGCCACCCAGCTGAACCAGCAGCTCGACAAGTTGTCGACGCAGGCCCAGAAGGCCCTCGAGGTCGGTCGCGAAGACCTTGCACGCGAGGCCCTGACCCGCAAGTCGGGGCTGCAGCAGCAGCTCGGCGACCTGCAGACCCAGCACGCCCAGCTGCAGGGGGAGGAGGAGAAGCTCGTCAAGGCCTCCCAGCGACTGCAGGCCAAGGTCGACTCCTTCCGCACCCGCAAGGAGACCATCAAGGCGACCTATTCCGCCGCCGAGGCCCAGACGCGCATCAACGAGGCGTTCTCCGGCATCGGTGAGGAGATGGGCGATGTCGGCCTCGCGATCCAGCGGGCCGAGGACAAGACCGCCCAGATGCAGGCCCGCGCCGGCGCCATGGACGAGCTGCTCGCCTCGGGCGTCCTGGAGGACTCGACGGGTGGCGGCCAGGACGACATCGCCCGCGAGCTCGAGGCGCTGTCGTCGGGCTCCGACGTCGAGAACGAGCTGGCCCGCATGAAGGCCCAGATCGGCTCCGGGCCCGCCGGCCAGCGTCAGGCACTGGAGGGCGGTGCCCCCGGTCAGGGAGCGCCGCAGCAGCACGGCCAGCAGGCATACCCGCAGCAGGGCCAGCAGGCCCACCCGCAGCAGCCCCCGCAGGGCTATCCGCAGCAGGGCCAGCAGGCCCCGCAGCAGGGTGGTCACGCGATGCCGGCCGGGCCCGGTGGCCAGGGCGACGGGCCCGAGTTCCGCGCCTACCCGCAGCAACCGCAGCAGGGTGGGGAGGGTCAGCGATGATCGTGCGCATCCTCAACGAGGGCCAGTACCGCATCGACGACTCCCACCTGGGCGAGCTGAACGAGTGTGACGACGCCATCGAGCGCGCGGTCGACTCGAACGACCAGGACCGCCTCACGGCGGCCCTGAACACCTTGATCACGAAGATCGGCGAGATCGGTGAGGTGCTGCCCGACGACGACCTCCACGACTCCGACCTGATCGTCCCCGACGCCGAGTCGACGATCGAGGAGATCCGGGTGTGGCTGGACGACTCGGGTTCGGACGAGGGTCTGATCCCGGGCTGACTCCTCGTCTCGCTGGCGCTCGCTCGGAGAACGTGAGGCCGGCACTCAGTTGTTCGGGTAGATCCCGACCTCGACCCAGCTGAACATAGCCACGCAGAACCCCGCTGTGGCCAGGATCGCCGCGGCGACCCACCACCGCACCGCTCCCGCCCTGCTCGCCCCTCGGAACCCGAGGGCGGCCCATGCCGGTCCCAGACCGGCGAGCGCGCCGCACGCGAGCAGGGCGGGCAGCATTTTCCAGGTGTCGACGGGCGCGCACGTCTGGCTGCACGCCTGGATCATCGCCACGAACCAGAGGCACACCGCGGCACAGACGCCGCCCACGCCCGCCACGGTCGGCAGGACCGCCCGCGCCCACCGTGGTTGGCGCCGCCACAGGAAGTTGACCGGCACGGCGGCGACCATCGCGAGCGAGCCGATGACGGCCAGGATCGACATCACGATGTAGCCCCCGGCGCCCTCGGCGATCATCGCGTCGAGCCACGTGTAGGCGTTGCCCACCGCGTACAGGCCGATGAGGGCCGCGACGGCGGCGAGCACGAGCTGGCGGGGGGACATGCGCTGAGCCATGGGCCCCACCGTACTGCGCTCCTCGACTCGCTCCGCTCGCTCGGAGAACGGGACCACTAGGCTCACCCCATGCGCATCCTCGTCGCCACCGACCGGCAGGGCACCCTCACGTCGTTCGAGGCCGGCGAGGCCATCGCCCTGGGGTGGCGCGATGCCGACCCCCTGGCCGAACTGGCCGTCGCGCCCATCGGGGCGGCGGGGGAGGGCTTCCTGGAGGCCGCCCACCAGGTGCTGGCCGCGGGTGACGTGGCCGTCCCCGCCGACGGGCGCGCGATCGCCGCCGCGCTCCTCGACCGGCCCGCCCGCCTGTTCATCGACCTCGGGACGGTGCCCTCGGAGACCCACGACGCCGGGGAGTGGCTGCTGGTCGCGCTCGGGGCCGAGATCACGCGCGAGGGGGACGGCGTACGCGTCGACCTGGAGCGCGCCCGCGACCTGGTGGCCGCGACCGAACTCGCGGGCGTGGTCGCCGATGGCGAACTCGACCGCCACCTCCTCGGACTGCGCGGCATCACCGCCGTACGCGGCCGCGAGCGCGGCGAGGACGCGGCGACCATGCTCGCCACCGACGGCGCGCTGGAGGCGTTCACGCGGGCGGTCGGCCGCGCCCCCGAGCCGGGCGACGGTGCGGCGGGCGGGTCGGCGTACGCGATCACGGCCCTGGGCGGCCGGCTCGTGACCGGACCGGCCGTGTGTGCGGACCGGCTGGAGCTGGGTTCCACGGCCGCGGCGGCCGACCTCGTCATCACCGGCGCCACGAGCTTCGACTTCGGCTCGCGCGGCGGCGGCGTGATGCAGCACGTCGCCGACTTCGCGCAGTCCACCCTCACCCCCTGCATCGCGCTGGCCGGGCGCGTCGTCATCGGCGGCCGCGAGATGCGCACGATGGGGATCGAGTCCGCGTACGCGGCGTCCGGCCCGGGCGCGGCGGAGCTGCGCGCGCTGGGGGAGCGGGTCTCGCGCACCTGGCGCTGGTGACGGCGAGCCAGATGTTCGATCCTGCGTACGCGGGGGAATACACTGTGCGGCAGTGCTGTTGTCACCCGACGACGGCTGAGAGCACAGCCACCAACACACTGAACTCCTGGAGGCAGACATGACCACCACCGAGGCACCGACGACCGACGGCCTGATCCTGACCGACGGCGCGGCCGGCAAGGTCAAGGACCTGCTCGAGCGCGAGGGTCGCGACGACCTGGCGCTGCGCGTCGCCGTGCAGCCGGGCGGCTGCTCCGGCCTGCGCTACGAGCTGTATTTCGACGACCGCAACCTCGACGGCGACGTCGTGAAGGACTACGACGGCGTACGCGTGGTCACCGACCGCATGAGCGCGCCCTATCTCTCGGGCGCCTCGATCGACTTCGTCGACACCATCGAGAAGCAGGGCTTCACGATCGACAACCCCAACGCGCAGGGTTCCTGCGCCTGCGGTGACTCGTTCAACTGAGCCGCCTGTAACACTCGTCACACCAGCCCCCGTTGCCCCTCGCGGCGACGGGGGCTGGTGCATCCCTGGGGGCCGGATCACGGCTTGGTACCAAGGCTCCGAGCGCCGTCGTTCGGCGCGACGGGTCGGGCGAAATAGGTTAGTGTGACTGCGACTAGAGTGGCGCGATCTTCGCCGCTCCGGGACACAAGGAAGGGCGTGACGTGAGTCTGATGAACCGAGGTCGTCGCTGGACCACAGCAGGTGTGCTGGGTCTGGCCGCGCTGGCGATGAGCGGGTGTGCCGAGGCCGGTCCCGGCCGCGCCCACCTGGTCGGGCTCCCCGACCCGTCCACCGACCGCGCGCCCGCCATCGGCAACCTCTGGGTGGGCTCGTGGATCGCGTCCATGGCCATCGGCGTCCTCGTCTGGGGCCTGATGATCTGGGCGTTCTTCCGCTACCGCCGGCGTCACGTCAACGAGATCCCGAAGCAGACGCGCTACAACCTGCCGCTCGAGGTCATGTACACGATCGTGCCCTTCCTCATCATCGGCGTGCTGTTCTTCTGGACCGTCAAGACCCAGAACCACATCACCGACAAGTCCCAGACCTCGGCCCACACGGTCGACGTGGTGGGCCAGAAGTGGTCGTGGACGTTCAACTACAACGAGGCCGGGGTCTGGGACTCCGGCACGATCGAGAAGACGCCCGACCTCTATCTGCCGGTCAACAAGACCGTGACCTTCAACCTGAACTCGCCCGACGTGATCCACTCGTTCTGGGTCCCGACCTTCTACATGAAGCTCGACGTGATCCCGGGCCGCACCAACTCGTTCCAGGTGACGCCGAACAAGGAGGGCGTGTTCGCCGGCAAGTGCGCCGAGCTGTGCGGCACCTACCACTCGGCGATGCTCTTCAACGTCCACGTCGTCAGCCAGGCCGAGTTCGACAAGAAGATGGCCGACCTGAAGGCGAACGGCCAGACAGGCAAGATCTCCGGCTCCCTCGGCGCGAACGCGCTCGCGGGCGCCAAGAAGGAAGGTGAGTGACCGTGGCGACCCTCGGACGCGTGGCTGACGCCACGAGCACGGCCCCGCGCGAGCGCAGGCTGGGCGCGCTCGTCATGGAGATGGTGACGACCACCGACCACAAGCTGCTCGGCAAGATGTACCTGGTCACCGCCTTCCTGTTCTTCCTCATCGCCGGTGTCATGGCGCTGTTCATCCGCGCCGAGCTGGCGTTCCCCGGCATGCAGTTCATGCAGCTGGAGACGTTCAACCAGATGTTCACGATGCACGGCACGATCATGCTGCTGATGTTCGCGACCCCGGCTTTCGCCGGCTTCGCGAACTTCGTCATGCCGCTGCAGATCGGCGCCCCCGACGTCGCTTTCCCGCGTCTGAACGCGTTCTCCTACTGGGTCTACGTCGTCGGCTCGCTGATCGTGTGCTCCGGCTTCCTGACCCCCGAGGGCGCGGCCTCGTTCGGCTGGTTCGCGTACGCGCCCCTCTCCGACGCGGTGAACTCACCCGGCGTCGGCGGCGACCTGTGGCTGATGGGCCTCTATCTGGTCGGCCTCTCGTCGATCCTCGGCGCGGTGAACTTCATCACGACGATCACGACGCTCCGCGCGCCCGGCCTGACGATGTTCCGCATGTCGATCTTCACGTGGAACGTCCTGGTGACGTCGCTGCTGGTCCTCATCGTGTTCCCGGTCCTCGCCGCCGGCCTGCTGGTCCTCGAGGCGGACCGTCGCCTCGGCACCCATGTCTTCGACGCCGCGAACGGCGGCCCGATCCTGTGGCAGCACCTGTTCTGGTTCTTCGGTCACCCCGAGGTCTATGTCCTCGCGCTGCCGTTCTTCGGCATCATCACCGAGGTGCTGCCCGTGTTCTCCCGCAAGCCGATCTTCGGCTACGTGGGCCTCGTCGCCGCGACGCTGTCGATCGCCGCCCTGTCGGTCGCCGTGTGGGCCCACCACATGTTCGTGACCGGCGCGGTGTCCCTGCCGTTCTTCTCCTTCATGACGTTCCTCATCGCGGTCCCGACCGGCGTGAAGTTCTTCAACTGGATCGGCACCATGTGGCGCGGCTCCATCAGCTTCGACACCCCGATGCTGTGGGCCGCCGGCTTCCTCACGACGTTCCTCTTCGGCGGTCTGACCGGCGTGATCCTCGCCTCGCCCCCGATGGACTTCCAGGTCTCCGACTCCTACTTCGTCGTCGCCCACTTCCACTATGTGCTGTTCGGCACCGTGGTGTTCGCGATGTTCGCCGGCTTCTATTTCTGGTGGCCGAAGATGACGGGCCGCATGTTGAACGAGACGTGGGGCAAGGTCCACTTCTGGATCCTGTTCTTCGCCTTCCACACCACGTTCCTCGTGCAGCACTGGCTCGGCATCGAGGGCATGCCCCGACGCTACGCCGACTACCTCCCCAACGAGGGCTTCACGCTGCTGAACCAGATCTCCACGGTCGGCGCGTTCATGCTGGGCGTCTCGTTCCTGCCGTTCTTCTGGAACCTCTGGATCACGCGCAACGCACCCAAGGTGACGGTCGACGACCCGTGGGGCTGGGGCCGCTCGATGGAGTGGGCGACGTCCTGCCCGCCGCCGAAGAAGAACTTCACCACGCTCCCGCGCATCCGCTCGGAGTCGCCGGCGTTCGACCTGCACCATCCCGAGGTCGCGCTCCGTGAATATGGCGACGAGCCGGCCCCCAAGGACGGCCTGATCGATGCGGGCGAGGACCAGGGCCGCGTCGACCTGCTGCGCGAGCGCATCGGCGCCGGCAACGAGAGCGACAACGAGAGCAAGGGTGGTCACCGATGAAGAAGGAAGCCTGGGTCTATCTCCCGCTCGCGGGGTTCTTCCTGTTCATGACGCCGATCTACTACTTCCTCGGTCGATTCGACGACGGCAAGGTGGAGTGGGCGGGCGTACTCGCCCTCGCCCTGACCGGCGTGATGATCCTCATGATCGGCGGCTTCTTCTCCCTCACCGGAGCGAAGATGGACCTGCGTCCCGAGGACCGCAAGGAGGCCGAGGTCGTCGAAGGAGCGGGCGACATCGGCTTCTTCCCGCCGAGCTCGATCTGGCCCTTCGCGTGCGCCGTCATTGCCGGCCTGGTGTTCCTCGGGCCGGTCTTCGGCTGGTGGCTCACGATCATCGGCTTCGGCCTGGGCGTGTGGGCCCTGTCGGGCTGGATCTACCAGTACTACCGGGGAGAGTACGAGCACTGAGTTGAATTGCGTCGCTCCGCGACGCGATCGGCCTCGCGCGCGGTTTCCGGTGTCTTCGGACGCTCTTCGCAACGCGGCCCTCGTTTCTGGATCGGTTCCGGTCTGGTTGCGGGGGCCCCGTTGCTCATCGGTCCTCCAGACACCGGGCGCGCGAGTCCCAAGGGCTCCCCACTCACGTTGGCTGAGCGAGCGCAGCGAGTCGAAGCCTCACCTTCTCCGAGCGAGCGCAGCGAGTCGAAGCCTCACGTTCTCCGAGCGAGCGCCAGCGAGTCGAGGAGTTCACGCTGGCTGAGCGAGCGCCAGCGAGTCGAAGCCACCTTGACCCTGGACGTTGGCTGAGCGAGCGCCAGCGAGTCGAAGCCACCTTGACCCTGGACGTTGGCTGAGCGAGCGCCAGCGAGTCGAAGCCACCGCTCATTCTTCCGCCTACTCCCCGGTTTCGTGGACCTTCTTGCGCGTCGTGCGGCAGGGTGGCCCTATGACCGACCTCACCCTCGCCCCTGACACCCTCGCCGTCCACGCCGGGCGGGACGACCTGACGGGGCTGGGCGTACACGCCCTTCCGCTCGATCTCTCTTCGACCTATCCGTTGGGCGGGGTCGAGGTGGGTGGGGACGCGTACGAGGCGCTCGCCGGGGGCGGGACTCCCGAGGGGCTGGACTCGCTGGTCTATCAGCGCCTCTGGAACCCGACGGTGGCCCGGTTCGAGGCCGCGCTCGCCGTGCTCGAGCACTGCGCGCAGGCCGTCGCGTTCGGATCCGGGATGGCGGCGATCGGTGCGTCCATCCAGGCGGCGATGCAGCAGTCCGGCGGCCGCCATGTCGTCGCGCTGCGGCCGCTGTACGGCGGCACCGACCACGTCCTCGCCACCGGCCTCTATGGCACCGAGACGACGTTCTGCCGCCGCGTCGAGGAGGTCGCCGACGCGGTGCGCGCCGACACGTGCCTGGTCATCGCCGAGACGCCGGCCAACCCGACGCTGGAGCTGGTCGACCTCCGCGCGCTGGTGGCGGCGGCCGGCGACGCGCCCGTGCTGGTCGACAACACGTTCGCCACGCCCGTGCTGCAGAACCCCGCCGACTTCGGGGTGGCGATGGTGATGCACTCGGCGACCAAATACCTCGGCGGCCATGGCGACGTGATCGGGGGAGTGATCGCGGGCTCGGCCGACTGGTGCGCGGCGATCCGCCGTGTCCGCGCCCTCACCGGGGCACTGGCCCACCCGCTGGCGGCCTACCTGAGCCACCGCGGCCTGGCCACCCTGCCCGTCCGTCTCCGCGCCCAGCAGGAGGGGGCCAAGGTGGTGGCTGGCTTTCTCGCCGAGCACGACGCCGTGGCGCGGGTCCACTACCCGGGCCTGCCGGACGGTGACCCGCACGGGCTCGTCGGGACGCAGATGCGCGGGCCGGGCGCCATGCTCGCGATCGACCTGCGCACGCATGAGGCCGCCGCCCGCCTCGTCGAGCGCGTACGCCTGTTCACGCACGCCGTCTCGCTCGGCGGGGTGGACTCCCTGATCCAACACCCCGCCGCCCTCACCCACCGGCCGGTCGCGCCGGCCGAGCGCCCCGGGGCCGGCGTCGTACGCCTGTCGATCGGGCTGGAGGACCCGGCCGACCTGGTCACCGATCTCGACCGGGCGCTGACCTGATCCTGGACGTCTTCTTCAACCCCTGAACGGTTCCCGGGGCCCGGGAACTGACCTGATCATGGAATAGCCTTCTTCGAGGCCCCGAGCACGGGGCGACGATCGAGGGGAAGGGCATCCATGCAGACCAAGACCATCGCCGCCATCGCCGGGGCGCTCGTGTTGACCGGGCTCACGGCCTGTGGCGGCGGGAGCGGCACCGCCGCGCCGCCGGTGGCCCCGCCGCCCGCCCCGCCGTCGGCGCCGGCCACCAGCGCCCCCGCGAGCACGTCAGCCCCCAGCGCCAGCGCGACGAAGGCCTCGGCCTCGGCGTCGGCGTCCTCCACCGGGTCAGCCGCTCCGGGAGGTGCCGTGGACAAGTCCAAGGTCACCCCTGACGGCACGACGCTGAAGGTCGGCGAGACGGGAACCTCGGTCTATGAGTCGTCGAAGAAGGAGACCGTCGTCTCCATGAAGGCCGTCAAGATCGAGAAGGGCTCGAAGGAGGACCTCGCGAACTTCAAGATCGACGACGCCGCGCTCAAGCAGGCCACGCCCTACTACGTGACGATGGAATACGCGTACGTCAACGGCGAAGTGATCAAGAGCCCCTACCTGAACGTGAAGCTGAAGGCCGCCGACGCGTCGGGCGCCTCGCTGTCGTCGGTGCTGCTGATGGGCAAGTTCGAGAAGTGCGACAGCAAGAAGCTGACGCAGTTCGGCGCGGGTGCCACGCAGACCGAGTGCCGCGTCTTCATGGCGCCTCCCGGGTCTGAGGTCAAGCAGGTCATGTGGGTCGGCGACTACAAGGGCAAGGGCCTCATCTGGAAGGCGTGATCCTTGCTCCCGGAACGTACGCGAGGGCCGCACCGATCACGGTGCGGCCCTCGCGGGTGTTCCGGGGATCAGCCCCAGGACGCGTGCAGCGGGCGCCCCTCCTCATAGCCCGAGGGCGACTGGATGCCGACGGTCGCGAGGTCGGCGAACTCCGCCAGCGTGCGTGCGCCGGCGTACGTGCACGAGGAGCGCACACCCGACACGATGAAGTCGATCAGGTCCTCGACGCCGGGACGCTGGGGGTCGAGATACATCTTCGAGCTCGAGATGCCCTCCTCGAACAGGCCCGCGCGGGCCCGATCGAATCCCGACTGGTCCCGCGTACGCATCTTCACCGCGCGCGCCGACGCCATGCCGAACGACTCCTTGTACTGACGTCCGTTCGCGTCGGTGAACAGGTCGCCCGTGGACTCATGGGTTCCGGCGAACCAGGAGCCGATCATGACCGAACCGGCGCCCGCGGCGAGCGCGAGGGCGACGTCGCGGGGGTGGCGTACGCCGCCGTCGGCCCACACCGAGCGGCCGGCGGCGGTGGCCGCCTCGGCACACTCGAGCACGGCGCTGAACTGGGGCCGACCGACGCCGGTCTGCATGCGGGTCGTGCACATCGCGCCCGGGCCGACGCCGACCTTGCAGACGTCGGCGCCCGCATCGATGAGGTCGTTCGTGCCGTCGGCGGTCACGACGTTGCCGGCGACGATGCGTACGCCGCGGCCGTGGGCGTCGCGCGCGCGGGCCACGAGGCCCAGGGCCTCGATCATCTTCTCCTGGTGGCCGTGGGCGGTGTCGACGACCAGCACGTCGGCGCCCGCCTCGAGCAGGCGCGTGGCGCGGCCGGCGACGTCGCCGTTGATGCCGACCGCGGCACCGACGCGCAGGCGGCCCTCTGAGTCGAGGGCGGGGGCGTACAGAGCGGAGCGCAGGGCACCCTTGCGGGTCATGATGCCGACCAAGCGTTCTCCGTCGACGACGAGGGCGGCGTCCTGGTGGTGGGCCGACAGCGCGTCGAAGACCTCTTGGGGCGAGGCGTCCGAGGACACCCGCAGGACGTCGCGGTTCATGACCTCGTGGACCTGGGCGAACCGGTCGTGTTCGGCGGCGTCGGACGGGTGGACGATGCCGACGGGCTTCAGGTCGCCGTCGCGGCGGTCGCCCTCGACGACCACGACGAAGCCGTGGGCGCGCTTGGGCAGGAGGCTGAGGGCCTCGCCGACGGTCGTGGACGGTGAGACGGTGACGGGGGTGTCGAAGACCGTGTGTGCGTCCTTGACCCGGGCCATCGCGCTGCTCACGACGTCGGTCGGGATGTCCTGGGGGATGATCGCGATGCCGCCGCGGCGGGCGACGGTCTCGGCCATGCGACGGCCCGAGATCGCGGTCATGTTGGCGACGACCAGCGGCAGGGGAGTGGCGACGCCGTCGGTCGAGGTGAGGTCGACATCGAGGCGGCTCGTCACCCCGGAGCGGCGCGGCGCCATGAACACATCGCTGTAGGTCAGGTCATGGGTCGGGCGGTTGTTGTTCAGAAAACGCACGCCCGATTGTCTCATGCGTACGCCGGGGAGCCGATTCATGTCGACTTTTCGCACGCTAGGGTTGGTGCATGATCATCTTCGGAACGGCCGGCTATGCCAAGGTCCTCGGCGTCATGATGGCGCTGTGCGGTCGCTGCAACAACCACGCGGAGCACCACGTCGTGAAGCGGGGCACGAAGTTCAGCCTGTTCTTCATCCCGCTGTTCCCGGTGTCGGGGCACTATGCGCTCGAGTGCGGCATCTGCGGCCAGCAGCGTCGGCTCACCAAGGACGAGGCGGAGTCGCTCGCGGCGGGCCACGGCCAGCAGCAGGTGCCGCAGCAGGGGTACGCGCCGCAGCAGGGCTATGACCAGCAGCCGCAGCAGCACAACCCGTGGCAGAACCTGAACCAGCCGCCGGCACAGAACCCGAACGACTACCGCTGAGCGGTCCCGACCCCGAACGCGGGTGCAGCTGACGAGGTCAGCGGCACCCGCGTTCTTCGTTTGTGAGCGCGGGGGAACGAAAACCGCACACCTGTGCCCGACACGCTGGGTGCTTGGGTGCCTGGGCTGTGGAATGCGCACAGTTGTGCAGTTATCACGGCGGGAGACGGTGTTCGAAACGCCGAACGCGGGTGCCGCTGACTGAGTCAGCCGCACCCGCGCCCTGATGGAGCGGTCAGGTCTTATCGATCGACCTTATTGACCTGGTCCTTGCCGTGGCCCGCGAGCTCGTGGCCGCGCGACTTGCCGGCCAGCTCGTCGTGGCCGTCGTCGTGCGGGCCATGACCGTTGTGTCCGTGGCCGTTCATGTGGTCACGGGCCTCGGCCAGCTCGGCCGCGGTCGGCTTGCGGAGGTTGTCGCGATAGAACCAGTTCTGGAAACGCACCCGGTTCTTCGACGCCCCACCCTTCATCTTGACGCCGCTGGCGTCCTCGGTCGCGCCGGCCTCGATCGGCAGGACCTCGTCGTGCTGAGTGAGGGCGTACGCCTCGTCGTCGCGGACCGGCAGGTGGCCCTCGAAGTATTCGCCCTCGGGGGAGCGCTCCATGTGGCCCGACGGCGAGCCGTGGAGGAGGCGCTCCTCCTTCTGGCGCTGGATGCCGAGGCAGATGCGCTTGGTGATGATGAAGGCGATGATCGGCGCGACGATCCACGCGACGCGCAGGAAGTAGGTGACCGCGTTGAGCGACACGTGGAATTTCGTGGCGATGATGTCGTTGCCGCCGCCGATGAGGAACATCAGATACATCGTGATGGCGCCGGCGCCCAGGGCCGTGCGGGTCGGGTTCTGGTAGGGGTACTGCAGCAGGTGGTGCTCCCGCTTGTCACCCGAGATCCACTGCTCGATGAACGGATAGAGCGCCATCGAGGTGAACAGCAGGCCGAGCACGCCCAGCCCGGGGATCGCGATGTTCCACGACCAGGTCGAGAACACGCCCGCGCCGTTGAAGTGCCACTCCCAGTTCGGCATGATGCGGACCGCGCCCTCGGCCGGACCCATGTACCAGTCCGGCTGGGAACCGGCGGTGACCTGGGCGGGGTTGTAGGGCCCGTACATCCAGACCGGGTTGATCTGGAACAGCGCGCCGAAGAGCGTGATCACGCCGGACACGATGAAGAAGAAGCCGCCGGCCTTGGCCGCGTACACGGGGAACAGCGGGTAGCCGACCACGTTCTTCTCCGTACGCCCGGGGCCGGGGTATTGCGTGTGCTTGTGGTAGACGACCAGCGCCATGTGGGCGGCGATCAGGCCCAGCAGGAGGCCCGGCACCAGCAGGATGTGGACCATGTAGAGGCGCGGGATGATCAGGTCACCGGGGAACTCCCCGCCAAAGACGAAGAACTCGGCCCACGTGCCGATCACGGGGATCGAGCGGATCATGCCGTCGACGAAGCGCAGGCCCGTGCCGGACAGGAGGTCGTCGGGGAGCGAATAGCCCGCGAAACCCTCGACCATGCCCATCGACACGAGGCCGACACCGAGGAGCCAGTTGAGCTCGCGGGGCTTGCGGAACGCGCCGGTGAAGAACACGCGGAGCGCGTGGGCGAACATCGCGGCGATGAACATCATCGCGGCCCAGTGGTGCATCTGGCGGATCAGCAGGCCGCCGCGTACGTCGTGGGACAGCGCCAGCGTGGAGGCGAAGGCCTCCGACATCGGCAGGCCCTTGAGGAGCTGGTAGGAGCCCTCGTAGTGGACCTCGCCCATCGACGGCTTGAACCAGATCGTCAGGAAGATGCCGGTGAGCAGCAGGATGATGAACGAATAGAGCGCGATCTCGCCGAGCAGGAACGACCAGTGGTCGGGGAAGACCTTGCGGAGGTTCTTCTTGCCCATGGCGGCGAGGCCGAGGCGGTCATCGGCCCACGTCGCCGGGCCGGCCAGCGGCTTCAGCGGGTGGGATCCGCGCGGGGTCGAGGGGGCGACGGACTCGTCGGTCTCGACGACCTGTGCAGGCTTTGCCATCAGAGATCACTCACCCTTGTCTTCGGGGTAGAACTGGCGCTCGGGGTAGCTCGGGCCGACCGGAACCGTGAAGTCGCGCGTGGCGATCAGGTAGCCGTCCTTGTCGGTCGTGATCGGCAGCTGCGGCAGGGCCCGCGCGGCGGGGCCGAAGACGACCTTGCCGGCGTCGCCGAGGTCGAAGGTCGACTGGTGGCACGGGCAGAGCAGGTGGTGGGTCTGCTGCTCCCACAGGGAGATCGGGCAGCCCACGTGGGTGCAGATCTTCGAATAGCAGAGGATGCCGTTGACGTCCCAGTCCTTGCGGGTGTCGGGCACCTTGATCGAGTTCGGGTCCATGCGGACGATGATGATCGCCGCCTTGGCCTTCTCGACCTGGTGGTGGTGGCCCACGAGCTCCTTCAGCTTCTCGGGCTCGGCGTTGATCAACTGGCCGATCTCGAGGTCCGCGGCCTTGATGCGCTGGTAGGTCACGTCGTTGACCAGGTACATCGGGGCCTCGGGCGTGCCCTCGTGCCACAGCGTCTTCTCGATCGTGTTCTTGATGCGCGACGGCGTCGGCCAGGGGCCGAGGTCGGCGAGCGTCACGAGCGGAGCCAGGGCCGTGAGGCCCAGCGCTCCGGCCATCGCGCCCAGGATGGTGCGACGGGAGCCGGTGATGCCGGAGTCGGCGAGGCCCTTGTCGACCTCGGCCATCGTGGCCTGCTTGTCCGCGTCGGACGAGTGGGCGACGTGGCGCTCCTCGATGATCTCGTGGTCGGCCATGATCAGGCGCGCCCACTGGACCGCACCCATGCCGATGAGCAGCACGGCGAGGCCGAGCGTGAGGCCCAGACCGAGGTGGAGCGCCGAGGCGTGCAGCGGGCCGAAGTCGATCGTGGCGCCGTTGGGGCCGCCCGGCACCGCGAAATAGATCACGATGAAGGCGATCGCCAGCAGGGGAGCGAGGCCGAACATCGTCAGCACCTGACGGGTCGCGCGACGGCCGGCGGCGGCGTCGGCGTCGGCGTAACGCTCGATGTGCTCCTCGAGGCCGGGGTCGGCGACGGGACGGGTCTCGACGACGCCGGTGTTCGGGTCGACGCGGTCGACCTCGTGGCGCGGCTCAGGGGCGTTCATGGGTTCCTTGTCGACGTGGGTGCTCACTTGGCCCGCGCTCCCTTCGAGGCGAGCCAGCCGGCGAACAGCAGGCAGCCGCCGATGCCGAGGACCCAGACCCAGAAGCCCTCGGCCACGGGGCCGATGCCGCCGAAGTCGATGCCGCCGTAGGAGGGCTGCTCGTGGAGGTGGTTCAGGTAGCCGATGATCTCCTTGACGTCCTGATCGGTCAGGTTCTCCTTGGAGAAGACGGGCATCTGCTGGGGGCCGGTGCGGAGCGCCTCATAGATGTGGCGCCCCTCGACGCCCTCGAGCGTGGGGGCGTACTTGCCCTCGGGCAGCGCGCCGCCCATGCCGGCGAAGTTGTGGCAGGCCGAGCAGTTGGTGCGGAAGAGCTCGCCGCCGCGGGCGATCTCCTCATGGCTGAGGCCGGTGGCCGCGTACTGCTCGGGGGCGGGGATGGCCGGACCGGGGCCGAGCGAGGCGATGTACGCGGCCAGCGCGAGGGTCTCCTTCTCGGAATACAGGTTCTCCTTGCGGGGAGCCTGGGCGCCCGGGCGGGCCATC
This sequence comes from Mariniluteicoccus flavus, assembly GCF_054776655.1. Classification (NCBI taxonomy): domain Bacteria; kingdom Bacillati; phylum Actinomycetota; class Actinomycetes; order Propionibacteriales; family Propionibacteriaceae; genus Mariniluteicoccus; species Mariniluteicoccus flavus. The sequence continues at coordinate 245,440 of NZ_BAAHBN010000001.1, read as the reverse complement.
GGCATGCGGCCGGTGCTGACCTGGAAGTCGACGGCGGCGGCACCGACGCCCACGAGCGAGGGGCCCTGCGAGGTTCCCTCGGCGTTCAGACCGTGGCACGACGAGCACCCGACGGCGAACAGCTGCTTGCCCTCCTCGACCTGCTGGGTCTTGGCGGTGTCGGCGGACGACTTGCTGGCGGGCGCGAAGCCTGCGTACAGCGCCCCCATGAGGAAGAGCGCCATCACCAGCATGAGCGGCTTGGCCGCCGGGTGTCGCCGTCGAGCTGACAGGAATCTCACTGCGGGTCCCCTTCGATGGGTTGAGGTGGGCGGTGGGTGTGGGGCGTGCGCGTCACGCGAGGAAGTAGATGACGCCGAACAGGATGATCCAGACGACGTCGACGAAGTGCCAGTAGTAGGACACGACGACGGCCGAGACGGCCTGCTCGTGGGTGAAGCGGCGCGCCAGGTAGGTGCGGCCCAGCATGAACAGGAAGGCGAGGAGACCGCCGGTCACGTGGAGGCCGTGGAAACCGGTGGCGAGGTAGAACAGCGAGCCGTAGACGTCCGACGACAGCGTCATGCCCTCGTGGAACAGGGTCGCGTACTCGTAGACCTGGCCGCCGATGAACACCGCACCCATGAGGAAGGTGATGATGTACCAGAACCGCAACTTCTTGACGTTGCCCTTCTCGGCCGCGAACACGCCGAGCTGGCAGGTGACCGACGACGCGACGAGGATGATCGTGTTGACCAGCGCGAACGGGACGTTCAGCAGCGAATGGCCGTGGCGCCACATCTCACCGCCGGTGGTGGCGTTGGTCACCGACCGGATCGTGAAGTACGCCGCGAACAGCGCCGCGAAGAACATCAGCTCCGACGCGAGCCAGATGATGGTGCCGACGGCGACCATGTCGGGCCGCCCCTTCACCCCGCTCAGGCGCGACTTGGCGATCGGGTGCAGCGACCCGGTCGGAAGGGCATGCGTCGAATCGGAAGAAGTAGCCACGGGAGCATTATTGCCATACTTTCCGCTCGGGTCACCCCAACCCGGAAGTTCGGGCACAAGCGCAACCAAGATGTGTCTTGCGTCCCTGTGAGTGGGGTCACGCGTCTCGTGTGAGGCGGATCACGAGAACCGCCGCCTGCGGCCGATCGGCGTAGGGTTGGGCCCATGTTCCCCGGCCTCGTTCCCCTGCACGCCAATCCGGAGAACCAGCCCGACCCCCTGACGCTGGAGCGCCTGTTCACCACGTTCACGTGGGACTGGTTCATCATCGCGGTGGCCGCGCTGGCCATCGGGCTGTACGCGTGGGGCGTCTGGGTCCTGCGTCGCCGTGGGGACCACTGGCCGATCGGGCGAACCGTGTCCTGGATGGTCGGCGGCGTCGGCTCGGGGCTGCTGGCGACGCTGACGGCACTGGGGGCGTACGACACGGTGCTGGTGAGCATCCACATGGTGCAGCACATGGTGCTGTCGATGTTCGCGCCGATCTTCCTGGCGCTCGGGGCCCCCATGACGTTGATGCTGCGGACCTTCCCGCCGAAGGCCCACAAGGTGCTCCTGACGATCCTGCACACCGGCATCGGCAAGGTCGTCTTCTTCCCGCCGCTGGTGTACGCGCTGTTCGTCCTGAACCCGTGGGCGCTCTATTTCACCCCGCTCTACGACCTGACGCTGCGCAGCGAGTTCTGGCACAACTGGCTCCACGGCCACTTCGTCATCACGGGCTGCATGTTCTTCTGGACCCTGCTCGGCACCGACCCCATCCCCTATCGGCTGCCCTACATCATGCGCGTGATCATGTTGATGGCCACGCTGCCCTTCCACTCGTTCCTCGGCGTCATCATCATGGGCTCCAACGAGCTGATCGGCGAGGAGTGGTATCTCTCCTTCGAGCGGACGTGGGGCCCGAGCCTCGCCGACGACCAGTATGTGGCGGGCGGGATCCTGTGGGGGACCGGCGACTTCGTGATCCTGGTCATCATGGCCGTGCTGTTCGTGCAGTGGTTCCGCGAGAGCCAGCGCGAGGCCAAGCGCGAGGACCGGCGCCTGGACCGGCTCGAGGCGGCCGAGCGGCGTCGCGCTCCGGGCGCTGAGCGGTCGGCGGGCACGGCCGCACGACGTGACTATGATGACGACGAGTCCACCACCACCGAAGCGACCGAGGATGACCATGAGCGCAGAACAGTCGGCTGAGCGGCAGGCCACGGTCCTGCTCTATTCCGATGACCGGACGATCCGCGAGCAGGTCCGCCTGGCGATGGGCACGCGGGTGGCCGCCGACGTCCCGGCCGTACGCGTGGTCGAGTGCGCCACCCCGGCGGCCGTCGTCGCGACGATGGACGCCGGTGGCATCGACCTCTGCGTCCTCGACGGCGAAGCCGTCCCCGAGGGCGGCATGGGCCTGTGCCGCCAGCTCAAGGACGAGATTCCCAACTGCCCGCCCGTGCTGCTGATCGTCGGCCGCGTGCAGGACGCCTGGCTGGCCACCTGGTCGCGCGCCGACGGCGTCGTCGCCCACCCCGTCGACCCGGTACGCCTGCCCGCCGAGGTCGCCACGCTGCTGCGTACGCGACTGAGCGGCGTGCCCGCCCGCGCGTGACCATCGAGCTGCGCTGGCCCGACGTCCTCACCGGGTTGGTCACCGGGCGTGACCTGACCCGCGACGAGGCCCGCTGGGCCATGCGGGAGATCCTCGAGGGCCACGCGAGCCCCGTGCAGCTCGCGGCGTTCGCCGTGGCGCTGCGGGCCAAGGGCGAAACGGTCGGAGAGTTGGAGAGCCTGGCCGAGGTCATGCTCGAGCTCGCGACGCCGATCACGCTCGACCGTGAGGCCGTCGACGTGGTCGGCACCGGCGGCGATCGCGCCAACACCGTCAACATCTCCACGATGGCCGCCGTCACGGTGGCCGCCGCTGGGGGACGCGTCGTCAAGCACGGCAACAGGGCTGCGTCGTCGGCCTGCGGGACCGCGGACGTGCTAGAGGAACTGGGCGTCGTGCTCGATGTGGCGCCGGAGAAGCAGCCCGAGGTGATGGCGGCCACCGGCATCGTGTTCCTGTTCGCGCCGCGCTACCACGCGTCGCTCCGCCATGCGGCGGCCACGCGGCGCGAGCTCGCCATCTCGACGGCGTTCAACTCGCTGGGCCCCCTCGCGAACCCGGCCCGCCCGATGGCGCAGGCCGTCGGCATCGCCGACCCACGCATGGCGGCTCTGGTCGCCGGAGTGCTGGCCTCGCGCGGGGCGCGGGGACTGGTGTTCCACGGGGGCGACGGGCTCGACGAACTCACCACGACGACGGTGTCGCGGGTCTGGGTGATCGGGGACGGATCGGTGCGGGAGGCGACCCTGGACCCCCGCGACCTCGGCATCGAGCGCGCGGTCGTCGACGACCTCGTGGGCGGGACGCCTGCGGTGAACGCGCGGATCGCGCGGGAGGTGTTCGCGGGCGCGCCCGGCGCGGTGCGCGACATCGTGACGCTCAACGCGGCCGCCGCGCTGCTCGCGCTGGAGGGGCCGAGCGGTGACGACCTGGTGGCCCAGTTGGCGCCGCGGGTGGAGCGTGCCCGGGTCGCGCTGGACGACGGTTCGGTCACGCGGAAGCTGGACGACTGGATCGCGGCCACGCGAGCGGCGGCAGGCTGAGCCTCACCGTCCCAGGCTGAGCGCGACCACGGCGAGCCACGGGCCCGCCAGCAGCGCGGGGCCATAGGGGAACGGGCCGCGGCGCCCGATCGCTGCGCGGAGGACCCCCACGACCGCGCCGAGGAGCGTCCCGAGGAGGACGGCGGTGAAGGCGTGACTGGGTGACACGGCGCCGGCGGCAGCCCCGAGGACGGGAGCCAGGCGTACGTCACCGAACCCGAGGCCGCCGGTGAGTCGCCAGAACAGCCAGAAGAACGCGCCGGTGGTTCCGGCCGCGACGAGGGCGTCCACGGTCGCGCGCGGACCCGCGGTGAAGGGGAGTGCGGCGACGCCCAACGCCGTGGCCAGCCAGAGGGCGTGGGTGAGCCGCAGGGGCAGCCAGGTCGTGCGCGCGTCGACCAGCGCCAGGAGGACGCCCACCGTCGCGAGGCCGACCCAGACCGGCCGCGCCGGACCCGGGACCAACAGGAGGGCGCTGCAGGAGAGGGCGACCAGCGCGGCTGCGACCCAGGCGGGCCGGGCGCCGCGGAGGTCGCGGTAGGGGGTCTTGGTGTCGGCGTCGGCGCCGGAAGGTTCGGGGAGGGCCGTCAGCACGGGGTCCCACAGGAGGCGGGTGGCACCGCCCGCGGCCAGCGCAGCGAGCGCGGTCGTCAGCACGGCCCGACTCTAGGCCGCGAGGGAGGTCACGATCGCCGGATCGACGATCACGTCGTCGGGGGTGGGGAACCCGTGGGCCCGCAGGGCCGCGCGGGACCGGTGTTGGACGAGCAGGGTCGTCGACCGTTGGTGACCCGCGAGGATCGCACGGGTGCGGAGCGAGGTGAGGTCGAGCATCTCCGCGACCTCGGGCACGGTGCGGCCCGTCAACAGCAGGGTGCGGCAGGCGTACGCGGTCTCCCGCGCCGGGACGACGAGGCAGCGGTCCTTGCGGACCCGCGCGGTGTCTGTCGCCATCAGGGCCGCGGCGTCGCGCGGGGCGAGCCTGGGACGCAGGCGCCCCCCGCGTCCGCACACGAGCGTCCGGACCACGGCGTCCTGCACGCCGGCCAGGCCGGCGATGACCCGCCAGGGCAGCGCCTCGGTCATCATCAGGTTCTGCACGTGGGCCCGGAAGGGGGCCGCGAGGACCCACGCGTGCCGCTCGCCGGGTTCGTCGTCCTCGCCGGCCTCGTCGGCGAGGTCGAGCTCCCAGTGCGGTCGCAGCAGTGTCGTCTCGTTGCCCATGTCGGCCCCCTCCCGGTGGGGGCACCGTGCCCCTCATGTGAGAAGGCCTGCGGGGGGAGGGCGATGTGAGTGGGGGCGGACGCGGGACAACACCGGAGGGGATCGGGACAACACTCTCCTCCTCGTCTCGCTGCGCTCGCTCGGAGAACGTGAGGCTGCGCGTACCCGGAGAACGCGAGGCTGCGCGTACCCGGAGAACGTGAGGCTGCGCGTACCCGGAGAACGTGAGGCTGCGCGTACCCGGAGAACGACAGCGCCCCCTCCGCCGGGGGCGGAGGGGGCGCTGGGGAGTTCAGGCGATCAGCGGATCAACGCTGGGCCTTGGTGAAGCCGGCCTTCTCGGCGGCCTGCTCGTTCTTGAACCAGACGTCGGCGATGGTGCGCTCATAGCCACCGGTCTCCTCGGTGTGGTATTTCATCGAGCGCTCGTTGCCCTTGATGGTGAAGCCGGCCGGGGGCTCGGAGCCCACGAAGGCGTCATCGCCGTACTTCGAGCGGTCCACCGTCTGGCCAGTGTCGGTCAGCGGGGCGTCGACCGGCTCGCTGAACGACTGCGTCGTGGTGGAGTCGGTCTTGGCGTTGGTGTAGGCCGACGCGTTGTGGGCCTGCCAGTCGGAGTCGCTCGAGGAGCCGAACTGCTTCCACAGGAAATAGCCCAGGGCGCCGAGGACGGCGAGGATGCCGGTCGTGCGGACCGTCTTGGCCAGCGCGCCACCCGACTTCTGCTTCTTGGCCTGCTTCTGCAGCGCGCGCACCTGACGGAGCTGGTCCTTGTGGAGGCGCTTCATGTCCTTCTTCGGAAGCGCGAGGTCGCCACGCAGGGCGGCCAGCGCGGCGAGCCCGCGGTGCTGGGCCTCCTGGGCGTTCTCGTCGTTGATGAGCTGCTCGAGCGCGTCGCCGAGGCGGGGCAGCATCTCCTCATAGCGCTGCTGGGCGACGGCGCGCGCCGGGGCCAGCTTCTCGGACGCCTGGGCCGCGTACACGACACCCTTGGCCTTCGCTCCCTCGGCGAGGGGGGCCAGCTTGCTGAGGCCGTCCTCGACAAGCGGCGTCAGCTTGGTGCGGCCCTGGTCGAACAGGGGGCTGAGGCGGCTCTTGGCGTCGGCGATCATGGCTGCTCGGGTGCCCGCGGCCGTGTGAGTGTTCTCTGCGGCGGCGTTGACTTTGACCTTCACGATTCCTCCGTGTGGGTTTGGGTTGCTCCGGATGGAGTGGAGTCCACCGTACCGAGGGGTCACAAGGCGCCGTCGGCCGCCCCGTCGGCGGCGGGCGGGCGTACGGTTCGCCGACCGTGCCAAGATGGGCAGGCACACCAGACATCCGAACAAGGAGTGAGACGTGGCCAAGACCGCGACCCTGCACACGAACCACGGTGACATCGTCATCAACCTCTTCGACACCCACGCGCCGAAGACCGTCGACAACTTCGTCGGCCTCGCGACGGGCCAGAAGGAGTACGCCGACCCCAAGACCGGCGCGCAGACCACCGGCAACTTCTATGACGGCCTGATCTTCCACCGCGTGATCGACGGCTTCATGATCCAGGGCGGCTGCCCGCTGGGCACCGGCACCGGCGATCCGGGCTACAAGTTCGGCGACGAGTTCCACCCCGACCTGGCCTTCAACAAGCCCTACCTGCTGGCGATGGCGAACGCCGGGCCCGGCACCAACGGCTCGCAGTTCTTCATCACCGTTGCGCCGACGCCCCACCTGAACCGTCGCCACACGATCTTCGGCGAGGTCGCCGACCAGGCGTCGCGCGACGTCGTCGACGCCATCGGCAAGGTGCGCACCGCCCGCGGTGACCGCCCGGTCGAGGACGTCGTCATGAACTCCGTCGAGGTCACCGAGGCCTGATCCACCGATGAGCGACGAGAGGCCCGACTTCACCTGGGACGAGTTCTCCAAGCGCGCGGGCAGTGGCCCGGCGCCGAGTGACGACGCTCGTTTCGTGCCGTGCTATCGCCACCGCGACCGCACCACCGGCATCACCTGCCAGCGGTGTGACAAGCCCATCTGCGGTGAGTGCATGCGCCCGGCATCGGTCGGCTTCCAGTGCCCCGACTGTGTCGGGCCCTCGTCGTCCGCCGGGGGAGGCGCCCCGCGGCGCGGACCCCGGCGTACGCCCGGCCCGCTCGCGGGTGTGCTGGGCGGGCGCGGTCCCGTCTCGACGACCGTGGCATTGATGGTCATCACCGGCGCGGTGGCGATCATCGACCTCGTGTCGCGCGGGGCGGCGTCGTGGTTCCTGGCGTTCTCCGACCCGTTGATCGCTCAGGGCCAGCTGTGGCGCCTGGTGACGGGCATCTTCCTCGCCGGCGGGTTGCTGCAGCTCCTGATCAACCTGCTGTTCATCTGGTTCGTCGGCACGAGCGTCGAGGCCGAGATCGGGCGCTGGCGCATGCTGGGCGTGCTGGTGGTGTCGTCACTGGGAGCGTCGGCGGCGTTGATGCTGCTGGCGAACGTGCGGCTGATGCCCATGCAATATGCGGTGATCCTCGGCCTGCTGGCCGCCGTCGCGGCGGTGAAGCTCGTGCGGGGCGAGGACATCCGCGGCGACCTGATCCTGCTCGGGCTCATGGTCGTCTGGAGCCTCGCGATGGGCTCGGTCGGCTGGATCGCCCAGGTCGGCGCCATCCTCGCGGGCGGCGCGGCCGGCATGGTGCTGGCGAAGGCACGCGACAGCCGGGCGGAGACGCTGGGGCTGGTTGCGGTGGGACTGGTCTGCGTGGTGGGCGCGCTGGCGCCGGCGCTGCTGGGCTGAGGTTGGCGTACGGGCCGTCGCGTGGGCCTGGCCGCGTGGGCACCGCCGGCCAAATTGGCCCAACTTGCGCACCTGAGTGCTTGAGTTGGGTGAGCGCCCCGGCGTGTCGACGCAACTCGTGCACATGCGACGACCGTGCGGTGCGGGCGATGTTCCCGGGGGGTGAAAAGTGCACGGGTGTGCTCTTTTCGTGGCTTGGGCGGGGGGTGCGTGGGCGTGTTGCGCACGGGTGTGCACTTTTCGTGGCCTGGGCGGGGGATGCGTGGGCGTGTTGCGCACGGGTGTGCACTTTTCGTGGCCTGGGCGGGGGATGCGTGGGCGTGTTGCGCACGGGTGTGCACTTTTCGCGGCCTGGGCGGGCACTCGTCAGCGTGTTGCGCGCACGTGTGCACTTTTCACACGCGACAACGACGCGTACGCCGGGCTCAGTCGCCCAGCGAGAAGGCTGCGTCCAGGTCGTGGCTCGAATAGGCCCGGAACGCGATGTGGGTCTCGGTGTCGGTGACTCCCGGCACCTTGTTGAGGCGATCGGCGACGACCGCCGCGACCTCGTCGTGGTTGCGCACGCGCACCATGGCGATCAGGTCGATGCGGCCGGTGACCGAATAGACCTCGGTGACGCCGGGGAGCGCGGCGATCTGCTCCGCGACCTCGGGGATGCGGGCGACGTCGGCCTGGATGAACACAATCGCGGTGACCATGGGGGAATCCTAGGGCGTGTCTGCCGCGAGCTGCCCTCAGGCCCGCTCGGCCGCGACCTTCAGGCGCCCCAGACCCTTCTCGAAGTCGATGATCTCCATCGTCCCCTCGCCGGCCTTCTTGTTGCCGCGCCAGGCGTACCGTTGCCCGACGCCCGACTGGGCCCCCGAGTAGGTGCGGTTCAGGGCGGGGTCGGTGTCCTCCCACGGTGACCAGTCCACCCAGCGGTGGAGGTCGGTGATGAGCGCGAGCACGCGCGCGGCGGGAGCGTCGACGGTGATCGAGCGCGTGACGGTGTAGTTGCCCATGGGGTGCATCGTAGGGACTCGGCGTCGGGACGGGGTCGGTCGCCTGAGGGTGTCAATGCGGTGACCAAAAGATGAACACAGCGTAAACTGATCGCATGATGAAGACGCCCACCGCCGCCAGCTATGCCCACGTCGTGGAGGACCTCGCCGAGCGGTATGCCGACACGTTCGACCGCGACGAGGTCGCCGCGGCCGTGGAGGAGGCACGCGCCGCCATCGAGCCGACCGCCAAGCACCCGGACTTCCTCGAGGTGCTCGTGGCCAAGCACGCCCGCGACCACCTGCTGGCCCGCGCGCGCCACGACGGGCGCGTGGCGAAGGTCGTGCCGGAAGTGCTGTTCGTCTGTGTCCACAACACCGGTCGCTCCCAGATGGCCGCGGCCATCGCCGAACACCTCGCGGGCGAGCACGTGCACGTGCGCTCGGCGGGACTGCAGCCCGGTTCCGGACTCAACCCCGTCGTCGTGGAGGCCCTCGCCGAGGTCGGCATCAATCTCGACCACGCGTACCCGTCGGGCCGCGCGGGCGACGTGGTCCATGCCGCCGACGTCGTGGTCGACATGGGCGCCGACCTGCCCGAGATGGTTGGCCGCCGCGTCGTCGAGTGGGACGTCGCCGACCCCGACCACCAGCCGCTCGCGGTGGTGCGGAAGATCCGTGACGACCTGCAGGCGCGGGTGGCGGGGTTGCTGGAGGAACTGGGCGTACGCGGGGTTGGGTCGGCTTAGCTCTCCTCGACTCGCTTCGCTCGCTCGGAGAACGTGGGGGACCGCGTTCACCCGGAGAACGTGGGGAACCGCGTTCGCTCGGAGAACGTGGGGGACCGCATTCACCCGGAGAACGTTCTCCGAGCGAGGCCGCCTGCGGCCGAGACGAGGAGCCTCACCCCGCCAGCGCATGGCGCGCCAGGTCTCCCTCCGCCAGCCCCGCATGGAGCGGCCACGCCCAGTCGCCCTCGATCTCCATCAGGCGTACGCCCGGGCGCTCCAGCCACGCCGCGATGCGCTCGGCCTCCTCGATGGTCGCCGCGGGAAGGGGCGCCGGCGGCGCCGTCACCGTCTCGGCCATCAGCACGGCCTCGCGGGCGATCACCTGCGGCACCTCGCCGGGCCGCGCCACCGCCGCGGCCGCCAGTCGCGCGTGGCGCACCACGTGGATCTCCCACGATCCACCCACCCGCTCGGCCGCCACGATCTGGGGGCAGGCCGCCAGGCTCGCCACGCGGTGATGTCGCTGGGCGCTGCGGGCCCACGTCTCGAGCCGTGAGCGCACCGTCGCCGCCTCCTCGAACCGCTCCTCGTCCACGAGTCGGCGCAGCCGCGGCCGGGCCGCGGTGATGACCGGCCGCACGTCGGAGGCCAGGGCCCCGCGTACGCGCTCGACCACCCCCGCGTACGCCTCCGGCGGCGACTCCAGCAGGCAGGGCGCGAGGCAACGCCCGAGCTCGGCGAGGACGCAGGCCCCCGACGGCGTACGCGCCGACAGCCGCCGTGTGCACTGGCGGATCGGGAACGCCTCGTGGAGCGCGAGCAGCACGTCCTCGGCGGTCTGGCGCGACCGGAACGGGCCGAAATAGGTCGCACCGTCATCGGCGACCCGCCGCACCAGCGACAGGCGCGGGAACGGCTCGTCGGTGATCTTGAGCCACTGCACCTTGCGCGGGAACTTCGAGCGCCGGTTGTAGCGCGGCGCGTGGGCCTCGATCAGGCGCAGCTCCGTGATCTCGGCGTGGAGCGGCGTCGCGCACTCGACCGCGCGTACGCCGTCGGCCACGCGCACCATCTCGTCCATGCGGCGCCGCGACTCGGCGGCGGTGAAATAGCTGCGTACGCGGGTGCGGATGTTCACCGACTTGCCGACGTAGAGGACCTCGTCGTCGTGGGTGAACAGATAGCAACCGGGGCCCTCGGGCAGTCCCTCGGCCCAGCGGCGCTTCGCGCGGCGCTCGGGCGACACGCGGCGCGTCATCTCGCGGAGCTCGTCGAAGGTGTGGACGCCGAGGTTGCCGACGCGCTCGAGCAGCCCGTGAAGGACGTCGACCGTGGCGCGCGCATCGGACAGGGCCCGGTGGTTGGGCGTCGTGGTCGCGTGGAAGTGGTGGGCGAGCGTCGCGAGCTTGTGGTTGGGGACCTCGTCGCGGAGCATCGCGCACCGCGCCAGCGCCACTGTGTCGAGCACGGGGTTGTTGGGCCAGGCGTAGCCGTGGGTCGCGCACGCCCGCTTGAGGAAGCCGATGTCGAACCCCGCGTTGTGGGCGACGAGCACGCCGTCGCGGCTGAACTCGAGCCACGCCGGCATGACCTCGGCGAGCGCGGGGGCGTCGAGGACCATCGCGTTCGTGATGCCGGTGAGGGCCTGGATCAGCGGCGGGATGGCGGAGTTCGGGTTGACGAGCGTCTGGAACTCGCCCAGGACCTCACCGCCCCGGACCTTCACCGCGCCGATCTCGGTGATGGTGTCGTCGCCGGAGCTGCCGGTCGTCTCGAGGTCGACGACGATGAAGGTGACCTGGGACAGGGGAGTGCCGAGGTCGTCGAAGGCGGGCTGGTTCAAGGACATGTGGAGGACGGTAGAGACGGCCTCTGACAATTCTCGTTGCGTCGCTCCTCGACTCGCTGCGCTCGCTCGGAGAGCGTGTCTGGCTTCGACTCGGCCGCGGGCGGCCTCGCTCAGCCAACGTGTCGGGTCGCTCGGAGAGTGTGTCTGGCTTCGACTCGGCCGCGGGCGGCCTCGCTCAGCCAACGTGTCGGTTCGCTCGGAGAGCGTTTCAGGATTGTCGGACCCCCCTGCGAGCCTCTTCGACATGGAGAATCTCACTGTTGACTGTGCCACCTGCACCGCCCGCGACATCGGCTGCGGCGACTGCGTCATCTCGGTCCTGCTCGGCTTCCCCGAGGTGGGCGCGCCCACGCGGGTCGAGCTCGACGGCGACGAGCGTGCCGCGCTCGACGCCCTCGCCTTGTCGGGACTCGTGCCCCCGCTGCGACTCGTCGAGGGGGAGGGGCGGCCCGACGCGACACGCCGGCGGGCCTGACGCCCGCCCCACCGCGGTCCGACGCGACACGCCATGGGTTGCCTGTGACACAAGCGTGACCTAGGGTCTACACGGCGGCAGCAGCCGCTCGCCGAATCCGCGCAGACCGGGCCACTTCCCCAGCCCGTCACCCCGCTGAAGGTCCGGCTGGGTGTACGAATGAAGGGAATTGCGTGTCCACACGCATGTCGAAGGGCGTCCGTTCGGGCCTGATCAGCCTGTCCGCAGCCGCAGTCATCCTCACGTCCGTCCCCGCGGCCCACGCCGACCCCGACGCCGTCGCGAAGGCCCGCGCCGAGGTCGAGTCGCTGTCGATGCAGGCGGCCGCCCACGACCAGGAGGCGCTCGGCGCCCAGCAGCAGCTCGAGGACGCCCAGGCGCGCCTGAAGAACCGCGAGGCCGATGTTGCGGCCCAGACCGGCCGCGTCGACGCCATGCGCCGCCAGGTGAGCCAGGTCGCCCTGTCGCAATATCAGCAGGGCAGCGTCAACCCCGTCACCCAGATCTTCCTGCGCTCCGACGTGGACGGCTTCATGAGCCAGTTCGCGACCATCCAGCAGGTCGGCGCGAACCAGAACAGCCTGCTCCAGGACTTCCAGTCCCAGCAGGCCAACCTCGCCGACATGAAGCGCGGCGCTGCGACCGATGTCGCCACCATCGACCAGGCCGGCAAGCAGGCCAAGCAGGCCCAGGACAACGCCCAGACGAAGCTCGCCGCGGCCCGCAAGGTGCTCGACAGGCTGTCGGCCGAGGAGCGTGCCCGCCTCGAGGCCGAGCGCCAGCGCGAGGAGCGCGAGGCCGCGGCCCAGGCCGAGCGCGCCGCGACCGCCGTCACCAACGACACCTCTCGTGCGGGAGGGCGCTCGACGCCCACCGCCGCCCCGACCTCTGCCGCGCCGAGCGCGCGCCCCTCCGCCTCGGCCACGCCGACCCGCGGCGCCACCTCGAAGGCGCCGGCCCCCGCGCCCGCTCCCGCCGCGCCCGTGCCCCCCGGATCCGGCCGCGGCGCCACCGCGATCGCCTTCGCCAAGGCCCAGCTCGGCAAGCCCTACATCTACGGCGGCGTCGGCCCCGCGGGCTATGACTGCTCCGGCCTCACGATGAAGGCGTGGGCCGCCGCCGGCGTCTCCCTCCCACGCGTCTCGGGCGCCCAGGCCAGCGCCGGCCGCCGCGTCTCCCTCGGCGACCTCCAGCCCGGCGACCTCGTGCTCTACGGCAGCCTCAGCCACGTCGGCCTCTATGTCGGCAACGGCGTCGTCATCCACGCCCCCCACACAGGCTCGAACGTGCGTTACACGACGCTGAGCGGCTTCAGCTTCGGTGTCCGCGTCGGCTGAGTCCCGCGTACGCCCCTCGGCCCCCGGCCGCATCCTCGCGATGCTGCTGGGGGTCGTCGCGTTGTTCCCGGCGTGTACGCAAACCCCTGCGCCGCCACCCCCGCCCGCGACGCAGCGGGCCAGCGCGGCCAGCGCCTCCCTCGCGGATCCCGCCGCCCTCCTGCTCCGCGACCCGGTCGATGCCACCGACCCCGGCGCCGAGCCCGTCATCGCGATGGTGCGCGCCAACCTCGCACAGTTCGAGGTCGCCGCCACCGACCTCGGCCGCACCGCGCCGCTGACCCCCGCCCGCCGCGCGATCCTCGGCCCCACCGCGACCGTCCGCGCCCTCCGCGCCGCCACCCGCGTCGAGGGCGAGGCCCGGCCCGTCGCCCACACGATCTGGGTCACGACCACCACCGACGCGCAGGGCCGACCGCGGCTCGCCGGACTCGCCGACGCGCCCACCCCGGCGACCGACCCGGTGCCCCTGTGGCTCCTCGAGCCCGTCACCGTCGCCCGCGCCCCGGGCGCGGCGGTCGTGGCCACGCGAACCCACGACCCCGCTTCCTGGCTCGACGGGCTCCAGCGCGCCGCCGTCGACCTCCGCGCCGCCGGCCTGAGTCCCGCGACCCTCGTCGCCGAGCTCCCGTCCAACACCCACCAACTCGAGCGCCTCGTCGCGACACCGGCGCTGCGCACCGTCGGCGCCGCCTGCTGGGCCTTCGGTGACGGCACCCGCATCGTCGTCAATCCCGGCCCCGGCGCCGCCACGACCGGATCGGGCCGCCAGTTCCTCCTCACCCACGAGTCGGTCCACGCCGCCACCGACTCGCCCCACCACCGCTGGCCGGCCTGGTTCGTCGAGGGGTACGCAGACCACGTCGCCGCTGCGGCCCACCCCGACGTCGCCGCGGTGCTCGACGCCCAACTCGGCGCCGCCCTGCGGGCTGGTGCCCCCGCCAGCCTCCCGACCGATGCCGAGCTCGACCCGACCCGCGCCGACGTGGCCACCGCGTACGCCCGCGCGCGCATCGGCGTACGCGTCCTCGGCGACGCAGCGACGCGCATCCAGGCCGATCTCAGCGAGGGGGCCACGTTCGACGACGCGCTGCGCAAGAATGGCTGGACGCAGGACCGGCTGGCCGCGGCGACCGCCGCGGAGCTCGGCCGGCGGAAGGGGTGAGGGTGAGCGCGACCACGTTGGTGATCACCAACGACTTCCCGCCGCGCATCGGCGGGATCGAGTCGTTCGTCCGCGTGCTCTGCGACCTGCTCGACCACGACGTCGTCGTCCTGACGCGCGAGGAGGAGGGCGGGGCCGCGTACGACGCCGGGCTGCCGTTCCCCGTCGTCCGCCTGCCCGGCACGCTCCTGCCGACCGGTCGCGTCGCGGCCGAGGCGGAGCGCCTGATCGACGCCCACGGGTGCACGCGCGTCGTGTTCGGCGCGGCGGCGCCGCTTGGCCTGCTCGCGCGACGGCTGCGTACGCGGGGCATCGTCCGCATGCTCGCCATCACCCACGGCCACGAGATCTGGTGGTCGTCGGTGCCGGGATTCCGCACGCTCATGCGGCGCATCGGGGCGTCGGTCGACCACGTCAGCTATATCTCCGACTTCACCGCCGGCCTGATCCGTCCTGCGCTCGCGCCGGCCGCGCGCCACGCGATGGTACGCCTGTCCCCGCCCGTCGACACCGCGCTGTTCCGCCCGGACGAGACGCGTCCGGCGCGGCCCACCGCCGTCGCCGCGGGCCGCATGGTCAAGCAGAAAGGCTTCGACACCTTGGTCGACGCCTGGGCCGACGTCGTACGCCGGTGGCCGGCCGACGCGCCCAGGCCGGAACTCGTGCTCGTCGGGGGCGGGCCCGAGAAGACGGCGCTGACCGCGCAGGTCGCCCGGCTGGGACTCACCGACACCGTCACGTTCGCCGGGTCGGTCGCCCACGCCGCGATGCCGGCGGTGCTGCAGGCGGCGCACGTCTTCGCGCTGCCGGTGCGTACGCGCCGCGCCGGGCTGAACCCCGAAGGCCTGGGGCTGGTGTTCCTCGAGGCCGCCGCCTGCGGTCTCGCGGTGATCGCGGGCAACTCCGGCGGCGCGTCGGAGACGCTGGTGGCGGGGGAGACCGGCCACCTCGTCGAGCCCGACGACGCGCCGGCCCTCGCCCGGCACCTGCTGGCCCTGCTCACCGACCTCGACGCGGCCGAGCGGATGGGCCGGGTCGGCCGACAGCACGCCAAGGAGCACTTCTCGGCCGACCGGGCTCGCCGCACGCTGCGTACGGTGCTGGACCTGGGCCAGAGTCCCCACGTTGCCTGAGCGAGGCCGCCGGCCCCCACGCTGCCTGAGCGAGGCCAGAGTCCCCACGTTGCCTGAGCGAGGCCGCCGGCCCCCACGTTGCCTGAGCGAGGCCGCTTGCGGCCGAGTCGAAGGTGGCTTCGACTCGCTGGCGCTCGCTCAGCCAGCGTGGGGGTGGCCGGCCAGCGTGGGGTGGCTTCGACTCGCTGGCGCTCGCTCAGCCAGCGTGGGGGTGGACGGCCAGCGTGGGTGGCTTCGACTCGCTGGCGCTCGCTCAGCCAGCGTGGGGGTGGCCGGCCAGCGTCGGGTGGCTGCTAACGCCCCAGCGCCTCCGCCTCCGCGCCGATCGTCGTCGAGTCGCCGTGGCCCGTGTGGACCACGGTCTCGTCGGGCAGCGCGAACAGCTTCGTCCGGATCGACTCGGTGATCACGTCCTCGCTCGAGAACGACCGGCCCGTCGCCCCAGGGCCTCCCGCGAACAGCGTGTCGCCGGAGAACAGCACGCCGTCGGCCGGCAGATAGAGGCACACCGCGCCCGGCGCGTGGCCCGGCGTGTGGATCACGCGGACCTCCTCGCCCGCGACCACGAGCTTCTCGCCGTCGCGGAGGTCGCGGTCCCACGCGGTGCCGGGGTGGGTGAGGTCCCACAGCGGCCGGTCGTCCGGGTGGAGCAGGATCGGCGCCTCCACCCGCTCGGCGAGCTCGTGGACCACGCGTACGTGGTCGTCGTGGGCGTGCGTGCACACGATCGCGAGCACGCGGCGGTCACCGACGACCTCCAGGATGCCCTCGACCGAGTGGGGCGCGTCGATGACGAGGCACTCCTCGTCGTCGCCGATGACCCACACGTTGTTGTCGACCTCGTGGGTCTCGCCATCGAGCGAGAAGGTGCCTGAGGTGGTGCCGTGGTCGATCCTCATGCGTTCTCCTTCGTGTTCTCGGCGTCGATCATCACGACCGAGCGCAGCACGTCGCCGGCGTGCATCTTGTCGAACGCCGCCTCGACGTCGCCGATCGCAATCTTCTCGGTCACGAACGCGTCGAGCGGCAGGCGGCCCTGCAGGTGGAGGTCGATCAACATGGGGAAGTCGCGCGAGGGCAGGCAGTCGCCATACCAGGACGACTTCACCGAGCCGCCGTGGCCGAAGACCTCCAGCAGCGGGATCTCCCACGTCATCTCCGGCGTGGGTACGCCGACCAGCACCGCCGTGCCCGCGAGGTCACGCGCGTGGAAGGCCTGGGTGAAGGTCTCGGGCCGGCCGACGGCGTCGATGACGACATCGGCGCCGAACGTGTCGGTCAGCTCGCGGATCTTCTCGACGACGTCGCCGTCCGACTTCGGGTCGATGGTGTGCGTCGCGCCGAGGCCGAGCGCCTTCTCGAGCTTGCGCGGGTCGGTGTCGACAGCGATCACCTTGGACGCGCCGGCGAGGGCGGCGCCCACGACCGACGCCATGCCGACACCGCCGCAGCCGATGACGGCGACGGAGTCGCCCCGGCGTACGCCCCCGGTGTTCAGGGCCGCGCCGATGCCGGCCATGACGCCGCAGCCGAGCAGGCCGGCGACCTCGGGGGCCGCGGCGGGGTCGACCTTGGTGCACTGGCCGGCGGCGACGAGGGTCTTCTCGATGAAGGCGCCGATGCCGAGGGCGGGGGACAGCTCG
Source organism: Mariniluteicoccus flavus (assembly GCF_054776655.1). Taxonomy (NCBI): domain Bacteria; kingdom Bacillati; phylum Actinomycetota; class Actinomycetes; order Propionibacteriales; family Propionibacteriaceae; genus Mariniluteicoccus; species Mariniluteicoccus flavus. The sequence continues at coordinate 228,503 of NZ_BAAHBN010000001.1, read as the reverse complement.
GTGCCGTCGTCGGCGAGGGTCATCTTCTGTTCGGCGTTGTGGGTGTCGAAGCAATACCAGGGCTCGCCCTTGGCGCACGCGCGGCACTGGCCGCAGACGGCGCGCCAGTTCAGCACCACGTAGTCGCCCGGCGCGACGTCGGTCACACCCTCGCCGACCGACTCGACGACACCGGCGGCCTCGTGGCCCAGCAGGAACGGGAACTCGTCGTTGATGCCGCCCTCGCGGTAGTGGAGGTCGGTGTGGCAGACGCCGCACGCCTGCACCTTCACGACGGCCTCACCGGGGCCGGGGTCGGGGACGACGATGTCGACGAGCTCGACGTCGGCGCCTTTCGAACGGGCGATGACACCCTTCACTGTCTGGGGCATGAGATCTCCTCCTGGTGGTCGGTCACCGTCCAGTCTCTCGGAACGTGCCACGAGCAGGAAGCGGGGGGTCGACCGGCCCTCACACCACCGCCCCGTCACCGTCCCCCGGGTCGCGGTCCCTCGGCAGTTTCATGAACCCGATCCCCAGCGCCGCCACGAACGCCGCGATCGCCAGATAGACCAGGATCGACGGCAGCGACACCCCCACGATGGTGAGCACCAACACCGCCACCACGTACGCCGCGCAGGCCCACCCGACCGCCGCCAGCGCCGACGGCTTCCGCGGCCCGGGTAGCGGCTCCGGCTTCCAGTCCTTCTCCGGCGGCTCGTCGGGCTCGGCGGCCTCGATCTCGTCGCCGAGGTTCAGCCAGCCCTGCTCGGGCTCCTTCAAGCGGGTCGACTCGATCTGGGCGACGATGGCGGCGAAGTCGCGGTCGAAGTCCTCCGGGCGTCGGCCCGGCTCGGGGCGGTTGTCGGTCACGTCGCGCTCCGGCGTACGCCTAGGCCCGGGCGCCCGCGTGTCGGCGGAAGAACTCGGCCGACTCGCGGAAGATGTCGTCGGCGTCGTGGTCGAGGGTGGCGACATGGTGGCTGCGGTGGAGCAGCCGCTCGCTGAGCTCGTCGGACGCCACGCCCGAGCGGATCAGGTCGGCCGACGACGCGTCCACGACGTTGTCGGTGACCGACCGGAACAGCAGGATCGGCTGGTCGACCTTCGCCAGGTCGCCGCGCACGGTCTCCCACAGCTTCATCTGCGACGCCAGGGCGCGCAGGGGCGTGCGCCGATAGCCATATTCACTGACCCCCGGCTTCGCGATGTCGTCGCTGATGCCGGCGATCGACGGCACGAACCGCGACAGAACCGGCAAGGCGAGCAGGCGCTTGTCGGTCAGCCCGATGCAGGGGTTGACCAGCGCGATCGCGCGCACGGCATCCCCGTGCTGTTCGGCCAGCCGCAGCGCCAGTGCGCCGCCCATCGACAGGCCCGCGACGAAGACGACGCTGCACTCGCGCGACAGCTCCCGCAACGCGGCATCGACGGCTGCGTACCAGTCCTCCCACTGCGTCAGGTTCATGTCCTGCCAGCGCGTGCCGTGACCCGGCAGCAGGGGCACGCGTACGCGGAAGCCGTCGGCCTCGAGGTGTTTCGCCCACGCCACCATGCTGGTCGGGGAGCCGGTGAACCCATGACACAGCAGTACGCCGGCCTCGCCGTCACCCCCGGCGTACGGGGTCGCGTGGCGGGCGACGGCCGCGTCGTGGTCGGCGTCGACGTTCTTCTTGATCGGCAGGATTCCCACGCACGCATCGTAGTCGCAGGACCGACGGCGCTCCTCGTCTCGGCCGCAGGCGGCCTCGCTCGGAGAACGTGAGGGGGTCGGCGCTCGTCGTCTCGGCCGCAGGCGGCCTCGGTCGGAGAACGTGAGGGGGTCGGCGCTCGTCGTCTTTCCAGGACCGGCGGCGGTAGGGTGTCGCCCGAGAGGCAGGGGAGACGTTGTATTACTGGCTGTTCAAGTGGCTGTTGTTCGCACCCTTCATCAAGCACGCCTGGAGGCCGTGGGTGGAGGGGCGCGAGAACGTGCCCGCGAAGGGACCGGCGGTCCTGGTCTCGAACCACCTGTCTTACTACGACACCCTGGTGCTTCCCGCGTCCATCCCGCCGAAGCTGATCTTCCCGGCGAAGGCCGAGCTGTTCAAGCAGAAGACGGTGGGCGGCAAGGTCGTGGCGTGGTTCCTCCGCCACGTCGGCATGCTCCCGATGGACCGCTCCGGCGGCCACGCCAGCGGCGCGAGCCTCGACCAAGTCTCCCAGGTGTTGGCCGACGGCAACCTGCTCGGCATCTATCCCGAGGGCACGCGCTCGCCCGATGGCCGCCTCTACAAGGGCAAGACCGGCGTCGCGCGCCTCGTCCTGCAACACCGCGTGCCGGTCGTGCCGGTCGGCACCGTCGGCACCGAGGTCGTGAAGGGCGTGTTAGGCATCCCGACGCTGCGCCGCCCCGGCATCCGCATCGGCGAGCCCCTCGACTTCTCGCAGTATTACGACCGACCCGGCGACCGCGAGGTCCTGCGCTGGGTCACCGACGAGATCATGGCCGCGATCCAGCGGCTCACCGGCCAGGAATATGTCGACGTCTACGCCACCAGCGTGAAGTCCGGCGCGCTCGACGGCCGCAACATCGAGGAGAAGGTCCAGGAGCGTCCGGGCCTCGGCCTGCGCGTCCCGCCGACCACGGCCGAGCTGGAGGAGCGACCATGACCGAGCCCGAACAGACCCCCGAGCCCGAACAGCCCGAACAGACCCCCAACGCCGACGACCAGACCGGTACGCCGGGGCTGGCGTTCATCGACCCCGACACCGGCCGCGTGGGGGAGGGCGGGGGCCGCTCATTGTATTGGCTGTTCAAGAACATCCTCATCGGCCCCGGCATGAAGCGCGTCTTCCGGCCCATCGTCGAGGGCGCCGAGAACGTGCCGGTCCACGGCCCCGCGATCATCGCCGCCAACCACCTCTCGGTCGCCGACTGGCTGTTCACGCCGCTCGCGCTGCGCCGCCGCATCACCTACGTCGCGAAGAGCGACTATTTCACCGGCACCGGCATCAAGGGGTTCGTCCAGCGCCGCTTCTTCGCGGGCACGGGCCAGGTCCCCATCGACCGCGCGGGCGGCAAGGCGTCCGAGGGCGCGCTCAAGGCCGGCCTGCGCGTGCTCCGCCGCGGCGAGCTGTTCGGCATCTTCCCCGAGGGCACCCGCTCCCACGACGGCCGGCTCTACAAGGGCCGCACGGGTGTGGCCCGCCTCGCGCTCGAGGCCCGCGTCCCCGTCATCCCCACCGCCGTCATCAACACCGACATCATCGCGCCGGCCAACAAGCACTTCGGCCGCGTCGTCACGCCCATCGTGAAGTTCGGCGAGCCGCTCGACTTCTCGCGCTATGAGGGCATGGCCGACGACCGCTTCATCCTGCGCTCGATCACCGACGAGATCATGTATGCGGTCATGGAGCTGTCGGGCCAGGAATACGTCGACGAGTACGCGACGGTGGCCCGCGAGAAGGCCAAGGACGCCGAGAAGGCCAAGGACGCCGAGAAGGCCAAGGACGCCGACAAGTCCAAGGAATCGAAGGACGCCACGGAGTGACCCTTCCGGTCCCTCCCCAGGCCTCCCGCGGCCTTCGCCAGATGCTGCCGCAGCGCCTCGGCCAGCCCGACCCGCGCGCGTACGCCGGGCCCGATCCCATCGAGCCGTTCTTCCGCGTGCTCGGCCACCTGCGCTGGCTGGCGCTGGGCCTCACGATCACGATGGACGTCTCGCGCCTCCACCGGGCGCTCCACCCGCCGCTGGTGATCGCGGTCTGCGTCGCCATGACCGTCACGACGGTCGTGCTGACCGTGGTCTCCGCCCGCAAGCCCCATCGCCGCCGCTGGCTGGCATGGGCCGAGGTCGCCATCGGGTTCGCGCTGGCGTTCACGACCCTCGTCGCCATGCCCCCGGACCTGCGCGTCCCCCCGATCACCGCGTTCTGGCTCGCCGCCGGCGGCCTCGCGGTCGTGCTCGCCTGCGGCTGGGTCCAGGGCATGATCGCGGCCACGCTGCTCAGCGTCGCCCTGCTGGTCGTCGCCCCGACCCCCGCCGTCGACCGCTGGGGGCTCGCCCTCGTGCTCATCGCGGCCGCCGGAGGACTCGGCTGGACCATCGACGTGATCCGCGCCTCGATCCTCGAGCGCATGCAGGTGCAGGCCACCAACGCCGCCCTCGCCGAGCGCCAGCGCCTGGCCCGCATCGTCCACGACGGCGTCCTCCAGGTGCTCGCCATGGTCGAGCGCGAGGGACGCCACCTCGGCCCGCGCGGGGCGATGCTCGCCCGCAGCGCCCACCAGCAGGAGGTCGCCCTGCGCGCGCTCATCCAGGAGACCGACATCGACCCGAACTCGCGCGACCCGCGCGATGTCACCCACCGCAACTTCGCGGTGCTGCTCGACCGCCACGCCTCCCACAACGTCTCGGTGGCCACGCCGGTCGAGCCCCTGCTGATGGAGTCGGCCCGCGCCACCGAGCTCGACGCGGCGGTGGCGGAGGCCCTGAACAACGTGGCGAAGCACGCCGGCCCGCAGGCGAAGGCCTGGGTGTTCCTCGAGATCGACGGCAACGAGGCGACGGTCTCTGTGCGCGACAACGGCGTCGGGGGCGACCCGAATCAGTTCGCGCTGGCCATGCAGAGTGGCCGCATGGGCATGAAACACTCCATCTACGGTCGCATCCACGAGCTCGGCGGCACCGCGACACTGCGGGCCGCGCCGGGCCGGGGCGTCGAGTGGGAGTTCCGCGTACCGATCGAGTTGTGACTCGACCGGGCGTACAGGCACGACATCGGGAGGAACACGGCAGTGGCGTCATATGGCAACGGGGCGTACAGCAATGGCAACGGCACGACCCGCGCTCGTCGTGTGATGCTGGTCGACGACCACCCCATGTGGATCGAGGCCATGAGCGGTGACCTCGAGGACGACGGCTTCGAGATCGTCGCCACCGCCCGCAACGGCGAGGAATGCCTGACCCGCGCCCGCGCCACGCGTCCCGAGGTCGTGATCATGGACCTCCAGATCCCCGAGCCCGACGGCGCGACCTGCACCGAGATCCTCCTCTCGGAGTTCCCCGACCTCCTCGTGCTTGTCGTGTCGGCCTCCGGCGAGCGCGGCGATGTCCTGCGCGCGGTCAAGGCCGGCGCCCGCGGCTACCTGCTGAAGTCGGCGTCGCCGGAGGAGATGATCGAGGGCGTACGCCAGACCGCCGAGGGCGAGGCGGTCTTCACCCCGAGCCTCGCGGGGCTGGTGCTGGGCGAGTTCCGCCGCATGGTCTCCAACGCCGAGGCCCACAACGACACCGGCCCGTCGCTGACCGGGCGCGAGGTCGAGGTGCTGCGCTACGTGGCGAAGGGGCTGGCCTACCGCGAGATCGCCGACCAGCTCTATGTCTCCCACCGCACGGTGCAGAACCATGTTCAGAACGTGCTGCGCAAGCTCAAGCTCCACAATCGCGTCGAGCTCGCGCTCTATGCGGTCGAGCAGGGCTACCACGAGGGCTGAGAGGCTCTGGCGAGTCCGCCCGGTGGGAGCGGCTGGGGTGATGGGGCGCGTACGCCTATCCTTGCCGTCGTGTCCGACACCACCTGGAACGAGCTCCCCACCCTGGGCTCCCTGCCCTCGCTGAGCGCGCTGCACGCGCTCAACCCGGTGCAGCAGCCGACCTATCCCGACCCCGTCGCGGTCTCCGACGTCGTGGACGGGCTGCGCTCCCGCCCGCCGCTGGTGTATGCGGGGGAGTGCGACGACCTGCGCGAGAAGCTCGCGGCGGTGTCGCGCGGTGAGGGCTTCCTGCTCCAGGGTGGCGACTGCGCCGAGACGTTCGCCGGCGTGACGGCCCAGAACGTGAAGAACAAGCTGCGGGTCATGCTCGCGATGGCCGTCGTCATGACGTACGCGGCCCAGGTCCCCGTCGTGAAGCTCGGCCGCATCGCCGGCCAGTATGCCAAGCCGCGCTCGAAGGACACCGAGACCCGCGACGGCGTGACCCTGCCGGCGTTCCGCGGCGACGCCGTGAACGGCTTCGACTTCACCCCGGAGTCCCGCATCCCCGACCCGCAGCGCCTGCTGTCGGTCTACAACGCCTCGGCCGCGACGCTGAACCTGACCCGCGCGTTCGCGGGCGGCGGCTTCGCCGACCTGCGCTCGGTCCATTCGTGGAACGCGAACTTCGTGCGCGACTCGGCGGTCGACGAGCGCTTCGAGACCGTGGCGGGCGAGATCGAGCGCGCGCTCGCGTTCATGGTCGCCTGTGGCATCGACGACGAGTCGATCCGCACCGTCGACTTCTATTCCTCCCACGAGGCGCTGCTGCTCGAATACGAGCACGCGCTGACGCGCATCGACTCGCGCTCGCAGCAGCCCTACAACACCTCGGGCCACTTCATCTGGATCGGCGAGCGTACGCGTCAGCTCGACGGCGCCCACGTCGAGCTGCTGCGCCACGTGCGCAACCCGCTCGGCATCAAGCTCGGCCCCACCACCACCGGCGCCGACGCGCTGGCGCTGGCCGACCGGCTCGACCCCGAGCGCCAGCCGGGCCGCATCACCTTCATCACCCGCATGGGCGCCGGCAAGGTCCGCGAGATCCTGCCGCAGGTCATCGAGACCGTCGAGGCCTCGGGCCGCGAGGTCGTGTGGGTGTGCGACCCGATGCACGGCAACACGTTCGAGGCCGCCAACGGCTACAAGACCCGCGCGTTCTCGCAGGTCGCCGAGGAGGTCAACGGCTGGTTCGACGTCCACGACCAGCTCGGCACCTGGCCGGGCGGCCTCCACGTCGAGCTCACCGGCGACGACGTCACCGAGTGCGTCGGCGGCGTCGGCGAGCTGGCCGAGGCCGACCTCGGCACGCGCTATGAGACCGCCTGCGACCCGCGCCTGAACCGCAACCAGTCGCTCGAACTCGCGTTCCTCGTCGCCGAGCGACTCACCAGCGGGCGCATCAACCGCCACAACCCCATCCAGCAGTTCACCCCGCTGGACTTCTGAGGCGCCCGTGACCTCGAACGAGTACGCGGACGTCGACCTCCGCTCGGACACCCTGACCAGGCCGACCCCGGCGATGCTCGAGGCGATGGCCGCGGCGCCCGTCGGCGACGACGTGTACGCCGAGGACCCGACGATCGCCGCCCTCGAGCGCCGCACGGCCGAGCTGCTCGGCCACGAGGCGGGGCTCTATTGCGTGACGGGGTCGATGACGAACCTGCTCGGCGTACGCGCGCTCGTGGCGCCGGGCCAGGAGGTCCTCTGCGACCGCGACGCCCACATCGCGCGTGCGGAGATGGGCGCCCATGGCGCGCTGCACGGCGTGACGATGCGTACGTGGCCGTCGCGCCGCGGCATCGCCGAGGTCGACGACATCGCGTCGATGCTCGCGCCCGACGCCGGGCCCTATCTGGTGTCGACCGCTGCGGTCGCGCTGGAGAACACCCACAACTTCGGCGGCGGCACGATCCAGCCACTCGACCACCTGCAGGCGGTGCACGACCTGTGCCGCGACGCCGGCGTACGCCTCCACCTGGACGGCGCGCGGCTGTGGAACGCCCACGTCGCTACGGGGGTGCCGCTGGCGGTGTATGGCGGCCTGTTCGACACCGTCAGCGTGTGCTTCTCGAAGGGCCTCGGGGCGCCCGTGGGGTCGGTGCTCGTGGGCTCGGCCGAGGCGATCGCCGGCGCGCGGGTCCAGCGCAAGCGGCTGGGCGGCGGCTGGCGGCAGGCCGGTGGGCTCGCGGCGGCCTGCCTGTTCGCGCTCGACCACCACGTCGAGCGGCTCGCCGACGACCACGCGGCGGCGCGTGTGTTCGCCGAGGCCGTGGCGGCGAAGGCACCCGGCGCGATCGACCCGGCGACGGTCGAGACCAACATCGTGGTGCTCGACACCGGCGAGCGCCGCGGCAGCGACGTGGCGATGGCGGCCGCGGAGGCCGGCGTACTGATCTCGGGGTTGGGGCCGCGCATGGTGCGCGCGGTGACGCATCTGGGCGTCGACGCGGAGGCGTGCCGCCGGGCGGGGGCGATCGTGGGGGACCTGCTGGCGCAGTGAGCGCCATGGCGGTTTCTGCAAGTGACATCACTTCTATAGACAGTTGCAGTTGCAGGTGTATAGTCAGTGCTGCGAATGTCTCTTTCAGAGGGGATGGTTCGGATGAGCGGACTCGCCATCGTCCGAGAGTTGGCAGCGGGGCAGTGGGGGATGGTGACCGCCCAGCAGGCGGCGGCCGTGGGCGTGAGTCGGCAGAGTTTGTTCCGTTGGGTCACACAGGGGGCTCTTGGCCTGGCGGGTCATGGTCTTTACAGGGTGTCCGATGCCCCCGAGACGGCTCATGAAGAACTCAAAGCTGCATGGCTCCATCTCGACCGAGGCCGTCTGGCGTGGGACCGCATCGACGGCGAGCAGGTGGAGGTCGTCTCACACGAAGCCGCCGCGGTCGTCCATGACCTCGGCACTGTCTCTGCCGACCAGGCCGTGTTCACCACCGCTCGGCGCCGCCAGTCTCGCGACCCTCGCGTCCGGTTCCATCGTGGAGAAGTCCCCGAGCGGGACCAGATGCTCGTTGACGGACTCCCCGTAACCACGCCGGCCCGCACCCTCATCGACCTCGTCGGTCGGGGCAAGGGCTGGGACGAGACCCATCTGGCCGAGGTCGCCCGCGATGTCGTCGTCGAGCACCGCGTCCGCCCCGCCGCGATCGCCGTCAGGCTTGACCCCGTCGCTGATCGGTTCGGCGCCTCCTCCGGCCAGGAACTCCTCGAGCGCTGGCTCCAGGACTCCGGTGCGAATGACGAGCTGATTGGGCTCCTGCCTGCCCCCGCGTTGCGCTCGGCGGTGGAGTCCGCGCTGGCCGATCTCACCCTGGCGCACGCTGTCCCCCAGCTGAACCGGGTCCCGCAGGGCCGGCACCATGAGGAGACAGGTGGTGGGGACGGTGGCGAAGCCTGAGCGGTACGTGACGGGGAAGGGCTTCTACGATGCGGTCAAGGACCACGCCAACAACATCAGCCAACGCACCGGGCGGAGCGCTGCCAACGTGCGGACAGAGTTCTTCCTGAAGGAGGTCCTTGCACTCCTCGCCGCCGCCGACGACGGCTGGGTCCTCAAGGGCGGCATGAGCCTGCGCTGCCGCCTTCCCGAGACCCGGACCACCGAAGACGTCGACCTCCACCTGACACACCGGACCCTCGAAGCCACCATCGACCGATTTCGCGAAGCCGTGCACCGCAAGAAGCGCGGCGAGCACCTGTCGTTCAGGGTCGACGACCGCGTCGAACGCAAGGGGTCACGCTCGGCCCGCATGAAGGTCCACGTCGAGGTTCGCGGCGTGCGTGTGCAGGAGCGGGTCGTCGTCGACCTGGCCGCTCCTGTCCAGATCACCGGTCGTACCGAGCAGATACAGCTGGCGTCACCCATTCAGGTTGCTGGTCACCCCGAGTTGCCGGCCTTCGCCCTGTACCCGCTGGCCGACCAGATAGCCGACAAGCTCTGCGCGATGTACGAGTGGCACGGGCGAGGCGGACGTACCGCAACCACCCGCTACCACGACCTGTGGGACCTCGGCGCCATCGTGCTGAATTTTCCCTTGGAGGCCGCTGCGCTCGCCGGGGCGATAGCCACCGAGACCAGCACCCGCGGACTCGACCTGCCTCACCCTCTGAGACTCCCCGAGCCCGACTCCTGCGGCCACGTACGCCAATATCTGCGCCGGCTATCCGCCACTGGACGACCGACTCCTCGACGCCCACCAGACACTGAAGATCGTCGCCCGTTGTGTGGAGCCCGTCGTAGCGGGCGGTCAGGACGGAATCTGGGAACCGAGCATCGGGGATTGGGTGTCGGACTCGCGGGCAGACGATCCGAACACAGAGAGGATGGATGCGACACCGGGGGACCTGCTCGCCTGACGCTCAGCCTGTTCTAGCGTGGACCCATGGAGATCACGCACCTGGGCCACGCTTCCGTCCTCGTCGAACTCGCCGGGAAGCGCATCCTCATCGATCCCGGCAACTTCTCCGATCGCTGGCACGGGCTGACCGACCTGGACGCCGTCGTCGTCACCCACCTGCACCCCGACCACGTCGATCCCGAGCATGTTCCGGCGCTTCTTGCCGCGAACCCGGACGCGCAAGTGTTCGTGGAGCCGGGCGTACCCAAGACCCTGGAGATCGCCGGCGCCACGCCGATCGGGCCCGATGCGACCCACCGGCTCGGCGAGGTCACCCTGTCGACCGTCGGCGGCCGGCACGCGGTGATCCATCGCGACATCCCGATGATCGGCAACGTCGGCGTCATCCTCGAGGCCGAGGGCGAGCCCCGCTTCTTCCACCCCGGCGACTCGCTCGCGACGTGCCCGCGGGGCATCGACGTGCTGGCGCTGCCGGCCATGGGTCCCTGGGCCGCGATGAAGGAGCATGTCGACTTCTGCCGCGAGGTGGGGGCGCCGAAGGCGTTCCCGGTCCACGACGGGCTGATCAACGAGCGCGGCTTCGGGTTGGTGGTGGGCCGCATGAACGAGCTCACCGACACCGAGGTCGTCGACTTCCGGGAGAAGGGCGCGCAGACGATATGAGCGGCGCTCAGACCAGGAACAGCGTGATCGTCGACCCCTCGGGGGCCTTCGACCCGGCGGCGACCTCCGAATAGGCCACGTAGCCGAGCCCGAGATAGGTGCCCGACTGCTTCGTCGCGACCTGGAAGCCGGCCTTCTTTAGCGCGTCGGTGGCCTCGGCCACGCCCATCGCGCGGGTCTGCGGCACTGCGACCATGACCGGGCCGAGCGAGCGGACCAGCGTGATGGTGTCGCCCTTCTTGGCCTGGCCCTTGTCGGGGGTCTGGGAGATGACGCGCCCGACCGGCACCTGCTTGTGGTTCTCGGTCTTCACGTCGACCTTGAGGCCCAACTTCTCGAGCGCGGCCTTCGCCTCGTCGGCCGACTTGCCGGTGAACGTCGGCACGTCGATCGGGCGGGGACCCTTCGAGACCACGAGGTCAACGCGGTCGTCGCGCTTCAGCTTGGTGCCGGGTTCCACCGACGACCGCAGCACGACGCCCGGCGCCGCCGCGTCGTCGTAGTCCTCGGTCTGGGAGCCCACGGCGAGCTTGTTCTCATCCAGCACGCGGCGCGCGTCATCGACCTTCAGGCCCACGACCTTCGGCATGTCGAACCGCTCCGGGCCCTTCGACACCACGACGGTCATCGATCCGTTGCGGGGGATGTCGGTGCCGGGCGCGGGGTCGCTCGAGATGACCGACCCGGCGGGCACGGTCTCGGAGAAGGACTCGACCCAGGCGACGCCCATCTTCTGGTCGGTCGCCACCTGCGCGGCCACGGCGCGCGGGCGGCCGACCACGTCGGGCGCGGCGACGTACTGGCCCGCGGTGAACCACCAGCCCGCCCCCGCCAGCGAGCCCAGCACGAGCAGGGTCGCCAGCACGACGACGGCGATACGGCCGCGGTGGGGCCTTCGTACGCCCGTCGCGCTCGAGCCGTGGCGCTTCGGCTTCTTCGGCCTGGCCGGCCGCGCCGGCACCGGGATCGCGGAGACGGTCTCGCGTTCGCCGGAGGGGAAGGTCTCGTACGCGTCCATCATCGACGGGCTCATCGGCGTCGCGCTCTGGGCCGAACCGGAGTGGAGCCGGCGTACACGGGTCATCGACGAGGCGGAGACGCCGGACATTCCGGACACCCCCGAGCGGGCCGAGCGCGCCGACCCCTGGACCGACTGGTTCTGGGGCGACGCGGCGATGCGGCGGCTGACGTGGAGCGCGTCGTGGGCCGGGTCGGACGAGACCGAGGGGGACAGCGGCGTGTGCCAGTCCATGGGCTCGGTCTGCTCGAGGTCGGCGAAGCCGCGGCTGAACTCGATCGTGAGGGCGGGGTCGTTCATGATGCCGGCGTCGAGCGCGGTCAGGGCCTTGCGGACCATCTGCTGCATCGCCCGCGCGTTCGCGGGGCGGCGCAGTGGGTCGCGCTGGGTCGCGGCGCGCACGAGGGCGTCGACATAGGGCGGGACGCCGTCGCGGGACGTCCGCCACGACGTCGTGAGCCGCGTCGACGGGGCCGGGATCTCGTTGTGGACGTGCGCGTACGCGACCTGGATCGGCGTCTCGCCGGTGTGGGGCTTGGAGCCGGTCAACATCTCGAACAGCACGACGCCAGCCGAATAGACGTCGGAGCGCGCGTCGGCGCGGCCGGTCGTGACGAGTTCGGGAGGGAGATAGGAGACCGTGCCGATCAGCATGCCCTGCGTCGCCGTCGCCGTCTGGGCCGTGATCGCGCGGGCGAGGCCGAAGTCGGCGACCTTCAGCTGGCCGCGGTCGGAGATCAGGATGTTCTCGGGCTTCACGTCGCGGTGGACGAGTCCGGAGTCGTGCGCGGCAGCGAGGGCCGACAGCACGTGGTCGATCATTTCGAGGCACGCGACCGGTGTCAGGGGTGCGTCGCGCGAGATCACGTTGCGCATCGTGCAGCCCGACACGAACTCCATGACGATGTAGGGCCGGTCGAGGTCGTGGCCCTGGTCGAACACCGAGACGACGTTGGGGTGGGACAGCTTGGCGGCGGCTCGGGCCTCGCGGTCGAACTTGGCCGCGAAGTCCTGGTCGTCGCCGAGGCCCTGGTGCATGACCTTGACCGCCACCTGGCGGGTCAGTCGGGTGTCGGTCGCCTCATAGACGGTCGCCATGCCGCCGCGCGCGAGTTTGCGTACGACCTCATAGCGACCGTCGAGCACGGTGCCGACCAAAGGGTCGCGGGTGCTGGTCGTGGTCACGTTCGGCGCTCCAAAACACGGGTTGGGGAAGATGGACTCGTGTCAAGCCTTGGGCGCGAGTCTAGGAGCCCCGATCCAGAATCCGGCCGCGCCGGGCCGGGGTGTCGGCAGTCCGGTGAGGAAAATGTCGGGCGGGTGTGCTAGAAGCGGCGTACGCGTCCCCTGCCCGATCGTCGGACTCCTCCACTACGCTGAGCGACGTGACTGCACTCATGGGACTCGACGTGCGCCTCAAGATGGCGCGGCTCTACCTCACCACCGACACCCGCGGGTCGCTGGACGCGTTCGCTGAGTTCGTCGAGGCCGTGTTCTCGGGGGGCGTCGACGTCGTCCAGTTGCGCCAGCCGGGGCTGTCGGTCGACGACGAGGTCGAGGCGCTCGACCTCGCCCGCACGATCTCCTATCACTATCAGGGCCTCGTCGTCGTGAGCGACCGGCCGGAGGTGGCGAAGCAGTTCGCCGCGGACGTGCTCCACCTGGGTGGCGACATGGAGGGGCGTACCGCCCGCGCGTCGCTCCACCAGTGGGGGCTGATCGGCCGGGCGGCGCAGGACGAGTCGCTGGTGAAGACGGCGCTGGCCGATCCCGAGGTCAACTTCGTGACCGTGGGCCCGGTGTTCGGGCCGGGGTCCGCCGGGCTGGGGCTGGTCGAGGCGACCGCCGCGCTGCAGGCGCCGTCCGAGCCGGCGTCGAAGCCGTGGTTCGCCGCGGGCGGCATCGATCGCGCGAACCTCGACGACGTCATCGCCGCCGGCGCGCGCCGCGCGGTGGTGGGCCGTGCCATCACGGCGGCCAAGGACCCCCAGGCGGCGGCGCGCGAGCTGAGCGACCGCCTGCGCCAGTCGTGGGACGACGACAAAGCCATGGACGCGTACGCGTGGTCGATCGTGAAGTCCGGCAACGCGAGCTTCCAGACCAACCCGGACGGCTCGATCACGCCCGACGGGACGACCAACGCGCCGGCGGCGATGCCGACGGGCGAGCAGGACGCGGTCGACCCGACGCCGGGATTCGGCTCGTCGCGCCACGAGTCGCGGGGCGACCGTAACAATGACCGCGGCTATGGCCGCGACCGCTGACCCGGGTGAAGAACAAGAAGTACGCGGCGCTCCTCGCGCTGGCGCTCGTCGCGGCGCTGATCGGGGTGGGGTGGTGGCTGAACCGGGGGACAGACGCAGGTCAGGGCTCGAGCGCGACCACGAGCCGGGCCACGTCTTCGAAGGGCGCGACGAGAGCTCCCACGCGGCAGAGCGCGCCCCCGGCGACGAGGGGCGGCGCGACCGATCCCGAGTCGGGGCTGCCGTGGATCGAACCGGCGGCGTTGCCGAAGGAGGCCCAGGACGTTCTGGCGCGCATCGACCGCGGCGGCCCCTATCAGTATGAGAAGGACGGTTCGACGTTCGGCAACCTCGAGGGCCGGCTGCCGAAGAAGGCGCGGGGGTTCTACAAGGAATACACCGTGCGTACGCCGGGGGAGTCCGACCGCGGCGCCCGCCGCATCGTCACCGGCGACAACGACAAGGTCTTCTATTGGACCGCGGACCACTATGCGAGCTTCTCGCGCGTGAGGCGATGATGGTCGGGCGTTCTGATCATGAGGCCGGCGAGGGCCTGTTCGACCTCGAACCGGGGGTCTATCGGGTGACGGCCGACCCCGGAGGCTCCCTCGTCGCGGCCTTGGAGGACGCGGGGTGGCGTACGGGGGTGGTCGAGGGGGCTGGCACCAAGCCGGAGGTGTTGGCGGCGATCGGGCGCGCGCTGTCCTTCCCTGACTACTACGGCCGCAACCTCGACGCGCTGTGGGACTGCCTCACCGACCTGGCCGAGCCCACCGCGCTGGTCTGGCGCGACTGGTCCGTGCTCGCGCTGGAACATCCCGCCGACTTCGCGGCGATCCGCGAGGTCCTTGCCGACCGCACCCGCGAGGAGCCGGTCTTCGCCCTCGTGCTCGACCAGGAGGATGACGATGAGTGACGTACGCCTGCGCGCGGTCGTGCTGGACATGGACGGCACGCTGATCGACTCGGAGCCGCTGTGCGCCGAGACGTGGACGGCGATGCTGGCCGACCACGGCTATGCGACGACGCCCGACGACCTCGCCTGGACCGTCGGGAAGACGTTCGCGCAGGGGCGCGACCACTACGCGGAGCGGCTGGCTGAATCGGGCCGTACGCTGCCCGACGCGATGGCGCTGCACGACGACTACTGGGCGCGGCTCCGGGGCGTGTTCGCCGAGCGGCTGCGGGCGTTCCCCGACGCGGTGGCGCTGGTGGAGGCGCTGCGGGAGCGGCACGTGCCGATGGCGATCGCGTCGAACTCGGTGCGCGAGCGGGTGTCGGAGTCGCTGAGCGTGGTGGGCCATGAGCTGGCGTCGATCCCGTCGGTGGCGGGCGACGAGGTGACGCGGCCCAAGCCGGCCCCCGACCTGGTGGTGGCGGCGTCGGGCCGGCTGGGCGTGCAGGCGTACGAGTGCGTGGTCGTGGAGGACTCCGACTCGGGCGAGGAGGCGGCGCGTACGGCGGGGGCGACGGTGGTGCGGGTCGACCGCGTGCGGGCCGAGGGCGGCGACCTCGTGGCCGAGGTGCTGGGGCTGTTGAGCCTCTGAGCCGTCTCCCCGGCCCCGTATTAGCGACCGTTACACACACTCAGCACGCCGTGCACGGCGTGCTGAGTGTGATCACGGGTCGCTAATTCGTGCGTACGCGGCGACCCGCAGGGGATCACCCCTAGTCCCGGGGTCGCTGACCCAGGGTCGAGTTCCGGCCCGTCGGACGATCCGATCGGACGCCTGCGCCGCCTAGCGTTGCCTGCATGACGATCACCTCCCACTCCCTGGCCCATGACACCGGTTCGGTCCCCGTCATCGCCTGCTCCGCCTTCAACGCCACGGTCGATTCCACGACCCAGTCCCGCGAGGGGCACGCCCACCCGTTGGTCGACGGCGTCAGCGTCAACCTCGAGCGCGGTTCGTTCACCGCGGTGACCGGCCGTCCGCGCTCGGGCGCCCGCGAACTCGTCCACGCGATCGCCGGCCAGCGCGCCCTCGACGCCGGCCGCATCTTCCGGACCGTCGACCGCGTCGCGTTCGTCCCGGCCCAGCTCGACGCGGCGCGCCTGTCCGACGCCGTCGCCCGCGCGCTGGCCACGGATCCCGAGATGGTCGTCGTCGACACGTTCGGCTGGGCCAACAGCCCCCACGTGCTGTCGAGCCTGCGCGCGGTCGCCCGCCAGCGCGGCATCACCGTCGTGCTCGCGACCGACGATCTCGGAACCGCGATCCAGGCCGAGCGCGTGCTCGTCATGCAGGAAGGCCGGCTGGTCGACGACCTGTGAGGCTCGAGACCGCGTACGCGCACGTGAACCAGCGAGGTCTGGACTCCGCGTACGGGGCCCGAGTCCGAGCCGGGCGTCCGCGTGGTGGTGATCCCAGCCGTCGCGTGTGCACGAGTTGGGAAACGGGCCCGGCGTGTCGACGCAACTTGTGCGGACGTGTGCACAAGTTGGGTCCTAGCGGTCTCGTCGCACCGCCGCGTACGCCAGGGCCGTCAGAGCCTCCCGGCCCTCCGGCCGCATCGGCGCCTCCAGGGCGGCCAGCGCCTCGGCCAGGCCTCGGTCGATCGTGGCCTCGACCCGCTCCAACGCACCTGACGCGCGGATGAGCCCCCGCGCCTGTTCGACCTCGTCGGGCGACAGGTCGCGACCGAGTAGCCCCTGCAGCCGCGTACGCCCGGCCTCGTCGGACCCCGCCATGGCCTCGGCCACCAGTACGGTCCGCTTGCCCTCGCGCAGGTCGTCGCCCGCGGGCTTGCCGGTGGTCGCCTCGTCGCCGAACACCCCGAGCACGTCGTCGCGGAACTGGAAGGCCCGGCCCAGCGGCGACCCGTACGCGGCCAGTGCCGCCAGCAGCTCGTCGGACGCGCCGCCGAGGGCCGCCCCGAACTGGCACGGCCGCTGCACGGTGTAGCGCGCGGTCTTGTGCTCCACCACCTGGTGGGCCCGCGCGACCAGGGCGGCCGGGTCGTCCCACGGCAGGTGCTGGGCCAGCACGTCGAGGTATTGCCCGCACGTGACCTCGGTACGCATCGCCTCGACGACCGCCCGGCCCCGCGCGAGCGCGTCGGCCGGGAGCCCCGAGCGCTCCAACATCTCGACCGACCACATCACCAGCAGGTCGCCCAGCAGGATCGCCCCGGCGTGGCCGAACTTCTCGCCCGACCCGAGCAGCGCGCGCTCGGCGTGCTGGGCCTCGAACTGGCGGTGTGCCGCGGGCACGCCGCGGCGGGTGTCGGACCCGTCCATCACGTCGTCGTGGACC
Source organism: Mariniluteicoccus flavus (assembly GCF_054776655.1). Classification (NCBI taxonomy): domain Bacteria; kingdom Bacillati; phylum Actinomycetota; class Actinomycetes; order Propionibacteriales; family Propionibacteriaceae; genus Mariniluteicoccus; species Mariniluteicoccus flavus. The sequence continues at coordinate 211,464 of NZ_BAAHBN010000001.1, read as the reverse complement.
AGCGCCGACACGTGCAGCACGTCGAGGCTGGCGCAGGCGCCGACCAGCGCGTCCAACTCAGAACCCTCCGGCAGGCCCGCCGCCGCCGCGTACCCCCACAGCCCGAACGCCGGCCGCAGCCTCTTGCCGCCGTCGGTGAACAGGGCCGCGAGGTCGGCCATCGTCGCCAGCTCGTCGCCCATGGCCGCGAGGACGGGCCGCTGGCCGTCGATGAACGCGGCGATGGATGCGGACACCGCCGAGCGGACCGATCCCGACAGGGGGTCGCGCGGGTCGAGCACGGGGGTGCTCACGGCCGCCACGCCTCGCCCACGACGTCGAGCGTCACGAGCCGCTGCGTGGGACGCGTCAGCGCGACATAGAGCACGCTCACCCCACCGGGCGATTCGCGCACGATCTCGTCGGGTGACACGACGAGCGCCGCGTCATATTCCAGGCCCTTGCACTCCAGCGGGTTGACCAGCGCGATGCGCTCGGCGAGCGGGCCGAGGTCGGCCGATTCCAGCGCCCGCGAGACCTGACCCATGCGGCTGGGTGGGCAGATGATGCCGACCGAGCCGGCCACCTCGGCGCCCAGACGCCGCGCCTCGGCGACGACATCGGCGTCCAGCGCCTCGACGGAGGAGCGCTCCAGCCGCGGCTCGACGCCGACCGAGCGTACGGCCTGGGGCAGGTCGGCCTCGGGGAAGGCCGCGACCACGACCTTGGCCGCGAGGTTGAACACTTCGGCGGGGGAGCGATAGTTCGTCGACATGCGGAACGTACGCCGCGGCGCCGACCCGATCAGGTCCTCGAGCGCGCGCTCGGTCTCCGAGCGGTCGGGCCACGACGACTGGGCCGGGTCGCCCACGATCGTCCACGAGGCCTGCGAGCCGCGCCGCCGCAGCATGCGCCACTGCATCGGCGTGATGTCCTGCGCCTCGTCGACCAGCACGTGGGTGTAGGTCTCGTGCTGGTCGGCGTCCGGGTCGACCTCGGGCCGCAGCCGGTCGCGGTCATAGGTCGTGACGACCTCCGACACGTTCGACCCCTCGGTGAGGAACAGCGTCGGGTCGGTGTCCTCCTCCTCGACCACGCGGCCGAGCAAGTGGGCGAGCTCGTCGAGCAGCGCGGTGTCGGCGACCGACCAGCCCTGGCTCTCCGCGTACGACGCCGACAGCGACGCGATCTCCGACTCGCTCAGCAGGTCACCGGCGATGCGGGCGGTGAGCCGGGGGTCGGCGAGGCGCCCCAGCACGTCGGTCGCCCGCAGCGACGGCCACCAGGCCGCCAGGAACACCTTGTACGCCGCCTGGTCGGTCACCCGCTCGTCGAACTCGTCGCGCTCGATCTCGACCTCGTCGGACAGTCGGTCCCACAGCGCGTCCAGCAGGGCGCGCGCGGCCGCGGGGCGGCCGGCGTTGACCTTCGTGTGGCGCAGCACGCCCTGGCGGATGCGCAGCAGCGTGGGTCCGTCGAGCGTCAGGACCTCGCCCTTGATCGACACGCGGAGGCGGGCGGCGTCCATTTCTTCCACGCTCTCCGAGCCAGCGTCAGCGAGTCGAGGAGGGAACGGTTCGTTCACCAGCCGCCGCAGCAGCGGCACCATGCGCGTCGACCCCTTGATCACGTGGGTGCGCGCGGAGTCGACCCGCTCGGCCCGGAACCCCAGCACGTCGGAGGCGATCGAGCCGACCGCGCGCAGCGTCACCGAGTCCTCACCCAGGCTCGGCAGCACCCGCTCGATGTAGTTCATGAACACCCGGCTCGGCCCGCAGACCAGCACACCGCCGGCCTCGAAGCGCTTGCGGTGGGAATAGAGGAGGTAGGCGGCCCGGTGCAGCGCCACGACGGTCTTGCCGGTGCCGGGGCCGCCGCTGATCATGGTCACGCCCTGGTAGGGCGCGCGGATCGCCTCGTCCTGTTCGGCCTGGATCGTTGCGACGATGTCGCGCATCTGCGGCCCGCGGGCGCGCGCGAGCGCTGCCATCAGCGCGCCCTCGCCGACCACGACGATGTCGTCGGGGGCCTGCTCGCCGTCGAGGAGGTCGTCCTCGATGCCGATCACGCGGTCACCGCGGCACCGGAGTACGCGGCGGCGTACGACCTCCATCGGGCTCGTCGGCGTCGCGCGATAGAACGGCTCGGCGGCGCGGGCGCGCCAGTCGATCACCAGCGGCTCGTAGTCGTCGTCGCGTACGCCGATGCGCCCGATGTAGCGGATCTCCCCGTCGGTGCGGTCGAGCCGTCCGAAGACCAGCCCCTCATGTTCGGAGTCGAGGACCGCGAGGCGCTTGGCGGCCTGGAACGCGAACACGTCGCGCTCGAACAGGCCGGTGCCGTCCTCCTCGCGCGCCCAGCTCATGCGGTCGCCCTGATAGAGGGAACGCCCCTCGGTGGCGACCTGCTGGGCCGACCGGGTGGCCTCGGCCAGCCGGTCATACACGGCGTCGACGTGGGCCTGCTCGATCGCGATCTCGCGCTCGACGGTCGAACCCGTGGAGTCCTGTGCGCTCAAACCATCAGTCCTAACCTGCGGAAACGGACCCTTGAGTGTACGCCGCCGCGCGGGCCACGGCTCGCCGGGCCGAATCCGCGGGCGGATCTGTTCGCCCGATGTTCACCGGCGGCGACGGTTGAGGTCCTTGTTGGTGGGGTGGATGTCCTCGCCGGTGAGGTCGGCGTGGACCGCGTACGCCGCCAGCGCGGCCGACAGCAGCTGCCCCTGCACCGAGGTTCCGGCCGCGGTGTGGGCGCCGCAGGTGAAACGGCGCTCGCCGGTGCGCGACCCGGTGCGGCGCCACCAGGGACGCGGACGCCCGAGCAGGGTCGTGGGGAGGGTCCCGGTGGCCTCGACGGTGGCGTCGGCCCGGTCGGGCGGGCTGTCGGCGAGGGTGACCCCCCGCGTACGCAGGCGCTCGCGGAGGACGTCGACGAGGGCTCCGGTGCCGGCGGGCTCCTCGGATGTGTCGACCACGCGCCACAGCCCGAACGTGCGCTCGACCGACAGCCAGACGCAGTCGGTGGCGGGGGACCGGCGCGGGTCGCCCTCGGCGGCGGCGCGGATCACCGCCGACAGCACCGGGTGGTCGAACCGCCGCGCGACCTGCTCGACGGTGCGGTCGGCCCAGAGGTCGCGGCGGTGGGACCTCGCGTACGCGGGGTCGTGCTCGAACTCGAGGCCGAGGCGGCGGCGGTGCTGCCAGACGTCGTCGAGCCTGTCGAGGAGGTCGCGCCAGCGGGCGGCGACGTCGGCGCCGAAGGCCGACTCGAGGACGGTCCACTGGGCGCCGCGCTCGCTGGGGAGGTCGAGGGGGCCGTCGGAGGTGGCGATGGGACGCGTGACGACGGGTGCGAGGGCGAGGCCGGCGCGGGTCAGCTCGGCGTCGAACGCGCGGCCGGACTTCTTGAGGAGGTCGCGCCACGGGGCGGGGAAGGTGAAGACCTCGGGGAGGTTGGCGGGGGCGGCGCCGGGCACGGTGACCAGCGCGACGTCGTGGCCGGCCTTGGCGAGCCGGGCGGCGACGGCCATGCCGGCGAGGGAGTCGCCGAGGACCGTCACGAGGGGCATGGGAGCAATCTAGTGCGACACATCGCACGCGATCGGCGACCTCGAGGCCGTGAGCCCCGAGACCGCCGATCGGGTGAGATTCGTCGCGGTCAGCGGCAGGTCAGAAATCGCCGCCGAGATCTCCGCCGAAGTCGCCACAGCCGAAGTCGCCGCCGCCGAAGTCGCCCCCGCCGAAGTCGCCGCCACCGAAGTCGCCGCCACCGAAGTCGCCGCCCTGGTCGGCGAAGCCCTGCTCGCCGCCCTGGTCCATGCCGCCCTGGTCCATGGCCTGGTCGCCGCCGAAGTCGTTGTTGTCGCCGAACCCGTTGCCGTCACCGTCGAACATGTCGCCCATCGAGTGGGCGATGGAGGTGCCGATGAACGCGCCCGCGACGCCGGCGAGCAGTCCGCCGCCGATGCCCATGCCATGCCGCCCATGCCGCCTCCGCCGAACGCGCGGTTCAGCGAGCCGGGCTGCTGGACCTCCATGCGCGTGGCGCTGCGGGCCAGCGTCTGGGGCGAGTCGTCGGGGATCTGCTCGCCCGACTGCGCGCTCAGCTTCTGCAGCACCTGCGAGCGCTGCTCCGGGGTGAGCTTGGCGAACGCCTCGGCGTGGGCCTGCTCGATCTTGTCCGGCGGGGCGGTTTTGAGGAGGTACTGGTAGCGCTCGATGGCCTGCTGGTCACCGGCGGCCGGCTGCCCTGCGGCCGGCTGTCCGCCCGGTGCCGGCTGCCCGGCGGCCAGCTGGGCCTGCGGGGGGCTGGGCGTACTGCTGTTGGGGGGCCGGCTGCTGCGCGTACTGCTGCTGCCCCGCGTCGGGCTGGGGGGTGGTGCGTCCCAGGAGTCGATCGAGGAATCCCATGGTCCATCCTTCGGTTCGCTGGCAGGTGGTCACCTCCATGGTGGCAGGCGCCCCCAACGCCGCGGTCAGCGCGGTCAGGCCGGAGCTGCGGATCGCCGGGCGTCCCACCAGGCGCGCACGCGCCGCAGGCCCCTGCGTACGCGGGCGGCGAGATAGATCGCGAGCACGATGCCGGCCAGCAGGATCACGCCGGTGAGGATCGCGATCGGGACGGGGTAGGCGGCCGCGAGGGTGAGCAGGCCGACGACCGCCACGTTCTCGGTCGACGACACCGCGATGTTGGTGAAGGGCTCCGGCGAGGTGTTCACCGCGAGCCGTGTGGACGCCTTGGTGAGGTGGGCGAGCAGGGCGGTCACGCCGCCGACGGCCGCGAGGGTGATGGTCGCCAGGTCGCCGTGGGCGCCGGCCATCAGGGCGCCGATCGTCGCCCCGGCGATGGGTCTCACGATGGTCGACGGCGTGTCCCACAGCGAGTCGACGTAGGGGATCTTGTCGGCCACGAGCTCGATGGCGGCGAGGATGGCGGCGATGACGAGCACGTCGGTGCGCTGGAGCCCCGCCGGGATCTGCTCGAGCCCGGCGAAGCGGCCGAGCAGGCCGAGGACCAGCACGGTGGCGTACGCGTTGAGGCCCGAGGCCCAGCCCGAGGTGAACGCCAGCGGCAGCATCTCCATGGGCGACAGCGTAGGGGCGTGACGGGGTAAGGGTGCGGGGCCGCGCCGGTGGCGCGGCCCCGCGGGGGGTGGGTGGGTCTGGGGCGGCCCGCTCAGGCCGGCTGGCTCACTTGCTGTCGTTCAGCGCCGACTGCGCCAGGTCCTTGAGCTGCTGAGGGGTGGAGCCGTGCTTCGACTCGACGAGGAGGTTGAACGAGTGGACGCCGTTGTGGCCGGTGATACGCGCGCCGGCGGGCGTGCCCTGACCGTCGGGGCGGACGCGGATCGTGGCCTCGCCGCCGTTGGTGCCGCGGACGACCCAGCCGTTCTGGTAGCCCGGCCACCCCTCGGCGCCCTGCTCTCCGCGCTCGAGCTCGGCGTCGATGCGCCGGTAGTCGGCGGTCGCCTGCTCAGCGGTGGCCGCCTTGGCCTGGTAGTAGGTCCCGGTGTCGCCGTCGCGACCGGGGAAGGCCTTGGCCGCCGACACGTTCGGCACCAGGTCGATCATCTTCGCGTTGCTGGCCTCGCTGACGGTGATCTCCGAAGAGATGGTGGAGCTGGAGTGTCCCTCCATGTGGAAGCCCGCCTGGCGGAAGGACTCCTGCTGGAGATAGTCGGTGGCGGCGTTGGCCTGCGTGGCCGCGGCGCCTCCGGCGAGGGCGGCGGCGGTGCCGATGGCGGCGATCGTGCGGGTGAAGTTCCTCATGTCGTTCCTCTCATCGGTTCGGTGCGTCAGTCGTCCTGACACCTACTCGATTCCGGCGGGCGGTCAGATGTTCCCGATGAGGCGAAGAGATGTCACGAAATGACCACTCGACCGCCCCGAACGGCCGAAATCGGCCTCACGGGCCGTCGAGTGGCCATTTCGTGACACTCACCCGTGGGCGGCGAGGAACGCGTAGACCTCGGTCTCGTCGACGCCCGGGAACGCGCCCGGCGGGAGGGCCGCGAGGAGGTGCGAATGGGCGCGGGCCGACGGCCAGGCCTTGCCGGACCACTCCCGAGCGAGCTCGACCGGCGGGCGGCGGCAGCACGTCGGGTCGGGGCACTGCGACTTCGAGCGCTCCTTGGTGCCGCGCCCGCGGAACCACTTGGCCTGCACGTAGGGGACGCCGATGCAGGTCGAGAAGTCCTTCTCGACGCGCGCGGTGCACCAGAACGTGCCGGCGGGGGTGTCGGTGTATTGGTCGAAGGCGTTGAACTTGTCCTCGGCGTCGAACACCTGGCGGCTGGTCCAGTAGCGGCACACCGGCTGGCCCTCGATCGCGCCGGTGTGGTCGGCGGGGAAGCTCACGCCGTCGTTCTCGTAGGCCTTGTAGATGATCCCCGACTCGTGGACCTTCTGGAAGTGCACGGGGATGTCGAGGTGGTGGGTGATCAGGTTGGTGATGCGGTGGCTGGCAGCCTCGTAGGACACCGCGTAGGCGTCGCGCAGGTCCTCGACGGCGAGCTGTTTCTCCTTCTTGGCCAGCGAAAGGAACTCCACGGTCGTCGACTCCGGCATCAGCAGGGCGGCCGCGAAATAGTTCGTCTCGATGCGCTGGCGCAGGAACTCGCCATAGCTGTCGGGGGTCTTGTGGCCGAGCACGTGATGGCCCAACGCCTGCAGCAGAACCGATCGCGGGTCGTGGTCGCCGCCCGAGGAGCGTGGAAGGTAGATGCGCATCTGCTTGAGGTCGGTCACCGAGCGCGTCGAGTGGGGGAGGTCGCCGACGTGGTGGAGGGTGAACCCGAGGTGTTCGGTGATCGCGCCGATCTCGTGCTGGGACAGGGGTCCGCGGCGATAGCCGGCCTTCGCGAGCAGGGCGGCGGCCTGCTGCTCGAGCTCGGGGAAGTAGTTGTTATGGGCCTTCATCTCCAGCCGCAGGGCGGTGTTCGCGCGGCGGGCCTCTTCCGGCGTCGCGACCTGCTCCTCGGCCTGGCGCGCGAGCTCGCGGTGGAGGGCGACGAGACCTTCGAGGACGTCCATCGGCATGCGGGGGGAGATGCGTACGCGGGGCAGGCTGCGCTGTTGGGCCAGCGGTGAGCGCATCGCCTTCTCCAGCTCGATCTCGAGCATCGTGCGGCGGCTCGGCACCTCGTTGAGGAAGTCGTCGATCGTGACGTCGTAGGCCTTCGCCAGCTTCTGCAGCACCGAGACCTTGCCCTCGCGCTTGCCGTTCTCCAGCATGGACAGGTGGGACGTGGCGATGCCCGTGGCCTCGGTCACCTGGGCGAGGGTCAGTTCGCGCTCCTTGCGGAGCTCCCGCAGGCGTCGGCCCAGTGAAAACGGGTCGAAAACCGACTCGGCCTCGGGGGCCTTGCGGCGGCGCTGCCAATCGGATCCGGTCACTCTTCCAGTCTAGTGAAAATCTTCACTTCTTTCACCTAGAAACCTCTCCCAACCGCTCGAAACTTCCCGGACAGTTGTCTCAACGGCCGGCGGAGACCCCGCCGTGAGGTCGAGAAGAAGACTCAACGTAGAGAAGGAGCCGAACCATGACCGCGAACATCCCGATGAGCGCCGAGCAGCTGCAGCAGGACTGGAAGGACAGCCCCCGCTGGAAGGGCGTCCGCCGCGACTACTCCGCAGGCGACATCGTCCGGCTGCGCGGTCGTGTCCAGGAGGAGCACACGCTCGCCCGCCGCGGGTCCGAGCAGCTGTGGGACAAGCTCCACACCGAGGACTTCGTGAACTCGCTCGGCGCGCTGACCGGCAACCAGGCCGTCCAGCAGGTCAAGGCCGGCCTCAAGGCCATCTATCTCTCTGGCTGGCAGGTCGCCGCCGACGCGAACCTGTCGGGCCACACCTACCCCGACCAGTCGCTCTATCCGGCCAACTCGGTGCCGCAGGTCGTGCGCCGCATCAACAACGCGCTGCTGCGCGCCGACCAGATCGAGTGCGCCGAGGGCATCTCGACCGTCGACGAGTGGCTCGTGCCGATCGTCGCCGACGCCGAGGCCGGCTTCGGCGGCCCGCTGAACGCCTACGAGCTGATGAAGGCCATGATCGCCGCCGGCGCCTCGGGCGTGCACTGGGAGGACCAGCTGGCCAGCGAGAAGAAGTGCGGCCACCTCGGCGGCAAGGTGCTCATCCCCACCAAGCAGCACGAGCGCACGCTCAACGCCGCCCGCCTCGCGGCCGACGTCGCCGGCGTCCCGTCGCTGATCATCGCCCGCACCGACGCCGAGGCCGCCACGCTGATCACGTCCGACGTCGACGAGCGCGACCAGGAGTTCATCACCGGTGAGCGCACCGGCGAGGGCTTCTACAAGGTCCGCAACGGCATCGAGCCCTGCATCGCCCGCGGCCGTGCGTACGCCGACTATGCGGACCTGCTGTGGATGGAGACCGGTACGCCGGACCTCGAGCTCGCCAAGCAGTTCGCCGACGCCATCCACGAGACCCACCCCGACCAGATGCTCGCGTACAACTGCTCGCCGTCGTTCAACTGGAAGAAGCACCTCGACGACGCGACGATCGCGAAGTTCCAGCGCGAGCTGGGCGCGATGGGCTACAAGTTCCAGTTCATCACCCTGGCAGGGTTCCACGCCCTCAACCACTCGATGTTCGACCTGGCCCACGGCTATGCCCGCGAGCAGATGACGGCGTACGTCGAGCTGCAGGAGGCCGAGTTCGCGTCGGAGGCGCGCGGCTACACCGCGACCAAGCACCAGCGCGAGGTCGGCACGGGCTACTTCGACCAGATCGCCCAGGCCGTCAACCCGACCAGCTCGACGACCGCGCTCGCGGGGTCGACCGAGTCGGCGCAGTTCCACTGAGCCGGCACCGAACCCCGACACGAACGACAAGCCAATCCAGGAAGGGATTGCACGATGACTGACACCCTGCAGGCCGACAGCCCGCGCGCGGCCACGACGGATCGCATCAAGGTCCGTGCCGCCCACCCCCACCCGCAGCAGGACGAGATCCTCACCCCCGAGGCGCTCGACTTCCTCGTCACGCTGCACAACATCGCCCACGACCGTCGCCAGGAGCTTCTCCACGCGCGACGCGAACGCCGCAACGAGATCGCGTCGGGTCGTGACCCGCGGTTCCTCGAGGAGACGCGCCACATCCGCGAGGACGACTCGTGGCGCGTGGCGCCGATCGGACCGGGACTGGAGGACCGTCGCGTCGAGATCACGGGCCCGACCGACCGCAAGATGACCATCAACGCGATGAACTCGGGCGCTAAGGTCTGGCTCGCCGACCAGGAGGACGCGAACACGCCGTCGTGGCGCAACATGATCGGCGGGCAGGTCAACCTGCGCGACGCGATCCGCGGAGAGTGCGAGTTCACCTCGCCGGAAGGCAAGGAATACAAGGTTTCGGCGGAGCGTACGCCGACGATCGTGATGCGCCCGCGCGGCTGGCACCTGGCCGAGAAACACATCCTGGTCGACGGCCACGCGATGGCCGGCGGCGTGGTCGACTTCGGCCTGTATTTCTTCCACAACGCCCGCGAACTCATCGAGCGCGGCAGGGGGCCGTACTTCTATCTGCCGAAGACGGAGTCCCACCAGGAGGCGCGCCTGTGGAACGACCTGTTCGTTGCGGCGCAGGACGCGCTCGGCATCCCGCAGGGCACGATCCGTGCCACGGTGCTGATCGAGACGATCACGGCCGCGTTCGAGATGGAGGAGATCCTCTATGAGCTGCGCGACCACTCGGGCGGCCTGAACGCCGGTCGCTGGGACTACATCTTCTCGGTGATCAAGAACTTCCGGAAGCGCGGGCCGCGGTTCGTGCTGCCGGACCGGTCGCAGGTCACGATGACGACGCCGTTCATGCGGGCCTACACCGAGCAGCTCGTGCGGGCGTGCCACCGGCGCGGCGCGCACGCGATCGGCGGCATGAGCGCGTTCATCCCGAACCGCCGCGATCCCGAGGCCACGAAGGAAGCGCTCGAGGCGGTGCGCGCCGACAAGACGCGCGAGGCCGGCGACGGCTTCGACGGCTCGTGGGTGGCCCACCCCGACCTGGTGCCGGTGTGCCAGGAGGTCTTCGACGGCGTGCTCGGCGAGAAGCCGAACCAGATCGACCGCCTGCGCGAGGACGTCGTGCCGGACGATCGCGCGCTGATCGACCTGGAGATCCCCGGGTCGTCGATCACCGAGAAGGGCGTGCGGACGAACGTCGACGTCGGCATCCGCTACATCGAGTCGTGGTTGCGCGGCAACGGCGCGGCGGCGCTGAACAACCTGATGGAGGACGCCGCCACCGCCGAGATCTCGCGCTCGCAGATCTGGCAGTGGATCTATGCGGAGTCGAAGACCGACGACGGCCGCCTGATCACCGCCGAGTGGGTCAGCGACGTCATCGGCGAGGAGTTCGCCAAGCTCGAGCGCTTCGACGGTGACAAGTTCGACCTGGCGCGCCGCCTGTTCGAGGAGGTCGCGCTGGAGGAGGACTATCCGACGTTCCTGACGATCCCCGCGTACGTCCGCTATCTGTGCGAGACCCACGCGCCGGATCGCGACGAGACGAAGGACGAGGCGGAGTCGTCGGACGCGATGACGCCGAAGCGCATCCCGACGCCGACGAGCCCGCACAGCCCGATCTGATTCTCGGGCCCGGCCTGTGGAAAGTGCACACGTGTGCTCGACACGCGGGTGTGGGGGTCGTTCGGCCTGTGGAATGGGCACACGTGTGCTCGACACGCGGGTTTGGGGGGCGTTCGGCCTGCCAAAACTGCGCACCTGTGCACTTTTCACCCCTCTCAGGCCCCGAACAGGGTATGGCTCGCCCCGTTCGGTCGCAGGCACGGACCCCTGGTCGCTCACCCGCGACCAGGGGTCTTGTGCGTACGAAGGCGAAGGCCATTCCAAGGCGGTACTGTCAGTGGTACCATAAAGCGTGCCGTCCATCGCGAAGATCCTGGACTCGACGCGGACCAATCCTCGCAATGTGCGGTACGAGGACCTGGCCAAGGTCTGCGAGCACCACTTCGGTCCTGCGCGAACTCGCGGCGGGTCGCACGCGGTGTTCAAGACTCCTTGGCCCGGTGACCCCCGCGTGAACATCCAGAACGACCACGGCAAGGCCAAGACCTATCAGGTCCGTCAAGTCTTGGCGGCGATCGACAAGAAGGAGGCGCAGCGATGACCACCATTGACATCACCCACTACGGCTATCGCGTCACCTGGTCCGCCGAAGACCAAGAGTTTGTTGCCACCTGCTTGGAAATGCCGTCGCTCTCCTGGCTGGCCGACACCCAGGAGGGAGCGTTGTCGGGGCTCCGTGATCTGGTGGGTGAGGTCGTTGATGACCTGACCCGGGCGGGCGAGTCGGTCCCTGAGCCGTTTGCGACTCGCGCCTACTCGGGCAAGTTCAACGTCCGCGTCGGCGAGCACCTCCACCGCCAGTTGTCCATGAACGCTGCCCAGGAGCACCTCAGCCTCAACCAATACCTCGTACGCCGCCTCTCAGACGCTTCCTGAATCAGCTCGCGGCGAGGTCGACGGCGTACGCGATGCTCGACATGCTTGCCTGGTCCGCCAGATTCAGGTCCGGAAGCTCGACGGGCAGGAACCAACGCAGGTCGTCGTGCTCCTCGGCGCGGCGTTGACCGGCTCTCCCTCCCGCCGAGTGACGAGGAGTGCATGCATGGAGAGTGTTGGGTCGCTGAACGTCATCGGGATGGGCGTGGAGGTCGTTCGGCCTGCGGAAAGTGCACACGTGTGCCCAACACGCGGGCGTGGAGGTCGTTCGGCCTGCGGAAAGTGCACACGTGTGCCCAACACGCGGGCGTGGAGGTCGTTCGGCCTGCGGAAAGTGCACACGTGTGGGGTCTTGTGCGTCTCGACGCCTCCGCCGCGGGCGACACGCCCTTCCCTTGACTTCCTGTCGGAGGGCATGGCTATAGTTCTTCTTGTTCGAACACCTGTTCGATCGGCGCTTGGGGAAGAGCCGGTCCGCGACGGGGTCCGGACAGCAGGGCCAGTCCGGCGGGAGACCTCGACCCCTCCCGCCGGGCTTCCCGGGTCGAATCTGTGTCTGTGTCCGGCGGTGACCACGGGGAGTGTCCATGCGTGTCTATGAAGAACCCATCGCTGTCTCTCGGGGGCTGATCGGCGCCCTCGAGGGGCCGGCCGAGTTCCGCTGGCGGGGCCGGATCTGGCGGGTCACCGAGATCGAGTCACGCTGGGTGACCACGGGCGCCTGGTGGGACTCGCCAGCTGCTCGGGCCGTGCGTACCGGCGGCCTCGAGGCCGACCCGACCGCCGACATCCTCGACGAGGAAGAGGTCTGGCGCGTGATGGCCGGGCGTCGTGTCTCCGTCCCCGCGGGTGCCGACGCCGAACTCGGCGAGCGGTCGGGCGTCTTCGAGCTCACCCATCGGCTGGCGTCGGGCGACTGGCGCCTGACCCGCGTGCTGGACTGAGGGGAGCGGGCGATGCAGCGCACCGACCTGGTGTTCACCGATCTTGCGACGGCCGAGCTGGCCGACCATCCCGCCGACCGCTACCTCGCGGCCCACCGGGCCGCCCTACGCGCGACCAGCGTCGTGCTGGGCGTGCGGGCGCCGCGGCACACGGGCCGGCGCAACGCGTGGCAGCTCGTGGCCGAGGTCGCCCCCGAACTCGCCGAGTGGGCGGGGTTCTTCCTCGCCACCCAGACGAAACGCGAGGCCGTCGAGGCCGGCGTACGCATGGTCGTGACCGAGCGCGAGGCCGACGACATGCTGCGCGATGCGCAGCACTTCTGCGCGGTGGTGGAGGCGTGGTGTGTGCGGCAGGCTCCTCGACTCGCTGGCGCTCGCTCGGAGAACGTGGGGGAGCGGGCTCGCTCGGCTCCTCGACTCGCTGGCGCTCGCTCGGAGAACGTGGGGGAGGCGCGCAGCTCATGAGCGATCCCTTCGTCCATCTGAGGGTCGCCTCGGGCTATTCGCTGCGCTATGGCGCGTCCCAGCCCGCCGCCCTGGTCGCCGCCGCGGCCGATGCCGACATGGACACCCTCGCCCTCACCGACCGCGACGGTCTCTATGGCGCGGTGCGGTTCGCGAAGGCCTGCGCCAAGGCGGGCGTCGCGCCCGTCCTCGGCGTCGACCTCGCGGTGCTGCCCTCCCCGTCCCATCGCAGCGTCCATCGCTCCGAGAACGCCTCCGCCGACCGCGCACGCCGCGCGGCCCGCGGCGGCGAGGTGCGCGACCTGCGGCTGCCGCGGGTGGTGGTGTACGCGACCTCCCGCCCGGGCTGGGCCGCGCTGTGCCGGCTGACCTCGGAGGTCCACCTGACCGGCGAGCGGGGCGTACCCGTGGCGACCGAGCAACAGGTCGTCGCGGCCGCGGCGTCCGGAGAGCTCGTGGTGATGCTGGGCGCCGACTCCGAGCTCGGCGTCCACGCGGCGAGTGGTCGGCGCGACCTCGCCGAGGAGACCCTCCTGCGCTGGCGCTCGGCTGTCCCCGACCTGGTGGTGGGGGTGACCGACCACCAGGTGCCGGGGTCGGGCGCGGGCTCGCTCGACCAGGCGGGCCGCCTGCTGGCGCTGGCCGACGCCCACCGCGTGCCCGTCGTGCTGACCAACGCCGTACGCATGGCCGAGCCCGGCCTCGCCCCGACCGTCGACGTGCTCGACGCGTCGCGGCGGCTGGTGCCGCTCGACCATCGCAACGTCGACCGCCGCAACGCCGAGGCCTGGCTCAAGCCCGGCAAGCAGATGCTCGAGATCGCCGACCTCGTCGCGCGGCGCGGCGGACGCGGTCCCGGCGGCGCGGAGCGGCTGCTCGGCGAGACCCGCGCGCTGGCGATCCGCTGCCGGCTCGACCCGCGGGCCGACCTCGGGCTCGGCGAGATCCACCTGCCCGAGCTCGACGTGCTGTCGGGGGAGGGCGCGAGCGCCCAGGAGGTGCTCGAGAAGCGTTGTGAGGCAGGGATCGCGTGGCGCTACGGCGCGGGCGACGATCGCGTACGCCGGCGCCTGGCCGACGAGCTCGACGTCATCGCCCAGCTGGGTTTCGCGTCCTATTTCCTGACCGTCGCCGATGTGGTCGACACCGTGCGGGAGATGGGAATCCGTTGCGCCGCACGCGGTTCCGGGGCGGGGTCGCTGGTGAACTTCCTGCTCGGGGTGTCCGGGGTCGACCCGATCCGCTACGGCCTGATCATGGAGCGTTTCCTGTCCCCGTTGAGAAAGGCGCTGCCCGACATCGACCTCGACGTCGAGTCGGCACGTCGCACCGAGATCTATGAGCGCGTCCTCGCGGACTTCGGCGGCGAGCGCGTGGCGTGCGTGGCGATGCTCGAGACCTACCGTGTGCGCCACGCGGTGCGCGATGTCGGGGCCGCCCTGAGCCTGCCGCCCGCCGAGGTCGACGCCATCGCGAAGGCATTCCCCCACATCCGGGCGCGCGACGCCCGCGCCGCGCTGCGCGACCTGCCGGAGCTGCGTGCCGCCGGGCTCGCCGAACGCCGCCTCGACCTGCTGTTCGAGCTCGTCGAGTCGCTCGACGGGCTGCCGCGCCACGTCGCGCTCCACCCGTGCGGCGTGATCCTGTCCGACCGCACGCTGCTCGACCGCACCCCGGTGGAGGCGAGCTTCGGCGGCTTCCCGATGAGCCAGTTCGACAAGGACGACGTGGAAGACATCGGGCTGCTCAAGCTCGACGTGCTCGGCATCCGCATGCAGTCGTCCATGGCCCACGCGGTCGCCGAGATCCACCGCACCACAGGGGAATCCGTCGATCTTGACGCGCTCGCCGACGACCACTTCTCCGACGCCGACACCTACGACCTGATCGCCAGCGCCCACACGCTCGGCTGCTTCCAGATCGAGTCGCCGGGCCAGCGCGAGCTGATCGGCAAGTTCGGCCCGGCCGACTTCACCGACATCATCATCGACATCTCGCTGTTCCGCCCGGGTCCGGTGAAGTCCGACATGATCCGTCCGTTCCTCAACGCCCGCCAGGGATATGCCCCGCCGATCCGCATCCACCCCGACCTCGAGCCGTTCCTCGCCGAGACCGAGGGCGTCGTGGTCTTCCACGAGCAGATCATCCAGATCATCGCGACCATGACGGGCTGCTCGCTGGCGCAGGGCGACGAGGCCCGCCGCGCGCTCGGCGACCTCGACGGCCGGGCCGACGTGAAGGCGTGGTTCCACGCCCGCACGCGCGACCGCGGCTATGCCGAGCACGTCATCGCGAAGGCGTGGGACGTCCTGGAATCCTTTGCCTCGTTCGGTTTCTGCAAGGCCCACGCCGCCGCGTTCGCGTTGCCGACCTACCAGTCGGCGTGGCTGAAGACCCACTGGCCGGCCCACTTCCTGTCCGGCATCCTCACCCACGACCCCGGCATGTATCCGAAACGCCTCATCCTCGAAGAGGCCCGCCGCTGCGAGATCGCGGTGCTCGGGCTCGACGTGAACCGCTCGGGGAAGGCGTACGCGGTGGAGCGGCTCGACGACGCGCCGGCCTGGGGCATCCGCCTCTCGCTCGCCGACGTGAAAGGCATCAGCGAGGCCGAGGTCGACCGCCTGGTCGCCGGCCAGCCCTACCGCTCGCTGTCCGACCTGTGGTCGCGCGCGGGCGTCAGCGCCCCCGTCGTCGAGCGGCTCATCCTCGCGGGCGGGTTCGACGCGGTCCACGGCATCGGCCGCTCCGAACACATCCAGCGCCGCGGCCGGCTCACCCGCCGCGACCTGCTGCTCGCGCTGGCCGACCTGCAGCGCGACGAGCGCGCCGACCGACGTGCGGCCTCACGCGCCCGGGGGCTGCGGCGGCCGCGTACGCACACAGCGGCCGCGCAGGGCGACCCCCGCGACCGCGCCGCCGCCCAGGCCCGCACCGCGGCGCCGGTCGCGGCCCAGGAGGTGCAGCTGCCCCTCGACCTCGGCGACCGCGACGAGCTCGTCGCCTCGGGGCTGCCCGAGATGTCCGACGGCGAACGCGTCCGCGCCGAGCTCAGCGTGCTCGGGCTCGACGTGAGCCGCCACGTCGCCGACTTCTATCGGCCGCTGCTCGAGGCGCTGGGCGTCACGTGGTCGAAGGACCTGCTGGAGACCCGCACGCGCAGCGACCTGCTCGTCGCCGGTGTGAAGGTCGCCACCCAGACCCCGCCGATCCGCTCGGGCCGCCGCGTCGTCTTCCTCACCCTCGACGACACCACCGGCCCGGTCGACGCGACGTTCTTCGAGGACGTCCAGGGGCCCTACGCGAAGACGCTGTTCGACTCGTGGATGCTGCTCGTGCGCGGCGACCTGCGCCGCACCGGCCCGCGCGGCGTCTCCCTGCTGGCCAAGGGATGCTGGGACCTCGGCTCGCTGTTCCAGGTGTGGTCGCGCGAACTCGAGCTCACCGGTTCGGCCGACCGCGCGATCGCCGCGGTCCACGACGTCCTCGCCGTCGAACCCGAGGGGTACGCGTCCACCGAGCCCCAGCGCGTCCTCGTCCACCCGACGGGGTTCCGCCAGTCGCCGTACGCCGACATCAAGCCCGGCGGCGTGGGCGCGCTGGGCCAGGGGCCGCTGCCGAACGCGAGCGGGCAGGACGCGCCGCGCAAGCTGTGGCACTCCAGCCCGGGGAGCTCGGGCCGATGAGCGCGGCATTGAGGAGCAGGAGCCGTACGCAGCCCTCAGGCCACGGCGACCTTCGCGGTCGCCGGAGCCCGGTCGGCCGTGCCCGCGTACGCGATCTCGACCTCGCGTACGCCCGGGGGCAGCTCGAGGTCGAGGGCGAACCCGCCGTCGGCCGCGGTCTGGGCCTGGCCCGTGACCGTTCCGGCCCGCCAGGTGAGCGGGGCGCCCCGCACGGGGCGGCCGTCGCCGGCGGTGATCAGACGGCCCTCGACGTGGGCCTTCGTGCCGGTGAGGGTGGCGCGGGGCGTCCCGGTGCCGTCGGGGTCGGTGAGCGCGACGGGGCGCTGCGCGACGGCAGGAGTCGGCGTCGCCGACGGCGCGACGGTGGGCGTGGGCCTCGCCGTCGTGGGGGGAGCGGTCGTCGGCTTCGGGACCCCGCGACGCAGCGCGAACGTGCCGGGAGCGGTGGAGGTGTCGCCGCGATAGTGCATCATCAGCGTCGCCTCGGGCGGCAACTCGACGGTGGTGAAGGTCGAGGCGAACGTGCCGTCGACCCTGGTCGCATAGCTCTGCACCAGGTTCTGCGGCGAGCCCTCGATGAAGAAGTCGCCGACCGCGCCCACGATCGGGCGCTTCTCGGCGTCGAGCAGTTTGGCGCTGACCTGGATCTTGCCGCCGCTCTCGGTGATCCTGACGTCGGTGACCTCGGCCTGGGGGAGGGCCTGGGCCGACGACTCCGCAGTGGCCGTCGGCGCGGCCGTCGTGACGGCGTGGTTGGTGGCCACGGCCGTGGCCGGGCGGGAGGCGGCCACCAAGGTGGGCGCGGCGGTCGGGGCGGCGGCGCCCTTCGACCCGCAGCCCGCGGCGGCCAGCACGGCGAACGCCGCGGCGGTCAGGCGGAGGTGACGATTCATCGAGCGATCCCCAGTTGGTCGGTGGTCCGGGCCCAACCTAGGCCTGCGCTCCACGAGCGGCAACTCACCCAGGCCCGTCATCGACTCACCCGGTCCTGTCAGTCGCAGTCGCTAGGCTCCTCCACACGAGCAGGTGGCCCACCGCAGGGCCCAGACGGAAGGCGTGCCATGACCAGTTCCGAGAAGTCACCCGTGTCCCGGCGCCGCCGCTCGGTCTCCCAGCGGGCGCTCATCGACCTGCTCACCGAGGCGCTCGCGGGCGAGGCCCCGAGCGCCACCTCGGGAGGTCCTCGCGACCCCTCAGGCCTCCGCGTGGTCGACCTCGGCGGCGGCACCGGCGGGGTCGCCGCGACGCTCGCCGCTGCCGGCCACCACGTGCTCGTCGTCGATCCGAGCCCCGATGCCCTCGCCGCGACCGAGCGCCGCGCCGCCGAGCACGGTCTCGGTGACCGGCTGACCGCCCGCCAGGGCGACACCACCACCCTCGCGGAGGTCGTCGACGACGGCTCGGTCGACGTCGTGCTGTGCCACCTCGTGCTCGACCGCGCCACCGGCACCGCCGAGGCGCTCACGGCGATGGCCCGCGCGCTGAAGCCGGGCGGGGCGCTCAGCATCGTGATCGGCCAGCGCTACGCCAGGGTGCTCAAGCAGGCCATGGCCGGCTCGATCCCGGCCGCCTCCGCCCTCCTCGCCGACACCGACCTGCTCGACCGGCCCGCGCTGCTGCGCCTGTTGGGTGAGGCGGGCTGCGTCGTCGAGTCCGAGCAGGGCGTCGGTGTGATCGCCGACCACGTCGGCGAAGACGCGGCCGAGGGCCACGCCGACGCGCTGCTCGCGCTCGAGCGTGCCTGCGCCGAGAACCCCGCCTGGCTCGAGACCGCGACCCGCCTCCACGTCCTCGCCCGCCGGGAGTGACATGGCCCTACCTGTGACCGAGGGCGCGTCTGTGACCGAGGGCGCGTCCGTGACCGAGCCGGTCCCCGCGGGCGGCGTACGCCCCACCCCGGTGATCATGCACGTCGACATGGACGCGTTCTATGCGTCGGTCGAGCTGCGCCGGCGCCCCGAGCTGCGTGACCTTCCCGTCATGGTGGGCGGGGCGACGCGCGGCGTGGTGCTGTCGGCGACCTACGAGGCTCGCGCCCACGGGGTGTCGGGGGGAATGCCGATGACCCGCGCCCGGCGGCTGTGCCCCCAGGCGGTCGTCGTGCCGCCCGACTTCGAGGCCTACACCGAGGCGTCCCGCGGGGTCTTCGCGATCTTCGAGTCGGTCACCGCGACGGTCGAGCACGCCTCGATCGACGAGGCGTTCTGCGACATCACCGGGTCGCTGCGCCGCCTCGGCACCCCGCGCCAGATCGGCGAGCTCGTCCGCGCCCAGGTCGCCGACGAGCAGGGCATCACCTGCTCGGTCGGCCTCGGGCCCACCAAGTTCGTCGCGAAGCTCGCCTCGACCGCCGCGAAGCCCGACGGCCTGCGCGAGGTGCCGCCCGGCGACATCGTCGCGTTCCTCCACCCCCTGGCGGTCGAGAAGATGTGGGGCGTCGGCGAGGCGACCGCCGAGAAGCTCCACCGCCTCGGCCTCCACACCGTCGCCGACCTCGCCCACCTGCCTCCGGCGACCCTCCAGCGCGCGTTCGGGCCCCACCAGGGCCGCCTGCTCCACGACCTCGCCTGGGGCCGCGACCCCCGCCCCGTCATCGGCCACGTGGCCGAGCGCAGCGTCGGGTCCGAACAGACCTTCGGCCGCGACACCGACGACCCCGACGTCGTCTGCCGCGAGCTGCTCCGCATGGCCGACCGCACCGCGTCCCGCATGCGGGCGTCCGGCGTCATGGGGCGCACCGTCGTGATCACCCTCCGGTTCTCCGACTTCACCCAGATCACCCGGTCGGCGACGCTGCGTACGCCCACCGACGCCACCGGCGACATCCACGCCCAGGCGATCGCCCTGTGGGAGAAGCTGGGGCTCCAGCGGGCCCGCATTCGCAAGGTCGGCGTACGCGTCGAGGGGCTCGTCGACGCGGGCGACGCCCACTGGCAGCCCGAGCTCACCGAACCCGACCGCGGGTGGCGTGAGGCCGAGCAGGCGATGGACGCCGCGATCCGCCGATTCGGCCCTCGGGCGGTGAGTCGGGCGTCTCTCACCGAACGTTGATCTGGAACGGGTTTCGCTGGCCCCGGTTCCGACCTAGACTTGACATGTCCCCGACGGTGGGGGCGAACCAACACGCGGGAGGAGGGGCGATGTCGCTGTCAGATGAGGAGCGCAAGCTGCTCGAACAGATGGAGGCCGCCCTCGCGGCCGAAGACCCTCGTCTCGCGAACACGCTGCGGGGCAATGCCTCGAACCGTCGACTGCGTCGCCGCCGCGCGGCCCTCGCCGGGCTCGGCTTCGTCATCGGCGCGGGCCTGCTCGTGGCCGGCATGCAGACCCACTGGGTCGTCTCGATCCTCGGCTTCCTCGCCATGCTCGGCGCGACCGTCGTAGCGCTGACCTCGTTCGAGAAGATCGACGGCCCCACCCCGAAGCCCGACACGCCCCCCGCGACGCGGACGCCCGGCGGAGGCCAGGGCACGCCCTTCATGGACAAGATGGAAGAGCGCTGGAAGCGGCGTCAGGACGAGGGGCTCTGAGCCCGCCCTCCGGGTCTCCTCAGAGACCCACCATCGACATCCCCGCGGCGTCGTAGCGCTCGCCGGACACGCCGACGCGGTCGGCCAGCCCGTTGAGGTCGGCGACGTCGTCCGCCGACAGGGCGACCGCGGTGGAGCCCGCGTTCTCGACGATGCGCTCGCGGCGCCGCGTGCCCGGGATGGGCACGATGAAGGGCTGCTGGGCGAGCAGCCACGCCAGCGCGACCTGACCGGGCGTGGCCCCGCGCTCGTCCGCCAGCCCGCGCACGTGGTCGACGAGGGCTTGGTTCGCCGCGAGGTTTTCGGCCTCGAAGCGCGGCACCCGCCCCCGGATCTCGCCCTCCCCGAACGTCGTCCCCGGGGTGACGGTGCCCGTCAGGAAACCCTTGCCGAGGGGGCTGAACGGCACGAACCCGATGCCGAGCTCGGCGCACGTGGGCAACACCTCGGGCTCCGGGTCGCGGGTCCACAGGGAATATTCGCTCTGGACCGCCGTGACCGGATGGACCGCGTGGGCGCGACGGATCGTGGAGGCGCCCGCCTCCGACAGCCCGAAGTGCTTCACCTTGCCCTCGGCGACGAGTTCGCCGACGGCGCCGGCCACCTCCTCGATCGGCACGTTGGGGTCCACCCGGTGCTGATAGAACAGGTCGATCACGTCGACGCCCAGCCGCTGCAGCGAGCCCTCCGCCACGCGGCGGATCTGTTCGGGGCGGGAGTCGGTGCCGCGCATCTGCCCGTCCACGATGTTCCAGCCGAACTTCGTCGCGACCACGACCTGGTCGCGGATCGGCGCGACGGCCTCGCCCACGAGCTCCTCGTTCGCGTACGGCCCGTAGACCTCCGCGGTGTCGATGAACGTCACGCCGTGCTCCACTGCATACCGCAGCACGGCGACCATCTCGTCGCGGTCGCCCGGGTTCGGCCCGTAGCTCATCGACATGCCCATGGCGCCCAGCCCGACGGCGGACACCTCGAGTCCCTGTCCCAACGTCCTGGTGTGCATGGCAACCCCCTGGCTCGTCACTCCTCGATGAGGGCAGCGTACGCCGCGTCCAGCACCCGGGTCGCGGCCCCACCTGCGCGGCACACAGACATCGGCACCTGGCCGAAGGCGCTGCGGGGGAGCGGACGCCGTCCCAGCTCCTCGGTCCGCGGCGCGTCCCAGGCGACGAGGACGAACCAGGCGCCGGCCTCCTGCACGACCTCGCGGACCGCACCCACGGCGCACAGCTCCTGGCGCTGCGACAGGTAGGCCCAGATCGTGTCCCCCGGGCGCATCGTGCGGAAGCCGGTCCGCAGGCACCACCGGTCGACTGCCTGTGACTCCCCGACGGCCCGCCACACCGGACCGGCGTCGGGGCGTTCCCGCCAGTCGGCGGGCAGGTGCGCGGCGTGGGCCGCGGGATTGACGGGCAGCAGCCAGTGGGGACGGTCGCCGCCGGCCGCACCCTGCCGCTCGGCCCACCGTGGTCCGCGCCGCAGCCGCACCGGACCCCGGGCCGTGCGCACGTCGACCACCCCGCCGCGTTGGGTCACCTCGACGACGCCCGCGTCGGCCAGGCGCGCGGCGGCCTCGCGCACCGGCGACATCAGATCGCGCCACGCCTCGCCCCCGACGCCGCGGGCGACCTCGGAGGGACAGATCGTCGCGCCGGCGTCCCGCTCGCCGATGAGGCCGAGGATCGCTCGGTCAAGGTCGAGCGCGGACATGGCGTACGCCGGCTTCAGCGCGCGTTGAAGTAGTACGCCTGCGGGTGGTGCACGACCATCGCATCGGTCGACTGCTCCGGGTGGAGCTGCAGCTCCTCCGACAGCTCGACGCCGATGCGCTCCGGTTCCAGCAGGCGGGTCAGCGTACGCCGGTCCTCGAGCTCCGGGCACGCCGGATAGCCGAACGAATAGCGACATCCGCGGTAGGCCTGGTCACGCACCATCACGTCCACGTCGCCGTCGTCGGCGGCGCCCAGCCCCA
The DNA here is from genome assembly GCF_054776655.1 of Mariniluteicoccus flavus. NCBI lineage: Bacteria > Bacillati > Actinomycetota > Actinomycetes > Propionibacteriales > Propionibacteriaceae > Mariniluteicoccus > Mariniluteicoccus flavus. Next base: position 189,397 of record NZ_BAAHBN010000001.1, on the reverse strand, counting down.
ACTCGTCGCGGACCCGCGCGTGCCACATCTCCGCCAGCGCCTCGGTCAGCTGCACCGACAGGCCGTGCAGCTCGAGGTAGTCCCGATAGGAGTCGCCCGCGAACAGCTCGCCGGTGACCTTGGCGACCTGCGCGCCCATCGTGACCAGCTGCAGGGGGAGCACGTCGAAGCCCTCGGCCTCGGCGGCCTCCCGCGTACGGAAGTAGTCGGCGAGGCAGAGGCGGTCGCCGCGGCGCTGGCGGGGGAAGGTAAAGCGGGCGAGCTCCTCGACTCGTCGCTGCGCTCCTCGCTCGGAGAGCGTTCCGGGGTCCTGCGCTCCTCGCTCGGAGAGCGTGTCCTCCAGCGACTCCGGGTTCACCAGCACCAGCGTGTTCCCCTCGGCATAGCAGGGGAAATAGCCGTAGACGACAGCGAACTCCGCGATCTTCTCGCGGTGGATGCGGTCGAGCCACGCGCGCAGCCGCGGGCGGCCCTCGGTCTCGACGAGTTCCTCGTACGACACCCCGCCCCGCGTGCCCTTCAGGCCCCACTGGCCCATGAACGTCGCGCGCTCGTCGAGCCAGGTCGCGACGTCGGCGAGCTTGATGCCCTTGACGACCCGGGTGCCCCAGAACGGCGGCGTCGGCAAGTCGGCCGGCTCGACCGCGGCCGACCGCTCGGTCGACTCCTCGACCTCGAGGTCGGGGGTCGTCGCCTTGACCCGGCGTACGCGGGGCTCCGGGAGCGCCGCCCCCGGTACACCGCGCTTCACGCCCATCACCGCGTCCATGAGGCGCAGCCCCTCGAAGGCGTCGCGGGCATACCGGACCTCCCCGGCGTACAGCTCGAGGAGGTCCTGCTCCACGTACGCCCGCGTGAGCGCGGCCCCGCCGAGCAGCACCGGATATTGCGCGGCGACGCCGCGCGCGTTGAGTTCCTCGAGGTTCTCCTTCATCACGACGGTCGACTTCACGAGCAGGCCGGACATGCCGATCGCGTCGGCGCGGTGCTCCGCGGCGGCGTCGAGGATGGCGTTGACCGGCTGCTTGATGCCGAGGTTGACCACCGTGTAGCCGTTGTTGGTCAGGATGATGTCGACGAGGTTCTTGCCGATGTCGTGGACGTCGCCCTTGACCGTGGCGAGCACGATCGTGCCCTTGCCCTGGTCATCGGCCTTCTCCATGTGGGGCTCGAGGTGGGCGACGGCCTTCTTCATCACCTGCGCCGACTGGAGCACGAACGGCAGCTGCATCGTGCCGTTGCCGAACAGCTCGCCGACGACCTTCATGCCGGCCAGCAGGTCGTCGTTGACGATCTCGAGCGCCTTCTTGTCCGCCAGCGCCTCGTCGAGGTCGGCCTCGAGGCCCTTCTCCTCGCCGTCGATGATGCGGCGCTGCAGGCGCTCGGCGACCGGGAGACCGGCCAGCTCGGCGGCCCGCTCGGCCTTCGCGTCGGCCGTGGTGACGCCCTCGAACAGCTCGAGGAACCGCGTCAGCGGGTCATAGCCCTCGCGGCGGCGGTCGTGGACGAGGTCGAGCGCGACCTCGCGCTGCTCGTCGGGGATGCGGTTCATCGGCTGGATGCGTGCGGTGTGGACGATCGCCGAGTCGAGCCCGGCCTCCACGCACTCGTGCAGGAACACCGAGTTCAACACCACGCGCGCGGCCGGGTTGAGCCCGAACGACACGTTGGACACGCCCAGGGTGGTGCGTACGCCGGGGTAGGCGGCCTTCAGGCGCCGGATGGCCTCGATGGTCTCGAGGCCGTCGCGGCGGGTCTCCTCCTGGCCGGTGGCGATGGGGAAGGTGAGGCAGTCGACGATGATGTCGCCGACGTCCATGCCCCAGTTGCCGGTGAGGTCGTCGATGAGGCGCGAGGCGACGCGGACCTTCCAGTCGGCGGTGCGGGCCTGGCCCTCCTCGTCGATGGTCAGCGCGACGACGGCGGCGCCGTGCTCCATGACCAGCGGCATGATGCGGGCGAAGCGGGAGTCGGGCCCGTCGCCGTCCTCGTAGTTCACCGAGTTGATGACGCACCGCCCGGCCAGCCGCTCGAGCCCGGCCCGGATGACGGGCGGCTCGGTCGAGTCGAGCACGATGGGCAGCGTGCAGGCCGTCGCGAGGCGCGCGGCGATCTCGTCCATGTCGGCGACGCCGTCGCGGCCGACGTAGTCGATGCAGAGGTCGAGCAGGTGGGCGCCGTCCTTGACCTGCTCGCGCGCGATCTCGACGCACTCGTCGATGTTGCCGGCGAGCATCGCCTCGCGGAACGCCTTCGAGCCGTTCGCATTGGTGCGCTCGCCGATCGAGAGGTAGGACACGTCCTGGGCGAGGGGGACCTCGGCGTACAGGGAGGAGACGGCGCTGACCGGCTCGACCTTGCGTACGCCGCGCTCCGGCGCCTCGCCGAGCGCCGCGACGAGGCGCGAGATGTGCTCCGGCGTGGTGCCGCAGCAGCCGCCGACCAGCGCGAGGCCGTGGTCGCGGACGAAGCCCGTCATGGCCTCGGCGAACGCGTCGGGGCCCAGCGGATAGCGGGCGCCGTCGGAGGTCAGCTCGGGCAGGCCGGCGTTCGGCATGCAGCCGACCTGGATGCGGGCGTGGCGCGCGAGGTGGCGCAGGTGCTCGCCCATCTCGGCAGGGCCGGTGGCGCAGTTGAGGCCGAGGACGTCGATGCCGAGCGGCTCGAGCGCGGTGAGCGCGGCGCCGATCTCCGAGCCGAGCAGCATCGTGCCGGTCGTCTCGACGGTCACGTTGACGATGAGCGGCACGTCGCGGCCGGTCGCGCCGATGGCGTCGCGCGCGCCGATGATCGCGGCCTTGGCCTGCAGCAGGTCCTGGCAGGTCTCGACCAGCACGCCGTCGACGCCGCCGGCGACCATGGCCTCGACCTGGGTGCGGTAGGCCTCGCGGAGCTCGGAGAAGCGCACGTGGCCGAGCGTCGGCAGCTTGGTGCCGGGGCCGACGGAGCCGAGGACCCAGCGGGGGGCGTCGTCGGTGGAGTGACGGTCGGCGGCGGCGCGGGCGATGCGGGCGGCGGCGCCGGCGAGCTCGGCGATGCGGTCGGCGATGCCATATTCGCCCAGGGCCGCGAGGTTCGTGCCGAACGTGTTGGTCTCGATGGCGCGGGCGCCCGCGGCCAGATAGGCCTCGTGGATCGCGTCGACGATGTCGGGCCGCGTCACCGACAGCACCTCGTTGCAGCCGTCGTGGCCCTCGAAGTCGTCGAGTGTCAGCTCATAGCCCTGCAGCATCGTCCCCATCGCCCCGTCGGCCACGACGACGGAGTCGGTCAGGGCGGTGCGCAGGGACGAGGGTGCCGGGCGTACGGACGTGGTTGGGCTCACCGGGGCAATGTACGGCGCGTCACACCCGACCGTCACCTCGTCCACAGCCTGAACGCGGCCGGGCGTACGCGGGCACCTGTGACACCGTGACCCCATGACACCGCGCACCACGATCACCGAAGACCTGGTCTCGGCGGCGCGCCCCATGATGTCCTTCGAATATTTCCCGCCGCGCAACGTCGCCGAGGCCTGGGACCTCCAGTCGACCGTCCTCGACCTCGCGCCGATGGAGCCCGACTTCGTGGCCGTCACCTATGGCGCGAACGGGTCGAACCGCGACCGCACCGTCGAGACCATCACCGCGCTGGCGCGGCGCGACGACGTCCGCGTGATGGGCCACCTCACGTGCACCGACCAGTCGCGGTCCGAGCTCGAGCACGTCATCGACGCGTACGCCGCCGCCGGCGTCCGCCACGTGCTGGCCATCCGCGGCGACGCGCCGGCGGGGGAGCCGGTCTGGAGGGCCCACCCCGAGGGACTGTCGAGCGCGACGGAGCTGGTCGAGCTCGTGCGCTCGCGCGGCGATTTCTGTGTGGGCGTCGCGGCGTTCCCGCACGGCCATCCGGAGGGCGACGCCGACCTCGACGCGCGCATCCTCAAGGCGAAGTGCGACGCGGGCGCGGAGTTCGCGATCACGCAGTTGCTGTTCGACGCGGACGCGTACGCGGAGCTGGTCGACCGGTCGCGGGCGGCGGGGTGTGACATCCCGATCCTGCCGGGCATCATGCCGCTGACGTCGCTCAAGCAGATCACGCGGTTCGAGGGGCTGGCGGGCGCGCCGCTGCCGGCGGCGATGGTCGAGCGCGTGCAGGCGGCTGGGGACGACCCCGCGGAGGTACGCCGGGTCGGCATCGGCCTGGCCGTGGAACTCTGCGAGCGGCTGCTGGAACTGGGGGCCCCCGGCCTGCACTTCTTCACGCTGAACCGCTCGCGGGCGACGCGGGAGATCCACGAGCACCTGGTGGCGAAGGGATCGCCGGCGGCGCGGTGAGGGTCACTCCCGAGCTAATCAGGTCAACTGTCCACGATGGTTCCGGCAATCGTTTCCGGCTCGCTTTCCTGTGGTAAAAGGTGTGCTTTTCGGAGTCGTTTTCACCTTTGGACATTCCTCATTTCAGGGGGATGATCCAAGGGAGAACACCCTCGAGAAAGGCATCGCCATGACCCACACCCAGGCCGAGACGCACACCCACACCCACGGACCCGACTGCGGCCACGAGGCGGTCATCCACCTCGACCACGTCGACTACCTCCACGACGGCCACGCCCACCGCGAGCACACCGACGGCGGCGCGGTGCACTACGACGAGTGCGCCACCTGCTCGTGCAACGACTGCGACGACGTGTGTGCAACCTGCACGTGCGCGGACTGCACCTGTGCGACCTGCAACCACAACACCTGCGAGTGCGCGAACTGCTCCGACTCCTGCGCGAACTGCTCGTGCAAGGACTGCACCTGCAGCTCGTGCAGCCACGCTGCCTGATTCAGCACGCCCAACGCGCCCCCACCCTCGACAGGTGGGGGCGCCTTCGCATGTGTGGGCACGAGCGGGGTGCGCCCGTGCCCCGCGCTGGCTACAGCTTGCCGAACAGCCTCGCCCACAGCGACTTCGGCCACCACGTCGCCAGCAGTCGGTCGCCCGGCTCCGCCTGGTCGATCACGCCGGCCCGGACCTGGTCGGTCAGGGCGGCGAGGTCGGTGTTGAGCTCGAGGGACCGCGCGTACCGCGCCCGTTCCACCTGGAGCGCCAGCACCCGCATCGACTTCGCCGAGGTCGGGTCCAGGTCGTGGGCCAGCACGGCGCCGATCACGCGCGGTGAGCCCGCCGGCCAGCGGCCCCCGTGGTCGATGACGGTGTCCTTGACCTCGGCCCAGGCGCGCTCCACCCGCTCGGCGGGCTCGCCGCCGTCGGCGAGGCGCGCGTCACGGCGACGTGAGCGCACGAGCATCGGCGCGGCTGCGAGCGCCGCGGCCAGGGCCACGAGCAGCGCGGCGAGGCCGGCACGCTTCCACGGGAAGCCCGGCTCGGCCGGGGGCACGGGCACCTGCGAGGGCTCCGGCTCCGGGGTCGGGGTCGGTTCCTGCGACGGTGCGACGGTCTCGGCCGGCGCGGGCGAGGGCGAGGCGCCCGGGTTGTTCGAGCTGCCGGTGTTGGAGGTCACCGTCCATGCGGGCGGGGACGCCACCGAGGGAGTCGGCTCGAACCGCACCCAGCCATAGCCGTCGAACCACAGTTCCGGCCAGGCGTGCATGTCGCGGATCTGGACCTCGTACTGGTCACCGTTGCGCTGGCCCGGCAGGAAGCCGACCGAGACGCGCGACGGGATGCCGGCGATGCGGGCCATCATCGCCATCGACGTGGCGAACTGCTCGCAATAGCCCTTCTTGTCGCGGAACAGGAAGTTCTCGATGGCCTGGTAGCCCGAGCCCGGCTGGGGTTCGGTCGAATACTGGAACTCCGAGCTCCGCAGGTAGGCCTGGATCGCCGCCGCCTTCAACGCCGGGGTCGACTGGTTGTTCGTCAGCTCGAGGGTCTTGTTGATCAGGCTGTCGGGCAGGTCCTGGGGGATCGGCATCGTCAGCTGGGCGTCGGGCGGGTTGCCGGCCGGGGCGGACGCCAACCCGGGCCCGTCGGGCTCGATGTCATAGCTGGTCACCGAATAGCCCAGGCCCGAGAGCTGCTGCATGCGGTCGGCCCCGGTGGCCAGCACGACCAGCGAGTCGCGGTCATAGCTCCACTCGCCCCTGGCGTCGAAGCTGTCGGTCGCGAACGGCAGCGGGAGATATTCCGCGCGGAAGTCAGACACCTGGATCTGGGTCCTGCGTACCTTCTGGGTCGCCGTGGTCTTCACACCTGGCGCCGGCGGCAGGTCGGTGCCGCCGGTCAACTGCATGGCGGCGTTCTGCCAGCCCGCGTTGCTGAACACGGGCAGCGAGGCCATGCGGAGGTACGCGCCGCTCGGCTGGTCGGTGCGGTAGGTGATGACCGTCCGGTTCTCCGGCTGGTTCAGGTTGCGGCGCAGGTCGAGGGTCGGGTCCTGCAGCGTCAGGGGGCCGTCGTGCCCCTTCGGCTTGGTCAGGCCCCAGCCCTGCGACGTGAGGATCGGCACGGCGCTGCCGAGCAGCATCGTCAGGATCACCGCGGGCACGGCGACCAGGCCCGCCAGTCGCCACGCGAGGGGACCGGCGCTGAGGTCGGCCGAGCTGCGGCGTACGCCCCGCGGCCAACGCTCGGCGGTGTTGATGCCCTCGGCCAACAGGATGGCGAGATAGCCGACCCCGATGAGGACGAAGTTGAGGATGCCGACGTCGTCGCGCAGGCCCAGGGCCGGCCCGAGGAACAGGAACGACAGGGGAGCGAGCGCCCACACCGGACGGTCGATGCCCTGCACCATCATGTCGGTGACGATGAAGATGATGCCGACGGCGGTGACGAAGAGCATGCGTACGCCGGGGTGTTCCGGCATCGGGGCCGCCATCGTCCGCATGTGGTCGATGGCGCCGCGGAAGAGGTCGAGGAAGCGGCTGAGGATGTTGGCCGACTCGCCGCCGCCGACGCCGAGCGAGACGGCGAACACGAACCCGAGCAGCACGAGCAGGCTCACCCCGAGGACGAGGCCCTCGCCGAGGCGGAGGCGGCGCAGCACGACGCCGACCGCGCCGAGCGCGATGACGAGGATGACCGACAGGACCAGATAGGACCAGTCGACGGTGAAGGGCTTGAGGGTGAACGCCGCGAGGATGACCGCGAAGACGGTCGCGATCGTGTAGCGGTCGGAGATCTTGAGGGTCGGACGTGCCATCAGCTCAGCCCTCCCATGCGCTCGAGGTCGCGCCAGGCATCGGCGAGGTCGGTGGTGCGGCGCACTTCGACGACGCGCCACAGGTGGTGCTTCAGGGTGGCGATCGCTTCGTCGTGGGCCGCCTGCTGGTCGGCATCGGCGCGCTCGCGGCGGGGCACGAACGAGTCGACGTCGACCACCATCGCGAGTCCCTGGGCGCGGTGGCGCCGCGTACGCAGGAGCACCTCGGCGTCCTGGGGCGTCAGCCGACCGGTCACGGCCACGATGAGCTGGCCCTGGGCGCCGAGCATGCTCGCCTGGAGGCCCTGCGACAGGAGGCGGGCCTTCGACGTGCGGGCGTCGGTGAACGTCGTCAGGACGTGCTGGTGGGTGGTCTGGAAGGAGCGATCGGCCTCCGGGGCCATCATGGCGCCGTCGGCGTCGAACAGTTCGACGTTGAAGCCGTCGTCGAGGAAGTGCATGGCGACCGACGCAGCCGCGGAGACCGCGTACTCGAACGAGGAGTCGTGGCCCACGCCGCCGTGGGCCGAGGCGCGCGAGTCGAGGACGAGCGTGACCGCCGGGTCCCAGGCCTGCTCCTCGCGGCGCACCATCAGCTCGCCGCGGCGCGCGGTCGAGCGCCAGTGGACGCGGCGCACGTCGTCGCCCTGGCGGTATTCGCGCACCAGCACGTCGTCGTGGCCGATCACACCGACCTTCTGGGGCCGCGATTCGCCCTGCGAGCCGCCGCCGGTGATGTTGCTCATGGACGTGAGGGCGTGGACCTTCGGCGTCACCATCACCTCGGAGGTCGCGGTGAACTGGCGGTCGAACTTCACCAGGCCGAAGGTGTCGGTCGAGCGGACCAGCAGCGGGCCGATCGTGAACCGGCCGCGCTGGTGGCCGGTGATCGGATAGTTGATGTCGCGTTCCCACGCGCCCGCGGTGTTGTTCACCGAGAACCGCGGCCGGCGGCCGAGCTCCGGCGGCACGTGCTCCTCGAACTTGAGCATGCCGGCCGGGAGGTTGCCGCGCTTGGTCAGCTTCAGGCGCCCCTCGAGGGCCTGGCCGATCTCGATCTGGCCCTGCTCGAAGCCGCGCTCGCAGGCGAGCCGGAGCCGCGTACGCGCGATCAGGAGCAGCGCGACGGCCGGCAGGAGCACGAGCAGGGCGCCGAGCCAGAGCACGTCACGCTGACCCAGGAGCATCGCCCCACCGACGAGGCCGAGGCCGACGAGCAGGAAGAACTTGCCCCTGGGTGTGAGGAGGTTCCACGGGTTGCGCTTCAACAGCCGCTCACTTGTCGGGGACGGGGACCGACCGGACGATCGCCGCGATGATGTCGTTCACCGAGTGGCGCGCCAGCTGGGCGTCGGTCGAGGGCAGGACGCGGTGGGACAGCACCGGGCCGGAGAGGAAGGCCACGTCGTCGGGGCTCACGTAGTCGCGGCCCTGCAGGGCGGCGTGGGCGCGCGAGGCGCGGAGGAGCTGGAGCGACGAACGCGGCGAGGCGCCGAGGCGCAGCTCGCGCGACTGGCGGGTCGCAGACACGACCTCGATGAGGTATTCCTTCACCGCGGGGGCCACATAGACGGTCTTGCAGGCGTCGATGAGGCCCTGGATCGACGCGGCGTCGGTGACGGGCTTGAGGACGCGCAGCGGGTCCTTCGAGCCGTGGTGTTCGAGCATGTCGAGCTCGGAGCTCTTGGTGGGGTAGCCCATCTGGATGCGGGCCATGAAACGGTCGCGCTGGGCCTCGGGGAGGGGATAGGTGCCCTCCATCTCGATGGGGTTCTGGGTCGCGACGACCATGAAGGGGAGCTCGAGCTCATAGGTGATGCCGTCGACCGACACCTGGCGCTCCTCCATTGACTCGAGGAGGGCCGACTGGGTCTTCGGCGAGGCGCGGTTGATCTCGTCGCCCACGACGATGTTCGCGAAGATGCCGCCCGGCTTGAACTCGAACTCGCGCCGCTCCTGGTTGTAGACCGAGACGCCGGTGATGTCCGACGGCAGCAGGTCGGGCGTGAACTGGATGCGGCGGACCGAGGAGTCGATCGACTTGCCGATCGCCTTGGCCAGCATTGTCTTGCCGACGCCGGGGACGTCCTCGAGCAGCAGGTGTCCCTCGGCCAGGAGCACGACCAGGGCGATGTCGATGGGCTCGCGCTTGCCCTCGATGACCGATTCGATGGCCTCGCGGACGCGGCCCATCACGGTCACGACGTCCTGGATGCTGCCCTGGCGGGGGCCGGCGCCGCGGCGTCCGATGATCGGGTTCGACGCGGTGTGCGGGCCAGACTCGTGGCGATCGCCCGGGTGGGTGGAGCTCAACTCGTCCTCCGTTTTGACTCGACTGGTTCTGGGCGCGCCGCGCCGGGGGCGTGGCGTCCGAGGCCCCACCCTACGCGGTCGGTCGAAAGATAACGATTCGGGATCGGCGGGGGGCGGTCGGTGCTCCCCGGCGCTCCACCGGACGCTCCCTTTCGCTCCACCGGGGGTGTGAAAAGTGCGCAGGTGTGCGGATTTCGCGGCTTGGGGTGGCGTGCGCGGGGCGTGTTGGGCGCAGGTGTGCGCATTTCGCGGCTCGGGGCGGGGTACCCCCGGCGTGTTGGGCGCACCTGTGCACTTTTCACACCCCGGCCCCCCCGACACGACCCGAATCACCCGAGAAACTTGCCCAAAGTGGGGGGAAGTGGAGTACGGTGGAGCGCAGTGGAGCGAGATGGCTCGACTCGGGGAGCGGGGAGGTGACCTCAGAGATGTTTTTGGGGACCCACCAACCGAAGCTCGACGAGAAGGGTCGCTTCTTCCTCCCGGCGAAGTTCCGCGAGGAGCTCGCCGAGGGTCTGGTCATCAGCCGCGGTCAGGACCGCTGTCTGGCGATCTATCCCGAGGCGACGTTCCTGGACATCGCCCGCAAGATGGCGTCCGGTCCCTCGACCGTGAAGGGTGTCCGCGACTTCCAGCGCATGCTGGCGGCCGGGGCGTCCAACGAGGTCCCGGACAAGCAGGGCCGCCTGACGGTGCCGCCCCAGCTCCGCGCGTACGCGGGGTTGGACAAGGACATCGTCGTGGTCGGTGCCATCGACCGGGTCGAGGTGTGGGACTCGGCGGCGTGGGAGCACTACTCCGCGGAGCAGGAATCGGTGTTCGCCGAGATGAACGAAGAGGTCTTCCCGGGACTCGCCCTCGGCGAGTGAACGGGACGGTCCATGGGGTGAGGCTTCGGCCCGAGAGACGAGTGAGCTGGCGCACCTTCCCCGGTGCCAGATCACACTTCCCGCGTCTTTCGGGACGAAACCTGGCCCCATGGCCCGGCCGTGGCGCCTGAGCCGCGGCCAGGTCGCGACGAGGACGGTCAACCAGCACGAGCTCCAGCACCACCGGCACGGAACCAGGGGAGGGTCGAGATGCAGCAGCAGCCCGCGGCGCGCCACGTGCCGGTCATGTGCGCCCGCATCGTCGACCTGCTGGAGCCCGCGCTCGCCGAGCCGGGCTCTGTCCACGTCGACTGCACCCTCGGCCTCGGCGGCCACGTGGAAGCGGTCCTCGAGCGCTGCCCGCAGGCCCGCGTCATCGGCATCGACCGCGACCCCCAGGCCATCGCCCACGCCACCGAGCGCCTCGCCCGCTTCGGCGACCGCTTCACCGCGGTCGAGGCCGTCTATGACGAGCTCCCCGACGTGCTCGCGGAACTGGGCGTACGCCGGGTCCAGGGCGTCCTGGCCGACCTCGGCCTCAGCTCGCTGCAGATCGACCGCGCGGACCGCGGCTTCGCGTACGCCCACGACGCGCCGCTCGACATGCGCATGGACAGCCAGCAGGACGTCACGGCCGCGACGTTGGTGAACACTTGGTCGGCCGGCGAGCTCGCCCGCATCCTCAAGTGGTGGGGCGAGGAGCGCTTCGCCGATCGCATCGCCCGCCGCATCGTCGCCGCCCGCGAGGCCGACGGCCCGTTCGAGACCTCGGCGCGCCTGGTGCAGGTCATCGCCGACGCCATCCCGATGGCCGCCCGCAAGACCGGCGGACACCCGGCCAAGCGCACCTTCCAGGCCCTGCGCATCGAGGTGAACCGCGAGCTCGAGGTGCTCGACCGCTATCTCCCCGCCGCGGTCGGCAGCCTCGCCGTGGGCGGGCGCATCGCCGTGCTGGCCTATCACTCCCTCGAGGACCGCGCCGTCAAGACGGTCCTGCGCAAGGGGTCCGAGAGCCGCGCCCCCCGCAACCTCCCGGTCGTGCCGCCCGGCATGGGCCCCGAGCTCCGCCTGGTCACCCGCGGCGCCGAGAAGCCCGACGACGACGAGGTCGCCACCAACCCCCGCGCGGCGTCCGCCCGGCTCCGCGTCGCCGAACGCATCGAGGAGGCATCATGAGCGCCCTGCACCAGACCGAGCACCCCGTCGACCGCGCCCCGCGGACGTTCCTGCGACTGGTGCCGCGGCCGCGTACGCAGGTCGGGCGCACGCCGTTCCTCCTCATCGTCGCCGGCATCCTCGCCGTCGGCATGGTGGGGCTGCTGCTCCTCAACACCCACCTGCAGAACCAGGCGTTCGAGGCCAACCGGCTCAAGCGCGAGACGGCGGCCCTCGCGTATCAGGAGGGTGAACTCGAACAGGCGCTCGTGGTGGCCTCGTCGACCACCGAGCTGACCCGCCGGGCGACGGCGCTCGGCCTGCGGCCCAACCGCGGCATCGCCTACGTCAACCTCGCCGACGGCAAGATCGCCGGCTACCCGATGAAGGAGGACGGCCTCTATCTCCCCGAAGCGCTCGAGCTGTCGCCCGAGGAGCGTCGCGCCAACAACGAGAAGGAGGCGACGAACGCGGCCGACCACCGGCGCGATGTCGAGCAGAAGGCCGTCGAGGCCGCCCGGCAGCGCCTGCTGGACGCGCGCGCGAAGGCCGAGGCCGAGGCGCGCGCCAAGGCGGAGGCCGACGCCCGTGCCCGCGGCCAGGCCAACCCGCCCCAGGCCAACCAGCCCCCCGCCAACCAGCCCCAGGCCAACCAGCCGGCCAACGCCCCACGGACCAACCAGCCCCAGATGAACGCCGCGGGAGGCCGCTGATGGAACGTCGTACGCCCGACCGCGCCGCGCGTCCCGCTCGTCGGCCCGCCCCCCGCCCATCACGGACGCCCGACCGCGCCCGTACGCCCGACCGCGCCCGGACGCCCGACCGCGCCCGCGCCGCGGCCCGGATCCGCGCCGCGCGGCGCGGCCACCGCCCGCCGATGCGCATCCCGCTGGCGAGCGGGGCCCATCGGGTGCGGATCGTCCTGATCGCCTTCGCCGTCGTCGTGTCGCTCTGCGGCGGCCGCCTGCTCCAGCTGCAGGGCTTCGACTCTGACGCCAACGCGGCCACCGCCGCCAGCAAGATGACCCAGACCGTCAAGTTGCCCCCGTCGCGGGGCACCGTGACCGACCGGTTCGGCACCATCTACGCCGAGACCGCCCCGGCCGTCCTCGTCTTCTGCGACCCGACCCTCATCAATCCTGCCCCCGGCACCCTGGGTGCGAACGGGAAGCCGATGCCGAACCACGTCGACACCGTGGCCGACCTGTTGATGAAGCACGTCGGGGGCGTCCGCGACGACTACGTCAAGGCCCTCACCAAGGGGGGCGGCTCCCGCTACTCCGTCGTGGCGCGCAAGGTTCCCGCGGCCTCCTACCAGCGGCTGGCGGCCGACCTCGCCGCCGCCAAGATCTATGGCATCGCCCGCGAGTCCGACCCCATCCGCATCTATCCGGAGAAGCAGTCGGCGGCGTCGATCATCGGTTTCGTCGGCGCCGACAACAAAGGTCTGGACGGGCTCGAGTTCTCCATGAACCGTGAGATGTCGGGTGTCGAGGGCCAGGAGATCTTCGAGGCGTCGCAGGGCTATCGAATCCCGCTCGGCACGAACGTCGTCATGCCGCCGCGGAACGGCGTCAACTACCAGCTCACGCTCGACGCCGAGCTGCAGGCCGTCGCCGAGCGCGCGATCGCCGACGCCGTCAAGGGCTCCCAGGCCAAGTCCGGCACGGCCATCACCATGAACATCAAGACCGGCGAGGTCCTCGCCATGGCCAACGCGCCGTCGTTCGACCCCAACGCGCCCGCCTCCGCCCGCACCGAGGACCTGTCGAACCGCGCCGTGACGCAGGCCTTCGAGCCGGGATCGGTCCAGAAGGTCCTGACCATGGCGGCCCTCGTCGACGCCGGCCACACCTCGGCCGACACGCGCCTCGTGGTGCCCCCGAACATCAGCTCGGGCGGCGCGACGGTCAAGGACGTCTGGCCGCACGGGTACGCCAACCTGACCGCCCGCGGCGTGCTGATGTATTCGTCGAACATCGGCACGATCATGCTGGCGCGCCAGATGGAGACCGAGCGCTACCGCGCGTACCTCGCGTCGTTCGGGCTCGGCCAGAAGACCGGCATCGAGCTCCCCGGCGAGGCCACCGGCTTCCTGCCGGAGAAGATGACCGGGGCGCAGCGCGACCAGATCTCGTTCGGGCAGGGCCTCTCGGTGACCGCGCTGCAGAACGCCGCGGCTGTCGCCGGCGTGCTCAACGGAGGCGTCTACAACCCGCCGACCATCCTCCGCTCCGCCACCGACGCCGACGGCAACAAGGTCGACCTGCCGGCCCGCCAGCCGCAGCGCCGGGTGGTCTCCGAGGCGACGTCGAAGGAGGTCGCCTCCATGATGGAGACCGTGGTCGCCCCCGACGGCTTCGCGCGGGATTTCAAGTTCGCCGAATACCGCATGGGCGGCAAGACGGGAACGTCGGAGAACTTCGACGTCAAGGCGGGCAAATACTCGGGCTACACCGCGTCGTTCATCGGCATGGCGCCGGCCGACGACCCCCAGATCCTCACCTACATCGTCGTCAACGAGCCCCTCAACGGCCACACCGGCGGCGGCGTCGCCGGACCTCCCTATTACGACATCATGCGCACCGCCCTGCCGCGCTACGGCGTACCCCTCCAGTCGACGCCGCCGTCGCGCGCCGTCACCAAGGGCTACACGTGGTGAGGGTGTCGCCGACCACACGATGCCGCCGACTTGGATAGCGTCGACACCGTGACCGTCCAACCCCTGCGTCCCGACCGCCGCCCCCTGCCACTGGGGACCGCCGTCGGGCTCGCGGACGTCCCCGCCGTCCACGTCAGCGGCGCGACCCTGGACTCGCGACTCGTGTGCCCCGGCGACCTCTACATCGCCCTCCCCGGAACGCGGGTCCACGGGGCGGCGTACGCGGACGAGGCCGTCGCCCGCGGTGCGGCCGCGATCCTCACCGACGCGGCGGGGCGTACGCAGGTCTCCGCCGACGTGCCCGTCGTCGTCGTCGACGACCCGCGCGGCGCCATGGCGCGCGCGGCGGCGACGATCTACGGCGACCCGGCCGAGGAACTGACGATGTTCGGCGTGACCGGCACCAACGGCAAGACCACCACCGCGTTCATGGTCGCCGACGCGCTGCGGGCGACGGGCCGGAGCGTCGGGACCATCGGCACGATCGGCTTCCTCCTCGACGGGGTGGCGCTCGAGGGGGCGCGCACCACGGTGACGACGCCCGAGTCGCCCGAGCTGCAGGCCCTCCTGGCCGTCATGGCCGAGCGCGGCGCCGACGCCGTCGCGATGGAGGTGTCGTCACACGCCATGGCGCTCCACCGCGCCGACGCGATCACCTTCGACGTCGCCGGTTTCACCAACCTGGGCCGCGACCACCTCGACTTCCACGGCACGATGGAGGACTACTTCGCGGCCAAGGCGTCCCTGTTCACCGCCGAACACGCGCGGTCGGGCGTCATCAATGCCGACGACGCGTGGGGCGTACGCCTGCTCGACCAGGTGCGCCGGTCCGGCGACGTCGCCGCCCACAGCTGCGGCTGGGAGTCCGAGGCCGACTACCGCGTACGCGAGGTCGGCGCCCGGGGCGACGGCCGCCTCGACGTGGTCCTGACCACCCCGTCCGGCGACCTCGGCTTCGTGCTCGGGCTGCCGGGCGACCACAACGTGCGGAACGCGGCGACGACGCTGGCCATGGTCGACGTCGCCGGGCTCGACGCCCGTGCCGCCAGCCTCGGCCTCGCCGACGTCACCGTCCCGGGCCGCCTCCAGCGCATCGGGCTGGGCGAGGGCGCGCCCGAGGCGTACGTCGACTTCGCCCACACCCCCCAGGCCGTGACGGCCGCGGTCGACGCGTTCGCCGGGGCCCGTGCCCAGGGGCGCCGCCTCGTCGTGGTCGTGGGGTGCGGCGGCGACCGCGACGCCACCAAGCGGGGACCGATGGGCGCGGCCGCGGCGCGCGCCGACGTCGCCGTGGTCACCGACGACAACCCGCGGTCGGAGGACCCGGCCGCGATCCGCTCGGCGACGCTGGCGGGAGCACGCGAGGCGGCCTCCGGCGCCGAGGTCGTCGACGGCGGCGACCGGCGCTCGGCGATCGCGTACGCGCTCGAGGCCGCCGGACCCGACGGCATCGTGGCGGTGCTGGGCAAGGGCCACGAGCAGGGCCAGGACATCGGCGGCGTCGTGACGCCGTTCGACGACGTGGCCGTCATCACCGAGGAATGGGCGCGCCTGCGCGGCCAGGAAGGGGAGTCCCCGTGGAAACGCTGACCCTCGCCGAGCTGGCCCGCATAGTCGGCGCCTCCGTCCCCGACGGGGGAGGAGCCGATCGCCCGGTCGGGCCCGACGTCTGCATCGACTCCCGGCAGGCCACGCCCGGCTCCCTGTTCGTCGCGTTCGCCGGTGAGCACGTCGACGGCCACGACTACATCGCGGCCGCCGCCGCCGGCGGCGCCGCCGCCTCCCTCTGCCAGCGCGTGCCCGACGGGCTCGCCGCCGACGTCGCCGCCGGATGCCTCGTGGTCGACGACCCCCAGGCCGCGCTCGGCCGGCTCGCCCGCCACGTCGTGGACGCCACGGCCGGCCTCACGGTCGTCGGGGTCACCGGCTCGGCCGGCAAGACCTCCACCAAGGACCTCATCGCCCAGATCCTAGAGCCCGCGGGGGAGACCGTCGCGCCCGTCGGCTCGTTCAACAACGAGATCGGCCTCCCGCTGACCGCGACCCGCGTGGGCGCCTCGACGCGCTTCCTCGTCGCCGAGATGGGAGCGCGCGGGCTGGGCCACATCGCCCACCTCTGCACGCTGACCCCGCCGAAGATCGGGGTCGTGCTCAACGTGGGCCAGGCCCACGTCGGCGAGTTCGGTTCGCAGGAGAAGATCGCCGTGGCCAAGGGCGAGCTCGTCGAGGCCCTGCCGGCCGACGGCTGGGCCGTCCTCAACGGCACCGACCCGCTCGTGGCGGCCATGGCCGGGCGTACGCGGGCCCGGGTGGCACTGTTCTCCGCCGGCGGCCAGCCCGACGAGGGCGCCGACCTGGCCGTGTGGGCTTCCGACGTGGAGGCCGACGACCTCGACCGGCACGCGTTCACGCTGAACGTGCGGGGCGGCGACTCCGCGCCTCCAACGGGGGATGCCGTACGCACCGCGCGGGTCCAGCTGCAGCTGGTCGGCCGTCACCAGGCCGACCCCGCGACGGCCGCCGACGCCGCCGCGCTCGCCGCCGGACTCGACCTCGGGGCCATCGCCGCGGCGCTGGCCGCGGCCCGGCCCCGCTCGCGCTGGCGCATGGAGGTCTCCGAGCGCGCCGACGGCGCCGTGGTCATCAACGACGCCTACAACGCCAACCCTGACTCGATGATCGCCGCGGTCGAGACGCTCGCGGCGATGGGGCGCTCGCGCCGGCGTACGCGCCCGGGCGCCGAGACCTGGGCGGTGCTCGGCCAGATGCACGAGCTGGGCGACACCGCCGCGGCCGAGCACGAGGCCACGGGACGCGCCGTGGGCTCGCTCCAGATCGACCATCTGGTGGCCTTGGGGGAGAATGCTGGGGACATGGTGTCCGGGGCGACCTCGGCCGGCTGCCCCGACGCCCGTGTCGTGGCCGACCGCGACGCCGTGGCCGGACAGCTCGACCTCGGGCCCGACGACATCGTGCTCGTGAAGGCCTCGCGCGCGGTGGGGCTGGAGAAGGTGGCCGAGGTCCTCCTGGCGGAGGGCGCGACCGCGGACGAGACGCGAACGAACGAGACACGAACGGGAGACGCAGAGTGAAGACGATCCTGCTCGCGGCGGCGCTGGCGATGATCTTCACGCTGCTCGGCACCCGCCTGGCGATCGGCATCCTCGTGAAGAACGGCTACGGCCAGTTCATCCGCGACGACGGCCCGACCGGCCACCACACCAAGCGCGGTACGCCGACCATGGGCGGCATCGTCGTCATGATCGCCGTCGTGCTGGCCTATTTCCTGGCCCACCTCTTCACGTGGCGGCCGCCGACGGCGTCCGGCCTGCTGGTGCTCTATCTGTTCCTCGGCACCGGCATCATCGGCTTCCTCGACGACTGGACGAAGATCTCGAAGCAGCGCTCGCTCGGGCTCGACTCGAGGGCCAAGCTCATCGGCCAGTCGGTCGTGGCGGCGTCGTTCGGCTGGTTCGCCCTGCAGTTCCCTGACGAGCGTGGCGTGACGCCGGCCTCGCAGTTCATCTCGTTCCTCGACGACATCCCGCTGCTGAAGCTGCACTGGTTGCTCGCCATCGCCTGGATCATGCTCCTGGTCGCGGCCGCCTCGAACGCGGTGAACCTCACCGACGGCCTCGACGGGCTCGCCACCGGCGCCTGCACGATGGTGTTCGGCGCCTACACGCTGGTCAACATCTGGCAGTACAACCAGTCGTGCGCGTCCCTCGACTCGGCGGGTCCCAAGTGCTACGAGGTGCGCGACCCCTATGACCTCGCGGTGGTCTCGGTGGCGCTCGCCGGGGCCTGCTTCGGCTTCCTGTGGTGGAACACCAAGCCCGCGAAGATCTTCATGGGCGACTCGGGCTCGCTGTCGCTCGGCGGCGCGCTGGCCGGGCTCGCGATCTTCACCCGCACCGAGCTGCTGCTCGTCATCCTCGGCGGCCTGTTCGTGATCATCACGCTGTCGGTGATCCTGCAGGTCGGCTATTTCAAGCTCACCAGGGGCAAGCGGCTGTTCAAGATGGCGCCGCTGCAGCACCACTTCGAGCTGATGGGGTGGGGGGAGTCGACGATCGTCGTGCGCTTCTGGATCATCTGCGGGATCTGCGTGTGCCTGGGCCTCGGCATGTTCTATGCGGAGTGGGTGGCGGCGCAGTGACCTCTTCTTTTTCTTCTTCTTCTTCCCACTCGCCCCTGGACCCCGCCAACCGGCCCCAGCTCAACCGCGCCCCGGTCGAGCACCGGCTGTGTGTCGTGGTGGGCCTCGGCCGGTCGGGCCTCGCCGCCGCCGACGGGCTGCTCGAGGCCGGGGCGCGCGTGATCGTGCTCGACGACGCCGACACCGAGGGCAACCGCGACAAGGGCAACCTGCTGACCGAGCTCGGCGCCGAGGTGCGCCTCGGGCCGGGCTCGACCGACGCGCTGCCGGAGGGGGCCGAGCTCGTCGTGGCCTCGCCGGGGTTGCGCCCGGTCACGCCGATCCTGCGCGCGGCCGCGGAGTCCGGCGTACCGGTGTGGTCGGAGGTGGAGCTCGCCTGGCAGCTCTCGTCGGCCCACCTGCCGCCCGCCGAGCGCATCCCGTGGGTCGGCGTCACCGGCACCAACGGCAAGACGACGACGGTCCAGATGACCGAGTCGATCCTGACCGCCGCCGGCCTGTCGGTCGCGCTCGTCGGCAACGTCGGCCGGCCCGTGATGGAGGCGGTGCTCGACAGCGACACGCGCTATGACGCGTACGTCGTCGAGCTGTCGAGCTTCCAGCTCCACTCGACCCACTCGCTGCAGCTCCACTCGGCGGCCGTGCTGAACCTCCAGCCCGACCACCTGGAGTGGCACGCCTCGCTGGAGGAGTACGCGGCCGACAAGGCCCGGATCTTCGAGCGCGTCACCCACGCCTGCGTCTACAACGTCGACGACCCGGCCACCGAGCGCATGGTCGAGGACGCCGACGTCACCGAGGGCGCCCGCGCGATCGGGTTCACGCTCGGCTCGCCGGGGCTGTCGATGCTGGGGGTCGTGGACGACCTCCTGGTCGACCGCGCCTTCATCGAGCAGCGCCAGAACTCGGCGCTCGAGCTGGCCAAGGTCGACGACGTCCAGCCGTACGCCCCCCACAACGTCGCGAACGCCCTGGCGGCGGCGGCCCTGGCGCGCAGCCTCGGCGTACCCGCGTCGGCGGTGGCGCGCGGCCTGCGCGACCTGCGCCTGGGCGGCCACCGCATCGAGACCGTGGCCGAGATCGGGGGCGTGACCTACGTCGACGACTCCAAGGCGACCAACCCCGCCGCCGCGGCGTCGTCGATGAAGGCGTTCGACTCGATCGTGTGGGTCGCCGGTGGCCAGGCCAAGGGCACGTCGTTCGACGAGCTCGTCCCGGCGATGGCGAAGCGCCTGCGGGGTGCGGTGCTGCTCGGCGTCGACCGCGGCGTGGTCAAGGACGCACTTGACCGACACGCGCCCGACGTCCCCGTCATCGTCGTCGACGCTGGCGATGATGGGGCCATGACCGAGGCCGTCACGGCCGCCGCGTCGCTGGCCTCGCCCGGCGACACGGTCCTGCTGGCCCCCGGCTGCGCCTCACTCGACATGTTCGCGGGCTACGGCGCCCGCGGCGACGCATTCGCCGCCGCGGTGAGGGCGCTGGACACGAGCAGGAACACGACGGACACGAGCGACTAAGGAGGGCTGGTGGCGATCCTCACTTCCCCGGGAGCGTCAGCCGACCAGGACGACACGACCACGCGTACGCGGGACCGCCGCACGCGGTCGGCGTCGCGGTCGACGTCCGACCTGGTGCGCAGCGTCCTCGACACGCCGCTCGCCGACTTCTATCTCATCGTCGGCTCCGCGGCGCTGCTGATCGGGCTCGGCCTGATGATGGTGTTGTCGGCCTCGAGCGTGATGGCCTACAAGATCTACGACGACTCCTACTACTTCATCAAGCGCCAGGCGGTGTTCTGCGTGCTGGGCGTGGTCGCCGGGGTCTCCATCGTGGTGCTGGGCGTACGCCGGGTCCGTCTCTTCGCCTGGCCGGCGCTCGGCCTGGGCGCGCTGCTGCTGGCCGCGACCTATGTCGTGGGACGCAACGTCAACGGCAACCAGAACTGGCTCGTCATCGGCTCGTTCAGCCTCCAGCCGTCGGAGTTCGCCAAGCTCGCGATGATCCTGTGGGGCGCCCACATCCTCGCGGTCAAGGAGAAGGTGCTCGACCGGCCCAGCCACCTGCTGGTGCCGTTCCTGCCGTTCACCGGGCTGGTGGTCCTGCTGGTGGTGTTCCAGGGCGACATGGGCACCGCGGTGATCATGGCCGGCATCCTCGCCGGCATCCTGTTCACGGTCGGGACCCCGCTCCGCGTGCTGGCCACCATGGGCCTGGCCGGGACGGCCGGCGTCGCCGCGCTGACACTCATGTCGGCCAACCGCATGCGCCGCCTCAGGGCGTTCCTCGACCCCCACGCCGACCAGCTGTCGACCAACCTGCAGGCCACCGTCGGTGTGTACGCGCTGGCCACCGGCGGCTGGTGGGGCGTCGGCCTCGGGGCGTCGCGCCAGAAGTGGGGCGCCCTTCCGGAGGCCCACACCGACTACATCTTCGCGGTGATCGGCGAGGAGCTGGGCCTCGTCGGGTCGCTGGTCGTGCTCGGCCTCATCCTCGTGCTGGGCGTGGCCGGCTTCCGCGTGGCCCTGCGCTCCGACGACCTGTTCTGCCGCCTCGCCGCGGCCGGGGTGACCACGTGGTTCATGTTCCAGGCCGTCGTCAACCTCGGCGTCGTGCTGCGCATGCTGCCGGTCATGGGCGTGCCGCTTCCGATGGTGTCGTACGGTGGGTCCGCACTTCTCGCCAACATGATGGCCCTGGGTCTTCTGGTCGCCTGTGCGCGCCACGAGCCCGAGGTCCGCGCGTTGGCGGGCACGAAGCGGCGTGCGCCGCAGCCGAAGATGACGACCGTGGTGGGCAGCCGCCGCGGCTGACGACAGGACACCCATGGTCAACATCGCCCTCGCCGGTGGCGGCACCGCCGGCCACACCTCGCCGCTCATCGCCACGGCCGACGCCCTGCGCGCCGCCGACCCGTCGGTGAACCTGATCGCCATCGGCACGCCCAGGGGGCTGGAGTCGCGCGTGATCCCGGCCGCCGGGCTCGAGCTCGCGATGATCCCGCCGGTGCCGATGCCCCGCAAGCCGTCCGTCGACCTCGCCCTCGTCGGGCCGCGCCTGGCCGGCGCGGTGGGCGAGGCGCGCAAGGTCCTCCGGCGCCACCGCGCCGACGTCCTCGTCGGGTTCGGCGGCTATGTGTCGATGCCCGCGTACCTCGCGGCGAAGTCGCTCAAGCTGCCCATCGTGATCCACGAGCAGAACGCGGTCCCCGGGCTCGCCAACCGGGCGGCCGCGAACCTGACCGACGAGGTCTACACCTCGTTCGCCGGCACCCCGCTGAAGAACTCGACGTTCATCGGGCTGCCCGTGCGCCGCTCGATCACCGGTCTCGACCGCGCCGCCCGCCGGGCCGAGGCGCGCGCGAAGTTCGGCCTCGACGCCGACCGCTCCACGCTGCTCGTCTCGGGGGGCTCGCAGGGGGCGCGCTCCATCAACGAGGCCGTCCGCGGCGCGAAGGAGGAGCTGCTCGCCCAGAACGTGCAGGTGCTCCACGTGCTCGGCCAGAAGAACTTCACCGACGCGATGCTGTCGGAGACCAACGACGACACCGGTGCGACCTACCTCCCGGTGGCCTACGTCGAAGCGATGGAGGACGCGTACGCCGCCGCCGACCTGATGATCGCGCGCTCCGGCGCCGGCACGGTCGTCGAGACCGCGGTCATCGGCCTGCCCACCATCCTCGTCCCGCTGCCGCACGGCAACGGCGAGCAGGCCCGCAACGCCGAGTCGCTGGTCCAGGCCGGGGGAGCCCGCCTCCTGGCCGACGACGCGTGCTCGGCGGCGTGGGTCCGCAACGAGGTCCCCGCCCTCATCGGTGACCGCGACGAGCTCGACCGCATGTCGCGCGCCGCGCGCGACCTCGTGCCCGCCAACGCCGCCGAGGTGCTCGCCGAGCGCGTGCTGGCCGTGGCCGGCCGCGCCGCCGGTTCCGCGCGCCGCGCCTGAGGGGTCACGTGAGCAGCGTCTTCGGTTCCCTCGTCCCGCCGGTCGACCTCGTCGCGCCCGGTGACCTCGGGGCGGTCCACTTCATCGCCATCGGCGGGGCCGGCATGTCGGGCATCGCCCGCGCGTACGCCGGCCTCGGCATCGAGGTCTCCGGGTCCGACCAGGCGCCGTCCGAGGCCCTCGACGCGCTGGCGGCCCGGGGCGTACGCACCCACGTGGGCCACGCGGCCGACCAGCTGGGGCGCGCCGAGACCGTGGTCGTGTCGTCGGCGATCCGCGAGGACAACCCCGAGCTGGTCGAGGCGCGCCGCCGCGGACTGCGCGTGTGGCACCGCTCGGCGGCGCTCGGCGCCCTGATGCTCGGACGCAGCGGCATCGCCGTCGGCGGGACCCACGGCAAGACCACGACCACCGGCATGATCGCCCACATCCTGCTCGACCTGGGTCGCGACCCCGGGTTCGTCGTGGGCGCGCCGCTCGCGACGACGGGGGAGTCGGCGGCGCTCGGCGCGCCCGACGCGCCGTTCGTCGTCGAGGCCGACGAGTCGGACGGGTCGTTCCTGCAATACCCGGCGGCGGTCGCCGTCGTCACCAACATCGAGGCCGACCACCTCGACAACTGGGAGACGCCGCAGGCGTACGCGGAGGGCTTCCGCGCGTTCGTCGACGGCGCCGACACGGCGTGGGTGAACCTCGACGACTCCGGGATCGCGGCGCTGCTCGCGGGCCGCGAGGGCGTGCAGGGGTTCGGGTCCGACCCGGCCGCCGCACTCCCCATCGCGGACGTGGTCGCCGAGGGGTTCGGCACGCGCGCCCGGGTCGGTGGGGCAGAACTCGCGCTCCGCGTGCCCGGACGGCACAACGTGTTCAACGCCGCCGCCGCGATCGGGGCCGTGGTCGCGGCCGACCCGACGGTGACGGTGGCCGACGCCTGTGGCGCGCTCGCGACGTTCCGCGGCACGCACCGCCGGTTCACGCCGGTCGGCGCGGTCGACGCGGTCGAGGTGTTCGACGACTACGCCCACCACCCGACGGAGCTGTCCGCCACGCTGGGGGCGGCGCGGGCCGGGGTCGCGGGGCGCGGCGGGCGCGTCATCGCGGTGTTCCAGCCCCACCTGTTCTCGCGTACGCGCGACTTCGCCGCCGAGTTCGGCGAGGCGCTGGCGCTGGCCGACGAGGTCGTGCTGATGGACATCTACGGCGCGCGCGAGGAGCCGATGGCCGGGGTGACCAGCGCGCTGATCGCCGAGCCGTGCCGGGCGGCCGGGGGAGCGGTCCACGAGGTGCACGACCGCGGCGCGGTGGCCCCGCTCGCGGCGTCGCTGGCGGGCCCGGGCGACGTGGTGCTGACCCTCGGTGCGGGCGACGTGACCCGACTGGCGCCCGACATCGTGGCGGCGCTGCGCCGCGTACGCCCAGCAGATCCCGCATGAGCTCGGTCCACGACGCGACCGCCGTCATCGCCGACCGCCGGAAGCGGGGCCGGCGGCGACGCTGGATCGTGATCGGCGTCGCTGCGGCGCTGGTCGCCCTGGTCGCCGGGGGAATCTGGGCGGTGTTCTTCTCGAGCCTGCTGGCGCTGCGCACCGTCGCCGTCACCGGCACCACCATCGTCTCGGACGAGGAGGTCCAACGCGTCGCCGCCGCCCCGGTGGGCCGGCCGCTGGCCCGCGTGGCCGAACGGCCGGTGGCCGAACGGGTCGCGACCCTGCCGCAGGTGCAGTCGGTGACCGTGCGGCGCCACTGGCCCCACACCCTCGACGTCGCGGTGAAGGAGCGGACGCCCGCGTTCGCCCTGGCCCGCGGTGACCGCTGGCTGCTGGTGGACGCGACGGGAGTGGCGTTCCTCGAGGTGGCGCAGCGGCCCGAGGGGTTCCTCCCGGCGACGGCGCCCGACAACGACCCCTCGCTGCTGCGGGGGCTCGCGGCGGTCACGGCCGGACTGCCGCCTGAGCTGCGTACGCAGGTGGAGACCGTGGAGGCGAAGTCGGCCGACACGATCACGCTGAAGCTGAAGGGGCGGGAGGTCGTGTTCGGTTCCGCCGACCAGGTCGAGGTGAAGGCGAAGGTCGCGCTGGCCCTGCTGGCGAGCACGAAGGCCGCGTGGATCGACGTCTCCGCGCCGGGCCATCCGGCGACGCGCTGAGGCCGGCGTACGGGGGTGGGGTCGAGAGCGCCGGCGCACCCTCGATCGACACCCTCAAGTAGGGGTCTAGACCAATCGACCCCCTCCGGTCACATTTGTTGCCACGCGTCTCAGCGGTCTCATAGCCTTGCGAATGCCCTGGTCGACGCCGTTCCCTTCCCCGGTACGCAGCGGACATAGGCTGGGCGATTCAGTGTCCGTACGCAGGAGAAAGAGGCGGAACCCTCGTGGTCAATCCTTCCCAGAACTACCTCGCTGTCATCAAGGTCGTCGGTGTCGGCGGTGGTGGCGTCAACGCCGTCAACCGCATGATCGAGTCGGGCCTCCGCGGGGTGGAGTTCATCGCGGTCAACACGGACGCCCAGGCCCTGTTGATGTCGGATGCCGACGTGAAGCTCGACATCGGGCGTGACCTGACCCGCGGTCTCGGCGCAGGCGCCGATCCCGACAAGGGTCGCCAGGCCGCCGAGGACCACTCGGAGGAGATCGAAGAGGTCATCAAGGGCGCCGACATGGTGTTCGTGACCGCCGGTGAGGGCGGCGGCACCGGCACGGGCGGCGCCCCGGTCGTGGCGCGCATCGCCCGATCGCTCGGCGCACTGACCATCGGCGTCGTGACCCGGCCGTTCGGGTTCGAGGGCCGTCGCCGCTCGACCCAGGCGGAGGCCGGCATCGCCCAGCTCCGCGACGAGGTCGACACGCTCATCGTCATCCCCAACGACAAGCTGCTCGAGATGACTGACCACCAGGTCGCCATCCTCGACGCGTTCAAGCAGGCCGACCAGGTGCTGATGCAGGGCGTGTCCGGCATCACCGACCTGATCACCACGCCCGGCCTCATCAACCTCGACTTCGCCGACGTGAAGTCGGTCATGTCGAACGCCGGCTCCGCGCTCATGGGCATCGGCATGGCCCGCGGCGAGGACCGCGCCCGCGCCGCCGCCGAAATGGCCGTCAGCTCGCCGCTGCTGGAGGCGTCGATCGACGGCGCCCAGGGCGTGCTGCTGTCGATCGCGGGCGGCTCCGACCTGGGCCTGTTCGAGGTGTCCGCCGCGGCGAACCTCATCGAGGCCGCGGCGCACGACGACGCCAACATCATCTTCGGCACGATCATCGACGACTCGCTCGGCGACGAGGTGCGCGTGACCGTCATCGCGGCGGGGTTCTCGGGCGGCGAGCCGCCGAAGCGCCAGCCGGGGGTGTCGCGCCAGGCGTCGGCGCCGTCGGTGGTGGCCAGGCAGGCGCAGCAGGTGGCGCGGTCGCAGGGGGAGTCGGGTCAGCAGGGTCAGCAGGGTCAGCAGCAGCATGTGGGCGGGGGCCAGTGGGCGCCCGCACAGTCGTCGAACGAGCCGACCAACCCGGTGCAGCGCGAAGGCGAGCGGGGTCAGGAGCAGGGTCGTCACCAGGAGCAGGGTCGCCAGCAGGAGCAGGGTCGACCCGAGCAGCAGGGTCGACCCGAGCAGCAGCGCTACGAGCAGCGACCGCAGGCCCCGCGCCCCCAGTCGCAGCGCCCGCCAATCGACGACGACGAGCTGGACATCCCTGATTTCCTGAAGTGAGCGCGGTCGATACACATGGCGTCCCTCCGGGGCGCGTACGGCCTCGCGCGCCTCATCCGGTGTCTTCGGACGCTCTTCGCAACGCGGCCCCTGGCTGGTTGGATCGATTCCGGTCTGATCGTCGGGGGTCGCGTTGCTCATCGGTCCTCCAGACACCGGGCGAGAACGTTCTCCGAGCGAGCGCCAGCGAGACGAGGAGCAGCCCTTTCCCGCGTTCGAGTCCCGAAAAGTCGTTCGAGTCGGTTCGAACAGCCTCAAACCACCTTTCGGGACTCAAACGGCCTGAGCGGGGTGCGTTGGCGAACGCTCCTGCAGTTCGCGGGTCGGAATTGCGCTGGAGAACGGTGCACCACTCGCGAGGACGATTTCGGCACGCCAACGTGAGCAGTCTCGCGGGGGGCGTACCCGAGGGTGCGGCCCCCAGGCGTACGGCTGAGCAGCCGACCCTGCGTACGGCCGAGCGGCCGACCCTGCGTACGGCTGAGCAGCCGACCCTGCGTACGGCTGACCCTGCGTACGGCCGAGCCTGCGTACCTCGAACGGGGCCCCGAGCCGCGTACGTCTGGTGTGCACGAGTTGGGTTGGGGCCTCGGCGTGTCGACCCAACTCGTGCAGCGGTGTGCACAAGTTGGGTCATGAGGGCCGAGGTCAGGAGGGCCGGGGCCGCGTCGTCAGGGAGGGGCGCCGAGCCTGGTGACACACTGGGGTCCGTGTTCAGCTTCATCCAGCGGCCCCAGCCCGGCGAGCGCGGGTTCGGCGTCGCCTTCTCCGACCGCGAGGGCGGGGTGTCCCAGGGGTCACTCGGCTCGCTCAACCTCGGCCGCACCGACGTCGACGACCTTGACCACGTCCGCGAGAACCACGAGCGCGTACGCCGGGCCCTCGACGTCGACCGCACCATCACCGTCGCCCAGGTCCACGGGGCCGACGTCCTCGTCGCCGACGCCGACCTCGTCGCCGGCTGGGGGCCGGACCAGCACCTCGGCTCCCGGGCCACCGGGGTCACCCTGACCGAGGCCGATGCCGTCGTCACCGACCAGCGCCGCACCGCCATCAGCGTCCGCGTCGCCGACTGCCTCCCCGCGGTCCTCGTCGACGAGCACGCCGGCGTCGTCGGCGTCGCCCACGCCGGCCGCGTCGGGCTCGCCGCCGGCGTCCTCCCCGCCACCCTCGACGCCATGCGCTCCCTCGGCGCCCGCACCGTCCGGGCGTGGATCGGCCCGCACATCTGTGGCGCCTGCTACGAGGTGCCCGAAGACATGCGCGCCGAGATCGCCGCGGGCCTCCCCGGCGCCCACGCCACCACGAGCTGGGGGACACCGGCGCTCGACCTGGGCGAGGCCGCCCACCGCCAGCTGACCGCCCTGGGCTGCGACGTCCGGCGGGTCGACCCGTGCACCCGCGAGGACCTCGCGCTCCATTCCCACCGCCGCGACGGCGCCGGCTCGGGGCGCGCCGCCGC
Source organism: Mariniluteicoccus flavus (assembly GCF_054776655.1). Lineage (NCBI taxonomy): Bacteria > Bacillati > Actinomycetota > Actinomycetes > Propionibacteriales > Propionibacteriaceae > Mariniluteicoccus > Mariniluteicoccus flavus. Next base: position 161,998 of record NZ_BAAHBN010000001.1, on the reverse strand, counting down.
GTACGCCTGGTTGGCCTGAGGATCGGGCCACCGGCTCGCCTGACCCGGACCGGCCCCCGCGCCGCGTGTCGCCCCCGGTGGGCGCGCGTCCCGCAGGTACGCTCAACGCTGTAGATCCGCGTTCGGCCACGTCCAGGCCGGACACCTGGGCGGGTGGACACTCTGGGAGGAAGACATGTCGAAGTTGCGCAGCGCCGCCGAATGGCTGGGGCTCACCACGAGCGACCGTTACGACTCCCGCTATGACTACGAGTCGGACAACGAGCTGACCGAGGGCGTGGCCGTGAAGGGCGCCAGGGGTGGCCACGAGGACACGGCCTCGGTCCACGAGCTCGAGCCCCGCCGCCAGCCGCGTACGCCGGAGCGTCCCCGCGTGGTCGAGGTCGACCCCGAGCCCAGCGAGCCCATCCAGACCTCCAACCCCAGGACGGCCGACATGTCCCGCATCATCACCGTCCACCCCCGCACGTACAACGAGGCCCGCACCATCGGGGAGCACTTCCGCGACGGCGTGCCCGTGATCATGAACCTGTCGGAGATGGAGGACGCCGACGCCAAGCGCCTCGTCGACTTCGCCGCGGGCCTGATCTTTGGCCTGCATGGCACCATTGAGCGCATCACCAGCAAGGTCTTCCTGCTCTCGCCCCAGAACGTCAACGTGACGGCCGAGGACAAGGAGCGCATCGCGGGCGGCTTCTTCAACCAGAGCTGACGCCCGCACCGACGAAGGAGCACACGGCGTGCAGCTGATCGGGGCCATCATCGACTTCGCCCTCCTGTTCTACATGTTCGTGCTCATCGCGCGGATGGTGTTGAGCTGGGTCCCCATGTTCAGTCCCGGCTGGGAGCCGCGGGGGCCGATGCTCATCGTCGCCGAGGCCGTCTATTCGCTCACCGACCCGCCGCTGCGGGCCCTGCGGAAGGTCATCCCGCCCGTACGCATCGGTCAGGCCATGCTCGATGTCGGCTTCATGGTGCTCTGGGTCGCGATCCTGGTGCTGCGTACGATCAACCGGCGCATCTTCTTCTCCTCCTGAGGAACGGACTGAGCCCAACCACGTGGTTCCTGATACGCTCGGGAGTCGAGGTGCGGGTGTGACCTGCAGCCGTGTCGCGATACGTTGGAGTGCAACCGCTCCCGAGCAACCGAGGTGAACGATGACCCTGACCCTGGACGAAGTCCGCAAGACCAAGTTCCACATGGCACGGCGGACCGGCTACGAGGTCTCCGAGGTGGACCTGTTCGTCGATCGCGTTGAGGCGTCGTTCGCCCAGCTGACCGAAGAGAACTCCATGCTCAAGCAGCAGGTGGAGACGCTCAAGCAGGCCCAGCAGAACGCGTCGCAGCGCGAGGAGCGCCGCGAGCCGTCGAACGAGGAACTCGCGAAGCAGCGCCAGGCCCAGCCCGTCGTCCAGCAGCAGGCGCCCCAGCCGGTCGCCCAGGCGTCCGGTGGTTCGTCCGACAAGGTGGTCGTCACGACCAGCGCCGAGGCCTCCCCGGCCGTCGTCCGCCTGGTCCAGATGGCCACCGAGCAGGCCGAGCAGCTCGGGGTCGAGGCCCATGCCGACGCCAAGCGCAAGGTCGAAGAGGCCAACCAGCGCGCCCACCAGATCACCACCGACGCCCGCACCAAGGCCGACCGCGTCGAGTCCGAGGCCCGGGTCAACGCCGAGAAGATGACCTCGGACGCCCGCACCACGGCCGAGAAGCTCACCTCCGAGGCCAAGAGCAAGTCCGAGAACCTCGACCGCGAGACCGCGTCCCGGCGTACGCAGCTGTTCGCCGACCTCGAGGGCGAGCGCGACCGCCTGCGTGAGGCCGTGAACCAGCTGCGCGGGTTCGAGTCGAGCTATCGCCAGAACCTCACGTCCCACCTCAAGCAGCAGGTGCAGGCGATCGAGTCGGGCCGCTTCGAGCCCGACAACAAGCCGGCCCTGCTGAACCGCGGCGCCGACAAGAACGAGCGCTCCGACAACAAGACCGATGAGCCGAGCGGCCGTCGCAGCTTCGGTCACGACAACAAGGACGCGTCGTCCAGCACCCCGCGCCTCGACGCACTGCTGGGTGACAACAACACCCACTGATCGACCCGCACGACCACCACGCAGAGGGCCCCGCGATCGCGGGGCCCTTTCGTGTACGCTTCCCGTCACCCACGCACCGCACGGCGCAGATCCGCTCGAAGGAGCCCGCAATGCCCACCGCCAAGAAGTCGGCTCCGGCCACCACCAAGGCTGCCCCGCTGACCCAGTCGGCCTCCAAGGTCTCGGCCACCCCGGCGAAGGGTACGCGCGCGGCCTCGGCCGACCTGGCCGTGCGCGTCGGCGAGGACGCCTGGACCGAGGAGGAGCTCGCCGAGGTCCGCACCGACCTCGAGGCCGAGCTCGCCCGTCACCAGCGCACCATCGCGCAGGCCGAGGCCGACCTGCAGGCCATGCTCCTCGACGGCTCCGACGGCGCCGGGCGCGATCCTGCCGACGTGGGCTCGGCCAACTTCGAGCGCGACCAGGAGATGTCGCTGGCCGCCAACGCGCGCGGCATGCTCGCGCAGACCCAGCAGGCACTGAAGTCCATCGACCAGGGCACCTACGGCCGTTGCGAGAGCTGCGGCGAGCCCATCGGCAAGGGACGCCTGCAGGTCTATCCGCGCGCCTCCATGTGCGTGGAGTGCAAGCAGCGGCACGAAAGGCGATGACCGCCGCCCAGCCCGAGACCCCGACCCCGCCCGCCCGCGGGGTCGTGCCCCGGCGTACCGCGGTGGTCACCTTCGCCGCAGTCGCCGCCGTCGGCCTGGCTCTGGACGTCATCACCAAGGTGTGGGCCGTCGCGGCCCTCGAGCCTGCGACCCCCGTGCCGCTCGTCGGGGACCTGTTACGGCTCTATCTGATTCGCAACCCCGGGGCCGCGTTCTCGATCGGTGACGGCTACACGTGGGTCTTCACCCTGCTCGCGGCCGCCGTGCTGACCGGGCTGCTGGCGTACGTCGTGCCTCGCCTGCGCCATCGCGGCTGGGCAGTGGGCCTCGGACTCGTGGGCGCCGGCATCGCGGGCAACCTGATCGACCGGCTGACGCGACCCCCGGGGTTCGCGGTCGGCCACGTCGTCGACTTCCTCCAGCTGCCCCACTGGCCGATCTTCAACGTGGCCGACATGTGCGTCACCGGCGGTGCGGTGCTGACGATGATCGTGTGGTTCCGGTCGGGCGTCGGCTACGACGGGGTGCCCGACCCGGAGCGGAAGCCGAAGGCGACAGCGCGGGTCACGGAGACGCCGGAGGAGCCGGGGGAGGGCCGGGCCCGATGAGCTCGCAGTCGCGCGTACTCCCTGTGCCCGACGGCCTCGACGGCGAGCGCGTCGACGCCGCGGCCGCCCGCATGCTCGGCCTGTCACGCTCGCGGGTCGCCGAGCTGGCCGAGGCCGGCCACGTCACCGTCGACTTCGCGCCCGCCCGCAAGTCCGACCGCGTACGCGCGGGCGCGATGCTCGAGGTGCAGCTGCCCGAGAACGACGGCGGCGTGCAGGTCACGCCGCAACTGGCCGACGGCGTACGCATCGTCCACGACGACGACCACATCGTGGTCGTCGACAAGCCCGTCGGCGTCGCTGCCCACCCGAGCGTGGGCTGGGAGGGCCCGTCGGTCGTGGAGCACCTCGCGGGGGCCGGCTACCGCATCTCCACCTCGGGCGCGCCGGAGCGCCAGGGCGTCGTGCAGCGGCTCGACGTCGGCACGTCGGGGCTCATGGTCGTGGCCAAGAGCGAGGTGGCCTACACGATCCTGAAGCAGGCGTTCCGCGACCGCACGGTGTCGAAGACCTACCACGCGGTGGTCCAGGGCCACCCCGACCCGTTCTCCGGCACCATCGAGGCGCCGATCGCGCGCCACCCCGGCCACGACTGGAAGATGGCGATCGTCGACGGCGGGCGCCACTCGGTGACCCACTACGAGACGCTCGACGCCATGGTCGGCGCGACGCTGCTGGAGATCCACCTCGAGACCGGGCGCACGCACCAGATCCGCGTCCACATGGCCGCCATCAAGCACCCCTGCGTCGGCGACCCCCTCTACGGCGGCGACCCCCGCCTGGCCGAGCGCCTCGGGCTGGTGCGCCAGTGGCTGCACGCCGTACGCCTGGGCTTCACCCATCCGGGAACGGGGGAGTGGGTCGAGTTCACCAGCGACTATCCCGACGACCTCGCCCACGCCCTCGCGGTGTTGCGCGAAACCTGACGTCCACGCCGAGGGGGTGGCCGACCGGGAGGTCAGCCGTCCGGGGTAGGGTCGGGTCTGTGCGTAGAGCCAAAATTGTGTGCACGCTCGGCCCCGCGGTCGCAAGCGTGGAGAAACTGACCGAACTCATCGAAGCCGGAATGGATGTCGCGCGCTTCAACATGTCGCACGGCGACTATTCCGAGCACCAGAAGCGCCTCGACAACCTGCGCGAGGCGGCCGAGCGGGCCGGGCGTACGGTCGGGACGCTGGCCGATCTCCAGGGCCCGAAGATCCGGCTCGGCCGGTTCGCGAACGGCAAGGAGACCCTGGCGTACGGAGCCAAGTTCATCATCACCACCGACGACATCGAGGGTGACGCCCAGCGTTGCTCGACGACCTACAAGGGCCTCCCCGGCGACGTGAACCCGGGCGACCTCATCCTCATCGACGACGGCCGCATCATGCTGGAGGCCGAGCAGGTCGACGGCAACGACGTGATCACCCGCGTCAAGGTCGGCGGCCCGGTGTCGAACAACAAGGGCATCAACCTGCCCGGCGTCGCCGTCTCGGTGCCGGCGATGAGCGAGAAGGACATCGCCGACCTCCGCTGGGCGCTCGGCAAGGGCTTCGACATGGTCGCCCTGTCGTTCGTCCGCGACGCGAAGGACGCCCAGCAGGTGCGCGACATCATGGCCGAGGAGGGTCGCCGCGTGCCGGTGATCGCCAAGGTCGAGAAGCCGCAGGCCGTCGACAAGATCGACGAGGTCGTCGACGCGTTCGACGCAATCATGGTCGCCCGCGGCGACCTCGGCGTCGAGCTCCCGCTCGAAGAGGTCCCGCTGGTCCAGAAGCGCATCGTCGCCTCGGCCCGCCGCTGGGCCAAGCCCGTCATCGTGGCCACCCAGATGCTCGAGTCGATGATCTCGGCGCCGCGCCCGACGCGCGCCGAGGCGGGCGACGTCGCCAACGCCGTCCTCGACGGCGCCGACGCGGTCATGCTGTCGGGCGAGACCTCAGTGGGCTCCTATCCCGTCGAGACGGTCCGCACCATGGCCCGCATCGTCGACAACACCGAGTCCCACGGCCTCGAGGGCATCGCGGCCATCGACTGGGACCCCCACACCACCGGCGGCGTCATCGCCAAGGCGGCGGCCGAGGTGGCCGAGCGGCTCGAGGCCAAGTTCCTCGTGGCGTTCACCAAGTCGGGCGACACGGCCCGGCGCCTGGCGCGCCTCCGCTCGGAGATCCCCGTCCTAGTGTTCACCCCCGAGGAGTCGACCCGCAAGACCCTGACGCTCGTCTGGGGCGTCGAGTCGTTCACCATCCCCGAGGTTGCCACGACCGACGAGATGGTCGCGCTCGTCGACAAGGCCCTCGTCGAATCGGGCCGCGTGGAGGTCGGCGACAAGGTCGTCATCGTCGCGGGATCGCCCGTGGGCGTCCCCGGCAAGACCAACGCGCTGCGGGTCCACAAGATCCAGCCGCCGGCCTGACAGGCAATCGGCCGGGCAGACATTCGGCCGCACAGCAACACCCACAGTCCACGCGGCCCGCGCACACACGTGCACGGGCCGCGTTCGGCTATGCTTGATCGGCACCTGCCGGGGTGGCGGAATGGTATACGCGGACGGCTCAAACCCGTCTGGCTTCACGGCCTTAGGGGTTCGAATCCCCTCCTCGGTACTCGTTCTTTGTGGCGTGCGTGGCGGGGCTTCGTTGGTGGGTCGGCGTGGGGTGGTTCGGGAACGTGCCTCGCGACTGGGACGCCGAGCCGTACGCGGTGGGTCACCCCTGTTCGCGGCGTCTTTACGTCGCTTCGGGGCGCGGTAGGATGCCCGCGTGAGTGAACCCCGCGCCGACGATGTCGTCGAGAACACGTCCGAGTTCGTCCCCGAGGCGAAGGAGGACGCGAACCCGCGTACGCGTCCGCGCGTGCTCGTCGCCGAGGACGAGGCCCTGATCCGGCTGGATCTCGTGGAGCTGCTGGGTGAAGAGGGCTATGACGTGATCGGGGAGGCCGCCGACGGCGAGCAGGCCATCGAGCTGGCCCGCGAGCACCGGCCCGACCTGGTCGTCATGGACGTGAAGATGCCGAAGCGTGACGGCATCTCCGCCGCGCAGGTCATCGCCGAGGAGCGCATCGCCCCCGTTGTCATGTTGACCGCGTTCAGCCAGCGCGAGCTCGTCGAGCAGGCGCGCGAGGCCGGGGCCATGGCCTACGTCGTCAAGCCGTTCGACGCCTCCGACGTGGTGCCGGCGATCGAGATCGCGATGGCGCGGTACGCGGAGATCCGTGCGGTGGAGGAGGAGGTCTCCGACCTCACCGAGCGGCTCGAGTCGCGCAAGGCCGTCGACCAGGCCAAGGGCATCCTGCAGAAGCAGTTCAAGATGACCGAGCCCGAGGCCTTCCGGTGGATCCAGAAGAGCGCGATGGACATGCGCAAGTCGATGCGTGAGGTCGCCGACGGCGTGATCGACCACGCCAGGAAGGGCAAGAAGTAGGCGATCGCGCTCGTCACCCCGGCGGATTTCTCCGCCTGGGGAGCCATTCTGTGGGTCAAGTGATACAGCACTGTAACGAACCGGTCACAGGTGTGTGTCAGGCCTCACACCCCACCCGGTCGCAGGGCCTACTGTTCAGCATGCTCACTCGTCGGGGAGAGCAGACCCGCACTGCAGCGGGCCGATGACCAGGAGGACTCAGTGAACCGTCGATTCATGATCGCAGGGGCGTCCCTGCTCGCCACGTCCATGGCGTTCACCGCGTGCGGCTCGCGCGCCGAGGGCGGCGGCAACACCACCGGTGGCGGCAACACCGGGGGCGGTGCCGCAGCCACGAAGACGGTGAAGATCGGCGTCGTGGCCCCCCTCTCGGGCGACCTGTCGGCGCTCGGTGTCGGCATCCGCAACGGCGTCGACCTCGCCGTCAAGCAGGCCAACGAGGCCAACACCGTGCCCGGCTGGAAGTTCGAGGTCGTGGCCGCGGACGACGAGGCCAAGCCCGACTCCGGCAAGAACGCCGCGACCAAGCTGACCGGTGACGAGGACGTCATCGGCGTCGTCGGCCCGCTCAACTCGTCGGTGGGCCAGGCCGTCCAGCCCATCTTCCAGCAGGCGAACGTCGCCCTGATCTCGCCGGCCAACACGAACCCCACGCTGACCAAGGGCGCCGACCTCAAGGCCCCGAAGCGCACCTACGACAACTACTTCCGCACGTGCACCACGGACGCCGTCCAGGGTCCGTTCGCCGCGAAGTACCTCCTCGACAAGGGCATCAAGGAGGTCGCGACCGTCCACGACAAGAAGTCGTACGGCCAGGGCCTCGTCTCGGCCTTCACCGAGGCGTTCAAGGCCGGCGGCGGCACGATCACCGCGGCCGAGACGATCAACCCCGAGGACAAGGACTTCGCGGCCGTCATCTCGAAGGTCAAGGGCACCAACCCCAAGGCCCTCTACTACGGTGGCGAGTTCCCGCAGGCCGGCCCCATGTCGCAGCAGATGAAGAACGCGGGCCTGAACGTCCCGCTCATGGGCGGTGACGGCCTCTACGACCCGGGCTACATCCAGCTCGCCGGCAAGCAGTCCGACAACGACTTGTCGACCTCGGTCGGCGCCCCGCCGGACAAGCTGCCCGCCGGTGCGAAGTTCGTCGAGGCCTACCAGAAGGCCGGCTACAAGGATGCGTACGGCGCGTACGGTGCCTACGCGTACGACGCCGCCCAGGCCATCATCGAGGGCACCAAGACCTCGCTGAAGTCGGCCAAGGACGTCAAGTCGGCCCGCAAGGACACGATCAAGGCGATCGGTTCGGTCAACCTCGACGGCGCGACCGGCAAGGTCGCCTTCGACGAGTGGGGCGACTCCAAGTCGCGCGTCCTCACCGTCTACAAGGTCACCGGCGGCAAGTGGGTCGCCGACAAGACCGAGGACTTCAAGTGACCGTTGGGAGCTTCCGCTCCTGACCTACCGTCCGTGACGCGATGCGGGGCGGGGGATCACCCCTCGCCCCGCATTGCCATGGCAGGAGGCAACCTGTGGACCTTTTCTTCCAGCAGCTGATCAACGGCCTGTCGCTGGGGGCGCTCTATGCGCTCATCGCCGTCGGCTACACGGTGGTGTACGGCATCGTTCAGCTGATCAACTTCGCCCACGGCGAGATCTTCATGATCGGCGCGTTCGGTGCCTTCACGACGTGGTTCGTGATGGGCAAGCCCCAGCGGATGTCGATCCCCGTGGCCATCCTCGTGCTCCTGGCGATGATCATCGGTGGCATGCTCGCGGCGATCGCGACCGCGCTGATCACCGAACGCTTCGCCTATCGCCCGCTGCGCAACGCCCCGCGGCTGGCCCCCCTCATCTCGGCCATCGGCATCTCGATCTTCCTCCAGGAGATCGTCCGCCTCGGCTATGGCATGATCCCCGGCTTCCCCGACGCCAAGCGGGCCATCCCGTTCCCGGCGATCGACGGCATCTCGGGCCGCGCGGTCACTATGGGCAACGTGCACATCGAGCACTCGGCGATCTTCACGCTCGCCGCCCTGGCGGTCTGCACCGCGTTCCTGTGGTGGTTCGTCAACCGCACCAAGATGGGCCGTGCGATGCAGGCGACCTCGCAGGACCCCGACACGGCGCGCCTGATGGGCATCAACGTCGACAAGGTCATCATGGTCGCGTTCGCCGTCGGCGCCGCGCTGGCCGCGGTCGCGGGCGTCGCCCACGGCCTGCGCTACAGCAACATCGACTTCAAGATGGGCTTCATCTCGGGTCTGAAGGCGTTCTCGGCGGCCGTCCTCGGCGGCATCGGCAACATCAACGGCGCCGTCGTCGGCGGCCTGGTCCTGGGCGTGGTCGAGGTCTTCGCCACGACCTTCATCCCCGGCCAGTTCGGCTCGTCCGCCTGGAAGGACGTCTGGGCCTTCATCATCCTGATCCTCGTGCTGGTGTTCCGCCCGCAGGGTCTTCTCGGCGCAAGGGTGGTCGATCGCGCATGAACCTCCACATCTTCAACGACGCGCAGCAGACCAAGCTGCAGGGTCCCGGCCGCATCGTCGCCATGCTCGGCGCGATCGGCATGATCGTCGCCCCCTACCTGCCGTGGGCCTATTCGTCGAAGGCACTCGACGACATGACCTACCTGTTCGGTCCGTCGCCGCTGCAGTTCCTGCTCCTCGCCCTCGGCGTGGCGCTCCTGCTGCTGCTCCTCGCCACGATCGTGCTTCGCAAGCAGCTCGCCACCAAGCGCGGCAAGCGGTTCAACGCGAACCGCGGCGCCAAGGCCGCGGCCTCGTTCGGCCTCGCGTACGCGGTGATCTGCGCGGTCTCGATCGCGTTCGAACTCGGCGGTCTCATCAACGTGGAACCGGGCGGCTGGGTGGCCGTCGCGTCCGCGCTCGTCGCGTGGCTCGGCACCCGCATGCTCCCGCGCGGCACCGACCCCGCGCTCGGGGTGGTGCGTACGCGGTCCTGGATCCAGATCCTCGTGATCGTGGCCGTGATGGCGGCGGTGCTGTTCGCCGCGGCCTTCGGCCTCGCCCAGGACGAGGGCGGCGCGTTCCTCGCCTTCTGCGTCTTCGTCGCGGGCGTCGTCGCCCTCGCCGTACGCACGGGCGCGGCCAACTGGCTGCGCGTCGCCGCGAACGAGAACAAGAAGGTGCTGATCCTGGCCGCGTTCGTGGCCGCGTACGCCTTCCCGCTCACCCAGGACGGCTCCGACGCCAACATGTCGATCGCGTCGCAGGTGCTGATCTTCGCCGCGACCGCCATGGGCCTGAACATCGTGGTCGGCCTCGCGGGCCTGCTGGACCTCGGCTACATCGCCTTCCTCGGGGCGGGCGCGTTCACCGCGGCCGTGCTGTCGAAGTCGGCGTTCGCGACGTTCCTGCCGGGCTTCAAGCCGCCGTTCCTCGTGATCGTGCTGATCGCCGGCATCGTCTCGGCGCTGCTCGGTCTCCTCATCGGCTCGCCGACGCTGCGCGTGTCGGGTGACTACCTCGCCATCGTGACCCTGGCGTTCGGCGAGATCTTCCGCATCGCGATGAACAACCTGGACGGCTCCGACGGCCCCGACATCACCCACGGCTCGAACGGCATCCCGAACATCCCCGACCTGAAGGTGGGCTCGTTCGACTTCGGCGAGGCCCACACGATCCTCGGGGTGGAGGTCGGCAAGTTCGGCAACTACTACTGGCTGATGCTGCTGGTCATGGGCCTGATCATCCTGGTGTTCGCGAACCTCAACAACTCCCGCATCGGGCGTGGCTGGGTCGCGATCCGCGAGGACGAGAAGGCCGCCGAGGCCATGGGCGTCAACGTGTTCGGCCTGAAGCTGCTGGCGTTCGCCGGCGGCGCCTTCCTCGCCGGCATCGCCGGCACGGTGAAGGCCCACCAGGACGTCTCGGTGACCCCTGACCAATACCTGTTCCTCGAGTCGGCGTTCCTGCTCGCGGCCATCGTGCTGGGCGGCATGGGCACGATCCTCGGCGTCCTCGCGGGCGCGACGATCCTGAAGCTCCTGCCGGAGAAGCTGCGCTTCTTCCAGGACTACCGCCTCCTGCTGTTCGGCCTGCTGCTCGTCGTGATGATGCGCTTCCGGCCCGAGGGCATTGTCGCCGACGAGCGCCGCCAGCTGGAGTTCCACGACGACGACGAGCTGGCCGACAAGGTCGACGACGACCTGTCGACCTATCACAACCACCTCAACGAGGACGCGAGGAGGCACGCATGAGCACGGCTGCGCACAGCGACGAGCACGGGGTCGACCACGTGGGGGCCGGGCACCCCGGGGGAGAATCGTCGGGCGGCGGCGTCGCCGTCGTCCCCGAGTTCGACACCGTCCCCAAGGGCGAGCGCCTGCTCGAGGCCCGCGACGTGACGATGCAGTTCGGCGGCCTCACGGCCGTCAACAAGGTCAACCTGCACGTCAACGGCGGCGAGATCATGGGGCTCATCGGCCCCAACGGCGCCGGCAAGACGACGTTCTTCAACTGCCTGACCGGGCTCTATCAGCCCACGTCGGGCGAGGTCGTCTTCAACGGATCGACGCTGCCGCCCAAGCCGCGGCGCGTCGTGCTGGCCGGAATGGCCCGCACGTTCCAGAACATCCGCCTGTTCCAGAACATGACGGCCCTCGAGAACGTGATGGTCGGCACCTACTCGCGGACGAAGACCAACGCGTTCGACGCGGTCTTCCGCCTGCCGCGCCACCGGCGCGAGGAGCGCGAGTCGCGGGCGCGCGCCCAGGAGCTGCTCGAGTTCGTGGGCCTCGGCCACACGACCGACCACCTGGCCCGCAACCTGCCGTACGGCGACCAGCGCCGACTCGAGATCGCTCGCGCCCTCGCGACCGACCCGAAGCTGCTGCTGCTCGACGAGCCCACCGCCGGCATGAACCCCCAGGAGACGAAGCAGGCCGAGGAGCTGATCTTCCGCATCCGCGACCTCGGCCTCGCCGTGCTCGTCATCGAGCACGACATGCGCTTCATCTTCAACCTCTGCGACCGGGTGTGCTGCCTGGTGCGCGGCGAGGTGCTGGTCGAGGGCACGGCCCATGAGGTCCAGTCCGACCCGCGCGTCATCGAGGCCTACATCGGCGCGCCTCCGGAGCATCTCGAGGGGGCGACGGGGACGGGCGGCCGCGTGGCGGGCGCGGCGACGGGAGCCACGGGCGTACGCGAGGAGGCCGAGCCGACCGGCTCGGGCGACGACCTCGCGCCCGTCGACCCGACGAACAAGCGCATCGAGCCCGACGCCCAGCGCCAGGACGACCACGTCGACAGCCTCGACCCCCGGAAGGACAACCATGCTTGAGGTCAAGGACCTGGTCGTCGCGTACGGCCGGGTGAAGGCGGTCAAGGGCATCTCGTTCACCGTCAAGGAGGGGCAGGTCGTCTCATTGCTCGGCACCAACGGCGCCGGCAAGACGACGACCCTGCGGACGATCTCGGGGTTGATCACCCCGGTCGAGGGCGAGATCTGGTTCGACGGCGAGCGGATCGACGGGCGACCGGCCCACGAGGTCGTCACCCGCGGGCTGGCCCACTCGCCCGAGGGGCGACGCATCTTCCCCCGCATGTCGGTGGAGGACAACCTGAGGCTCGGCGCGTTCGCGCGGAAGGACCAGGGCGGCATCAAGAAGGACCTCGAGCGGGTGTTCGGCCTGTTCGACATCCTGCGGGAACGGCGTACGCAGCCCGCGGGCCTGTTCTCCGGTGGTGAGCAGCAGATGCTGGCCATCGGGCGGGCGATGATGAGCCGCCCGAAGCTGTTGATGCTCGACGAGCCGTCGATGGGTCTGTCGCCGCTGATGACGACGAAGATCATGGACACGATCACCGAGCTGCAGAAGGAGGGCGTGACGATCCTGCTCGTGGAGCAGAACGCCCAGGCCGCGCTGTCGCTCGCCGACGAGGGCCACGTGCTCGAGGTCGGGTCGATCATGTTCTCCGACACCGGGAGGGCTCTGCTGGGCGACGACCGCGTGAAGCGGGCGTACCTCGGCGCGGACTAGGTGTGGGCTGAGCTGTGAAAAAAGTGCGCACGTGTGCGCAGAGTGAGGCGTTTCGGGCGATCCGCTCGGCGTGTCGCGCGCAGTTGTGCACTTTGCGTGGCCTGGGCAGCGATCGGCCCGGCGTGTTGAGCGCAGTTGTGCACTTTTCACGCGCGATCAGCGACGAAGGGCCCCCACTCGCCGGCGACGCAGCGTACGCCACAGCCACGTCGCGGGGACGTCCTCGCCGGTGACCAGGTGTTCGGTGGTCGTGTCGTTGTCGAGCACGCCCACGAGGTCCTGCAGTGCCTCCGGGGTGCCAGCCACGATCAGGGCGTCGCCCTGGGCGAGCTCGGTGTCCTCGTCGGGCGCATACTCGGCCTGGCCGTCCCGCAGCAGGGACAGGCAGAACGCCGGCAACATCGAGTCGCGGTCGGAGGGGTCCCGCAGCAGGTCGCCGATCGTGATCGTTCCGCCCCGCGTGATCCACCGCACCACGGCCGGAGCCCCGGAGGCGTCGATCGTCACCCGCGCGCCGGACGGAGACAGGTCGCCCACACGTGAGCGCAGCGCGGCCAGCGTCGCCTCGGCCCACGTCTCGTCGTCGGTCGTGAGGACGTGGTCGATGAAGTCCCAGTACGCGGGAGCCATCACCCGCGCCACCACCTCGCGCGCCACGAGGTCGCTCGGCACCAGCAGCGAGTCGGCGTCGAACGCCTTCAGCGCCGCCGCCCGCAGGTCGGAGCGCTGGCGCACCGACAGGAACAGGTCGGGGTCGGCGATCCGCGCGTGAGCGGCCAGCGAGAGGTTCACCACGTCGTTGGCGGACCCCGCGACCAGGCCCGCGGCGCCCGTCACGTCGGGGTCGCCATCGGCCGGATCGACCTCGCGCACCTCCAGGCCGGCGGCACGCAGGTCGGCCGCCACCTCGTGGCCGAACGCGTCGTCGGCCGCGACGATCCAGTGGCCGGCGTCGAGGCCCTCGGCGCGCTCGCGCAGCTCGTCGCCGTCGGTGCTCATCAGCCACTGGGCCAGCTGGAACGCTCCCGGCCGCTGCAGCCGGAGCGCCAGATAGGCGCCATAGCGGTCATACGGGTTGATGATCGCGTCGGGGGCGAAGTCCTCCATGCGCCGCGCCGTGGCCCGGTCGTCGCAGCTCGCGATCACCGCGACGTCGGGGCGCAGCAGGTTGACCGTCATCACCACCGCGAGGTTGGCCTCGTCGCTGGCCAGCGCCAGCACGCCCTCGCAGTGGGGCTGGTCGAGCCCCGCCAGGCCGAGGAGGGCGGGGTTGCTGACGTCACCGTCGATGCCCGGCACGTCGACGTTGTGCTGGTCGATCTCCAGCCGCTCGACGCGGGCCGGGTCGTCGTCGACCACCACGAAGCGGCGGCCCAGCTCGTCGAGCCGGTTGGCTACGGCGCGGCCCGTCTGCCCATAGCCCGCGACGATCCAGAACGGCTCCTTGATCGTCGCCACGCGCCGCCTGAACCGCTGCGTCGCGATCGCCTCGCGGAAGCCGGTCTCCTGCAGCAGGCCGAACAGCGCCGACACCGCGTACGCCCAGCCGGTCACCGTCAGGTAGATCGACAGGGTCACCCACAGGCGCTGGGGGTAGGAGAACGCGTACGGGATCTCGCCGAAGCCGATCGTCGTCGCCGTGTAGCTCATCACATAGAAGGCGTCGAACAGCGTCAGCCGGTGGGGGTTCCCGTTCCCGTCCGTCCCCGGCATCAGGCTCAGCCCCACGACGCAGAACGCGAAGATCGCGACGATGGCGATCAGCGGCGTCCGCATGCGGCGCAGCACCAGGAAGATCGCGTCGGTCCCCGGCACCTGGGTGGGCACGGCCACGTCGACGCGGCGCAGGCTGTGGGGCGGCCGTCGGCGTACGCGGACCCGGTGGGCCAGCAGCTGCAGGGGGTTGACCATGGTCGGGTCGGGAGCCGGGATCAGCGGCGCCGGTAGGACACGGTCTCGATGACCATCAGCACCACCGAGACGATGTTGGCGAGGCACGCGCCGGCGGCGAGCGAGACCACGCTCGACATGTGGCCCGGGGTGATGCCGGCGGCGGCCTGGTCGGCCCACACCCACACCACCGCCGCGAGGATCAGCTGGATCGACGCGACGAGGCTCGTGGCCAGGTGGACGGCGCCGATCTGGGTCCGGTCACCGAACTTGAGGATCGTGGCGATGATGTTGACCACGACGGCCGCGTACAGCTCGTAGACGTTGTGGTGGTGCACGTCGGCGATGTCGCCGATGACGTAGCCGAAGTTCAACGTCGCGGCGAGCAGCACGAAGAAGCCGAAGACCACCTTCTCGAGGTTCACAAGGCGACCTTAGCGGTCGCACAGCCGCGACACAGGGAGGCGGCGTGGACTGGTCCCCTCAGCGACGGAATCGCCCCACTGGAACTCACGGAGGATGCCATGACCCACCCCGACCCCCACGACATGCACGGCTCCGGCTTCGGCCAGGCCGGTACGCAGCAGCCGGGCTTCCAGCCGCCGGAGCCGGTGTGGCGTCCGGTCGCCCAGCAGCCGTTGGCCGAGCCAGCGCCAGCCCCCACGTTGGCGGAGCGAGCGCCCGCCCCCACGTTGGCTGAGCGAGCGCCGGCCCCCACGTTGGCGGAGCGAGCGCCGGCCCCCACGTTGGCTGAGCGAGCGCCGGCCCCCACGTTGGCTGAGCGAGCGCCAGCGAGTCGAAGCCAGATCTCCGGCCCCGCGTACGGCCAGGCGTACCCGACCGCCCCGCACGTCGCACCGAAGCCTGGCAGGCGCGGGGCCGGCGTACGCCTGGCCGCGGTCGCGCTGGTGGGCGCCCTCGCGGGCGGCGGGGTCTCCGCCGCGGCGGTGACCGCCATGCACCCGGCCACCGCCGGCGTGACGACCACGACGACCCGGGTCGTGCAGGGTGCGACCTCGGCGCCCGACTGGACGGTGACGGCCGAGGCGGCCGGGCCGTCGGTGGTGTCGATCCAGGTCGCCTCGCGCTCCGGCCAGGCCGAGGGCTCGGGCGTGGTGCTCGACGCGCAGGGGCGCGTCGTGACGAACAACCACGTGGTGGCGGGCGTGGGTGCGGGCGCGCAGATCAGGGTCACGCTGGCGGATCGCCGCGTCTATGCGGCCACCGTGGTCGGCACCGATCCCGCCACCGACCTCGCGGTCATCCAGCTGGAGGACGCGCCGAAGGACCTGCAGCCGATCGTCATGGGCGACGTCGCCGCGCTCAGGGTGGGGCAGCCCGTGATGGCGCTCGGCAACCCGCTCGGGCTCTCGCAGACCGTGACGACCGGCATCATCTCGGCCCTCGATCGCCCGGTGATCACCCAGCAGGCGAGCTCGGGGGCGCGCTCGACGAGCACGCAGGCCCAGCAGGCGGTCTCGAATGCGATCCAGACCAACGCGGCCATCAACCCGGGCAACTCCGGCGGCGCGCTGCTCGACGCGGACGGCCGCCTGGTCGGCATCACGTCGTCGATCGCGACGCTCGGCTCGGGCGACGCGTCGGGCAACATCGGCATCGGCTTCGCGATCCCGGTCAACGAGGTCACCCGGGTGGCGCAGGAGCTGATCGCGACCGGGCGGGCGACGCACGCGTACCTCGGGGTGGCGACCGGTGACGGCACCGGCACCGCCGGCGGGTCCACGGTGCTCGGCGCGGTGGTGAAGACGGTCTCACCCGGCACTCCCGCGGCCCAGGCCGGGCTGCGGGCGGGCGACGTCATCACCGCTGTCGACGGCGAGGCCGTGTCCAGCTCGGAGGCTCTGATGGCGCAGGTCCGCGACCACGCGGTGGGCCAGGCGGTCGCGGTGGCGTACGTCCGGGACGGCCAGCGCGCCGAGGCGCGGGTAACGCTGGCGAACCAGCCGGAGTGAGCCGGGCCCCGGGTTCCCTGGCTCAGGCGCCGCGCTCGGCGATCCACTGCTGGATCACCGCGGTGTCCTGGCCGCCGAGCCCCTGGTCGGTCAGGCCGGCGAACGCCTCGAGGAGGCGGTCGGCCTGCAGGCTGGGGGTCCCGGTGCGCTCGGCCTCGTCGAGGTAGGCGCGCAGGTCCTTGATCCACAGGTACGCGGCCCCGGACGTCGCATAGTCCTTCGCGGCGAAGCGGGGCGCCTTGTCGGCCATGATCGTGGAGCCGGCGTACCCGCCCTGGAGCAGGCCGAACAGCTGGGCGACGTCGAGCCCGGCGCGCTCGGCCACGACCGAGGCCTCGGCGACCGCGGCGATGTTGGCGGCGCAGATGAGCTGGTTGCAGGCCTTGGCGACCTGACCGGCCCCCAGCGGGCCGAGGTGGAGCGGTCGGCCGGTGAGGGCGAGCACGGGGATCGCGCGGGCCACCAGCGCGTCGTCACCGCCGACCATGATCGACAGCGACCCGGCGCGCGCGCCGACCTCGCCGCCGGACACCGGGGCGTCCACGACGCGGAGCAGGCCGCCGGTCTCGCGGTCGAGGTCGGCGTCGAGCTCCCGGACGCCCTCCGGGGACACGGTCGAGCTGACCACGAGCACCGTGGGGGAGGTGGTGCCGGCCGCGAGGCCGTCCGGGCCGGCGACCAGTTCGCGCACCTGGGGGATGTCGGGGACCATCACGACGATCACGCCGGCGGCCTCGGCGACCGCGCGGGGCGTGTCCGCCCAGGCTGCGCCCGCCTCGAGCAGCGCGGCGTGCCGCTCGCGCGAGCGGTCGTGGACGGTGAGCGGGGCTCGGCCGGCCAGCCCCCGGAGGATGTGCCCGGCCATGGGTGACCCCATCACGCCGAGACCGATGAAGCCGACGGCGGGCAGGGTGTCGGGTGCAGTGGAGGGCATGCTCACTCCTTCGTGAGTGTTCGACTCGTTGAACTCGGTTCAGCAGAGTGTTACGGTCAGCCTATCGCGCATCGGCGCGCGATCGGAACCCACGAAGGCCCTCCAGGAGCAAGGACCCTTGTCCTGCCGCGGACCCGGGTGTCAGGAGGTTGGGAGAATGAAGGCCCTGGTCATCCACGGCAGGCTCGACGCCCGCGTCGAGGAACGCCCCGAACCGGTGCCCGGTGACGGGCAGGTGCGGCTGCGCCTCGCGTACGCCGGCATCTGCGGCTCCGACCTGCACTATTTCCACGACGGGGCGGTCGGCGCCTTCACCGTGACCGAGCCGCTCGTGCCCGGCCACGAGGTGTCGGGCGTCATCGACCTGGACCCGTCCGGTCGCCTCGCGGCCGGCACGCCCGTCACGCTCCACCCCGCCACCTTCGGGGAATGCCTGCCCGGGTTGGAGGAACACCGTCACCTGTGGCCGCGGGGCGCCTATCTGGGGAGCGCCTCGACGACTCCCCACACGCAGGGCGGCATGGTGGAGAAGCTCGTGGTGGCGGCGTCGATGGTGCGGGAACTGCCGACGGGTCTGCCGCTGCGTCGGGCCGCCCTGGCGGAGCCGCTGGGCGTGGCGCTGCACGGGATCGCGGTCGCCGGCGGCGTACGCGGGCGCTCGGTGCTGGTGTCGGGGTCGGGGCCGATCGGGCTCCTGGCCGCCGCCGCCGCCCTGGCGCACGGGGCGGCCGAGGTCGTGTGCAGTGACGTGCTCGAGGGCCCGCTGGGGCGCGCGCGGGCTCTCGGGGTGCACGGGGTGATCCGGGCGGGCCAGGACCCCATGCCGGTCGAGCACTTCGACGTCGCACTCGAGTGCGCCGGCGTGCCGGCGGCGGTGAACGCGGCGCTCGGGGCGCTCAAGCGCCGGGGAATCCTTGCCCAGGTGGGAATGCTGCCCGCCGGGGGCGTCCCGATCGAGATGTCGACGGTGGTCTCGCGCGAGCTGTCGGTGCGCGGGTGCTTCCGGTTCAACGACGAGGTCGACGCCGCGATCACCATGCTGGCGGCGAATCCCCGCATCGAACAGGTCATCACCCACGAGGTGGGGCTCGACGACGCGCTGGCCGGGTTCGCGACCGCCGCGGACGCGCAGGTCTCCGGCAAGGTGCTGGTCAGGCTGGGGGAGGAGGGATGAGGATCGCGCGCATCGCCACCCCGGCGGGACCCAGGTCGGTGATCGCCGACGGTGACGTCTGGCTGGAGGTCGACGACCCGTACGCGGACGCCCCCACCCCGACGGGCGAGCGCCACGCGGTCGAGGGGGCGTCCCTGCTGGCGCCCTGCGTGCCGGGCGTCGTGCTCGGCATGGCCCACAACTCCGGCGAGGGCGATCGCCGGATCCCCCCGCAGGCCTTCATGAAATCGGCGCGGACCGTGGTCGGTCCCGGCGCCGCCATCAAGGTCGATCCGGGTCACGGGCGCGTCGTGGGGGAGGGCGAGCTGGCACTCGTCATCGGCCGCACGGCGCGGGACGTGCGGGCGGTGGACGCGCCGGCGTACGTGCGGGGGTGGACGATCGGCAACGACATCACGTGTGTCGGGCAGGCCGACGCCGACGACCTCAAGACGCAGGTGAAGAACGGCGACGGGTTCACCCCGCTGGGCCCGTGGATCGAGACCGACCTCGACCCGCTGCGCGAGCCGCTCGTGATGCGGCGCAACGGCGAGGTCGTCGCGCGCTCGTCGACCGACCGGCTCGCCCGGAACCCCTTCGAGTGCGTGGAATACCTGACCCGGTTCATGACGCTGGGGCCGGGTGACGTGGTGCTGACCGGTGCGCCGTGGACGACGTTCGACCTGGCGCCCGGCGACACGGTCGAGTGCGAGCTGCCCGGCATCGGCATGCTGCGCAACCCCGTGGTGGAGCGGGCGGTGCCCCGGTGAGCGTCGAGCAGCTCGCCGCGCTGAACACCGCGATCGGTGAGGCCGAGTCGGCGGGGGACCGTGACTTCTTCGCATCCCTGTTGGACAAGGACTTCCGGATGGTGCGCCCCTCCGGCGTGATCGACGGGCGGGAGGCCTTCCTGGACGGACTCGCGGCCGACGCGAGCCGGCGTACGGTGGTGGGCGAGGTGCGGCTGCTGGGCCGTACGCGGGGCGAACGAGCCGGCGTGAGCGGGGCGTTCCCCGGGCCCGGGATGATCGGGTCAGGGCCGAGACCGCCGGCCCGGCGATTCCCTGCTGGACAGGAATTCCTGCACGACGGTGACGTCCTGGTCGCCGAGGCCGCGCGCGACCAGATCGGCGAAGACCTGCTGGAGCAGGGGAAGCTGGGCGAGGTGGAGGCCGTCGGCCGCCTCCGCGGCGACCGCGAGGTCTTTGATCATGAAGCGGGCCGGACCGCGCGGCGCGTGGTCGTGCGCCGCGAGCTGGGGGCTCTTGACCTCCATCAGGCGCGATCCCGCGTACCCGCCCTGGAGGAGCGCGAACATGGCGCCCACGTCGAGCCCGTTGTTCTCCGCAAGCAGGGAGGCCTCGGCGAGGGCGACCGTCGTGGCGGCGACGATGAGCTGGTTGCAGGCCTTCGCGACCTGTCCCGCGCCGAGCGGGCCCAGGTGGACCGGCGTGCCCATCCTGCGCAGGAGGGGCAGGGCGACCGCCACGTCGGCCTCGGCGCCGCCGACCATGATCGACAGCGTTCCGGCGCGCGCGCCCTCGACCCCGCCGGAGACCGGGGCGTCCACGACCGTGATGTTGCCGTCCGACAGCGCGGCGGCCTCGTCGCGCAGCGCGGCGACGTCGGTGGGGGAGATCGAGCTGGCGACCACGAGCACGATCGGGTGGTCCGCGCCGGCGGCGAGCCCGTCGGGCCCGCCCAGCACCGCCCTGATCTGGGCCGTGTCCTGCACCATCACCACGGCGACGTCGCAGTGGCGGGCCAGCTCGCGCGGCGTGTCCGCCCAGCGGGCACCGGCGTCGACCAGCCCGGTCGCCGACTCGCGGCGTCGGCTGGTGACCCACACCGACCCGCTCACGGCTCCGTCGAGGAGCCTCGCCGCCATGGGCGCCCCCATGGCGCCCAGGCCGACGAGCCCCACGCGTGCATCTTTGGTGTCCACGTGCTCAGCCAACCACATGCCCCACAACCCGTTCAGGAGTCCTGATGTCTGACCACCTCGACCGTCCCGTCGACCGGCTCCGTGTCTTCGTGTGCACGCCGCTGACCGACGAGAACTGCCGCCTGCTCGTCGAGCGCGAGCCGCGCATCGACCTGGTCGTCGACCAGGAGCTGCTTCCGCCGATGCGCTGGAACGGCGACCACAACGGCGACCCGGCGTTCCGGCGCCCGCCCGAGCAACAGGCGCGGTTCGAGCAGTTCTGCCTCGAGGCCGACGCGCTCTATGGCATCCCCGACACCGACCCCGCCGCGCTCGCGCGCACGGTGCGGGCCAACCCCGGCCTGCGCTGGGTCCACACCATGGCGGCCGGCGGCGGCTCACAGGTCCGCGCGGCCGGGCTCTCCGACGACGAGCTCGCCCGCATCGCGTTCACGAAGTCGAGTGGGCCCCACGCGCGGACCCTCGCCGAGTTCGCCCTGTTCGGCGTGCTCGCGGGCGCGAAGGACCTGCCGCGACTCCAGCGCCAGAAGGCCGAACGGCGGTGGACCGACCGCTGGGCCATGAAGGCCGTGTTCGACATGACCGTGCTGGTGGCGGGCACCGGAGCGATCGGCTCCGAGACCGCACGCCTCTTCCAGGCCCTCGGCGCCCGGGTGATCGGGGTCAACCGCTCGGGGACCCCTGCCGACGGGTTCGACGAGGTGGTCGCGTCCGACCGGATCGCCGAGGCGGCCTCGCGGGCCGACGCCATCGTGAACACCCTGCCCGAGGCCACCGACACCACGGGCCTGATCTCCGCCGACGTGTTCGCCCGCGTCCGCCCGGGCGTGATCGTGGCGTCCACCGGCCGTGGCACGTGCATCGAGGAGCCCGCGCTGGTGGAGGCGCTCGAGGACGGCCGCGTGGGGTTCGCGGCGCTCGACGTGTTCGCGGTCGAGCCGTTGCCGGCCGATTCCCCGCTCTGGGCGATGGAGCAGGTCGTCATCGCGCCCCACACCGCGGCGCTCCACGACGACGAGGACCGGCTGATCGCCGAGATGTTCGCCGACAACGCGGGCCGCCTCCTCGACGGAGAACCCCTCGTCAACGGGATCGACACGCTAACGTTCTTCTGATGTCCGAACCCCGCACCGGCCCCGCGAGCCCAGCCAGCCCCGGCGCCCCGGAGCGCAGTCCCGCCCCCGCGGTCACGCGCGCCGCGGCGATCCTGGGCCTGCTCGCCGACGACGGGGCGCAGCCCCTGACGGACATCGCCCGGCGCCTCGGACTGGCGAAGTCGTCGACGCTCAACCTGTGCGTCGCGCTGGAGGAGGCCGGCCTGGCCCGGCGTACACCGGTGGGGACGTGGGCGCTGGGGAGGCGCACCGTCGAGCTGGGCGGGGCGTACGTGCGAGGGTTCGACGTGGTGCGCGAGTTCTACGGGTTCGCGGGTGACCACCCGGTGTTGAGGCACGAGCTGCTCCAACTGGTGCTGCGCCACGAGCGTGACGTGGTCTATCTGGCGCGCCACGAGGGCCGGGCTCCGCTGCGGCTGTCGGCCGCCATCGGCGACCGGTTCCCGGCGTCGTTGACCGCGGTCGGGAGCGTGCTGCTCGCGCAGCTTGCGGAGGACCGCGTACGCGCCCTCTATCCCGACGACGACACCCTCCCGCTGTGGACCGAGCGCTCGGTCGCGCGCGTCGACGACCTGGTGGACAAGTTGGCGGCCTGCCGGCAGCGGGGCTATGCGATCGACGATCGGGAGACCAACCCGGCGGTCTACGGCATGGCGATGCTCGTGCCCGCGCGCCGACCCGGGGACGAGCCGTTCGCCGTGGGGGTGTCGCTGATGCACGCGCGGGCCGACGACGCGGTGCGCGCGGAGGCGCTGGCGGGGCTGACCGCGCTGCGCGACCACCTGACGGCGCCACAGGAGCTGCGGCTGGCGACGGAGGGCTGAGCGCGCGAGGTCCTGGGCGCGCGGCAGCATCGGCAGGACTGTCCCTGTCGGCCCATCTCGGTAGGCTGTCGCCGTGGCGAACCCGACGAACACCCCGACCGCACCCGACGCCGAGGCGCGGCCCCCGCGGCTGCTGCTGATCGACGGCCACTCGGTGGCCTACCGCGCGTTCTTCGCGCTGCCGGTCGAGAACTTCGCGACGCGCACGGGCCAGCACACCAACGCGGTCTTCGGGTTCACCTCGATGCTGATCAACGTGCTGCGCGACGAGCAGCCGACCCACATCGCGGTCGCGTTCGACGTGTCGCGCCAGACGTTCCGGTCGGAGGTCTTCTCCGACTACAAGGCGAACCGGTCGGCGTCCCCCGACGAGTTCAAGGGCCAGGTCCAGCTGATCAAGGAGGTCCTGGACGCGCTGAACATCCCCCACGTCGAGCTCGAGGGCTGGGAGGCCGACGACGTCATCGCGACGCTGGCGACCAACGCGCCGAAGCAGGGCGTCGACGTGCTGATCTGCACCGGTGACCGCGACGCCATGCAGCTCGTGACCGACCACGTGACGGTGCTCTATCCCCGCAAGGGCGTGTCCGACCTCGCCCGCATGACCCCCACGGCCGTGGAGGAGAAATACCTGGTGGCCCCGGCGCGCTATCCCGAGCTCGCCGCCCTCGTGGGCGAGACCTCCGACAACCTCCCGGGTGTGCCGAAGGTCGGGCCGAAGACGGCGGCGAAGTGGCTGGGGGAATACGACGGGCTCGACAACCTGCTCGCCCACGCCGAGTCGGTCAAGGGCGTCGCGGGCCAGAACCTGCGCGACCACCTCGCGCAGGTGAAGATCAACCGCCAGGTCAACGCGCTCGTCCGCGACCTCGAGCTGCCGCTCGGCATCGACGACTTCGCCCGCGTCGCGTGGGACCGCGAGAAGACCCATGAGCTGTTCGACGCCCTGGAGTTCCGCGTGCTGCGCGACCGGCTGCTCGAGACCCTGCCGCCGGAGGACACCGAGCCCGAGGGCGGGTTCGACGTCACCGGCGCGGCGCTCGGCCCGGGCGAGCTGGCGACCTGGCTCGCCGACCACACGAAGGGCGACAAGCGCACCGGCCTCGACGTCGTGGGCCACTGGGCCTCGGGCGCCGGCGACGTGACCGGGCTGGCGCTGGCGTCGTCCGACGGGTCGGCCGCGTGGCTCGACGTGGCCACGCTCGACCCGGCCGACGAGTTGGTGCTGGCGGCGTGGCTGGCCGACGCCGACGCGCTGAAGGCGCTCCACGACGCCAAGGGGCCGATGCTCGCCATCTGGTCGCGCGGCTGGCAGCTGGCGGGGCTCGACTGCGACACGCAGCTGGCCGCGTACATCCTGCGGCCCGACCAGCGCACGTTCGACCTCGGCGACCTCGCGATCCGCCACCTCAAGCGCGAGCTGCGGGTCGACGACTCGGGCGCCGCCGACGGGCCCCAGGACGCCCTGTTCGAGGAGCCCGGCGCCGAGGAGGCTGCGAACCAGGCGGCGATGGTGCGGGCGCGCGCCGTCATCGACCTCGCCGAGGCGCTCGACACCGAGCTTGCCGAGCGCTCCCAGGTCCACCTGCTCACCGACGTCGAGCTGCCGCTGCAGCGCACGCTGGCGCAGATGGAGGCGACCGGCATCGCCGTCGACACCGATCGGCTCGACGAGCTGCGGAGCGACTTCGACACGAAGGTGCAGGCGGCCGCGGAGGCGGCGTACGCGGTGCTGGGCAAGCAGATCAACCTGGGCTCGCCCAAGCAGCTCCAGGTCGTGTTGTTCGACGAGCTCGAGATGCCGAAGACCCGCAGGACGAAGTCGGGCTACACGACCGACGCCGACGCGCTGCAGGGGCTGTACGCGAAGACCGGACACCCGTTCCTCGAACACCTGCTGGCCCACCGCGACGCCATTCGACTGCGCCAGACGGTCGACGGGCTGCTGGCGGCGGTGCAGGACGACGGCCGGCTCCACACGACCTATCTGCAGACGATCGCGGCGACGGGACGGCTGAGCTCGACCGAGCCGAACCTCCAGAACATCCCGATCCGCACCGAGGAGGGGCGCCGCATTCGCGAGGCGTTCGTGGCGGGGCGCGGGTTCGAGTCGATCATGACGGCCGACTATTCCCAGATCGAGATGCGCATCATGGCCCACGCGTCGGCCGACGAGGCGCTCATCGAGTCGTTCCGCTCCGGCATCGACTTCCACACCGTGACCGCGGCCAAGGTGTTCGAGGTCGATCCCGCCGAGGTCAACGGCGCGCTCCGGGCGAAGATCAAGGCGATGAACTACGGGCTGGCGTACGGCCTGTCGGCGTTCGGGCTGTCGAACCAGCTCGCCATCGAGGTGTCCGACGCCAAGGCGCTCATGGACGACTACTTCGAGACGTTCGGGGGCGTCCGCGACTACCTGCAGGGGCTGGTGAAGGAGGCGCGCCGCACCGAATACACCGAGACGATCCTCGGGCGCCGCCGCTATCTGCCCGACCTGATGTCGTCGAACCGCCAGCGCCGCGAGATGGCCGAGCGCATGGCGCTGAACGCGCCCATCCAGGGGTCGGCGGCCGACATCATCAAGGTGGCCATGCTGGACGTGGAGTCGGCCCTGGCGACCGAGGGGATGGCGTCCCGCATGTTGCTGCAGGTCCACGACGAGCTCGTGTTCGAGGTCGCCGAGGGGGAGCGTGACCGCCTCGAGTCGCTGGTGCGCGACAAGATGGGCCACGCGGTCGACCTCATGGTGCCGCTGGACGTCTCGGTGGGCGTGGGCGCGAGCTGGCATGAAGCGGCCCACTAGCCCAGCGGGCCGCCTCATGCCCCATCCCGGGTTGAGGGAGTTCCTCAGCCCATCGTCTGCTGCCCGTCGATCGCCTCGCGAATGATGTCGGCGTGGCCGGAGTGCTGGGCGATCTCGGCGATCATCTGGAGCGCGACCCGGCGTACGGACCAGGAGCCCGGTTCGAACCACGGTGCGTCGGGCAGGGCGTGCTCCGCTCCGAGGTCAGCGGTCAGCAGGAACTGCTTCGTCTCACCGGCGACCGTGGCGACGTGGGCGCGCAGGGCTTCGAGCGTGTCTTCGTCGGTCAGGACGAATCGCGGGTCCTCCGCGCTGGCCCACGCCTCGGGGTCAGACGTCGCCTCGGCGTCCGCTGCCTCCCAGTCGGTGTCGTCGTTGTAGACCTGGGTGAACGCCTCGGCACCCACTGCCGCGAACTGCATCCACTGCCGCTCGGTGTCGGCGACGTGCTTGAGGATCGAGGCGATGGTCAGGCGGCTGACGGTGCTGCGGGCGCGGGCCTGGTCGTCGGTGAGGGCGTCGGCGGTCTGCAGCAGGAAGCCGCGGTGGCGGTCGAGGGTGTCGATGAGGGCGAGGTTCTCGGTGGTGGTCATGACTCCATCCTGAGGCGCGAATAGGTCCGATCCTGTCCGCTGTGGAGCGTCGAGCGAGGCTTCCAGAGCCTGGGCAGAAGTCTGCACGGTCCGCCCGCGAGCGAACCGTGGGTCAGGTGCCGGGTTCGGTTGCCCCGGGCGCCGAGGCCCGGCCCTTGAACCGCTGCTGGGCGCCCTGCTTCGTCAGTCCGTAGAGCTCGCCGATGCGCCCCCAGGCCACGCCCGCCTCGCGGGCAGCGGCCACCGCGCGGAGTTCCGCGGCCTCGGCCTCCTCGCGCGCCAGCCGCGCCCGGTCCAGCGCCTGCAGCGACTCCTCCTTGCTCATGGCGAAATCCTAGACCGGAATCGGCGTCAAGAATTGCTTGACCACAACGTCAATCGATGGTTGACTCGGGTCAACGAGATATTGACCAAGGAGGTGACGACCATGGCGAAGAAGAAGGACAAGAAGAAGGACAAGTCCAAGAAGAAGTCCAAGAAGAAGTGACTTCGCTGAACCGCGCGGGCCGGCATCCCTGAGGATGCCGGCCCGCGGTGCGTTCGGTTGCTCCCTGCTCAGGCGTCCGCCAACTCGAGCACCAGGTGGACCTTGGAGGCGTCCTTCGGTGACACGAGCGCCGCGACGTCGCGCCCCGGCGTGCGATCGACCACCAGCCCCACCGACGACGGCAGCAGCACCGGCTTGCGGAACCAGACGCGGGACGTGGACGGACCGTTGACCGCGGGGCCGAGCGCGGCGAGCGACCGCGCGTACGTCCACATGCCGTGGGCGATCGCCCGCGGGAACCCCATGGCCTTCGCCGTCCACGGGTGGAGGTGGATCGGGTTCACGTCGCCGGAGACCGCGGCGTACGCCCGCCCCAGGTCGTCGGGCAGGCGCCAGATCGCCGACGGCGCGGCTGCAGGAACCGCCGGCGCCTCCGGCTCCGCCGCCGCCTCGCCGGCCGGCCTCCCGCGATGGAGGTAGGTCGAACGCGACTCCCACACGACCTCCCCGTCGAGCCGGAAGGCCGCGCACAGGTCGACCGTCGTCCCCTTGGCGTGGGGCACGAGGTTCTCGGCCCACACCTCCGCATCGGGACGGTCGTCGAGCGACAGGGGCGCGCGTACGGTCGTCTCGTTGCGGACATGGACCAGACCCGCCAGCGGCAGCGGGAAGCTGCGGTCGGCCATCAGCCGGGCCTGGAGCGGGAACCCGAGCACGTGGGGGTAGGTGTGCGGCAGCACGCCGCTCACCGGCCACCCGCACAGCCGCTGGTAGCGGGCCAGGTGGTCGGCGTCCACGCGTACGCGGGTCTGCGCCAGCCGCGTGGCGGGCAGGGGACCGCGCGCGCCGGCCCGGCCGCGCGACGTCAGGACCGCGCGGCCGAACTCGGTCGCCAGGCGCGGGGTCTCGAACACCGGCGTGGTCGTCGACAGCGACGTGTCGGCCGGGCCGGGCGCCTGCTCACCGGCGCTGCGTCGAGGCATCGCCATGGGTCAGGCCCCCACCATGTTCTGGCCGCAGACCCGGATGGTCTGGCCCGTGATGGCCGCCGACGCCGGCTGGGCGAGGAAGGCGATCAGCTCGGCGACGTCGACGGGCTGGCCGCCCTGCTGCAGCGAGTTGATGCGCCGCGCGACCTCGCGCGTCGCGAACGGGATCTTCGCCGTCATCTCGGTCTCGATCAAGCCCGGGGCGACGGCGTTGACCGTGATCTCGCGGTCGGTGACCTGGTCGGCGAGCGCGTCGA
Organism: Mariniluteicoccus flavus; assembly: GCF_054776655.1. Classification (NCBI taxonomy): domain Bacteria; kingdom Bacillati; phylum Actinomycetota; class Actinomycetes; order Propionibacteriales; family Propionibacteriaceae; genus Mariniluteicoccus; species Mariniluteicoccus flavus. The sequence continues at coordinate 134,317 of NZ_BAAHBN010000001.1, read as the reverse complement.
CCAGGCCGATGACGCCGGCCTTCGTCGCCGAATAGTTCGCCTGGCCCCGGTTGCCGGCCAGACCGGACTGGGAGGACAGGCAGACGACGCGACCGCCGGCCCCGAGGCCGTCCTCGCCGAGGAACGACTCGTTCATCTGGAGGATCGAGCGCAGGTTGACGTCGATCACCGAACTCCAGCGCTGCTCGTCGGTGTTGACGAACAGCTTGTCGCGCGTGATGCCGGCGTTGTGGACCACGATGTCGAGGCCGCCGTGGCGCTGGCGGCAGTGAGCGAGGATCTTCGCGCCGGCGTCGGGGGCCGTGACGTCGACCATGAGGGCCGACCCGTTGACGCCGTTGACGACCTTGGACAGCGCGTCGCCGGCGGCGGGGATGTCGACGCCGACGACCGTTGCGCCGTCGCGGGCGAGGACCTTGACGATGGCCGCGCCGATGCCGCGCGCGGCGCCGGTGACGACCGCGACCTTGCCGGCCAGCGGGCGGGACTCGTCGGGGTTCGCGACGAACGGGTTCTCGTCGACCCGCACGGTCTGGCCGTCGACGAACGCCGACTTGCCGGACAGGAACCACTCGACGGCATGGGTCACCGACTCCTGGCCGCCCTCCAGTGGGGCATAGACCAGGTTCGCGGTGGCGCCGGCACGCAGTTCCTTGCCGATCGTGCGGACGATGCCGTCGAGGGCGCGCTGGGTGGCGACCTCGGCCGGCTCGACGAGGACGTCGTAGTCGGTGCCGATGACGACGACGCGGCCGTTCCGGGTGAGCTTCTTGACGGCCGGGGCGCCGGCCGCGCGGAGCTGCTCGAGCTCGGCCGGGTCGCGCAGCGCCGACATGTCGAGCACGACGGCGCCGACCCTGCGGTCGCCGGCGGCCTCGGCCGAGTCGACGACCTCGACGCCGCGCCCACGGACGCGATCGGCGACCGCGGAGGCGTACGCTCCCGAGCCCGCCACCACGACGGGGCCGTCGCACAGCGGCGCGCCCTCCTCGAAGCGGCGCAGTGTGACGGGGGAGGGGAGGCCCAACTGGGCGGCCAGCTTCTTGCCGAAGCCGGCGGACACGAACTCGCTGTAGGCGTCGGCCATGATCACGCCTCCACGATCGCGACGACGCCCTGGCCACCGGCGGCGCAGATCGAGATCAGGCCGCGGCCCGAGCCCTTCTCCTTGAGCGCCTTGGCGAGGGTCGCCACGATGCGCCCGCCGGTCGCGGCGAACGGGTGGCCCGCGGCGAGCGAGGAGCCGTTCACGTTCAGCTTCGCGCGGTCGATCGAGCCCAGCGGGGCGTCGAGGCCCAGCTTGCCACGGCAGAACTCGTCGGACTCCCAGGCCTTCAGGGTGCAGGCCACGGTCGCGGCGAAGGCCTCGTGGATCTCATAGAAGTCGAAGTCCTGCAGTGTGAGGCCGTTTCGCTCCAGCAGGCGCGCGGTCGCGTACGCCGGGGCCATCAGCAGGCCCTCGGCACCGTGGACGAAGTCGACGGCGGCGGTCTCGGCGTCGACGAACCAGGCGAGCGGGTCGAGGTGGTGCTCGGCCGCCCACTGCTCCGACGAGAGCAGCACGGCGGAGGCGCCGTCAGTCAGCGGCGTGGAGTTGCCGGCGGTCATGGTGGCGTCGTCGCCCTTGCCGAACACGGGCTTGAGCTGGCCGAGCTTCTCCATCGACGAACCCGGGCGCATGTTGGCGTCGACGGTCACGCCGAGGAACGGCGTGACGAGGTCGTCGAAGAACCCGCGCTCCCATGCGGCGGCGAGGTTGTTGTGGGAGTTCATCGCGATCTCGTCCTGCTCCTCGCGCGTGACGCCCCAGGCCTTCGTGGTCAGGGCCATGTGTTCGCCCATCGACAGGCCCGTGCGGGGCTCGCCGGTCTTGGGGATCATCGGGGCGATGTCCTTCGGGCGCAGCTTGAGCAGCGCCATGGCGCGGTCGCGCGGCGTCTTGGCGCGATTGAGCTCGAGCAGCACGGCACGCAGGCCCTCGCTCACGGCGATGGGCGCGTCGGAGGCCGTGTCGGTGCCGCCCGCGATGCCGGAGTCGATCTGGCCGACCTTGATCTTGTTCGCGATGTAGTTGGCGGCCTGGAGGCCGGTCGCGCACGCCTGCTGGAGGTCGCACGCAGGGGTGTGGGGGTCGAGCGCGGTGCCGAGCACCGACTCGCGGATCAGGTTGAAGTCGCGGCTGTGCTTCATCACCGCGCCGCCGGCGACCTCGCCGAGGCGCTCGCCGCCCAGCCCGAAGCGGGCCACCAGGCCGTCGAGCGCGGCGGTCATCATGTCCTGGTTCGATGCCTTCGCGTATTTGCCGTTCGAGCGGGCGAAGGGAATGCGGTTGCCACCGAGGATGGCCACGCGGTTGGTCATGAGCTCTCCTGTGAGTTCGAGGTCCCCCGACGCGACTCCGCGCCGGACACGGCCACCAATCTATCCGATACGGGGGGTAGCCGGAACCCCCGGTACCTGATATTTTCTGAACCATGGTCGATGCCGACGATGCCACCGCTACGGCGACCCCGAACCCCCTCGACGAGGGCGACGGGGCCCGCGCCGACGGGCGTGCCCTGCGCTGGGCGCAACACAACGAGGCCCGCCGCAAGGAGCTCGTCGACGCCACGCTGCGCGCCATCCGCCTCCACGGCGCCGGGGTCGGCATGGACGAGGTGGCGGCCGAGGCACAGACCTCCAAGACCGTGATCTATCGCCACTTCGGCGACCGCTCGGGGCTCTATCGGGCGGTGGCCGGCAAGGTCGAGCGCCGCATCACGCGCCAGCTGCAGGCGGCGCTGGCGGCCGACACCGAGCCCCGCGCGCTGATCGGCCAGGTGACCGACGCCTACCTGTCGCTGGTCGAGGCCGACCCCGAGGTCTATCGCTTCGTGGTGCGGCCGCCGCTCATCGAGGGCCCGGTCGCCGATGCCCAGGTGCTCGACATCACCGGCCGGGTGGCCGACCTGCTCGGTGAGGCGCTCGAACCTGTCACGGGTCCCGAGCGCGCCCACACCTGGGCGACGGCCATCGTCGGCTCGGTGCACGCCTGCGCCAATCGGTGGATGTCCGACCCCGCCTCCACGACCCGCACCCGCCTGATCGCCCAGCTGACCGACCTCGCGTGGGGCGGGCTGGCGGGCGCGCGCCCGCTCACGACCGACTACGCGTCCACCCCGCACATCCCGAACCCGCACAGCGAGAGGAACGCCGGATGACCAGCATCGACCGCCCCGCGACCGCCCCCAGCACCCCGCTCGCCGACGCCCTGGTCGCCGCGACCGGCGGCCGGTGGGCCGCCACGCGCGCCGAGCTGCGCGACATCGGCGACGACGCGCCCGCGACCCCGCGTACGCAGCTGTCGATGGCCGACCATCGCGCCTGGGTCGACGAGGCGATCCAGTGGATCGCGTCCACCGGCATGCCGGCCGACGGTTTCCCGGTCCGTCTCGGGGGCCGGGGCGACATCGGCGCGTCGGTGACGGGGTTCGAGATGCTCGGCCACGGCGACCTGTCGCTCATGGTCAAGGCCGGTGTCCACTGGGGCCTGTTCGGCGGCGCGGTCGCCAACCTCGGGCTCGAGCGCCACGCCCACCTCGTGCCGTCGATCGTCGACGCGAGCCTGCCCGGCTGCTTCGCGATGACCGAGACCGGTCACGGCTCCGACGTCCAGTCGCTCGAGACCACGGCGACGTTCGACCGGGCGACCGATGAGCTGGTGATCCACTCGCCGACGCCGTCGGCCCGCAAGGACTACATCGGCGGGGCGGCCGACTCGGCCCGCATGGCGGCGGTGTTCGCCCAGCTGGTCGTGCCGGGCGTCGACGGGGGAGCCGACGAGCACCACGGGGTCCATTGCGTGCTGGTCCCGCTGCGCGACGAGTCGGGGAAGGCCCTGCCCGGCGTCACCCTCAGCGACTGCGGGTCGAAGGGCGGCCTGCTCGGCGTCGACAACGGGCGCATCATGTTCGACCAGGTCCGCGTCCCGCGCGAGAACCTGCTGGGCCGCTACGGCGACCTCGACGCCGAGGGCGCCTACACGTCGCCCATCGAGTCGCGTACGCGCCGCTTCTTCACCATGCTCGGCACGCTCGTGCGCGGGCGCATCTCGGTGGCCGCCGGTGCGGGCGCTGCCACGCGCTCGGCGCTCGAGATCACGACCAAGTACGCGCTGACGCGCACGCAGTTCGACGCGCCCGGCACCGACACCGAGGTCACGTTGCTCGACTATCGCACCCACCAGCGCAGGCTGATGCCGGCGATCGCGACGGCGTACGCGCTGATGTTCGCCAAGAACGACCTGATCTCCGACATGCACGACGTGCAGACCCGCCAGAGCGAGGTCGACGACCCCGGCAATCCCGAGTCCGGCCCCGACGGGCCGACCGCCGACGAGGACGCCCAGCGCCAGCTCGAGACGCTGGCGGCCGGTCTCAAGGCCTACACGACGCGGTTCGCGACCGACACGATCCAGATGTGCCGGGAATCGTGCGGTGGCGCGGGCTACATGTCGGCGAACCGCCTCACGGCCCTGAAGGGCGACACCGACGTCTTCACGACGTTCGAGGGCGACAACACGGTCCTGCTCCAGCTCGTCGCCAAGTCGCTGCTGACCAACTTCCAGCGTGCCTTCGGCTCCATGGACACCCTCGACCTCGTGCGGTTCGGCTCTCGCGCCGTGGCCGAGGCCGTGGTCGAGCGCACCTCGGGTCGCGGCCTCGTGCAACGTCTCCGCGACACGTGGACCAGCGAGCACGCGCTCACCGAGCGGGCCGAGCAGGTGCGCCTCATCACCGAGCGCGAGACCCACCTCCTGGAGACGCTCGCGCGCCGCCTTCGCCGGGCGGGAGACAAGAAGGCCGACGCGTTCGCCGTGTTCAACAACGCGCAGGACCACCTGGTCGACATGGCCACGGCCCACGTCGAGCGCATCATCCTCGAGGCGTTCGTCGCCGGCATCGAGAAGTGCGACGACCCCGACGCCCGTCGGCTGCTGGAACGGCTCTGCGACCTCTACGCCCTGACCACCATCGAGAAGCACCGGGCGTGGTACATGGAGCATGACCGGCTGAGCCCCGACCGCTCGAAGACCCTGATCACGCTGGTCAACGAGCTCTGCGCCGAGCTCCGCCCCCATGCGCTCGACCTCGTGGAGGGCTTCGGCATTCCGGACGGCTGGCTCCACACCGAGATGCCGCAGGCCTGACGCCCCGGTCGGGTCGTCAGGCCTGCGGTCAGGGTCGTCGGGCGGTCAGCGGCGGCGCAGCACCACCAGGCCGCAGACGAGCGCGACCAGTCCGGCCAGGGCGCCCTCCGGGGCGCCGGTGTCGGCCAGGCCGCCCGAGCTGTCCTTGTCGACGACCGGACCGGGCGTACGCGTGGGCACCGGCGTGCCGGTGGCGGTCGGCGTTGCGGAGGGTCCGGTCGAGGGCGCCGGAGTCGCCGTTGCGGACGGAGTGGGCGACGCGGCCGGCGCCGGGGCGCAGGTCACCGAACCCACGCGCAGCGAGTGGGTGTCGGTGTCGCCGTCGTCGGTCCAGACGGCCATGCGGCGGCCGTCGACGCAGACCGGGCCCAGCGCGAACCCCTCGTTGTTGAGGTTCGGCATGCCGGTCGGGCGCGCCACCAGGGTGGGCGAGCCCGCCCTGGTCAGGTCGAACACCGCGCTCGTGCCCTGGCAGCCGTCGTCACACATCGCCCACAGACGCTGGGTGTCGGCGTTCCAGTCGAGCGCCATCACGCCGCCCAGGCCCGGATCGAGCGTGGCGACCAGCGTCGAGGACCCGTCGGCGTGGAGGGCGAACGCGTAGACCTTCCCGGTCTCTTCGATGCCGACGAAGAACAGGCCGCCACCGTGGGCGGGGATCGCCGTGGGGTCGTACGCGCGGCCCGTGGCCGGGTCGACGAAGCCGCGCAGGGCGGCGTCCGGGACGAACTCGATGGCCTCGATGCCGGTGTTGGCGCCGACGGCCGGGATCTTCGAGGTCAGGTCCCACGACTGGGTGGCGGTGCCGCTGACGGCCGGATCGATGCGCAGGACGCGGAGCGCGCTCGTGCCCTTGGCCGCGTTGTTGCGCTCAGTGCCGACGTAGACCGCGCCGTCGTCGGCGACGGTGACGCCCTCGGAGTCCGGCGTACCGGTTCTGTCGGGGTAGTGCAGCGTGAGGGGAGCTCCTGCGGGGATCCACTGCGTGCCGTTCCAGGTGACTTTGGTGAGTGTTCCGGTGCCGTTGGTGACGGCCCAGAGCGTGGTTGCGTCGGCGAAGTCGAGGCCCGACAGGTCGCCGGTGAACGTGCCGGCGGCGTCCGCGGTGGACACGGTCGGGGCGCCCGGCCACGGCGCGGCCGCCGGGCCGGTCGGGGTCGGCGTGGGGGTCGGGGTCGCCGTGGCGCAGGCGTTGGCCGCGCCCCGGGTGACGGCCGCGCTGTGGACGAAGGCCCCGGTCCCGTCGGGGCAGCGGGCCCAGCTGGTGGGGGCGTGGGCGGTCCAGGTCCACGAGTCGACGAGTGCGCCGGTGTTCGTGAAGAGCCGGGCGGAGTCGGCGCCGCCGAGTCCGTAGTTCAGCGCGGCCTCGTCGACCAGGAGGTAACCGCGCGGCGCGATGGTGGTTCCGGCGGGCAGGGCGTACGCGTGCGTGTCGTCGTTGTCCTTGAGGACCCACCCCGACACGTCGACCGGGGTGGTGCCCGTGTTGACGAGTTCGACCCAGTCGCCGGGGACACCCGCGGTGGAGACGGTCTCGTTGATGCGGACCGTGGTGACCGCCGGGGCGGTCGGTGACGCGGTCGGCGTGGGCGATGCGGTGGGCGCGGCGCAGTCGTTGGTCGCGCCCTTGGTCGCGGTGGCGTTGGGGGTGAAAGCGCCCGTGGCGCCGGGGCAGCGGCCGTAGGTCACCGTGGCGTGGGCGGTCCACGCGTACTGGTCGACCAGCGTGCCGGACGCGTTGTAGAGCCGCGCCGACTCCTTGCCGCCGAGGCCGAACCCGAACTGCGCCTCCTCGAGCACGAGGTGCGCGCCGGGGGCGACGGTGGTCCCGGCGGGCAGGGCGTACGCGTGGGTGTCGTCGTTGTCCTTGAACACCCAGCCGGACACGTCGACCGCAGTGGTGCCGGGGTTCACGAGCTCGACCCAGTCTCCCGGCGTGCCGCCGTTGGACTCGACCTCGTTGATCACCACCCCGGTCGGATCGGCCGCGTGGGCGGGGGAGGTGAGGATCAGGGGGGTTGCGGTGAGGGCCAGGATGGCCGCACCCGCGAGGACCGAACGGTGCATGGTGACCTTTCTCCGGCGAAGCCGGCCTTCTCGGCCTCGACATCGAGGCCGAGAAGGAGCCAACCAAGGTCACACCTCACCGCGGTGTCCCCACGGTGAACATTCGGTGTCGTTCAGGCGCCCGTCGGGATCGGCTCGGTCTCGCCTGGCGCGGGTTCGGCCGCGGGGGCATCCGCGGTGGGAGTCGCGCTCTCGGCGTCGCCCTGGGTCGCGGGCGGTGTGCCGGACTCGGCGTCGCCCTGGGTCGCGGGCGGTGTGCCGGACTCGGCGTCGCCCTGGACGGGGGGAGTCCCCTCAGCCGCGGGCGGCGTCGTGCCCTCCTGGCCGGCGGGAGCGCCCTCACCCGGCAGCCTGCGCGCCGGCTGGACGAAGCCGTCGAGCATCTCGCCGACGATGCCGTACGTGGGGTTGGTGCCGGATGTCGGCTGGGTGCCGCCCTGACCCTGCACGGTCTCCATCGTCTTGTTCATCGCCATCTCGATGGCGATCTTCGCGAGCCTGCGCCACGTGGGGATCATCGCGAGCGACGCACCCATCGTGGGCCCGGCGGCCGCGTACGCCTGGAGTTCCTTGATCAGCAGCTGCACGAGTTGGATGATCGCCTGGATCTTCAGGATGAGGATCGCCGCCGCGCCGACCGTCAGCGCGCCGCCGCCGAGCTGCATGCCGGTCGTCAGGCCGGACGCCGACTTGGAAGGCCCGTCCTCCGCCGTCATGCTCTCGCGGAAGGCGTCAGCGTTGGGGCCCTCGTTGCTCTCGAGCACCTTCTTCGCGCCGGCGTCGCCCTCGTCACGTGCGTCCGACACCTTCCCGCCCATGTCGAACCACTTCTGGGCATAGTCGAAGGTCTTGGTCTCGTCGCCCTCCGGCCACTGGATGCCGAGCTCGTTGAGCAGGGTGACCAGGGGGGCGGGCAGTTGGAGGCTGATCATCGCTTCTCCTGCTGGGGGCTCAGGGGACGCAGGGTGTCCCAGATGTTGTCGTCCTTCTCGTCGGCGATCTCCTCGTCGTCGAGGTGGTCGTTGCCCTTCAGGCGCGAGGGCTCCTCGCGCCGGCGGGCTGCACTCGTCAGTGGCATGGGGGTCGCCATGGGGCCGCCGCCGGCACCTGCCACCGGAGCAGCGCCCGGGCCGGCGAGCCGACCTGAGCGCGGGTCGGCGAGGCCGCCGTTCGCCACCAGCGGCGAGGCGCCCTGCGTGGGATTGGCGCCGGCACCCGGCATGCCCTTCGAGCCGATGCCTCCGGGGCCACCCGCGCCGGAGCCGGTGGCACCGGGGCCACCCGCGCCGTAGCCGGCTCCGCCGGGGCCGCTGCCGTAGCCGGCTCCGCCGGGGCCGCTGCCGTAGCCCGCTCCGCCGGGGCCGCTGCCGTAGCCCGCTCCGCCGGGGCCGCTGCCGTGACCGGCGCCTCCGTAGCCACCGCCGCCGTGGCCCGCGCCCGTGCTCGGGTCGACGCCCGCGGCAGACGTGCCGCCGCCCTTGAACTCGTCGCCGAGGTCAGCCCCCCGACCGAACGTCGGGTCGGTGAAGTCAGGACCGTCAGAGCGGTTCCGCGCGCCGAAGTCGTGGCCGCCGGTCGGCGTCCCGCTCGACCCGGTGTTCCAGTCGTGCTGTGCGCCAGCGGTGCTGTAGGGGTTCTGCAGGTCGACGCCGCGGGCCTTCGCGGCGTTGCCGGCCTCGGTGGAGTCGTACTGCGTCCCGCTGTTGCGCAGGGCGCCCGCGTGGTCGTCGTAGGATCCGCCGAGCTCGCCGAGGCACTTCCCGACATAGCCGATGGCCACCGCGTACATCGGGTTGGCGAACTTCCCGATGGTGTCGGTCCTGCCGAGCACGCCAGGGTCGGACACCTCGCCGAGGAAGGTCTCGACCTCGCTGTTGAGGCCGCCGCCGGCCGCTTCGGTGGTGTTCGCCCCGGCGCGGTAAGCGTCGGTGTCGGCGGTGATGCGCTTGCTGGTCAGGTTGTCAGTCGTCATCGGCGGGCGTCCTTCGCGGTCTTGCGCATCATGGTCTCCATGGTCGACAGGTAGGTCTCCAGGCTGCGCTGTGCCTCCCTGCCGATGGCCTCGAGCTCGGTGGAGAGCTTGTGGAGGTCGGTGTCCTCCTGGGCCTGGATGCCGGTCACGACGGCGCGGTCGTGCTCGTCCAGCGCCGCATTCATGGCCTTGACGATCAGTTCGCCGATCTCGTCGGGATCCATGCCGAGCACGTGCTCTCGGAACTCCACGCGTGTCGCGCGACCGCGGGTGATGTGGACCCCGACCTCGTGGCCGGGGGATCGGCCCACGACGGTGGTGTCGGGGCGGACGGGCATTTTCTGGGGTGGGTGGGCAGACGTCTCGACGGCGTCAGCCAGGGCGTCGAACGCCTCGGTGATCGAGCTCATACATGTAAGACTAAGCACACGGCGGGTCGCGGTCAGGCCACCCGTGGGCGATCTTTCGGGGAACACCGGGTGACAATCGTCGGCGTACGCTCCGGCCGTCGCGCGGACCCCACCGGGCAGGTCCGCGTGCTCCGGGCCCGGATTGACCCCCCACCGCCGCGCGGATAGGCTGGACGGGCGCTGTGGCCTGCGTGCTCCTCGGACAGAGCAGGGGAACGCTGTCGGCTCGTTTCCATCGAATCCCGGCAGGGTCGCGGCGTGCCGCAATCCCACATCCATCCATCGGAGCCCTACTACATGACGTCCTCCCTTGAGGCCCCCCCGCAGGTTGCAGTCGACGACCTCGGTTCGCCCGAAGCCTTCCTCGAGGCCATCGACAAGACCATCAAATACTTCAACGACGGTGACCTGGTCAGCGGCACCGTGGTGAAGGTCGACCGTGACGAGGTCCTCCTCGACATCGGTTACAAGACCGAAGGTGTCATCCCTTCCAAGGAACTCTCGATCAAGCACGACGTGGACCCCTTCGAGGTCGTGTCCGTCGGTGACGAGATCGAGGCCCTGGTCCAGCAGAAGGAGGACAAGGAAGGTCGCCTTATCCTGTCCAAGAAGCGGGCTCAGTACGAGCGCGCCTGGGGCACGATCGAGAAGGTCAAGGAAGAGGACGGCGTCGTCACCGGCCACGTCATCGAGGTCGTCAAGGGTGGTCTCATCATCGACATCGGCCTGCGCGGCTTCCTGCCTGCGTCGCTGGTCGAGATGCGTCGTGTGCGTGACCTCCAGCCCTATGTCGGCATGGAGCTCGAGGCGAAGATCATCGAGCTCGACAAGAACCGCAACAACGTGGTCCTGTCGCGTCGTGCGTGGCTCGAGCAGACCCAGTCCGAGGTCCGCCAGAACTTCCTGACCCAGCTCCAGAAGGGCCAGATCCGCAAGGGCGTCGTCTCGTCGATCGTCAACTTCGGCGCGTTCGTCGATCTGGGCGGTGTGGATGGCCTCGTGCACGTCTCCGAGCTGTCCTGGAAGCACATCGACCACCCGTCCGAGGTCGTCGCCGTCGGCGACGAGGTCACGGTCGAGGTGCTCGACGTCGACATGGACCGCGAGCGCGTCTCGTTGTCGCTGAAGGCGACGCAGGAAGATCCGTGGCAGGCGTTCGCGCGTCTCCACGCGATCGGCCAGATCGTCCCGGGCAAGGTCACCAAGCTCGTCCCCTTCGGCGCGTTCGTGCGTGTCGAGGAGGGCATCGAGGGCCTGGTCCACGTGTCCGAGCTCGCCGAGCGTCACGTCGAGATCCCCGAGCAGGTCGTCACGGTCAACGACGACGTCATGGTCAAGATCATCGACATCGACCTCGAGCGTCGCCGCATCTCGCTGTCGCTCAAGCAGGCCAACGAGGGTGTCGACGTCGCCGCTGACGACTTCGATCCCACGCTCTACGGCATGGCCGCGTCGTACGACGACCAGGGCAACTACCTCTACCCCGAGGGCTTCGATCCGGAGACCCAGGAGTGGAAGGAAGGCTACGACGACCAGCGTCTGGCCTGGGAGCAGCAGTACGCCGAGGCGCACGCCCGCTGGGAAGCCCACAAGAAGCAGGTCGAGGAGGCCGAGCAGGCCGACGCCAACGCCGAGACCTCAAGCGGCGCCTCCTACTCGGCCGGTGGCGACACCGACGAGGCCGTCACGACGGGCGAGGGCTCGCTCGCGTCCGACGAGGCCCTGCAGGCCCTGCGCGACAAGCTGACCGGTGGCGCCAACTGACGCCATACCGACGCCGACGTTCGCTGAGCGAACCGACTGAGTCGAAGTCAACCGAAGGCCCCGCTCCGGCGGGGCCTTCGGCGTTCCCCGGGCGATGGGCTTGAATGACCCCATGTCACGAGTGGGCCTCACGGGCGGCATCGCGTCCGGAAAAACGACGGTCGCCGAGCGCTGGCGTACGCACGGGGCGGTCGTCATCGACGCCGACGTGCTGGCCCGCGAGGTGGTCGAACCGGGTACGCCGGCCCTCGCCGCCATCCGCGCGCGGTTCGGGGCCGGCGTACTCACCCCCGACGGCACGCTGGACCGGCCGGCGCTCGGCCGCCTGGTGTTCGGCGACGACGAGGCGCGGGTGGCCCTGAACGCGATCGTCCATCCGGCGGTGCGCACGCGGTCGGCCGAGCTCGAGGCGCGCGCGCCGAGGGGGTCGGTCGTGGTGCACGTCATCCCGCTCCTGGTCGAGACGGGGCAGGCCGGTTCCTTCGACGAGGTGGTGGTCGTCGACGTGGCCCCGGAGGTCCAGCTGGCGCGGCTGCGAGAGCGCGACGGGCTCGACGACGAGGGCGCGCGGGCCCGCGTACGCGCGCAAGCGAGCCGCGCAGATCGCCTGGCTGCGGCGACCATCGTCATCCCGAACGACGGCGACCGGGCGACGCTCCTGCGGCGCGCGGACGAGGTCTGGGCGCGGGTGGTTACCGAATCGAGATCACGACCGGTCTGAGGGCGAGGTCCGCGTGATCCGCGCATAGGTCACGCTTGGTCTCATCATCGACCGAGGAGGACCCATGGACTGCCCGCGTTGCGGGGCCATCACGCCCGAGGTTGCGCACTTCTGCCAGCGATGCGGGCATGACATGCGCTCTGCGGACCTGGCCCGGCGCAAGTCGTTCGCCGTGAAGCCCGACGAGCCGGTGGCGTCCTTCGCCCTGGTCTCGACCATCATGCCGAGGGGGGCGTCCGAACGGCCCCAGACCTATCGGCTCGCCCTGATGATCTCCCTGACGGCCGCCCTGCTCGCGGCCATCTTCGGCGCACTGCCGATCGCCGTGCTGCTGGCGGCCTTCGCGATCCCCGTGGTCTACATCGTCTATCTGTATGACGTGAACCTGTGGGAGGACGAGCCCGTCATCGTGACCGCGCTGGCGTTCGTGCTCACCGGCCTGCTCGGCGCGGCGTTCCTCTGGGCCGTCGGCCGCTTCATCAGCCCGGTCACCGCGCCGGGCTTCGGCGGACTCGCCGGAGGAGGTGGGTTCGCGCCCCAACTCGTGCCGATGCTGGTGTGGGCGCTGCTGGTGCCCGTCATCGGTGAGCTGATCCGCCAGATCGGCCCGCTGGTGCTGGCGGCGCGGCCCGAGTTCGACGACCTCATGGACGGTCTCACCTTCGGCATCATCTCGGGCGTGGCCTTCGCCACGGCCGACACCCTCGTGCGCCACTGGGGCCTGCTGACCGGCGGCTTCGTCAACCAGCTCGACCCCGGTCTCTGGGCCTCGCTGATCTTCCTCGAGGGCTTCGTGAAGCCGCTCATCATGGGCACGGCGACCGGCATCGCCTGCGCCGAGTTCTCCGGCCTCGGCGAGGGATACGACGGGTTCAGCGCGCGCTGGGTCCGCGGCGTCGGTGAGGCCATCCTGGCCAACGTCGCGTACGCGCTGGGCATCCAGCTGCTCAGCCAACTCGCCAACCCGACCCTGCGGGTCATGCTCCAGGTGATCTGGGCGCTCGCCATCCTCGCCGTGCTGATCATCCGCGTCCGCACCGTCCTCCACCACGGGCTCATGGAGGCCGCGCTCGAGGCCCACGCCCGCCAGGGCGTCGGCGACCACGAGGGCGTCGGTGAGGGGCGCCTCGAGTTCTGCCCCAGCTGCGAGATGCCGCTGGTGGCCGGAGCCGCGTTCTGCAACGCGTGCGGCGCGAACTCGCGTACGCGGACCAAGGCACACCGAGACCGCACGCCCGTGGCGGCGACCACGGCGGCCGCGACGCCCGAGGGCGCCCACCAGAACGAGGAGGAGGGCCGATGAGCTGGGACCAGAACCAGGGCGGATGGGGCCAGCAGCCCCAGAACCCGCAGCAGCCCCAGAACCCGCAGCAGCCGCAGAACCCGCAGCAGCCCCAGAACCCGCAGCAGCCGCAGAACCCGCAGCAGGGGTGGGGTCAGCAGGCGCCGCCCCCCGGCCAGCAGCCCGGGTACGGCCAACAGCCGGCGTACGGCCAGCAGCCCGCGTACGGCCAGCAGCCTTTCGCGCCCGGAGCGCCCGGTCAGCCGCCCCAGGGTCCGGCGCCCACCTACGGGCAGCAGCCCCCTGGTCAGCAGCCCCCCGCGAAGAGGTCGAACGGCAAGATCATCGGTCTCGTCATCGGCGCGCTCGTTGTTCTCGGCCTGATCGGAGGTGCCGTGATGGCCTTCGGCCGTGGAGGATCGCAGCCGCCGGTGCCTCCGCCCCCGCCGCCACCGGTCACGGCGGAGCCGACGACGTCAGCGACCCCGACCACGGCGCCCACGACGTCGACCCAGCCCACGAGCCCACCGACGACCAAGCCCACGACCCAGCCGACGTCCCAGCCCACCGGCGGCGGGTCGGGTGCGCCGGTGGGAGGGCCCCAGTCCCTCGGTGCCGGCATCAGCTTCACGCCGAGGCCGGGCTGGTCGGTCGAACGCCAGTCCTCCGACGTCGTGATCCTCAAACACCCCAGTGGCACGGTGATCGCCCTCAGCGTGGGTCGCGTGGACGACGTGCGATCAACGACCGAGCAGATGCTGGAGGCCATCACCTCGAAGGGCGCCAACGTCCGCAAGAATCCCAGCGAGAAGATCACTGTCGGGAGCTCCAAGGTCGAGGTGATGCGCCAGTTCGCGACCATGCAGCTGTCATCGGGCGGCGGCAGCCAGGCATTCGGAGCGCTCGCCGTGGTCTCGAACCGCATCAGTGACAACGTGGGCGTGGGGATGCAGACCGTCGCCCCGAGGGCGGTGTGGGAGAGCCAGAAGCAGGTGCTCGAGGAGGCCGACTGGATGCTGAACTCGGCCTTGAAGTCACAGGTGAGCTGAGTCCATTGCGCCCCTCCGGGGCGCGATCGGCCTCGCGCGCACAAGCACATGGCGTCGCTCCGCGACGCGTACGGCCTCGCGCGCCGCATCCGGTGTCTTCGGACGCTGTTCGCAACGCGCCCCCCGGCTGGTCGGATCGGTTCCGGTCTGATCGTCGGGGGCCGCGTTGCTCCTCGGTCCTCCAGACACCGGGCGCGCGAGGCCCAAGTCCGAGCTCAGTGGGTGGACGTTCTCCGAGCGGGCGCCAGCGAGACGAGGAGCACCAGGCGGCTGAGCGAGGCCCCCGCCGGCCGAGTCGAAGCCCCACGCTGGCTGAGCGAGGCCGCCGCCGGCCGAGTCGAAGCCCCGACGACCTCGGAGCGAGCCGGGCGAATCGAGGGCGCCGGGTTCGTCACGTTGGCGAACCGTCCTGCAGTTGGCGAACGGTAGTTGTCCTCGCGAACGTTGCAGCACACTCCAACGCACTTCCGGTTCGCCAACTGCAGGAGCGTTCTCGAACACGGCCGAGTCGCAGCCATCCCGCCGTCGCACCGACAACTCTTGTCAGACCCCCCGCGTACGCTCTCTCCCATGCGACCTGTGGATGACGTGCGACGGAAGCTGGCCGACTTCAAGGTCGTCAGCGACTTCGATCCCGGTGGTGACCAGCCGGCGGCGATCGAGGAGCTCGAGAAGCGGCTGAACGCCGGCGAGCAGGACGTCGTGCTGCTCGGCGCGACCGGCACCGGCAAGACCGCGACCGTGGCCTGGCTGGCCGAGCGCCTGCAGCGGCCGATGCTCGTGATGCAGCCGAACAAGACGCTCGCGGCCCAGTTCGCGAACGAGCTGCGGGGGTTCTTCCCCGAGAACGCGGTCGAATACTTCGTGAGCTACTACGACTACTACCAGCCGGAGGCGTACGTCCCGCAGACCGACACCTACATCGAGAAGGACTCGTCGCTCAACGAGGAGGTCGAGCGGCTGCGCCACCGCGCGACCTATTCGCTGCTGACACGCCGCGACGTGATCGTGGTGGCGACGGTGTCGGCGATCTACGGCCTCGGCACACCGACCGAATGGGTCGACCAGATGATCAAGCTCCGGGTCGGCGACGAGATGGATCGCGACGGGCTGCTGCGGCGCCTGGTCGACATCCAGTACGCCCGCAACGACATCGCCGGCACGCGCGGCACGTTCCGCGTACGCGGGGACACGCTCGAGGTTTTCCCGATGTATGAGGAGCTGGCGTGGCGCGTCGAGTTCTTCGGCGACGAGATCGAGGCGCTGTCCACGCTGCAGCCGCTGACGGGCGAGGTGGTCAGCAACGACGAGGAGATGTACATCTTCCCGGCCACCCACTACGCCGCCGGCAACGACCGGCTCGAGCGCGCCATCAAGGGCATCGAACTCGAGCTCGAGGAACGACTGCAGCAGCTCGAGCAGCAGAACAAGCTGCTCGAGGCCCAGCGGCTGCGCATGCGCACGACCTATGACCTCGAGATGATGCGCCAGATCGGGTCGTGCTCCGGCATCGAGAACTATTCGCGCCACATCGATGGCCGCAGCGCGGGCTCGCCGCCCAACTGTCTGCTCGACTACTTCCCGGAGGACTTCGTCATCGTCCTCGACGAGTCCCACGTCACCGTGCCCCAGATCGGAGGCATGTTCGAGGGCGACATGTCGCGGAAGCGCACGCTGGTCGACCACGGTTTCCGCCTGCCGTCCGCGATGGACAACCGGCCGCTGCGGTTCGAGGAGTTCGTGGAGCGCATCGGCCAGACGGTCTATCTGTCAGCGACGCCCGGCAACTATGAGATGGCGCGGTCGAACGGCACGGTGCAGCAGATCATCCGTCCGACGGGCCTCGTCGACCCCGAAGTCATCGTCAAGCCCACCCAGGGCCAGATCGACGACCTGATGGGCGAGATCGTCAAGCGCACGGCCAAGAACGAGCGCATCCTCGTGACCACGCTGACGAAGAAGATGTCGGAGGACCTGACGGACTACCTCGTCGAGAACGGCATCCGCACGCGCTACCTCCACTCCGAGGTCGACACACTGAAGCGCGTCGAGCTCCTGCGGGAGCTGCGCATGGGGGAATACGACGTCCTGGTCGGCATCAACCTGCTCCGCGAGGGTCTCGACCTGCCCGAGGTGTCGCTCGTCGCCATCCTCGACGCCGACAAGGAGGGCTTCCTGCGGTCGGATCGCTCGCTGATCCAGACCATCGGGCGCGCGGCCCGCAACATCGCGGGCCAGGTCCACATGTACGCCGACAAGATCACGCCGTCCATGGAGCGGGCGATCGACGAGACGAACCGGCGCCGTGAGATCCAGGTGGCGTACAACAAGGAGCACGGCATCGACCCGAAGCCGCTGCGCAAGCGCATCTCCGACATCAACGAGATGCTCCAGCGCGAGGACGCCGACACCGCCGCCCTGATGGCCGACTCCCGCATCAACGGCAAGAAGGGTACGCCGGTGCCCGGCGCGGCCGAGAAGTCGCTGTCCGACCGCAACCTCAGCGCCATGCCGGCTGCCGATCTCGCCAAGCTCGTCCAGGAACTCACCGACCAGATGCACTCGGCGGCGGCCGAGCTCCAGTTCGAGTTGGCGGCGCGTCTGCGCGACGAGGTCCAGGAGTTGAAGAAGGAGCTGCGGCAGATGGTGGAGGCGACCAAATAGGCCACGTTCCCTGAGCGAGGCCGGCCGCACCACCCACGTTCCCTGAGCGAGGCCGGCCGCGGCCGAGTCGAAGGGGTGTCCCGTTTCACAATCTGGGGCATCCCCTGCCACAATCGACTGCGGAGGGGAGTATTCCCCAGCATGCGCGTCGTCATCACGGCCGTCCCCGAGGGCGCCCGGTGCGCGTGGTCGTGGCCGGGGGGCGCGGCGGAAGAGACCTCCGAGATCCCGTGGCGCGTGCGCCCTCTCGGAGAGGTTCCTCCCCTATGCATGTGACCGGCTATGCCTGGGCCATCACCGTCGCGGTCATGATCACCGTCCTGGCGATCGACGTGTTCGTGATCGGCCGTCGCCCCCACGAGCCCTCGATGAAGGAATGCTCGATCTTCATCAGCATCTTCATCGCCTTGGCGGTGCTGTTCGGCATCGGGGTGTGGCAGATCAGCGGCCCGCGCTACGCGGGGGAGTTCTTCGCGGGCTGGCTGACCGAATACAGCCTCTCGATCGACAACCTGTTCATCTTCGTCATCATCATGAGCAAGATGCGGGTGCCCCGTCACCTCCAGCAGTACGCGCTGATGGTCGGCATCGTCCTGGCCCTGATCTTCCGCGGCATCTTCATCGCCGTCGGCGCCGCCGCGATCGAGCGGTTCAGCTGGGTGTTCTTCCTGTTCGGCGCGTTCCTGATCTACACCGCCATCAAGCTCGCGATCGACTACTACCAGGATGACCACGAGGAGGACGCGGGCGACAACGCGCTCATGCGCTTCGTGAAGAAGCGCTTCCCCTCCAGCGACCACTTCCACGGCACCCGACTGACGTGGGTGAAGGACGGCAAGCGCCTCATCACGCCGATGCTCTTCGTGATCATCGCGCTCGGCTCCACCGACCTGTTGTTCGCGCTCGACTCGATCCCCGCGATCTATGGCCTGACACAGGAGCCCTACCTCGTCTTCGCCGCCAACGTGTTCGCGCTGATGGGCCTGCGCCAGCTCTACTTCCTCATCGGTGGCCTGCTCCAGAGGCTCGTCTACCTCTCGCTCGGCCTGTCGGTCATCCTCGGTTTCATCGGCGTGAAGTTGCTCCTGCACGCGATGCACGAATACCACCTAGACGAGAAGCTGGGCTTCTCGATCGAGATCGGAACGGGCACCTCGCTCCTCGTCATCATCGGCACCTTGGTCATCACCACGGTCGCGAGCCTGATCAAGTCGCGCCGCGAAGGCGTACAGCAGGACGATGTCGCGACCGGCACCTTCGCCCGGGAACCGCTGCCTGACGACGGCAAGCGTCCGGAGGAGCCCACCAATGACGAGCTGGAGCAACAGGCACGCGAGGGCCGAGGCTGACGCGTACGTTCTCCGAGCAAGCGCGAGTCCACGTTCTCCGAGCGAGCGCAGCGAGACGGGGAGCCGGTTCCCCGCCTCTTGACCCTCCCGTCGTGGGAGGTGCCACGCTGATCCCATGCAGCGGATGAGTATCGGCGAACTGGCCCGGTCCAGCGGCCAGACCGTGAAGCGGTTGCGCCACTATCACGACACCGGCGTGCTGACGGCGGAGTGGACCGACCCGGTGTCCGGCTATCGCTGGTATCACCCCGACCAGGTCAACGACGCCGTCCTCGTGGGCCGGCTTCGGCGGTCCGGGATCCCGCTCGACGAGGTGGGCGAGATCCTCCGGTCGGGCGAGCGGCGGTCCGCGCTCGTCGCCGACGCCCTGGCCCGGGTGCGCGCGGAACTCGAAGCGACACGAGGCCGCGTCGACGAGGTCGCGATGCTGCTGAGCGTGCCGCCACCCGTGGCGGTGTCCGTGCGCTCGATCCCTGACCAACCGGTCGTCCAGGCGTACGCGGAGCTCTCCCTGGAGGAGTGCTCGGCGTGGTTCGGCGAGACCTACCCGCGCCTGTACGCCGGGATCGGCCTGGGTGCTGGGCCGGCCGGCGCCTGCTACGGCCCGGCGTTCTTCGAGGAGGGCCGCGGGCCGGTGCGCGCCTTCGTGCCCACGAGCGCCGACCGCGCGACCGGCGTCCTGCCCGGCGGCACGTTCGCCGTCGCGATCCACGACGGCGACTTCGCGACCTTCGATGTGACGTACGCGGCCCTCGGCGCCCAGGTGCACCGCGACCACGCGCCGCTGGTGGGGGCCGACGTCCGTGAGCACTACCTGATCGGGCCGAGTGAGACCCCGGACGCCCATCGCTGGCGCTCGGAGGTCTGCTGGCCGCTGGCGTGACGTTCTCCGAGGGCGTGCTTTCTCACGTTCTCCGAGCGAGCTCACTTCTGACGTTCTCCGAGCGAGCGCCAGCGAGACGAGGAGCACCCGAACACCCACCAACCGAGGAGCAAACCATGCCCACCCTGTCCGCTGTCACCTTCGACTGCCGCGACGTGACCGTCCAGTCCCAGTTCTGGTCGGCTCTGCTCGACCTCCGGATCGACGAGGGTGCGTCGCCCTACTTCGCGTCCATCGGCGTCGTCCACGACCGGTCCACAACCACACCAGGGCTGCTCTTCCTCGGCGTGCCGGGGGAGCGCGATCAGGCCAAGAACCCCGTGCACGTCGACCTGTTCGACCCCGATATCGAGGGTGCTGCCGCCCGCGCCGTGGAGTTGGGCGCCGAACGGGTGGCACAGTTCGACGAGTTCGGCGTCGAGTGGATCACGCTGCGTGACCCGGAGGGCAACCTGTTCGACATCGGGCGTCCGAGCACCTGAACCGTCGTACAAGGTCCGTCCTCAGAGAGCGCCCAGCGCCCTCACTTCATCCTCGAACAGGGCGTCGGCGTCCATCCCCATCGCCGCGTACGCGCCTCCGATCTCCAGGCTGACGAATCCGTGGACCCGGGACCAGACGGCCACGGCGAGTCGGAAGCCGTGCGTACGCGCGCCACGCGCGGCAAGCACCTGTTCGGCCCTGACGGGGTCCCGTGGCAGCTGGCCCGAACCCGGGGTCGCCGGTGCGTCCACCACCGCGAGCAGGACCGCCATCAGCGATCGGGCCGCCGCAGCCAGGGGCTCGGCGTGGGGGTCATAGGCGGGAAGGGGTGCGTTGAACAGGAGCCGATATCGGTGGGGTTCCGTGATCGCCCACGAGCGGTAGGCGTGGGCGAGGGCGCCGAGGCGCCCCTCGGCGGTCCCGGGTGACTCTGCGTCCGCGGCGCCCGCGAGGGCATCGCGGAGGTCTGCGTACGCGTCGATGACGAGGGCGGTGAGCAACTCGTCGCGATTGGCGAAATACCGATAGAGTCTCGTCAGGAGCAGACCCATGTCCTCGTCCCTACCGGTTGTCGATGTGCCTTCGCCTCTCCCACAAGCGCCGGAGCCGCGCGCTCGGCCCGAAGGCCGGCGTACGCCGTGGGTCTGGTGGTCCCTCATGTGTGTTGCGGCCATCGGGATCGCACTCTTCGCGGTGCCGCCGACCCTCAGCAGCGACCCTGAGGCCAGCCGGGTGCCGCTCGATCCCGACGTGGCCCTGCACGGCCTGTGGCTGGCGGCCCACGCGGTGCCCGGGGGGCTCGCTCTCGTCCTGGGCCCGTTCCAGTTCGTCTCGCGGGTCCGTCGCCGGTGGCCGCAGCTGCACCGGATCATGGGTCGCGTCTACATGGGTGCGGTTGTGGTGGCCGCCCTCGTCTCCCTCGTGGCGGCGGCCTACTCGCTCAGCGGAGTCTCCGCCCAGATCGCCTTCGCGCTGCTGGCGGTCATCTGGCTGGCGACGCTGATTGCGGCCTTCCAGGGCATTCGCCGTGGCGAGGTGGCGCTCCACCGCATCTGAATGATCCGGAACTACGCGCTGACGTTCACCGCGGTCTCGCTTCGGGTGTTCCTGCTGTCGGGAGTGCTGATCAAACAGGTCGTGCCGACGATCCCGTTCATCGTCGTGGCCGAATATCTCATCGTGCAGCGCACTGTGGCGCCACTGCTGCGAGGTGGAGGACGCCGCAGGGCCTAGCCGGGGCTGCCGACCCGTTTGTGGTCCTGCTCTCCATCACCACCCCCGCGTACGCCACTCCGCCAACCCGCCGCGTTCCGCGCCCAGCGTCGTCCCGTCGCCGTGGCCCGGGTGGACGACCGTGTCGTCGTCGAATGCGCCGAACACCTTCGACTCGAGGTCGTCCATCAGCGACGCGAAGTCCTCCGGCGATCCGGTCTTGCCGGGACCGCCCGGGAACAGCGAGTCGCCCGTGAACAGGTGCACCGGCCCCGACTCCGGCCGCAGCGCCACTGCTATCGACCCTGGCGTGTGACCCACCAGCCCGATCACCTCCAGGGTCCCGCCGGCCGGCAGCGACACGGCGTCGCCGGTCCAGACCGTGCCCGGGCGTACGCCGGCCTGCTCGGCGATCGCGTCGGCATCGGGTTCGCCCGAGACGAGCCGCGCGCCGGTCGCCGTCGCCATCTCGCCCAGCGCCGCGACGTGGTCGTGGTGGCGGTGGGTCGTGACGATCGTGGCGACCTCGCGGCCGTCGAGCACCTCGAGGATGCGCGGGGCGTCGTTGGCCGCGTCGATCAGCAGCGTCCCGGCCGCATCGGTCAACAGGTAGACGTTGTTGTCCATGGGCGCGACGGAGAACTTGGTCAGGCTGATGCCGCCGGGGAGCTCCTCGACGTGGGGCTCGCCGCCGGGTTCGACGTGGTTCTTCATGCCAGCACCGTACGCGGGCGCGGGCCCACGCTCAGAAGTGGGTCTCGGTGCCGTCGAGGTCGGTCCAGAACACGGTCGAGCCCTGCTTGAACTCGAGCGCGGGCTGCTGGCCCGGGCGCTGGTAGAGCGTCACGGTCAGGCTGCGCCACCAGTCGACGCCCTTGCGGGTCTGCGTGAGGTGCTCGATGGTCGCGTGGAGGCGTACGGGGTCGACGGTGTCGAGGTCGATCATCGCGGCATAGTTGAGCCGCGCCGGTGCCTGGCGCACCTGCAGGGCCGGCTCGCGCGACTCGACGTGAAGGCGGCGCGACGCGACCACGGCGTCACAGCCGGCCAGGTCGCCGCAGGCGCCCGGCACCTCGAGGTCGAGCCCCGCGTCGGTGCCGCCGTAGCGCACCGCGAGGTAGGACACATGCCGCGCCCCCGTGAGCCGCCGCAGGTCGGCGACCCCCGCGACCATGCCGTCGGACTTCCGCGGGTCCACGTCGGCGATGGGGGCACCGCCCGCGCCCAGCCACGAGTGCCGGGCGCCGTCGAGGCACCAGACGTGGGTCAGCGTGGTGGGGAAGGCCGTCACGCCGATCTCGGCCTTCAGGACCTCCGGATTGCAGGCGGCGCCGACCTCGTCGGCCCGGATCCGCTCGACGAGCTGCGGGAGTTGGAGCTGCTGGGGCTTCATGGGCGCCAGGGCCTGCGTCAGCGCCGCGGAACCGATTTCGACGGCCTCGCGGCCGGGGCGGATCGCCCAGGAGTGCACGCGTCCGGACCGAAGCACCCGCACGATCGCCTCGTTGCGCGCCAGCACCACGCCGACCACCTGGTCCGACCCGGCCATCAGGGTCGCCCGCGTCACCGCGCGCTTCGCGTCGCCGGCGGTGAGGTAGTCGGCCTTGGCCGGCTCCGTACGCAGCGTCAGGAAGGCCGCGGACGCCGCGACGAGCGTCAGGGCGCCCCCAGCGGCGATGAAGCGGCGTCGGCGACGGGGCGGAGGTGTTGCCACGGGACGATCCTTCGGCCCGCGTTGCGTGGGAAGTGGTCCGGACGCGGGCTCACCCGGACGCGGGAAGCCTAACCCGCGGGCGTGGACGGGCCGGCGTACGCCACGCCCAACCAGCGGTCGGATCGGACGTGTTTTCGTTTTTGTCGGACCCCCGCCGTAGGCTCGTTGATCGTGATGGAACGCCTCGTCGTCCGCGGAGCCCGCGAGCACAATCTCCGCAATGTCTCGATCGACCTGCCCCGCGACGCGCTGATCGTCTTCACCGGCCTGTCGGGGTCCGGGAAGTCGTCCCTCGCCTTCGACACGATCTTCGCCGAGGGCCAGCGCCGCTACGTGGAGTCGCTGTCGGCGTACGCGCGGCAGTTCCTTGGCCAGATGGACAAGCCCGACGTCGACTTCATCGAGGGACTGTCGCCCGCGGTCTCGATCGACCAGAAGTCGACGTCCCGCAACCCGCGGTCGACGGTCGGCACCATCACCGAGGTCCACGACTACCTGCGCCTGCTGTATGCGCGGGCGGGCCGCCCCCACTGCCCGGTGTGCGGCGAGCCGATCTCGAGCCAGTCGCCCCAGCAGATCGTCGACCGCCTGATGGGCCTGCCCGAGGGCACGCGGTTCCAGGTGTTGGCGCCGGTGATCCGGGGCCGCAAGGGCGAATACGTCGACCTGTTCCGCCAGCTCGCGACCGACGGCTACGCCCGCGTCCGCGTCGACGGCGACACCCATCCGCTGACCGAGCCGCCCACGCTGAACAAACAGCAGAAGCACTCCATCGACGTGGTGGTCGACCGCATCGCGGTGAAGGACTCGGCGAAGCGCCGGCTGACCGACTCGGTCGAAACCGCCCTGCGCCTGGCCAACGGCATCGTGACCATCGACTTCGTCGACCTCGACGCGAAGGACCCGGATCGCGAGCGTCGCTATTCGGAGAAGATGGCCTGCCCCAACGAGCACGACATCTCCATCGACGAGCTCGAGCCGCGCCAGTTCTCGTTCAACGCGCCGTGGGGCGCCTGCCCCGAGTGCACCGGCCTCGGCACCCGCATGGAGGTCGACCCCGAGCTCGTCATCCCCGACGACGGGCTGTCGATCGACGAGGGTGCGATCGCGCCGTGGTCCCACGCCCACGTGGCGGACTATTTCGGCAAGGTCCTCACCGCCCTCGGCAAGCAGGAGGGCTTCTCGGTCAAGACGCCGTGGAACGAGCTGTCGAAGTCCCACCAGGACCTCGTGCTGCAGGGCCAGAGCGACAACGTGATGGTGCGCTACCGTAACCGCTACGGCCGGACGCGTGCCTACTCGGCCAAATACGAGGGCGTCATCCCCTACGTGGTGCGGCGCCACGACGAGGCCGAGACCGACACGTCGCGCGAGCGGTTCGCGGGCTACATGCGCGAGGTCCCGTGCCGCGCCTGCCAGGGTGCGCGCCTCAAGCCGTCGAGCCTCGCGGTGACCGTGGGCGGACGCAACATCAGCGAGGTCTCCAACCTGTCGATCGCGGCGGCGGCCGAGTTCCTGAAGGGCCTCGAGCTGACCGGGCGCGAGAAGGCCATCGCCGCGAGCGTGCTGAAGGAGATCAACGAGCGGCTGCGGTTCCTGCTCGACGTCGGGCTCGACTACCTGACGCTGTCGCGCCCCGCCGGCACGCTGTCGGGCGGCGAGGCCCAGCGCATCCGGCTGGCGACCCAGATCGGCTCGGGCCTCGTGGGCGTGCTCTATGTCCTCGACGAGCCGTCGATCGGCCTCCACCAGCGCGACAACCGGCGCCTCATCGACACGCTCGTGCGCCTGCGCGACCTCGGCAACACCCTGATCGTCGTCGAGCACGACGAGGACACCATCAGGGCGGCCGACTGGGTCGTCGACATCGGCCCGGGCGCGGGCGAGCACGGCGGCCAGGTCGTCGTCTCCGGCACGGTCAAGGAACTGCTCGCCTGCAAGGAGTCGCCGACCGGCGCCTACTTGTCGGGGCGGCGCGAGATCGCGCTGCCGTCGCAGCGCCGGCCCGCGACGGGCCGCTCGGTCACCGTCAACCACGCGACCGAGAACAACCTGCGTGACGTGTCGGTGACGTTCCCCCTGGGCCAGCTCGTGGCCGTGACGGGGGTGTCCGGGTCCGGCAAGTCGACGCTGGTCAACCAGATCCTCTACACGGCACTCGCGAAACGCATCTACAACGCCCGCGCCGTGCCCGGTCGCCACAAGTCGATCACGGGTGCCGACGAGATCGACAAGATCATCCACGTCGACCAGTCGCCGATCGGCCGCACGCCGCGGTCCAACCCGGCGACCTACACCGGGGTGTTCGACAACATCCGCAAGCTGTTCGCCGAGACGCCCGAGGCGAAAGTACGCGGCTACCTGCCCGGCCGGTTCTCGTTCAACGTCAAGGGCGGCCGCTGCGAGAACTGCATGGGCGACGGCACGATCAAGATCGAGATGAACTTCCTGCCCGATGTCTACGTGCCGTGCGAGGTCTGCCACGGGGCGCGCTACAACCGCGAGACGCTGGAGGTCCACTACAAGGGCCGCACGATCGCGGAGGTGCTGGACATGCCGATCGAGGAGGCCGCCGAGTTCTTCGCGGCCCACCAGTCGATCGCGCGCCACCTCAAGACGCTCAACGAGGTCGGCCTCGGCTATGTCCGGCTGGGCCAGCCCGCGACGACCCTGTCGGGCGGCGAGGCCCAGCGCGTGAAGCTGGCCTCCGAGCTCCAACGGCGCTCGACCGGCAAGACGATGTATGTCCTGGACGAGCCCACCACCGGCCTCCACTTCGAAGACATCCGCAAGCTGCTGGGCGTGCTCGGCCGGCTCGTAGACCAGGGCAACTCGGTCATCGTCATCGAGCACAACC
This sequence comes from Mariniluteicoccus flavus, assembly GCF_054776655.1. Lineage (NCBI taxonomy): Bacteria > Bacillati > Actinomycetota > Actinomycetes > Propionibacteriales > Propionibacteriaceae > Mariniluteicoccus > Mariniluteicoccus flavus. The sequence continues at coordinate 108,702 of NZ_BAAHBN010000001.1, read as the reverse complement.
TCGACGTCATCAAGACCGCCGACTGGCTGATCGACATGGGTCCCGAGGGGGGCTCGGGCGGCGGCCTGGTCGTGGTGGAGGGCACCCCCGAGGACGTGGCCGCCCACGACGGTTCCCACACGGGCTCGTTCCTGAAGCCGCTGCTCGAGGGCCGAGGGGTCCCGGTCGGCGAGGCGGCGGAGCCGCTGTTCGAGGCGCCGGCGCCGGCGAAGAAGGGGGCGGCGAAGCGGACGGCGGCGAAGAAGGCCCCGGCCACGAAGTCCACGACGACCAAGGCGGCGGCGAAGAAGACCACGACGAAGAAGGCCACGACGACGAAGGCCACGACGACGAAGGCGGCCGCCACGAAGGCGCCTGCGCGGAAGACCGCCGCGCGCTCCTAGGCCGAGAGCGCCGCGGTCGCGACGTCGCGCAGGGCCGCCATGGCCGCGAGATAGGGACCCGGTCCCATCGAGATGCGCACCACACCGAGTCCCAGAAAGCCCCGCAGGGCCGAGACCTCGGTGGCCATCAGGTTCACGGGCAACGGCTGCTCCGCCACGATCTGGCGGACCAGCTCGGGATCCACCAGACCCGGCACGAACAGGCTGTTCGCGCCGGCCTCGGCGTACGCGTGACCGCGTTCCAGCGCTTCCGCCATCGCGGCGGCGTGGTCCGTCGCGGGTGACTGCAGGAACACGTCGGTGCGCGCGTTGATCCAGAAGGCGGGGCCGACTGCCGACCGCGCGGCCGCGAGCCTCGCCGCCGCGTCGGCCAGCGGCCGCCGGTCCCGGTCGTCGGTGGTCGCGTCCTCCAGATTGGCCCCGATCGCCCCGGCGTCGCGGGCCGCGACCACGGTCGCCGCCACCTCGTCGGGCCCCGCCCCGTACCCCCGCTCCAGGTCCACCGACACGGGCACGTCGACGGCGGTCGCGATCCGGGCGAGGCTCGCCAGCAGCGCGTCGAGCCCCAGCGCTCCCCGTCGGCGACCCCGTGGGCCGCCGCCACCGACCAACTGCCGGTCGCGACGGCCGACCCGGCCGGCCTCCGGGCCCGCGCCGTCGACGAGCTCCGGGCCTACTGGGTCGGCGTCCTGGCGCCCGACTGGCCCCGCCTGCGCGCCCTCGCGGAGGCCGACGTTGCCTTCCGGCTCGACCAGATGGCCACGGGTGGCGCCCACGGAGTCCTCGCGTCGTTGCACCCGCGCGTACGCATGGACGGCACCGAGCTCATCATCGACAAGGCGTGCCGCCCCGGCCCGGTCACCCCGGGACGCGGCCTCGTCCTCGTGCCGTGCGCGTTCGCCTGGCCCGAGCTGCTGTTCTTCGACGTCCCCGGCCATGCGCCCACCGTCAGCTATGCACCGCGCGGCGTCGGCACCCTGTGGCAGCCGGCCGACGAGGGCGACGTGTCGGCCCTCGGCGAGCTCGTCGGGCGCACCCGCGCGGCCACGCTGCGGCTGCTCGACCTGCCGATGACGACCACCCAGCTCGCGGGTCACCTCGAGGTGACCGCCCCGACCATGAGCCAGCACCTGCGCGTCCTGACGGGTGCAGGGCTGGTCGAGTCACGGCGGCGCGCCGCGAAGTCCTGTACGCCCGCACCCGGCTGGGCTCCGAGCTCGTCGCGCGCTGATCAGCCCGCCCGCACCAGCACCGCCCCGGGGCGCACGGCGAACGCGACCGCGGTCGCGCGCCCGACGACATCGCCGTCCAGCTGGACCAGGTGGGGCGTACGCACCCGCACACCGACGCCCATTGCCTTCGTGCGGCGCAGTCCCGACCCCGAGATCGCCCGCCCGGTCACGCCCTCCGCGGCCACCAGCGGCCAGCGCGCCACGTCGCCCGCCACCTCCATCACGTGCAGCTGGCCGTCGTCGACGCGCGCCCCCGGGAACACGGTGATCCCGGCGGGGATCGTCCCGGCGTTGCCCACCAACACGCACCACAACGGGTGCTCGTTCCCGACAACACCGTGGCCCCCTGCGTACGCCACCTCCATCGGTGTCGCCCCGCCGAACAGGTGCCGCGCCCCGGCCGCGACGTACGCCAGCCATCCGAGCCGCCCCAGCCGTGTCTTCCACCTACCGCGGGTGGCGGCCACGGTGGCCGCGTCCTGGCCGATCCCGGCGTACGCGAGGAACGGCAGCTCGGGGCCGCCGTCGAGCCGCGCCACCCCGAGGTCGACGGGCCGGACCGCACCCTCCACGGCCACACGTACGCGATCGGCCAGCCGCACCGGGAGCCCCACGTTCCGCCCGAACAGGTTCGCCGTGCCGGTCGGGACGATGCCCAGCGGAACACCCGTGCCCGCCACCGCGTACGCCACCTCGCGCGCCGTGCCGTCGCCGCCGACCGCGACCACCGCGGTGCAGCCCTCGTCCACGAGCCGGCGCGCCTGAGCGCCGCCCGGCTCGGCCACCGTCGTGTGGAGCAGGCGGGGGAGCGGCCTGCCGGCGGTCAGGGCGTACGCGGTCACCGCGTCGGCCGCCCGCATCCCGCGCACGTGCACGGGGTTGACCACCAGCCCGAGCCGCCCCTCAGCCGATGACGAGGTTGTCCCCATCGACCTTCACGGGCACCTCGGTCAGGCCCGTCTTCGCCGGGCCCGCGGTGCGGGCGCCGTCGGCGATCGAGAACTCCGAGCCGTGGCAGGCGCAGACGATCTGCTTGTTCTTGATCAGCGACACCGAGCAGCCCTGGTGGGGGCAGGCCTTCGTGAACGCCTTGTAGCTCCCGGCCTCGGGCTGCGTCACCACGTACGCCTTCTCCAGCACCACGCCGTTCCCCACCGCCACATTGGCCTTCGGCACGGTGATCGGCCCGGACGTCGACCGCTTCGCCGTCGACGCCCTCTGCCCCGACGGCTGACCGCCGCAGCCCACGCAGGCGGCCGTGCCGACGGCCACCGCGGCGGCCCCGGCTCCCTTGATCACGGTTCGGCGGTCGGTCATGGCGCTCCTTCGCTCTTCCGCCGGGCGCGCGCCCGGCTCGATCCTCACTCTATGCGCGATGCGCCACCATGGTCGGGTGCGCATCTGGAGCCTCCACCCCCGTCACCTCGACCGCGCCGGCCTGATCGCCGGTTGGCGCGAGACCCTGCTCGCCCAGAAGGTGTTGCGGGGGCTCACGAAGGGCTACACGCGCCACCCGCAGCTCCACCGCTTCCAGGCCACCTCGGATCCCGTGGCGTACGCGGCCGCGTACCTCCACGGGCTGGCCGACGAGGCCGATGTCCGCGGCTATCGCTTCGACCGGACGCGGGTCTGCCTGCCGCCGGCAGACCCGCTGCCGCCGATCCCCGTGACCGACGGCCAGCTGGCGTACGAGTGGGAGCACCTGGGCGCGAAGGTCGCCGTCCGCGCGCCGGACTGGACCGGCGTACGCGGGCTCCCGTCTCCCCACCCCCTGTTCACGGTGGTGCCGGGCGGCATCGAGGCGTGGGAGCGCCCCTGAGTCGGCCCAGTTCCGACGAGGCCGGTCGTGTCGGTCGTCCCCTCTAGAGTGGAACGCATGGCCGATCCGTCCACCTACCGCCCCGCGCCCGGCTCGATCCCCACCCAGCCCGGGGTCTACCGGTTCCGCGACGCGCACGGCACGGTCATCTACGTCGGCAAGGCCAAAAGCCTGCGCAGCCGGCTGAACTCCTACTTCGCCGACCTGGCCTCGCTCCACGAGCGCACGCGACGCATGGTCACGACCGCCGCCCGGGTCGAGTGGACCGTGGTGCAGACGGAGGTCGAGGCGCTCCAGCTCGAATATTCCTGGATCAAGGAGTTCGACCCGCGCTTCAACGTGAAATACCGCGACGACAAGTCCTACCCGTGGCTGGCGGTCACGTGGGGCGAGGAGTTCCCGCGGGTCTTCGTGGGCCGCGGCCCGAAGCGGAAGGGCACGCGCTATTTCGGCCCCTACGGCCACGCCTGGGCGATCCGCGAGACCGTCGACCTGCTGCTGCGGGTCTTCCCGATGCGGTCGTGCTCGTCCGGCACGTTCAAGAACGCGGCCGCCGCGGGTCGACCGTGCCTGCTGGGCTACATCGACAAGTGCGCGGCCCCCTGCGTGGGGCGCGTGTCGGCCGAGGAACACCGCGAGATCGTCGCCGAGTTCTGCCAGTTCATGGGCGGCCAGTCGACGGCGATGATGCGCCGCCTCGAGGGCCGCATGACCGAGGCCGCGAGCGCGATGGAATACGAGCTGGCCGCCAAGATCCGCGACGACATCGGCGCCCTGAAGCGGGCCACGGAGCAGAACGCGATCGTGCTCGGCGACGGCACCGACGCCGACGTGGTGGCGCTGGCGGAGGACCCGCTCGAGGTCGCCATCCAGATCTTCCACGTCCGGGGCGGGCGCGTACGCGGCAACCGCGGCTGGGTCGCCGACCGTGTCGACGACGGCGACACCGGCGCGCTGATCGAGACGTTCCTCCAGCAGCTCTACAACGACGAGGTGCGCGACGAGACGGCGAGCGCGATCCCGCGCGAGGTCCTCGTCCCGGCCCTGCCGCCGAGCGCCAGCGCGATCGAGAAGGTCCTGTCGGAGCGCCGCGGCAGCCAGGTCAGCCTCCGCGTACCCCGGCGCGGTGACAAGGCCACGCTGATGCAGACGGTGAGCCGCAACGCGGCGGAGGCACTGGTGCGCCACAAGACCAAGCGCGCTTCCGACCTCACGACCCGCAACCGCGCGCTGGCCGAGATCGCCGATGCGCTCGGGCTCGACGAGCCGCCGCTGCGCATCGAGTGCTACGACATCTCGAACCTCCAGGGCACCGAGGTGGTCGCCTCGATGGTGGTGTTCGAGGACGGACTGCCCCGCAAGAGCGAATACCGGCGCTTCGTGATCCGGGGCGTCGAGGGCCAGAACGACGTGGCGTCGATGCACGAGGTCATCACGCGCCGCTTCCGCCGCCTGCTGGAGGACCGGGAGGCCATGCGGACGGCGGCCGACGCCGATGTGGCGTCCAACGAGGGGCCGCTGCTGGTCGACCCCACGACCGGTGCGCCGCGGAAGTTCGCGTACGCCCCCGCGCTCGTCGTGGTCGACGGCGGCCCGCCCCAGGTCGCCGCAGCGGCCGACGCGCTGGCCGAGCTCGGCATCACCGACGTCGCGCTGTGCGGGCTCGCCAAGCGCCTCGAGGAGGTCTGGGTGCCCGACGACGAGTGGCCGGTCATCCTGCCCCGCACGTCGGAGGGGCTCTATCTGCTCCAGCGCCTGCGCGACGAGGCCCACCGCTTCGCGATCACCCACCACCGGGGGCGCCGCTCGAAGACGATGGTCGAGTCGGTTCTCGACGACGTCCCGGGGCTCGGCGAGGTGCGTCGCAAGGCCCTGATCAAACATTTCGGGTCGCTCAAGAAGCTTCGCGCCGCCAGCGAGGACGAGATCGCGGCGGTCCCGGGCTTCGGCGCACGCACCGCGGCGTCCGTACGCGAGGCCCTCGACGCGGCCGCCGCACCGGCCCCGGCGGTGAACATGACGACGGGCGAGGTGCTCGGTGACGACCCCTCCTGAGCCGCGGCACAGCGGGGCCGTTCCCGCGGGAGCCGCGGTTGGACATAATGGCCCCGTGCCCAATCCGTCCGAGTCCCCGGCCACCCCGGTGCCCAGCCGGTCCGTCGGACCCGTGCGCGCCCGCACGGAGCGCGCCGACATCCGCGTCGTGATCGTCACCGGCATGTCCGGCGCCGGTCGCCGCACCGCGGCCCACGCCCTCGAAGACCTGGGGTGGTATGTCGTCGACAACCTCCCACCCGCACTCCTTCCCCAGTTGTTCGGCCTGGCCCGGGAGGCGAACCTGACCCGCATCGCCACGGTCCTGGACGTCCGGGGCCGGGGCCTGTTCGACGAGCTGCCCCAGGTGTTCGCCGAGCTCGAGGAGCACGGCACGACCCCCGAGATCGTGTTCATCGAGGCGACCGACCAGATCATCGTCCAGCGCCAGGAATCCTCACGCCGTCCCCACCCGCTCCAGGGCGACGGTCGCCTGCTCGACGGCGTCCACCGGGAGCGCGAGCTGCTCGCGACCCTGAGGGCGGCGGCCGACCTCGTCATCGACACCAGTTCGATGAACGTCCACCAGCTCACGTCGCGCATCGTCCACGCCTACGCCGGGGACACCTCCGACCGGCTCCGCGTGACCCTGATGTCCTTCGGGTTCAAGAACGGCCTGCCGATCGACGCCGACATGGTGATCGACGTGCGGTTCCTGCCCAACCCCCACTGGGTGCCCGAGCTCCGGCCCCACACCGGGCTCACCGGCCCAGTGTCGGAATACGTGCTCACCCAGCCCGCGGCGGGCCCGTTCCTGCAACAGCTGCAGGCGCTGCTGATGACGGTCGCCGAGGGCTATCTGGCAGAGGGCAAGCGGTTCGCGACCATCGCCATCGGCTGCACCGGCGGCAAGCACCGCTCGACCGCCATGGCCGAGGAGCTCGGGCGCCGCCTCCGCGAACTCGGCATGCCGACGAAGGTCCTCCACCGCGACGTGGGGCGGGAGTGATGAGGAACCGCTTCGAGATCGCCTTCGGCGGGCTGCCGTCCGTCACGGCGTTCGGCGGCGGCCATGGGTTGTACGCCTCGTTGTCCGCCCTGCGCCGGGTCACCGACCGGCTCACCGCCGTGGTGACGGTCGCCGACGACGGCGGGTCGTCGGGCCGCCTGCGCAACGAGCTCGACTGCCTTCCTCCGGGTGATCTCCGCATGGCGCTGGCCGCGCTCTGCGGCGACGACCACTGGGGCCGCACCTGGGCCGACGTCCTGCAGTCGCGGTTCGGCGGCGACGGCCCGCTGGCGGGCCACGCCATCGGCAACCTGCTCATCGCGGGGCTGTGGGAGAAGCTGGGCGACCCCGTGGCCGGGCTCGACATGGTGGGGGAGCTGCTCGGCGCCAAGGGGCGGGTCCTGCCGATGTCGTCGGTCCCGCTCGAGATCGAGGCCGAGGTGCTCGGGCTCGACCCCAACCAGCCCGACGAGTTGTCCATCGTCCGGGGTCAGTCGCGCGTGGCGAAGACGGTGGGGGAGGTGCGCTCGGTCGAGCTGGTCCCGGCCGACCCGCCCGCCCACCCGCAGGTGATCGACGTCGTCCGCGATTCCGACTACCTGGTGTTCGGGCCGGGGTCGTGGTTCACGTCGATCATTCCCCACCTGCTCGTGCCCGAGTTGGCGGACGCCATCGTCGAGTCCCGGGCCCGGCGCGTCCTCACGCTCAACCTCGCGCCCGCCGACGAGACCGATGGCTACACCGCCAGCCAGCACATCGAGATCCTCGCCGACCACGCCCCGCGCCTGCGCCTCGACACCGTCGTCGCCGACACCAGTTTCGCCCGCGAGGACCGGCACCTGCAGGCGTACGCCGCCTCCCTGGGTGCCGAGGTCGTCATCGCCGACATGGCGATGCGCGACGGTTCCCCCCGCCACGACCCCTTGCGGCTGGCGTCGATCTATGCCGAAGTCATGGGCGTCTGAGGGCGCTCGCCGAGGCACCCCCGGCTCGCTCCCGTCTGATACACATGACGGGTCCGCACGACTGGAGGAACAATCCGCATGGCTCTGACACAGCAGGTGAAGGCCGAGCTGGCGACCGTCTCGGTCCAGCGCCCCAGCGCGCGCCGGGCCGAGGTGGCGGCCATGCTGCGCTTCGCCGGCGGGCTCCACCTCGCGGGCGGACGCATCGTCATCGAGGCCGAGCTCGACACCGGCGCCGCCGCGCGCCGGCTCCGCACCACGATCACCGAGATCTTCGGGCTCGAGTCCGACCTGGTCGTCGTCAACGGCTCCGGCCTGCGGCGCGGGACACGTTATGTGGTCCGTCTCATCCGCGACGGTGATGCGTTGGCGCGCCAGACCGGGCTGGTCGACGGCCACGGCCGGCCTGCCCGCGGCCTGCCGCGCTGGATCGTGGGCGGGTCGATCGAGGACTGTACGGCCGCCTGGCGCGGCGCCTTCCTCGCCCACGGCTCGCTCACCGAACCGGGTCGCTCCATGTCGCTCGAGGTGACCTGCCCAGGCCCCGAGTCGGCGCTGGCGCTGGCCGGCACGGCCCGGCGGCTCGAGATCTCCGCGAAGACTCGGGAAGTGCGCAACGTCGACCGTGTGGTCATCCGCGACGGCGACGCCATCGCCGCCATGTTGACCCGCATGGGCGCCCACCAGTGCCTGCTCCAGTGGGAGGAGCGTCGCATGCGCCGCGAGGTGCGGGCGTCGGCGAACCGGCTGGCGAACTTCGACGATGCCAACCTCCGCCGCTCGGCCCGTGCCGCCGTCGCGGCGGGTGCGCGCGTCGAGCGCGCGCTGGAGATCCTCGGCGACGACGTCCCCGAACACCTGCGGGCCGCCGGGGTGCTGCGCGTGGAGAACAAGCAGGCCTCGCTCGAGGAGCTGGGCCAGCTCCACCAGCCGCCGCTGACCAAGGACGCGGTCGCGGGCCGCATCCGCCGCCTGCTGGCGACCGCCGACAAGAAGGCCGCCGACCTCGGCATCCCCAGCACGGAGGCCAGCCTGACCGCGGAGATGCTGGACGAGGACTGAGCCCCGCGTACGCCGGGTTGGGTGTGTTGGGCGCAGGTGTGCGCATTTCACAGCCCGGCGTACGTCGGGTTCGGCGTGTTGCGCGCAGGTGTGCGCATTACACAGCCCCGCGTACGCCCGGTTCGGCGTGTTGCGCGCAGGTGTGCGCATTTCACAGCCCGGCGTACGCCCGATTCGGCGTGTTGCGCGCAGGTGTGCACTTTTCACCCCCCACCCCACAACACCCTCGGCCAGACCACCCCTGATACCAGTGCCCCTTCCGGTCCGCTGTTCGGGCCGATTTCCGGTCTCGGTAGAGTGACGAACGTCCGAACATCGCTCGGGCTGACCGGGCGAACTCGCAGTCTCCCGAAGGAGCAGGAACACCTATGACCGTCAAGGTTGGCATCAATGGCTTCGGCCGCATCGGCCGCAACTTCTACCGCGCTGTCGTCGAGTCCGGCGCGGACGTCGAGATCGTCGGCGTCAATGACCTGACCGACAACAAGACGCTGGCCCACCTGCTCAAGTACGACTCGATCCTCGGCCGCTTCGAGGGCGACGTGACCTTCGACGACGAGTCGATCACCGCCAACGGCAAGAAGTTCGCCGCGTTCGCCGAGAAGGATCCGACCCAGCTGCCGTGGGGCAAGCTCGGCGCCGACATCGTCATCGAGTCGACCGGCATCTTCACCGATGCCACGAAGGCCAAGGCCCACATCGACGCAGGCGCCAAGAAGGTCATCATCTCCGCCCCGGCGAAGAACGAGGACATCACGGTCGTCATGGGCGTGAACGACGACAAGTACGACCCGTCGGCCCACAACATCATCTCCAACGCGTCGTGCACCACGAACTGCCTGGCGCCGATGGCCAAGGCCCTCAACGACGAGATCGGCATCGTCAAGGGCCTGATGACCACGATCCACGCCTACACGCAGGACCAGAACCTGCAGGACGGCCCCCACAAGGACCTGCGCCGCTCGCGCGCCGCGGCCCTGAACATGGTGCCGACCACGACGGGCGCCGCCAAGGCCGTCGCCCTCGTGCTCCCCGAGCTGAAGGGCAAGCTCGACGGCTATGCCATGCGCGTCCCGGTCCCCACGGGCTCGGCGACCGACCTTACCTTCGAGGCCTCGCGCGAGGTCACGGTCGAGGAGGTCAACGCCGCGGTGAAGAAGGCCGCCGAGGGTCCCATGAAGGGCTACCTCGTCTACACCGAGGACCCGATCGTCTCCAAGGACATCGAGACCGATCCCGCCTCCTGCATCTTCGACGCCGGCCTGACCAAGGTCATCGGCAACCAGGTGAAGGTGCTGGGCTGGTACGACAACGAGTGGGGCTACTCCAACCGTCTGGTCGACCTCGTCAAGCTCGTCGGCGAGAAGCTCTGATCCCTCGACACGCCACGACGGGGCCGTACGCGACAGCGGCGGCCCCGTCGTCGTCTCTCGATCCCTTTCTGGAAAGGAAACCCCATGAAGTCCGTTGACACGCTCGGCGACCTGTCGGGCAAGAAGGTCCTCATCCGCTGCGACCTCAACGTGCCGCTCGACGGCGACACCATCACCGATGACGGCCGCATCAAGGCGTCGGTCCCGACGCTGAAGAAGCTGCTGGCCGCCGGTGCCCGCGTCATCGTCACCGCCCACCTCGGCCGCCCCAAGGGCGAGGTCAAGCCCGAGTTCTCGCTGGCCCCGGCCGCGAAGCGCCTGGGCGAGCTGCTCGGCACCACCGTCACCCTGGCTGACGACGTCGTGGGGGAGTCGGCCCAGAAGCTGGCCGCCGAGCTCGGCGACGGCGAGATCATGATGTGCGAGAACGTGCGCTACGAGAAGGCCGAGGAGTCGAAGGACGAGGCCGAGCGCGCCGAGCTGGCCAAGAAGTACGCGGCCCTTGCCGGCGACGGTGGTCTCTTCGTCTCCGACGGCTTCGGTGTGGTCCACCGCAAGCAGGCCTCGGTCTATGACGTCGCGAAGCTCCTGCCGAACGCCGCGGGCGACCTCGTCGACAACGAGGTCACGGTCCTCAAGCAGCTGACCGACGAGCTGAAGCACCCCTACGTCGTCGTGCTCGGCGGCGCGAAGGTCTCCGACAAGCTCAAGGTCATCGACAACCTGCTCAAGAAGGCCGACACCCTGGTGATCGGCGGCGGCATGGTCTTCACGTTCCTCAAGGCCCAGGGCCTCGAGGTCGGCAAGTCGCTGCTCGAGGACGACCAGGTCGAGGTCTGCAGGACCTACCTCGAGGAGGCGAAGAAGGCCGGCAAGAAGATCGTGCTGCCGACCGACATCGTCGTCTCACCCGCCTTCGACAACGAGGCCGACGCGACCGTCGTGGCCGCCGACGCCATCCCGGCCGACCAGCTGGGCCTCGACATCGGTCCCGAATCGGCGAAGGCGTTCGCCGCCGAGATCGAGGGCGCGAAGACGGTGTTCTGGAACGGTCCGATGGGCGTGTTCGAGAAGGCCGCGTTCGCCAAGGGCACCAAGGCCATCGCCGAGGCGCTGACGAAGGTCGACGGCCTCTCGGTCGTCGGCGGCGGCGACTCCGCGTCGGCCGTGCGCCACCTGGGCTTCTCCGACGACCAGTTCGGCCACATCTCGACCGGCGGCGGCGCGTCGCTGGAATACCTGGAGGGCAAGGAGCTCCCGGGTCTCGCCGTCCTCGAAGGGAAGTGACCGCATGACCACGAACACGAACGCCGCCGCGACCGCGCGTACGCCGATCATGGCCGGCAACTGGAAGATGAACCTCAACCACGTCGAGGCCAACGGTCTGGTCCAGAAGCTCGCGTGGACGCTGAAGGACCACAAGCACGACCCGGCGATGTCCGAGGTCGTCGTGGTTCCGCCGTTCACCGACCTCCGCACGGTCCAGACCCTCGTCGAGGGCGACCGGCTGGCGCTGGCGTACGGCGCCCAGGACGTCTCGGAGCACGACTCCGGCGCCTACACCGGCGAGGTCTCGGCCGACATGCTGGCGAAACTGGGCTGCAGTTACGTCGTGATCGGCCACAGCGAGCGTCGCCAATACCACGGCGAGGACGACGCGCTGGTCTCGCGCAAGGCACGCAGGGTGATCGACCGCGGCATGACCCCGATCATCTGCGTGGGCGAGGGCCTCGACGTCCGCAAGGAGGGCAACCAGGTCTCCTACACCCTGGCGCAGGTCGCGGGCTCGACCGCCGGCCTGAGCGCCGAGGAGGTCGCCACGTCGGTGATCGCCTACGAGCCCGTCTGGGCCATCGGCACCGGCGAGGTCGCGACCCCGGCCGACGCCCAGGAGGTCTGCGGCGCGATCCGCGGCGCCATCGCGGAGCAGCACGGCCAGGAGGCCGCCGACCGCGTACGCATCCAGTACGGCGGCTCGGTCAAGGCCGACAACGTCGCCGACATCATGGCCCAGCCCGATGTCGACGGCTGCCTGGTCGGCGGGGCGTCGCTGAAGGTCGACGACTTCGCCGGCATCGCGCGGTTCTACGACCACGTGGGCTGACTCCTCCAACACGAGACGGCGCGCCCGGGGACCTTCCCGGGCGCGCCGTTCCGCGATTGAATGGACCCATGACCGCCTGGCTGAACCCGTCCAAGCCCTCCGCCGACCTGATGGCCGACATCGACGCCGCCTACGAGCGGCTCGTCGACACCCTCGACTCCTTCGACGCCGACGGCTGGCGGGCCCCGAGCCTGCTGCCGGGCTGGACCCGGGCCCACGTCGTCGCCCACCTCAACGACAACGCGGTCTGCTTCGCCGAGGCCCTGGAGGGCCTTTCCCGGGGCGCCACGGTGCCGGTGTACGCCTCCGACGAGGCCCGCAACGCCGCCATCGAGGAGGGGGCCACCCTGAGTGGCGAGGACCTGCTGGCGCAGGGGAGCGAGGGCCACAGGAGGTGGCGCCAGGCCATCGCCGGCATGGACGCGAAGGCGTTCGAGGGGGAGGTCGAGCGCGTCCCCGGCGGCGTGCGATTCCCGGCCGCGGTCGCCCCGATCCTGCGCGAGCGCGAGATCGAGATGCACCATGCCGACCTCGACGCGGGCTACGGTCCCGACGACTGGTCGACCGACTTCGTCGAGCGACTCATGGAGACCCTGCTGTGGGACATGGGCGAGAAGGGCGATCTCACCCTGGAGACGACCGACACCGGCGCGCGCCACGAGCTCGGTGCCGGCGGCCAGGTCATCCGCGGGACCGCGGCACGACTGGCGTGGTGGCTCGCGCGGCAGGATCCGTCCGGCCTCGAGTCCGACGCCGACATCCCCGACCTCGGCCCCTGGCAGCGCCGTCCCCGCTGAAGGCCGAACGTTTGGTATTCCCCCTTGCCGGGGTTACAGTTGCGCCGTGATTCTCGTGCCCCTGATGACATGGCCCATCATGACCGTGTCGATCCTCCTGCTCATCACGAGCCTGATCCTCGCGCTGATGGTCCTGCTCCACAAGAGTCGTGGCGGTGGCATGTCAGACCTCTTCGGCGGCGGCATGTCGACCTCGCTGGGGGGCACCTCGATCGCCGAGCGCAACCTCGACCGCCTGACGATCATCGTCGGGCTGATCTGGCTGGCCTGCATCATCGGGCTGTTGGCGCTCTACCGGTTCGCTTCCTGACCGAGACACATCCAGGAACGCACAACACCTGACCCGGCCAGTTCGGCCGGTCATTTCCCCTGAGGAGAACAAACGTGGTTGGTGGCAGTGCCATCCGGGGCAGCCGAGTCGGCGCCGGACCCATGGGCGAGGCGGAGCGCGGAGACGCCGCGCCGCGCCTGTATGTGTCGTACTTCTGCGCGAACTCCCACGAGACGCGTCCCGCGTTCGCGGCCGAGGCGCAGGTGCCCGAGACCTGGGACTGCCCCCGCTGCGGCCTTCCGGCGAACCTCGATTCCGAGAACCCGCCGCCCCCGCCGAAGACCACGCCCTACAAGACCCACCTCGCGTACGTGAAGGAGCGCCGCTCCGACAAGGAGGCCGCGGCGATCCTCACGGAGGCCCTGGAGGCGCTGCAGGCGCGCCGCAAGGCGGGCGAGGTCATCTACTGACCGTCGCCTGACGTCGTCCCGCGCGCGAGCCGGTTGCCTCAGGGCAGCCGGCTCGCGGCGTCCTCGTCGATGCACCAGACCGTACGCGTGGCCCCCTTCGCCAGGGTCGCCGGCAGGGTCTCGTCGCCAGCGAGGGCGCGGGCGACCACCGAGGCCTTCTCCTCGCCCGACACGATGAACCACACCTCGTCGGAGGCGTTGATCACCGGAAGGGTGATCGAGATGCGTTCCGACGGCGGCTTCGGGGAGTCCTGGACGCCGACCACCCGCCCCGTCTGACGCTCGAAGGACGCGTGGCCGGGAAAGATCGACGCCACGTGGCCGTCCGGACCCACGCCCAACAGGCAGATGTCGAAGATGGTGTCGCCGAGCTCCGCCGCGTACTGCACGGCCGCCTGGGTCAGGTCGGCCGACCCGCCCTCGGCCGGCATCGGATGCACCTTCGCCGGGTCGAGCGGGATGGTCGCGGCCAAGAGTGCCAGGGTCTGGCCGGCGTTGCGTTCGGGGTCCCCCGTGGCCACGAAGCGCTCGTCGCCCCACCAGAACTCGACCCGCTTCCAGTCGACGGTGTTGTCGTGCTGGTCGTCGGCGAGCTGGCGATAGACCCGGTTGGCGATGCGGCCGCCGGTGAGGCACAACTGCACGACGCGCTCGGGGTCGGCCTGCAGGTGCTCGAGGCGCATGCGCAGCTTGCGCGCAACCATCTGGGCCACGGCGTCGCCATCGGCGCACACCACGACCTCGCTCATGACGGGGTGTCCTTCGGCGCCGATTTCTTCGCGACCCGCTTGCGGGCCCGCGAGCGGCTGGCAGCGGCCTTCGCCTCGACGCCCTGCGTGCGCGTGCTCTTCTTGGTCACGCTCTCCGAGCGAGCGCCAGCGAGACGAGGAGCCCGCTTCCCCGCAGCCTTCTTCGCGGTCGTCGCCTTTTTCGTCGCCGACTTGCGCGCGGCGGCCCGGCTCGCCCGCCGGGTCCGCTGGATCAGGACCTGGGCCGACGCCTCAAAGATGTCGTCCGCGTCCATGCGGCGCAGTTCCTCGGTGATCAGCGCGGGGATGTCGCGTCGCTTCAGCGCCACGAGCCGGTGCGGCTGACCGGGCACGCTGTAGGACGCCAGCAGTCCGTCCTGGCGCTCGATCGCGATGTCGCCCGCCGGGGTGGTGAGGCGGACCGCGGTGATGCCGGGGCCGCCGGTGCTCGTGCGGGCGACGTCGAGGTCAAGCCTCGATTCGAGCCAGGCGGCGAGCAGGTTGGCCGGCGCATTGTCGCGCGCCGCCTCGACGGTGGCCCCCACGATCGTGGCCGGGTATTGGTCCAGCGCCGCCGCGAGGAGCGCCCGCCAGGGCGTCAGGCGCGTCCACGTCAGGTCGGAGTCGCCGGGCGAGTGGTTGACGGCGCGGTCCTCCAGCGCCTTCAGGGGCGACCGGGTGCCCATCGCGTCGGTGATGCGGCGGCTCGCGAGGCGCCCGAGGGGGTCCTCGCCGG
Source organism: Mariniluteicoccus flavus (assembly GCF_054776655.1). Classification (NCBI taxonomy): domain Bacteria; kingdom Bacillati; phylum Actinomycetota; class Actinomycetes; order Propionibacteriales; family Propionibacteriaceae; genus Mariniluteicoccus; species Mariniluteicoccus flavus. The sequence continues at coordinate 93,698 of NZ_BAAHBN010000001.1, read as the reverse complement.
GGTGGAGCGGCGCGTTGCCGGGCCACCACACCACGACGGGGGAGTCGGGCAGCAGCAGCGGCAGCACGACCGAGTCGGGGTGTTCGGCCAGCTCGCCGCTCATGCGCAGCACGACGAGCTCGCCGGGGATGCCCTCACCGATGCGCACCTCGGCGTTGAGCGCGGCGCGGCGTGACGTCCCGGTCACCACCAGCAGGATGCGCGACGGGTGTTCGCGTCCGGCCTCCAGGGCGGCGTCCAGGACCTTCGGGTAGGACCGCTGGTCGGTCACCACGACCATGGTCAGCACCATGCCCATCGCGGGACTGCCGTTGCGCCGGCGGGCCTTCACCATGGCCGACGAGATCTTCGCCGCGGTCGTGTCGTTGAGTTCGATGATCATCGTGTCTCCTCGAGCTCTCGGGTCAGGGCCTGCGCCAGGCGCGGCCGTCGCGGGCGAGCATGGCGTCGGCGCCCGGAGGGCCCCACGTGCCGCTCGCGTAATCCTCCGGCTGGCGACCGGTGTCAGCCCAATGGTTCAGCACGGGGTCGAGGATCTGCCACGACAGCTCGACCTCCTCGCGCTGCGGGAACAGGGGCGGGTCGCCGAGCAGCACGTCGAGGATGAGCCGCTCGTACGCCTCGGGGCTCGACTCGGTGAACGAGCCGCCGTACGCGAAGTCCATGTTGACCTGGCGGATCTCCATCTGGGTGCCGGGCACCTTCGCGCCGAACTGCAGCGTGATGCCCTCGTCGGGCTGGATGCGCATGACCAGGGCGTTGCGGCCGAGGTCTTCGGTGTCGGTGTCGGTGAACGGCAGGTGGGGCGCCTGCTTGAACCCGAGCGCCACCTCGGTGACCCGGCGGGCGAGGCGCTTGCCCGTGCGCAGATAGAACGGCACACCGGCCCAGCGGCGGTTGTCGATGTCGAGGCGGACGGCGGCGTACGTCTCGGTGATCGACTTCGGGTCGATGCCGTCCTCCTGGAGGTAGCCGTTGACCTTCACGCCGCCGGCCCAGCCGGCCGCGTACTTGCCGCGGGCGGTGTGGGCATCCATCTGATCGGGCTTCGGGGGACGCACCGCGGCGAGCACCTTCTGCTTCTCGGCCCGCAGGTTGGCGGCCTCGAAGCTGGTCGGCTCCTCCATGGCGGTCAGCGCCAGGAGCTGCAGGAGATGGTTCTGGATCACGTCGCGGGCCGCGCCGATGCCGTCGTAGTAGCCGGCGCGCCCGCCGATGCCGACGTCCTCGGCCATGGTGATCTGCACGTGGTCGATGTAGTTGTTGTTCCAGATCGGCTCGAACATCTGGTTGGCGAAGCGCAGCGCCATCATGTTCTGCACCGTCTCCTTGCCCAGGTAGTGGTCGATGCGGAACACCGACTGGGGCGGGAAGACCGACGAGACGATGCGGTCGAGTTCCTTGGCCGACTCGAGGTCGTGGCCGAACGGCTTCTCGACGACCACGCGGTTCCAGCGGCCCGAGCTCTCGTCGGCGAGGCCGTGGCGCCGCAACTGGCCCACCACGGTGTCGAACAGGCCGGGCGGCAGGGAGAGATAGAACGCGTGGTTGCCGCCGGTGCCGCGCACCTCGTCGAGCTCGGTGATCGTCTCCTTCAGCGTGACGAACGCCTGGTCTTCGGTGAGGTCGCCCGGCACGAACCGGATGCCTTCGACGAGCTGCTTCCAGACCTCTTCGCGGAACGGCGTACGCGCGTGTTCGCGCACCGAGTCGTGGACGATCTTCTCGAAGTCCTGGTTCGCCCAGTCGCGGCGCGCGAAGCCGACGAGACCGAAGCCCGGCGGCAGCAGCCCGCGGTTGGCCAGGTCATAGACCGCCGGCATCAGCTTCTTGCGCGACAGGTCGCCCGTGACGCCGAAGATCACGAGTACGCAGGGACCCGCGATGCGGGGGAGGCGGCGGTCCTGCGGGTCGCGCAGGGGGTTCGGCCGGGTTTCGTCGATCACGGGTCTCCTCGATCGTGCCGGGTCGGGGGAGTGCTGAGGGCGGGGCGCGTACGCCGATGCGTCCGCGCCCCTCGGGTGATCAGGCCTCGTCGAGGGCCTTCTGGACGGTCTCGACGAGCTCGGTCCACGACGCGGCGAACTTGTCGATGCCCTCGTCCTCGAGCACCTTGACGACGTCGTCCATGTCCACGCCGACCTTCTCCAGGGCGGCCATGGTCTCGCGGGCGGCGTCGATGTTCGGGGTGACCTGGTCGCCGGCGACCTCGCCGTGGTCGGCCATGGCCTTCATCGTCTTCTCCGGCATGGTGTTGACGGTGCCGGGGGCGACGAGGTCGACGACATACATGGTGTCGGCGAAATCGGGGTTCTTCACGCCGGTCGAGGCCCACAGGGGCCGCTGCTTGTTGGCACCCTTCGCCTCCAGGGCGGAGAAGCGCTCGCCCGAGAAGACCTTGCCGGCCAGCTCATAGGCCAGGCGCGCGTTGGCGATCGCCGCCTTCCCCTTGAGCGCCTTGGCCTCGCCGGTGTCCATCGCGTCGAGGCGCTTGTCGACCTCGGAGTCGACGCGGCTGACGAAGAACGACGCGACCGAGTGGATCTGCGACAGGTCGTTCCCGCTCTCGGACGCCTTCTCCAGCCCCGCGAGATAGGCATCCATCACGCCCTGGTAGCGCTCGAGGGAGAAGATCAGGGTGACGTTGACCGAGATGCCGGCCCCGATCACCTCGGTGATCGACTCGAGGCCCTCGAGCGTGGCGGGGATCTTGATGAGCACGTTGTCACGGCCCACCATCTCGGCGAGCTCCTTGGCCTGGGCCACGGTGCCGGCGGCGTCGCGCGCCAGCCCCGGCTCGACCTCGATCGACACGCGCCCGTCGACACCACCGGTCTGGCGGTTGACGTTGGAGAACACGTCGCACGCGGTCCGCACGTCGTCGGTGGTCAGCGCCTTGATGGCATCGTCGACGGACACGCCCTTCTTCTTCAGGACACGGACCTGCGACTCGTACGCCTCGCCGTCGGCGAGGGCCGTGGCGAAGATGGTGGGGTTGGTCGTCACGCCGGTGACCGACGACTCGGCCACGAGGGTGGCGAGCCCGCCCGAGGTGAGTCGCTGGCGCGACAGGTCGTCGAGCCAGATGGACACGCCGGCGTCGGCGAGCTTGTTCAGACGATCAGACACGAGGTCTCCTTCGGTTGTCGCTGGGGTCGGTGTGGGTCACTTCTCGCCGGCGGCGGCGGCGTCGTCGGTGTTCTCGTCGGCGGTGCCGACCGGGCCGGCCGCACCACGCTTGGGGGCGGTGGAGCCGCCCTTGGCCGCGCAGATCGACTCCTTGGCGGCCGCCACGACGGCGTCGGCGGTGAAGCCGAACCGCTCGAAGAGCTCGCCGCCGGCGGCCGAGGCGCCGTAGTGCTCGATCGAGACCGGACGCCCGGCGTCGCCGATGACGTCGCGCCACGACATGGCGATGCCGGCCTCGACGGAGACGCGGGCGCGGATCGCCGCGGGGATGACCGATTCGCGGTAGTCGTCCGACTGCTCGTCGAACCACTCGCGGCACGGCATGGAGACGACGCGGGCGGCGACGCCCTCCTCGGCGAGCTGCTTCTGGGCCTCGACCGCGTACTGCACCTCCGAGCCGGTCCCGATGAGGACGACGTCGGGCGTGCCCTCGCAGTCCTTCAGGACGTATGCGCCCTTCGCGACCCCGTCGACGGCGGCGAAGCCGTCGGTGCCGCGGGGGAACGTCGGCACGTTCTGGCGGGTCAGCGCCAGCGCGGCCGGGCGGTCGGTGTGGCCGAGCAGCGTACGCCAAGCCGCGACGACCTCGTTGCCGTCGGCCGGGCGGATCACGTCGAGGCCGGGGATCGCGCGCAGCGCGGTCAGGTGCTCGATCGGCTGGTGGGTCGGGCCGTCCTCGCCCACGCCGATGGAGTCATGGGTCCACACGTAGGTCACGGGCAGCTTCATGAGCGCGGCCAGGCGTACGGCCGGGCGCATGTAGTCGGAGAACACCATGAAGGTGCCGCCGTAGACGCGGGTGCCGCCGTGGGAGGCGATCCCGTTCATGGTCGAGCCCATGGCGTGCTCGCGGATGCCGAAGTGGAGCACGCGGCCGAACGGGCCGCCCTTGAACATGTCGGTCTGGCGGTCCTCGGGCAGGAAGCTGGGCTCGCCCTTGGGCGTGGTGTTGTTGGATCCCGCCAGGTCGGCCGAGCCGCCCCAGAGCTCGGGCAGCTTCGGTGCGGCGGCGGCCAGGAAGTCACCCGACGCGGCGCGCGTCGCGACGCCCTTGGCGTCGGCCTCGAAGACCGGCAGGTCGGCGTCCCAGCCCTCGGGCAGCGTGCGCGTACGCATGCGCTCGAACAGCTCGGCGCGCTCGGGGTTCGCCTTCTTCCACTCGGCGAACTTCGCGTCCCACTCCTCCTGGAACCCCGTTCCGCGATCGCGCAGCGCGCGCGTGTGGGCGAGGACGTCGTCGGCGACCTCGAAGGACTTCTCCGGGTCGAAGCCCAGGATCTTCTTGGTCTCGGCGACCTCCTCGTCACCGAGCGCGGAGCCGTGGGCCTTGCCGGTGCCCTGCAGCTTCGGCGCGGGCCAGCCGATGATGGTGCGCAGCTGGATGAACGAGGGCTTGTCGGTGACCCCGCGGGCCGCCTCGAGGGCGTCGTTCAGCGCCGCCAGGTTCTCCACGTAGTGGGCCGCGTCGGCCGGGTCGTCGGAGTTCTCGCGCCCCTGCACCCACTCGACGGTCTGCACGTGCCAGCCGTACGCGGCGTAGCGCGCCGCCACGTCCTCGGTGAAGGCGATGTTGGTGTCGTCCTCGATCGAGATGCGGTTGTCGTCCCAGATCAGCGTCAGGTTGCCGAGGCGCTGGGTCGCGGCGAGCGACGATGCCTCTGACGCCACGCCCTCCTGCAGGTCGCCGTCGGAGGCGAGGCAGTAGATGTGGTGGTCGAACAGCGACTCGCCCTGGGGCGCCTCGGGGTCGAACAGACCGCGCTCGCGGCGGGCGGCCATCGCCATGCCGACCGCATTGCCGACGCCGTTGCCCAGGGGGCCGGTCGTGGTCTCGACGCCGTCGGTGTGGCCGTACTCGGGGTGGCCCGGCGTCTGCGAACCCCACGTACGCAGCTCCTCCAGGTCCTTGAGCTCGAGGCCGAAGCCCCCGAGGAACAGCTGGCAATAGAGCGTCAGCGACGAGTGGCCGCACGACAGCACGAAGCGGTCGCGACCGGGCCAGTGCACGTCGGCCGGGTTGTGGCGCATGACCTTCTGGAACAGCAGGTATGCGGCCGGCGCGAGGCTCATGGCCGTTCCGGGGTGACCGTTGCCCACCTTCTGCACGGCATCGGCCGCGAGGACACGGGCGGTGTCGACGGCGCGCGAGTCCAGGTCGGTCCAGCCTGCGGGGTAGTTGGTGGCGTCGTTCATGTGACGGACGGTCCTTTCGATGGCATGCGATGTGGGTCACCTCCGAGCCTATCGCCATGGGCGTACGCGGGGGCCTCCGCCCCGGGGGATCGACCCCATGCCGCACTAGCCTGTCGGGACCCCGGTCGGTGGACGGGGAGGACGAAAGGTGAGTGCCCGTGCTGCAGGAGTCCATGGAGGCCGCGCAGGCCCTCGGCGACGGCGAGCTCGGGCTCGACGACGCCACGAGCGTCGCGGGTCTCGGCATGGCGGCACTCGGCGCGTTCCTCGACCCTGCCGGCGCGCTCGTGGGTGCGGCGCTCGGGCCGCTGCTCGACTGGGTCGCCAACAACGTCTCGTTCGTCAAGGAGCCGCTCGACCTGCTGCTCGGCGACCCGCCCGAGATCATGACGTACGCGGCCGGCTGGGAGGCCGCCTCGCAGCAGCTCGCGGCCCAGGCCACGCGCCACGCGCAGCTGGTGGCCAGTGAGATCCCGGTGTGGCGTGGGCCGGGCCGCGACGCGTACGTGAAGGTGCAGCAGAACGTCGGGCAGACGCTGCAGTCCAGCGCGAGGCTGGCGCAGACCATGGGCACGGCGGTGAAGGTCGCCGGGGGGATCGTCGCGGTGCTGCGCGAGCTGGTGTGGGGACTGATCAAGGAACTGGTGATCAGCCTGGTGACGAATGCGGTGATCGCGGCCGCGTCGGCGATTCCCACGGTGGGCGCGTCACTGGCGGCCTACACCGCCTGGGCCTCGGCCAAGGTCGCCATGGTCCTGGGGAAGGTCGCCAAGGGCATCTCCAAGGTCTTCGCGAAGCTCTCGAAGCTCACCTCGAAGATCGGTCCGCTGAGCCGCATGTTCGCGAAGGCGGCGGACGCGTTCGCCCGCATGGGGGCGAAGGCCGCCGGCGCGGCCGCGCGCGCGGGCCGCGCCGCTCCTGACTCACCCGACGGTCCTTCCGGTCCGCCGCCGTCCTCGCCGAACGGTCCCCGGTCGTCCGACACCCCGGAGGGCCCGCGTCCGGCGGGGCCGCCGTTCGGCGACCCGGAGCCTGTCGCGAACCCCTCCACCCCGGCGTCGTCCGCCGACCATCCCTACCTCCGACCCGGTGACACCACACCGGAGACGCAGGCTGCCCCGGGCCTGCCGGAACGCATCGGCGCCGATGCCCCCGACCAGGTCCCCGAGGGGTGGCCCGAACTCGACGAACGGGCCCTCCAGACGTTCGGGGAGACGCCGCGGCCCGAGACCTGGCCGGCCGGCGAGACGCGGTATCGCGTGGTGGGCGACGGGCAGCGCCCCGACGGCGAGTTCTGGACGCGTACGCCGCCGGCCAACGACGACTACCTGCGCAGCGACATGGCGGTCCTCAACGAGTGGAACGGCAACCACGGCGTGGTGGCTTATTCACCCACTCAGGACATTCCCGTGTGGGTGGGGCCCGCCGGCCCCCAGATCGGCACCGGGTCGACCCCGGACAACCCGTTTCACCTGCCGGGCGGCGGAGAACAGATCTTCGTGCCCCGCGGGACCATCCCCGACGCAGGAGCCGGCGGCGCCGATCGTTGGCTGATCCAACAGACCCCATGGTGAGAGGAACGACATGACCGAGTCATCGATCCCGCTGGCCGTCGCAGCCCTGGACGAGCTGTACGCCCATCTGGACTCCCTCGGGGCTCCCGGGCAACGGCTCATCGAGCAGACCCGACCCTGGCGGGACGCGATGGTGCATGCGTCCGACAGCGAGTGGGCCCGCTACTACGGCGAGGCGGTCGGGGCGAACCTCGCCACCGGGCTCGACTGGCAGGCGGGCCCCGACGAGCAGCGGGGGGTGGACCTCCTGAACGACTTCTTGAAGAAGCTCAAGGGGGCCGAGGCCTCCCCGTGGGCCGACGTCGAACTGCGCCAGTGGCAGGAACAGCAGGGCATCGGGGCCGACCAGCTCCGGTCGGACGAGGGACGACCGCCGCTGCGGAAGTGACACGGTGAACGCAACTTTTCGCTCGCCAGTGCCGTTTTCGGACACTCAGATCGCCTCGAGATCGTCACTGATGAGCGAAAAGTCACGCCCACCCCACGATGATGGTCGGCCTCAGTCGTTCGCCCGGCTCGCCAGCTCGGTGTTGGTCTGCTCGACCTTCGCGTACGCGTCCCGTGTCTTCTCCAGGCCGTCGCGGGTGGCGTTGACGGCGTTCGACGCCTCCTGCAGATAGCGCCCGCCGGCGGACGTGATCGCCGTCATGACGCCGGTCAGGAGCGGGCTCATCAGGGCGCCATACATCAGCGGGTTCGGCTGCTTGCTCGCCTGCGCGACGGTCGCGCCGACCTGGCTCGCCACCTCGCCCATCGATCGCGCATGGTTGGTGAGTTCGCTCACCGAGAAGGTCTCGCGTTCGCTCATGGGCGCTCTCCTTCGGCAGGTCCCTCGGGCTCTTCGATGTCCAGGGCGGCGGCCGCCTCAGACAGCTGGCGTTCCGCGTCGGCGCGGGCCTCCGCGTACGCCTCGGTGACCGCGGTCGCGACCTCGTCGGGGGCGGACCCGCGGACGGCCTCCTTGAACACGAGCCGCTCGACGCGGCCGCCCGTGCCGACCTCCAGGCGGAGGACGGCGCTGTCGTGCTCGCCGCGGATCGTGCGCGCCGCCTCGGCGAGGTCGTCGGCGTGGGCCGTGATCGCGCTGACCTGTCGCTCGAGGTCGTGCTGCCACGTCTCCGGGTCGCCGCCCGGTTGCAGGCGCTGGAACGTCGGGTGGTTCACGAACGACTGGAGGTCGTCGGGCGCGTCGTCCAGGGTCGCCAGCAGCGCGTCGAACGCATCGTCGGTGGGCAGCGGCTCGGGACGCGTCTCCGGCACGGGTGAGTACGCCACCATCGGCGCATGGGGCGCGTCGGCCTCCGGACCGGGGGCCGGGTCGGCAAGTCCCGCCACCGTCGCGTCGAGTCCGCCCGAGTGGGCGGCGACGCGTCCGGTGAGCGCCGTCATCGCCGCGGCGTACGCGTCGGCGAAGTCCCGGGTCAGTGCGGTCGCGCTGGCGGTCGCGCCCTCGGCGACGGTGAAGCCCTCCAATGTGCCGCCGGGGACCACGCGTACGGTCACGTCGCCCTGCGTCGCGGTCACCGCCATCGCGTCCAGCGCCCGGGCCTGGGCGCGCGCGTCGGCGTACATGGTTTCGGCGCGCGTCAGCAGGTCGGCCGCATAGCGCTGCGGGTCCATCGGCTCCGGCGAAGTCATGCGCGGCATCGTAGCGAGCGGGGGAGTCAGCCCTCCGGTGCGGCACCGCGCCGAAGTTGCCCGACGATGTGCGGGTCACGGGGGTTGCAGCGTAGACTCCGGTGCGATTACGTCCGATCGATGTGAGTGAGTTCTGTGTCCCGAATCGAAACCACCCCCGCGCCCTCCGTCACGACGCCCGAGGTCATCGTCGGGGCCGCGACGTGGTTCGACGTGATCAAGGCCTACGTGGGCCTGACCAAGCCGCGGGTCATCGAGTTGCTGCTCGTCACGACCGCCCCCGCGATGTTCCTCGCCCAGGGCGGCGTCCCCTCGCTGAGCCTCATGCTGTGGACCTTGATCGCGGGCGGGCTGTCGGCCGCCTCGGCGAACACGTTCAACTGTGTCCTCGACCGCGACATCGACGAGAAGATGCGGCGTACGCGGCGTCGCCCCATGCCGCGCCACCAGGTCTCACCGACCGCCGGCACCGTGTTCGGCGTCGTGCTGGCCGTCGTCTCGACAGCCCTGTTCGTGCTGCTCGTCAACCCGCTCTCGGCGGTGCTGGCGCTCGGGGCCAACGCCTTCTATGTCTTCGTCTACACCATGTGGCTCAAGCGGTCGATGTCGCAGAACATCGTCTGGGGTGGCATCGCGGGCTGCTTCCCGCCCCTGATCGGCTGGACCGCCGTGACGAACTCGGTGTCGTTGGCCCCGTTCATCCTGTTCGCCATCGTCTTCTTCTGGACGCCGCCCCACACCTGGGCGCTGGCGTTCCGCTATCGGCAGGACTATGCGACGGTCGGCGTGCCGATGCTGCCGGTGGTCATGGAGGCCCCGCGCGTCGCTCGCCGCATCATGGTCTATTCGGTCCTCACCGTCGTGACGTCGCTCGCGCTGTGGCCGGTCGCCGGCACGGGCTGGCTCTATCCGGCCGTCGCCGCGATCGGCGGCGCGGTGTTCCTCTGGGAGTCGTGGCAGTTGCTGCGCCGCGCCGAGGCAGGCCTGCTGGACGCCGACCTGAAGCCGATGCGGCTGTTCCACTGGTCGAACAGCTATCTGGCGCTGGTCTTCTTGGCCGCGGCCATCGACCCGCTGCTGTTCTGAGGCCCGTCAGGCGCGCGGAGCCGCGCGTACGCCGAACCACAGGTTCGCCGCCAGCGCGCTGACCAGCGCGACGCCCACCATATGCAGCGCGACGATCCAGATCGGCAGGCCGTTGAAATACTGGAGATAGCCGACCAGCGCCTGGAACAGCACCGCGACGATGACCCACAGGGCCGCCCGGGAGCGCGTGAACCACCAGCTCAGGGCCATCGCGATCACCACGAGCCACACGGTCCACGCGTGGGCCTTCGCGATGTATTCGAGCGTGAAGCCCGTCCGCGCCGCCGCGTCGTCGCCCGCGTGCCTCGCCGAGCCCGTCACCAGCGTGCCGAGCACGACCGACGCCATGATCCACCAGAACGTGAGCGATGACCAGAGCGCCCCCGCGCGGGACACCGTCTCCGGGGTGAGGCGGCGCGAGCGCCGCACCAGCAGGACGAGCAGCACGATCAGGGCGACCGACACCAGCAGGTGGCCGGCGACGACATAGGGGTTGAGCTTCGTCAGCACGGTGATGCCGCCGATGACGGCCTGCGCGGGGATCCCGAGCGCCGCCCAGAACGCGATCCGGCGGAGGTCGCGGCGCGGGCGACCGCGGTCGCGCAGCCGCCACGCGGCCACGAACGTGCCGATCGCGAGGGCGACGAGGGCGAACGTCAGCAGGCGGTTGCCGAACTCGATGGCGCCGTGCAGGCCCATGCCCTGGGGGATCAGCGACTCGTTGGTGCATTTCGGCCACGTCGGGCAGCCCAGCCCCGACTTCGTCAGTCGCACCAGCGCGCCGGTCAGGATGAGCGCCATGTTGCCGATCAGGCTGCCGAGGGCCCATCCGCGAAGCATCCGCCAGCCGCGGTCGCCCTCGTGGTCGACGGCGATGCCGACCGACGCGGCAGAACTGCGGGACGAGGTCACGACATCCATCGGAACACCTTTCGAGCGAGGAGGGCGCCCACGGCGCCCCACAGGAGGAGAACGAGCAGCGACCACCAGGCCGCTTCGCCGTGCGAGGCCGCGCGCAGCGCCTCGCCGAGGGCCGCGGTCGGCAGCGCGGCGACGAGCGGCTGCACCACGGCGGGGTACGCAGCCACCGGCCACACGACCGCTCCGGCCGCGAGCCCCACGAGATAGACGAGGTTGGCCAGCGCCAGGGTGAGCTCGGCGCGCAGCCGGCCCGCCATCACCAGCGCCCACGCGGCGTACGCGGCCGCCGCCAGCAGACACGACGCCACGGCGACGACCAGCGCGCCGACGGTCACGACCGGGCGCCAGCCGAGCGCCAGCGCGACCGCGGCCAACACCGCGAGCTGGGCGAGGGCGACCAGCCCCAGGCCCGCCGCCTTGCCGGCCACCAGCCCGGTCCGCGTCAGCGGCGTGGCCGCGAGGCGCTCGAGCACGCCGTACGACCGCTCGAAGCCCGTCGCGATCGCCACCGAGGTGAACGCCGACGACCACAGAGCCAGCCCGAGCACCGACGGCGCGAGCTGGTCGAAGCCCAGCCCGACGCGCGGGCCGAGGAAGCGTCCGCCGACGAGGATCGCCACGGGGATCACCAGCGCCAGGAGCAGCTGTTCGCCGTTGCGCGCCAGCAGCTTCGCCTCGGTCAGCGCGTGCGCGCGTACGCGGGTGGCAGCCGGTGCCGCGCCGGGCGCGGGGGACAGGTCGAGGCTCACGACACCCGCCCGGGGGTGGTCAGCTCGAGGAAGACGTCCTCGAGGGGGCGCCCGTCCGCGATCTCACCCAGCGGACCGTGGGCCAGCGCGCGGCCGCGGTCGACGATGACGACCTCGTCGGCCAGTCGCTCGACCTCCTCCATGTGGTGGGTGGTCAGCAGCACGGCGAGCCCGGCGGCCCGCAGCCGCTCGATCAGCGCCCACACGCGGCGGCGGACGTGGGGGTCGAGCCCCGCGGTGGGCTCGTCGAGCAGGACCAGCGCCGGCCGCCCCACGAGGGCGCCGGCCAGGTTGACGAGCTGCTTCTGGCCGCCGGACAGGCGGCGATAGTTCGTGCCCGCGAAGTCCGTCAGCCCCAGCTCCTCGGCCAGCGTGTCCACCGGCAGCGGGTGGGCGTGCAACGACGCCAGGTAGCGCACCAGCTCGAGCGGGCGTACGCCCGACCACGCGCCGGTCGCCTGCGGCATCACGCCCACCAGGCCGGCGGCGGTCGCCTCGGCCGGGGTGTGCCCGAACAGGCGTACGTGGCCGGAGTCGGGCGCCAGCAGGCCGGTGCAACACCGGATAGCGGTGGTCTTGCCCGCACCGTTGGGCCCCAGCAGGGCGGTCACGCGGCCGGCGTCGGCGCGCAGCGACAGCCCGTCGAGGACCGGCCGTCCGCCGAGCGCGAGCCTCAGGTCGGCGACGTCGAGCGCGGGGGAGCCCACCGGCGGGGAAGGGTCAGGGCTGGGCACCGGGCAAGTCTAAGCCCGCGTCACGCGGGGGCCGCGGTCCGAACGGGCCGCCCGGCTGTGAGCGTCCTCACGCCCTGGGGCTCACTCCGCCGGGCCGAGGAGCTCCGCGAGCAGAGGCAGCTGCGCCGGGTCGTTGAGCGCCGACCCGACGGCGATGACGCGCGCGCCGGCCGCGAGGAAGGCGGGGCCGGTGTGGGCGTCCATGCCGCCGGTGGCGACGAACCCCATGGTCGGGAACGGGCCGCGCATCGCCGTGAACCACGACGCGCCGAGTTCAGCCGCCGGGAAGGCCTTGACCCACGTGAGCCCCAGCTTCTGGGCCGCCTGGACCTCCGAGCCGGTCGCGACGCCGGGGAGGACGGCGAGCCCGGCGTCCAGGGCCGTACGCAGGACCTCGTCGTCGAAGCCCGGCGCCACGGTGAAGGCCGCACCGGCGGCGACGGCCTGGCGGACGTGGTCATCGGACACGACGGTGCCGGCCCCGACGAGTTCCCCGCGCTCGCGGCCGGCCTCGACGGTGGCGGCGAGCGCCTCGACGTCGGTGGGCGACTGGATCGGCACCTCCACCAGGCGGATGCCGAGGTCCCACGCGCGACGGGCGGTCTCGACGGTCTTCTCGACGCCGAAGCCGCGCAGGATCGCCATCACCGGCGTCGTGGCGAGCAGGTCCTCGACGGCGGACCGGTGATGCGTGGGCTGAGCGCCGAAGGAGTCGAAGCCGGGGTTCGTCATCGCGGGATCTCCTCGGTGGTGCGTTGGCTGAGCGACGAAGGAGTCGAAGCCGGGGTTCGTCATCGCAGGATCTCCTCGCGGAAGTCGGGGGACAGGGCGGTCTCGGGGACGTCGAGGGGGGACCGGAGCGCGAGCCCGGCGAGGCGGTGGCCGAGCGCGAGGCGCCGTTCCGGTGCCCAGCCCCGCAGCCAGCCCGCCAGGAATCCGGCGGCGAACGCGTCGCCGGCGCCCACGGGCTCGACGACGTCGACGGTGGGCGACTCCACGAACACCGCGTCGTCGCCGTGGAACTCCCACGCGCCGACGTCGGCGTCCTTCACCACGAGATGGCATGCGTCGGCGAACAGCGTGCGGACGTCGGCGGCCGACTCGGTGCCCCACAGGGTCGCGGCCTCGTCGCGCCCCACGAACAGCAGGTCGGCGCGCTCGGCCTCGGCGCGCAGGACCGGCGCCGCGTCGGAGGCCGACCACAGCCGCGGCCGGAAGTTCACGTCGAACGAGACGACGGCGCCGGGGACCGCGTCCGGCAGGGAGGCGACCATGGCGCGGCAGTCCTCCGACAGGGCCGAGGTCACGCCGGTGGTGTGCACGAGTCGGCTGGTCAGGCCGAGGCCCGCCAGCCAGCCCGGCGACATGCGCGAGGCCGCCGACCCCGCGCGGTAGTAGCGCACCGACGTGCCCGACGGGGCCGGGTCCTTGACCATCAGCCCCGTCGGCGCTGTCGGGTCATCGGCGGCGAGGACGCGTACGCCCCACCGCGCGATGGCCTCCCGCATGCGGGCGCCCAGGGGATCGGCGCCCACCCGCGAGGCCCAGACGGTGTCGTGGCCCAGCGCGGCCAGCCACTGCGCGACGTTCGACTCGCCGCCGGCGGTGCCGAGGGCGAAGGTCGCGGCGGTGGCGAGCGGCCCCACGGGGTCGGGCACCACGAGGGTCATGGTCTCGCCGAGGGCGACGACCTCGGCGGTCACAGCCATGGGCTCACCACCGGGTGCTCACCACTCCGCGAACGAGCCGTCGTTGTGACGCCACCACGGCGTACGCCAGCGGTGGCCGACCTCGTCGGCGCGGCGCACCGACGCCTCGTCGATCTCGACGCCCAGGCCGGGGGCGGTGGGCCGCTCGACGTGACCGTCGACGAACCTGTACATCTCCTTGTTCACCACGTGGTCCAGCACTTCGGCGCCCGCGTTGTAGTGGATGCCGATCGACTGCTCCTGGATGATGTGGTTCGGCGATGCGAAGCCGACCTGCAGGGACGCGGCCAGCGTCAGCGGGCCGAGCGGGCAGTGCGGCGCGAGCTGCACGTCGAACGTCTCGGCGAGGCTGGCGATGCGGCGCACCTCGGAGATGCCGCCCGCGTGGGAGAGGTCGGGCTGGGCGATCGCGATGCCGGCCTGCAGCGCCGGCAGGAACTCCTGGCGGTTGAACAGGCGCTCGCCCGTGGCGACCGGGATGGTCGTCGCCGAGGTGATCTCGCGCAGGAGGTGGGTGTTCTCCGGGAGCGTGGGTTCCTCGATGAACAGGGGATTCAGCGGCTCGAGCAGGGGAGCGATGCGTCGCACGTTGGCGACGCTCGCGCGCCCGTGGAAGTCGACGGCCACGTCGCGGTCGTCGCCGAGGACCTCGCGCGCCGCCGCCACGCGCTCGACGACGCCGTTGATCTCCGAGACGGTCGCGATGCGCGTCATCCTCCCGCTGGCGTTCATCTTCACGGCGGTGAAGCCCGCGTCGACCTGCTGCTGGATCTGGTCCTTCACCTCTCGGGGGTCGTCGCCGCCGACCCAGCAATAGACGCGGATGCGGTCGCGCACGGGCCCGCCGAGCAGGACGTGCACGGGCACGCCGAGGGCCTTGCCCTGGATGTCCCACAGCGCCTGGTCGATGCCGGCGACGGCGCTGGAGAACACCGCCCCGAAGCGATAGAACGAGCTCTTCGTCATGACCTGCCAGTGATCCTCGATGCGCATGGCCTCCTGGCCCACGATGAGCTCGGCCAGCTCGTCGACGGCCGCGCGCACGGTGTGGGCGCGGCCCTCGACGACGGCCTCGCCCCAGCCGGAGATGCCCTCGTCGGTGGACACCTTGACGAACAGCCAGCGCGGGGGGACGAGGAAGGTCTCGACCTTGGTGATCTTCACGTGGAATCAGCCCTTCGTGGCACCGGCGGTCATGCCGGCGACGATGTATTTCTGCATGAACAGCGCGAGCACCATGATCGGCACCGTGATGACGGTCGAGGCGGCCATCAGGCCGCCCCAGTCGATGTTGGCGTAGGCGATGAAGTTGAAGATGGCGACGGGGAGCGTACGCGTGTTCTCACCCGACAGCACGAGCGCGAACATGAAGTTGTTCCAGGAGAAGATGAACGCGAGGATGCTCGCCGTCGCGATGCCGGGGGCCGACAGCGGCAGCGAGATCTTCTGGAACGCCTGGATGGGCGTCAATCCGTCGACCTGCGCCGACTCCTCGAGCTCGGTCGGCATGCCGTCGAAATAGGAGAGCATGATCCACACGATCAGCGGCAGTGCGACGAACATGTGCGACAGGATCAGCGCCGAATAGTTGCCGACCAGCCGCAGGTTCGAGAACACGTAGTACCACGGCACCAGCAGCGAGACGCCCGGGATGATGCGCGCCATCAGCACCAGCGCCGACGAGCGGCGCATGTCGAAGCGCGACATCGCGTACGCGGCCGGGACGCCGAGGATCAGCGAGAACAGCGTCGACAGCGTGCCGATCACGAGGCTGTTCCAGATGAACGGCAGGAAGTTCTGCTGGCCGAACACCGTGCGGTAGTTCTCCAGCGTGGGCGTGAAGAACAGCGTCTTCGCGGGGTCGGTGATGTCGAGGTTGGTCTTCAGCGAGGCGAGGACCATCCAGACCAGCGGCACCAGGAACAGGAAGATGATCGACACGAGGCCGACGACGCGCCCGATGCGGCCGGCGGTCTGCGAGGCGGGGGGACGGCGCGTTGCGGTGCTCACAGCGTGCTCCTGTTCCGGCGGATCACGAGGATCGACACCACGATCATGATCATGACGAAGAAGAGGACGAGCACGGCCGAGCTGAGGCCGTAGTCGTTGTAGTCGAAGGAAAGCCCGTACGCGTACACGTTCAGCGTCTCGGCCTCGTTGGACGAACCGCCGCCCTTGCCCTTGGTGGCATAGAGGATGTCGAACGTCTTGAGGGCGTCGATCGAGCGCAGCAGGATCGCCGCGACGATCGTCGGCATCAGGATCGGCACGGTCACGAACCAGAACCGCTGCCAGGCGTTGGCGCCGTCGACGCGGGCGGCCTCGTCGGGCTCCTCCGGCAGCGACGTGAGGCCCGCCAGGAGGATCAGCACGACCATCGGCGTCCACTGCCAGATGTCGACGAAGGCCAGCGTTCCCAACGCCTGCTTGGGATCCGAGATCCACCCCTGCGCCGGCAGCCCCAGCGCCTTCATCAACTGGTTGGCCGCGCCGTTGGTCGGCTCGAAGATGAGCAGCCACATCATGCCGACGGCGACGGGGGTCGCGACGAGCGGCAGGAGGATGATCACGCGGACGATTCCCTGGCCCATGAAGGGTTTGCGGAGCAGCAGCGCGATGATCATGCCGAGGATGATCTCGACGATGATCGCGACGCCGGTGAACCAGACGGTGCGCCACACCGCGGGCCAGAAGCGTTTGGTGTCGGAGAGGACCGAGACGTAGTTGTCGACGCCATTGAACTCGAAGCCCGCGCGGACGGAGCCGGAGGCGTCGGTCAGCGACAGCATGATCGTGTAGCCGATGGGGAACGCGACCATGCCGACGACGAAGAACATGGCGGGCCCGGCGAAGAGCCACTTGCGGTGCTTGTTGGCCCACACGCCGAACTTGGACGTGGGCCGCATGCCGCGGCGGGCGGGTGCGGTGGTGGTGGACATGACGCTCCAGGGGTCGAGATCCGGCGTACGACGGCGGGGATCGTTGTGGGGCGGGAAACGGTTGTGGTGCGGGGAATGCGCCGGTCAGCGCGTGAGAGCGGCGGCTCCCCGCGTCGATGAAGACGTGGGGGAGCCGCCGCCGCGGCTCACTTCTTCTCGCCGTCCAGGAAGGTCTGGAAGTCCTTGTGGGCGGTGGAAAGGGCGCCATTGACGTCCTGGCCGCCGATCGCGGCGATGATCGGTCCGCCGACGATGTCGCGGGCCTTGCCGACCTGCACGACTTCGGGCCGGTCATGGCCGACGCCGTTCTTCGCCTGCTCCTGGATGACGTCTGCGAGCTCCTTCGGGAAGCTCGTCGTGCCCTGCGGGTCCGACCACACCGAGGCGCGGGCGCCCGGGGTGCCGGCCTGCTGCATCTTGAGGGTCATCTGCTTGTCGGTGGCCCACTTGATGAACTTCCAGGACGCGTCCTTGGCCTTGGAGTCGTTGTTGATGCCCAGGGCCCACGACGTGATGTTGTAGGGCTTCGAGCCGGCCGAGCCCGCGGGGAACGCCGCGTACCCGGTCGTGGTGGCGGCCTTCGACTTCTGGGGGTCGATCGCGTTCTTGTACAGCGAATCGGCGTCGATCAGGAACGCCGCCTTGCCCTGCTGGTAGATCGCGAACGCGTCGGGCCAGTTCATGTTGGAGGCGCCGGGGGGGCCGTAGTTCTTCAGCAGGCCGCCGTAGCGGGCGTACGCCTTCTTCGCGGCCTCGGAGTCGAGCGTGGACCTGCCGTCCTTGGCGAAGTCGCCGCCCTCCGAGAACAGGAAGCTGGAGAACTGGGTGACGGCGGCGGCCTTCTGGCCGCGCATCGCGATGCCGAACGTGTCGGGCACCTTCTCCTTGACGGTCTTGGCGGCCGCCTCGAGCTCGTCGAGGGTCTTGGGCGGCTGGACGCCGGCCTTCGCCAGGATGTCCTTGTTGTAGTAGAGGACCTCGCGCTCGGTGATCAGCGGCACGCCGGTGACCTTTCCGTCGATGGTGGTGGAGGCCTTCGCGGGCTCCTGGAAGTCGGCCCAGTTGTAGTCGGCCTCACCGGTGTATTTCGTCAGGTCGGCCACCCACTTGTTCTTGGCGAACTGGCGGCCCTCCTGCAGCGGGCGATACATCATCACGTCGATCTCGTTGGTGCCGGCGTTGAGCTTGACGTTGTACTGGTCCGACAGCTGGCTCTCGCCGAGCGTCGTGACGTTGACCTTGATGCCGGTGGCCTTCTCGAACTCAGGGATGGCCTTCTGGATCTCCGTGGTCCACACATGGTTGGCCATGGTGACCTTGATCTCCTTGGTCTCCGAGGCGGGCTGGTCGCCGCCGCCACCACAGGCGGTCAGGACCAGGCTGCCGGCGACGAGGGAGGCGAGCACGGCGCCCCCTCGTGCGAAACGATGAGTCGTCATCACGTTCTCCGTTCTGTCGCGGCGCACCGTTGCTACCGCTGTTGCTGAAGAACTCTAGGGTTTAATGTATGACTTATCAAGATCGATCCGCCTGATACATATTACGAAAGGCTTACGATGGGCGTCACCCTCAGCCCCGCCTCCGAGCTCCCCACCCCGGCGCGCCACGACGCGATCGTCGATCGTCTCGGTCTGGCCATCGTACGCTCGGGCCTCGCCGAGGGGAGCGTCCATCGGGCCGAGGACCTCGAGGCCGAGTTCGGGGCCTCCCGCTCGTCGATGCGGGAGTGCCTGCGCGTGCTGGAGACCCTCGGCATGGTCGCGAGCCGCCGTCGTGTCGGGGTGACCGTCCAGCAGTCTGGCTCCTGGAACGCGTTCGACCCCCGCGTGATCGGCTGGCGACTCGCCTCGGAGGGGCGCAACCAGCAGATCCTCGAGCTCACCCAGCTCCGCGAGGCGATCGAACCCGTGGCGGCCTCGCTGGCCGCCCTTCGGCGCACGCCGGAGGAGGGGCGTCGGCTGACGGTCCTGGCCGGCGAGATGGAGGCCTGCGCCCACGCCGACGACCTCCCGGCCTACCTCGACGCCGACATCGAGTTCCACGCACTGATCCTGCGCGCCTCGCGCAACGACATGTTCGCCCGGCTCGACCACGTGGTCGCCGAGCAGCTGACGGGCCGTCACGGGCTGGGGCTCATCCTGCGCGTCGCCGACGAGGCCCGCAAGCTCCACCTCGACACCGCGGTCGCGATCCAGCGCGGCGAGTCACGACTGGCGGAGGACCGCATGCGGGCCATCGTGCGCCAGGCGGAGGAGGAGATCGAGGCGCTGCTCGGGGACGACTGACCGCGCGCGCCCGCGCCCCGGCGGTCACTTAGGCACACCTTCGTTGACTCTGGATTAATTAACGCAAGAATGGCGTTGTGAAAAGCATGCAGGAACCCGACGCCGTTGGCGTGCCCGGGGCCGATGCGAGCCACGACGACGCATCCACCCGGCAGCGCGTGACCCAGTCGATCATGCAGCACGGCCCGTCCACGGCGGCCGCGCTGGCCGATCGACTGGGCCTGACGTCTGCCGCGATCCGGCGCCACACCACCACCCTCATCGAGCAGGGTCACCTCGAGGCGCGCGAGCAGCGGGTCTATGGCGCGCGTGGGCGCGGCCGTCCGGCGAAGATCTTCGCCCTGACCGACCTCGGCCGGGCCTCGTTCCACCAGGCGTACGACGACCTCGCCATCGCCGCGCTGGCCCAGCTGGCGCGCGCCGGCGGCGACGCCGCGGTCAACGAGTTGGCGAGTGCCCGCGTACGCGAGGTCGAGCAGCGCTATCAGACGCTGCGCGCCGCCGATCCCGAGCGCAACCCGGTCGAGATCCTGGCGGAGGCGCTGAGCGACGACGGCTATGTCGCGTCGACGAAGCCCGCCCACCTCGGCGACCAGCTGTGCCAGCACCACTGCCCGGTGGCCCACGTCGCCCAGCAGTTCCCCCAGCTGTGCGAGGCCGAGACGCGCCTGTTCTCCGAGCTGTTGGGCGTCCACGTCCAGCGGCTCGCCACCATCGCCCACGGCGACGGTGTCTGCACGACCCACATCCCGAAGATCGCCCCCGGCCCCGGGGGCACCTATGGAACGACCATCCCGGTGCGTGCCCGCACCGACAACCGGAAGGGCTGACATGACCCAGATCGACCGTCCCGAGACCGAGGTCACCCAGGACGAGCACCTGGAGGCCCTGGGCAAATATGCGTGGGGCTGGCACGACACCGACACCGCCGGCGCCACGGCGCAGCGCGGCCTGAACGAAGGCGTCGTACGCAACATCTCCGCGCTCAAGAGCGAGCCCCAGTGGATGCTCGACCTGCGGATGAAGGGCCTGAAGCTCTTCGACCGCAAGCCGATGCCGACGTGGGGCGCCGAGCTCGACGAGATCGACTTCGACAACATCAAATACTTCGTCCGCTCCACGGAGAAGCAGGCCCAGACCTGGGACGACCTGCCCGAGGACATCAAGAACACCTACGACAAGCTCGGCATCCCCGAGGCCGAGAAGGCGCGCCTGGTGGCCGGCGTCGCGGCGCAGTACGAGTCGGAGGTCGTCTACCACCAGATCAACGAGGAGCTCGAGCGCCAGGGCGTCATCTTCCTCGACACCGACACCGCGCTGAAGGAGCACCCGGAGCTCTTCGCCGAGTATTTCGCGACCGTCATCCCGACGGGCGACAACAAGTTCTCGGCGCTGAACACCGCGGTGTGGTCGGGCGGCTCGTTCATCTATGTGCCGAAGGGCGTCCACGTGGAGATCCCGCTGCAGGCGTACTTCCGCATCAACACCGAGAACATGGGCCAGTTCGAGCGCACGCTGATCATCGTCGACGAGGGCGCCTACGTGCACTACGTCGAGGGCTGCACCGCGCCGATCTATTCGTCCGACTCGCTCCACTCGGCCGTGGTCGAGATCATCGTGAAGAAGAACGCGCGCTGCCGCTACACGACCATCCAGAACTGGTCGAACAACGTCTACAACCTCGTCACCAAGCGCGCCACCTGCGAGGAGGGCGCGACGATGGAGTGGATCGACGGCAACATCGGCTCCAAGGTCACGATGAAATATCCGGCCGTCTACATGATGGGCGCCCACGCCCGTGGTGAGACCCTCTCGATCGCCTTCGCGGGCGAGGGGCAGCACCAGGACGCGGGCTCGAAGATGGTCCACTGCGCGCCCTACACGTCGAGCTCGATCATCTCGAAGTCGGTCGCGCGCGGCGGCGGCCGCTCGTCCTACCGCGGCCTCGTGCAGGTCCAGGAGGGCGCCCACCACTCGGCGTCGACCGTGAAGTGCGACGCGCTGCTGGTCGACCAGATCTCGCGTTCCGACACCTACCCCTACGTCGACGTCCGCGAGGACGACGTGTCGATGGCCCACGAGGCCACCGTCTCGAAGGTGTCCGACGACCAGTTGTTCTATCTGATGTCGCGCGGCATGGAGGAGGACGAGGCCATGGCGATGATCGTGCGCGGCTTCGTCGAGCCCATCGCGAAGGAGCTCCCGATGGAGTACGCGCTGGAGCTCAACCGCCTGATCGAACTGCAGATGGAAGGCGCCGTCGGCTGACGCCGGTTCGGTCACACGTTGGCTGAGCGAGCACAGCGAGTCGAAGCCCCGAACCTCAACCCAGAAAGAGAATCCCACCTTGTCCGTGGACACCAAGCCCAACGTGGCGCAGGCGGTCGAGACCTCGATCCCGTCCCACCTGCACCCCACGCCGTCGTACGACCTGGCCGACCATGCGGTCCCGAAGGGCCGCGAGGAGATCTGGCGGTTCACGCCGCTGAAGCGCCTCCGCGGCCTGCTCGAGGCCGACGGCACCGGCGCTCGTCTGCAGTGGAACGCCCAGGTCCCGCAGGGCGTCACGGTCACCGAGATCGACGCCGACACGGCGCGTACGCTCGGTGGCCGCGCGCCCGGTGACCGGCTGGCGGCCATGGCTGCCGCCCACGCGGGCGGCGCCGTACGCGTCGACGTGCCGGCCAACGCCGAGCTGGCCGAGCCGGTCGTCATCGACCTGGCGGGCGCCTCGGTCGACGACGTCGTGCACAGCCACGTCGTGTTCACGGTCGGCAGCCACGCCCGCGCCACGATCGCCCTGCGCCACACGGGCTCGGCGACGTACGCGAACCTCACCCAGGTCGTCGTCGGCGACGGCGCCCAGGTGACGTTCGTGTCGATCGCCGACTGGGCCGACGACGCCGTCCACACCGGCCAGACGTCGTTCACCGTCGGGCGCGATGCCGAGGTCAAGAGCGTGTCGGTCTCGCTGGGCGGCGACCTCGTCCGCGTCGTCGAGTCCGCCGACTATGCCGGCCCCGGCGGCTCGATCGAGCAGTACGGGCTCTATTTCGTCGACGCCGGCCAGCACATCGAGCACCGCCTGTTCGTCGACCACAACCAGCCCCACACGAAGTCGAACGTCGACTACCGCGGCGCGCTGCAGGGCCAGAAGGCCCATTCGGTGTGGGTCGGCGACGTGTTGATCCGCAAGGTGGCCGAGGGCATCGAGACCTACGAGTCCAACAAGAACCTCGTGCTGACCGACGGCTGCCAGGCCGACTCCGTGCCGAACCTCGAGATCGAGACCGGCGAGATCGCGGGTGCCGGCCACGCGTCCACCACGGGCCGCTTCGACGACGAGCAGCTGTTCTATCTGCGCAGCCGCGGCATCGACGAGACCGAGGCGCGCCGCCTCGTCGTCCACGGCTTCTTCGCCGACATCATCCGCCGCATCGGCGTGCCCGCCGTCGAGGAGAAGCTCCTCGAGGCCATCGAGACCGAGCTCGCCCAGACGGTCGGCACGCCATCCCACCGCGAGGGGACCGACCCCCTCGACCCCGCGCAGTCCACCACCACGAACTCCCAGGAAGCCTGATAGCCATGACCAAGCTCGAGATCATCGACCTCCACGTGTCCGTCAACACCGAGCAGGGTGCGAAGGAGATCCTCAAGGGCGTCGACCTCACGATCAACTCCGGCGAGGTCCACGCGATCATGGGGCCGAACGGCTCCGGCAAGTCGACGCTGGCGTACTCGATCGCCGGCCACCCGAAATATGACGTGACGGGCGGCCGCGTGCTGCTCGACGGCGAGGACATCCTCGAGATGTCGGTCGACGAGCGCGCCCGCGCGGGCCTGTTCCTCGCGATGCAATACCCCGTCGAGGTTCCCGGCGTCTCGGTGTCGAACTTCCTGCGCACCGCGAAGACCGCCCTCGACGGCGAGGCGCCGAAGCTGCGCACGTTCGTCAAGGAGGTCAACGAGGCCATGGAGCGCGTGAACCTCGACAAGTCGTTCGCCCAGCGCTCGGTCAACGAGGGCTTCTCCGGCGGCGAGAAGAAGCGCCACGAGATCGCCCAGCTCGAGATGTTGAACCCGCGCTTCGCCGTGCTCGACGAGACCGACTCCGGCCTCGACATCGACGCGCTGCGCATCGTCTCCGACGGCGTGAACCGCTATTCGGCGCAGGGCGATCGCGGCGTGCTGCTGATCACCCACTACACGCGCATCCTGAACTACATCAAGCCCGACTACGTCCACGTCTTCGTCGACGGCCGCATCGCCGAACAGGGCGGCGCCGAGCTCGCGACCCAGCTCGAGGCGGAGGGCTACGACAAGTACGTGAAGGCGGCCCGCGCGAATGCCTGATCCGTCCGCACCCCAGGCCGCCAACCCCGAGATCCCCCTCACGGAGGAGCTCGGCGACGTGAGCCTGCCCGCGGGCGATCGGGTCGGCGGCCCGGGGTTCGACGTCGAGGCCGTACGCCGCGACTTCCCGATCCTCAGCCGGGAGTCGGGCGGCCGGCCGGTCGTCTATCTCGACTCCGCGAACACGTCGCAGAAGCCGTTCGCGGTGATCGACGCGATCGCCGAGCACTATCGCGACCACAACGCCAACGTGGCTCGCGCCATGCACCTGCTGGGCGCCGAGGCGACCGACGCGTTCGAGGGCGGCCGCGCGAAGGTGGCCGCGTTCATCGGCGCCGCGCAGTCCGAGGAGGTCGTGTTCACCAAGAACGCCTCCGAGGCGCTGAACCTCTGTGCCCACTCGCTGGGCGCGCGGCTCGGCCCCGGCGACGAGGTCGTCATCTCGGTGATGGAGCACCACTCCAACATCGTGCCGTGGCAGATGTTGTGCGAGCGCACGGGCGCGACCCTGCGATGGTTCGACATCACCGACGAGGGTCGGCTCGACCTCGACGCCGCCCGCCGTGACGGGATCATCAACGAGCGCACGAAGATCGTGTCGGTCACGTGGGTGTCCAACGTGCTCGGCACCGTGAACCCCGTGCGCGAGATCGCCGACCAGGCCCACTCCGTCGGCGCCACGATGGTGGTCGACGCGTCGCAGGCCGTGCCGCAGGTCCCCACCGACGTGGCCGAGCTGGGCGCCGACCTGGTGGCCTTCACCGGCCACAAGATGGTCGGCCCGACCGGCATCGGAGTGCTGTGGGGCCGCTATGACCTCCTCGCCGAGCTGCCGCCGTTCCTCGGCGGCGGCGAGATGATCGAGGTCGTGAAGATGACGGGCTCGACGTTCGCCCCGCCGCCCCACCGCTTCGAGGCCGGCACGCCGCCGATCGCCCAGGCCGCGGGCCTCGGCGCGGCGGTCGACTATCTGTCCGCGCTCGGCATGGAGTCGATCGCGGCCCACGAGGCCGACATCACCGCGTACGCGCTCGAGGGCCTGAAATCCCTTCCCGGGTTGAGGATCCTCGGCCCGGCCGAGGCGGTGGAGCGCGGGGGAGCGGTGTCGTTCACGCTCGACGACATCCACCCCCACGACGTGTCGCAGCTCCTCGACTCGAAGCTGGTCGCGGTGCGCGGCGGACACCACTGTGCCCGACCGCTCCACGAGCGGCTCGGCGTGCAGTCGTCGACGCGCGCCTCGTTCTACCTCTACACCACGCGCGCCGAGGTCGACGCCCTCGTCGACGGGCTCGCGTACACCATCAAGTTCTTCCGGGGAAGGTGATTGCGACGTGAATGTCGAGGAGCTCTATCAGGAGATCATCCTGGACCACTATCGCGAGAAGCATCACAGCGGGCTGCGTACGCCGTTCGAGGCCGAGGTGCACCACGTGAACCCCAGCTGCGGCGACGAGTTGACGCTGCGCGTCCACGTCGAGGACGGGCGGGTCGCCGACGTGTCCTATGACGGCGTGGGCTGCTCGATCTCGCAGGCGTCGACGTCGGTGATGACCGATCTGGTCATCGGCCACCCCGTGACCCACGGGCTGGAGCTGCATGACGAGTTCCGCGAGATGATGCAGTCGAAGGGCCGCATCGAGCCCGACGAGGACCGCTTCGAGGACGCGATCGCGTTCGCTGGAGTGGCGAAGTTCCCGGCGCGCGTGAAGTGCGCCCTGCTCGGGTGGTCGGCGTTCAAGGACGCCGTCGCCCAGGCATCCGTAGGTGCCGGATCGACCACCGAGAAGGAGTCCTGAGATGACCCAGAACCCTGAGATGACCCACGCTCCCGAGGCGACCACGAATCTCGAGGCCGCCGAGGGCGACCACCACACCCAGTCCGACCGGGCCGAGGAGGCGGCGAACCAGCGTCCGTCCGACCTGGTCAAGGACACCCTGCCCGACGAACCCGCCGTCACGCCCGCCGGTGACAAGCCCGACGTCGAGCAGATCACCGAGGCGCTGAAGGACGTCGTCGACCCCGAGCTCGGCATCAACGTCGTCGACCTCGGCCTCGTCTATGGCCTCCACGTCGACGACGACCACTCGGTGACGGTCGACATGACGCTGACGTCAGCGGCCTGCCCGCTGACCGACGTGATCGAGGACCAGGTCTCGTCGGCGCTCGCCGATCTCACGACGCGCTCGGCGATCAACTGGGTCTGGATGCCGCCGTGGACGCCGGAGAAGATCAGCGACGACGGCCGCGACCAGCTGCGGGTGCTGGGCTTCAACGTCTGACTCACCCCTGACGTCGGGCTCCGCCCTCAGAACGCAACTTGTGCACACCGCTGCGCAGGTTGCGTTCTGCGTTCGGCGTGTCGACACAACCCGCGCACACGAGACGACCTGCGCGTACGCGGCCCTGCGGCCCGCCGATGCCTTCACGAGATGCTGGGGCGTCAGGATCGTCGATCGGCATACTGAGCCCCATGGACTCCCGAATCCAGGACCTCATCGACGCCCGTCCGCCCCAGGCCTCGCTCGACCGCGTCGAGGGCCGGCTCCTCCTCACCATGGTGCGGGAGCTCCCGGTCGACGCCGCGTGGCTGTGGGCGAAGGTCACCGACCCGGCCGAGTTGGCGCGCTGGTCGCCGATCGTCCCCGAGCGCCCGCTCACCGAGACCGGACCCGTCCTGTCGACCGAGTCGCCGGGCCAGGATCCCGTCACGGCCGATGTCGAGGTGGTCGACGCGCCCAACGCCCTGGTCCACCGGTGGGGTGACCACCTCGTGCGCTGGGGCGTCGTCGACCTCGGACCGACAGCGCAGCTCGGCCTCCAGGAGGCGTTCGACGAGCCCTCCGAGGCGCCGCTGTACGCGGCCGGGTGGCACGTCTGCCTCGCCGTGCTCGAGGGCCTCGCCCAGGGGCTCGACGTGCCGCGCGTCGTCGGAGCCGACGCCCTCGCGTACGGCTGGGAGGCGCTGCGCGAGCGGTACGCGGAGATCCTCGGCGAGCCCGCGTCCACCCAGGGCAACGTCGCCGATCTCGGACCGACGCCCAGCGGGGGCGGCGGCGGCGAGTCGTGGTGAGCTGATCGCCCTCCGTCAGTCCAACCCGCTCCGCGCCGCCTCGGCGAACGCCCGCCCGACGGCGTCGAGGGTGGGGGATTCGAGCTTCCACTGCTGCCAGAACAGCGGCACGCGGATCGCCTCGCCCGCCACGAGTTCGACCAGACCTCCGGTCGCCTGGCGCGTCGGGATCATGCCCCAGCCGAGCCCGAGGCGGACGGCGGCCGCGTACGTCGTGGACTCCGGCACGTAGTGGACGGGCGGGTCGAGCCGTCGCCGGGTCCGGCGCCGCATCCACCGCGCCTGCAGGTCGTCGGACCGGTCGAAGTTCACGACCGGGGCGTCCGCGAGCGCCTCGGGCGTGATGCCGTCGCCGAACCAGCGGTCCACGAACTCGGGCGTCGCCATGGGACGGTAGGCCATCGCCCCCAGCCGCGTGACCCGGCATCCGGGCACGGGCTCGGACACCGAGGTGACCGCGGCCATGGCGGTGCCGTCCCGCAGGGGAGCGGTCGACTGGTCCTGGTCCTCGCGTCGCACGTCGAAGACCACGGGCAGCTCGCGTGCGACGCGCTGCAGCGGTTCGAGCGCCCACGTGGACAGGGAATCGGCGTTGATCACCAGGGTGATGACCGTGCGGACCGATCCCTGCCCCAGCTCGGTCAGGGCGTCGGCGCGGAGCAGCGCCTCCTGGCGCCCCAGCCGCAGGAGCACGCGCCCCGACTCGGTCGGCTCGACGGGGCGCGTACGCCGCACGACCGCGCGACCGACCGCCTCCTCGAGCGCGCGGATCCGTTGTGAGACAGCGGACGGGGAGATCCCCAACACGTACGCGGCCCCCTCGAACGACTCCTCGTCGACGACCGCGACGAGGGTGGCGAGGTGGGCGGAGTCGAAATCGCTCATGAAGCAATGCTAAAGGTGGTGAAGAATCTTCAGTTGGACGACACCATTCGGGGCGCCTAGCGTGGGTGCCATGACCACCGCATCCGTCCTCGCCGCCCTCGCCGGGCTGGGCTTCGGCCTGTCCCTCATCGTGGCCATCGGCGCCCAGAACGCCTTCGTGCTGCGCCAGGGCCTGCGCCGCGAGCACGTGCTGCCCGTGGTCGCCATCTGCGCCCTCTCGGACCTCGTGCTGATCGCGGCCGGCGTCGCGGGCGTCGGCGCCCTCATCGAGGGCGTGCCGTGGTTGGTGACGGTCATCCGGTTCGCCGGCGCGGCGTTCCTCATCGTCTATGCCCTGTTGGCCTTCCGGCGCGCGTTGTCGAGCGAGAAGCTGACGACCGACACCACGGGGGCCGGCATCTCGCTGCGCCGCGCGGTGCTCACGGCGATGGCCTTCACCTGGCTCAACCCCCACGTCTATCTCGACACCGTGATGCTGCTCGGCTCGGTGGCGAACGCGTACGCGGGCCACCGCTGGGCCTTCGCCGTCGGGGCCGGGACCGGCAGCATCGTCTGGTTCGCCGGCCTGGGGTTCGGGGCCCGGGCCCTCGGCGGCGTCTTCGCCAAGCCGCGCGCCTGGCAGGTGTTCGACATCGTCATCGGCGTGATCATGCTGGCGCTGGGCGTACGCCTGGCCCTCGGCTAGGCCGAACGCGCGGCCGCGTCTTGTCAGGCGTACCAGAATGTGGCCCACACCTCTCGAAGCGTGAGACCGCCCCTAGCCTGTGCCCGCCACATCTGGCACACCCCGCCGCACCAGGAGCACCCATGACCGACACCGCCGAGTTGCCGCCGAGGATCGAGACGGGACACAACCCGAACTCGCCGAAGCGTGTCCTCACTGCCAGCCTCGTGGGCACCACGATCGAGTTCTTCGACTTCTATGCCTACGGCACCGCCGCCTCGCTCGTCTTCCCGAGCCTGTTCTTCCCGTCCAAGAACCCCACCACCGAGCTTCTCGCGTCCTTCGCGGTGTTCGGCGTGGCCTTCCTCGCGCGCCCGTTGGGCTCGCTGATCTTCGGCCACTACGGCGACCGGATCGGGCGCAAGAAGACGCTCGTGGCGAGCCTGCTGGTCATGGGCATCGGCACGTTCCTCATCGGCTGCCTCCCGACCGCACACACGCCCGGCTGGTCGATCCTCGCGCCGCTCTTCCTTGTGGTGCTGCGTTTCGCGCAGGGCATCGGTCTTGGCGGTGAGTGGTCGGGCGCGGCGCTGCTGGCCACCGAGAACGCCCCGGAGGGCAAACGCGCCATCTACGGCACATTCCCGCAGCTGGGTGCGCCGATCGGCTTCCTGCTGTCGAACCTGCTGTTCCTCCTGCTGAACCAGAACATGAGCGCCGCCACGTTCAGCGCGTGGGGCTGGCGCATCCCGTTCCTGGTGTCGGCGATCCTCGTCGCGGTCGGCCTCTATGTCCGCTTCCAGCTCATCGAGACCCCGTCGTTCCAGAAGGTGCTCGACGAGAACCAGGTCGTGAAGCTGCCGCTCGCGCGCGTGCTGAAGACCTCGTGGAAGCCGCTCATCCTCGGCACGATCATCATGGTCGCGACCTACGTGATCTTCTACATGATGACGGCGTTCACGCTGACCTACGGCACCGCGCCGAACATCGTCGAGAAGGCAGCGGCCGCCGCCGCCAAGGCCGGCAAGCCGTTCAACCCGGCCGGTTTCACCCCCGGCCTGGGCTTCGCGCGCACCGAGTTCCTGACGTTCCTCATCCTGGCCGTGGTGTTCTTCGGCATCTTCACCGTGGTCTCCGGACCGCTCGCGGAGAAGCTCGGACGCCGCCGCATGCTGCTGGGGGTGACCGTGCTGATCGCCGCGTACGGACTGGCCCTCCACCCGATCTTCAACGCCGGCCGCCACGGTGCCCTCGCCGGTCTGGTCATCGGCTTTTCCCTGATGGGGTTGACCTACGGGCCGATGGCTGCGTACCTGCCGGAGCTGTTCCCGTCGAACGTGCGCTACACCGGATCGGCCATCGCCTACAACATGGCGTCGGTCGTCGGCGCCGGTCCCGCGCCGTTCGCGCTCGTCGCCCTGTGGCAGCTCAACGGCGGCAAGATCTGGTATGTCGGTCTCTATGTGGTCGCCGCTGCCATCACCACGATCATCGGCCTGGCGCCGGCCCAGGAGACGCGCGACGCGGCGTACCACGACAACGTGTCCTGATGCCGTTGTCGGACGTACGCGTGGGGCGTGGGTTAGCGTGAACCCATGACGATGCGTGAAATCGCGGTCGCCGAGCTGGCGGCACCGGAGCCCTATCGATTGCTGACAGGGTTGGTGATCCCGCGCCCCATCGCGTGGGTCAGCACCGTCGACGCCGACGGGCGTCCGAACCTCGCGCCCCACTCGTTCTTCACCGTCGCCTCGGGCGAGCCCCCGATCGTCCAGTTCACCTCGGTCGGACGCAAGGGCTCGCTGACCAACATCGAGGCGACCGGCGAGTTCGTGGTCAACCTCGCCTCGCGCTCGCAGCTCGAGGCGATGAACGCCACGTCGGCGTCCCTGCCGCACGGGGAGTCGGAGTTCGCGCACGCAGGGCTGACCGAGGAGCCCAGCGTACGCGTCCGTCCGCCACGGGTGGGCGGATCGCCGGCCGTTCTGGAATGTGTGCTGGAGCAGGTGATCCCGGTCGGTGACTCCTTCATCGTGCTGGGCCGCGTCGTGCACGCCGCCGTCGCGGAGGAGGCCATGAACGGCGACCGGCCCGTCGAGTCGGTGCTCGACCCGATGGCCCGGCTGTCCGGATCGCGCTACACGACGTTCGGCGAGCAGGTCTCGCTCAAGCGCCCGAAGTAGCCCCAACCGGTCGCCACGGGGTGATGTACGCGTTGCCATCGCGCCCCTCGACCGCGAACCGCAGGCCCATGGCGTCAGCGCCGTCGACCTGCTCGCGGATGATGTCGGCGTGGCCCGCGTGGCGGCCGAACTCGTCGATGTGGTGGGCGAGCAGCAGCCGGGTGGAAGCCTGCGTGGGCTCGAGGATGTCCTCCCACGGCTTCGGCGCGACGGTCATCTCGGCGTCCGGGTCGAGGCCCGCGATCGCCTGCAGATAGGCGATCCGGGTCTCGTCGAACCGGGCGAGCAGGGCGTCGATCGTCTCGTCGGGAGCCGCCATGAAGCTCGACATGAACTCCTTCGCGCCCTCCGCGGTGCCGGACTCGCTCCGCCGTCGACCGATCTGGGTCGCCATCACCCACGTGCAGTGCTTGATGATGCCGCCGATCGACAGCGTCGACCGGCAGGGGGTCTCGCGCGCCTGGTCGTCGGTGAGGCCGTGCGCGGAGTTTCGGATGCCGTCGAGCATCTCGGAGATGTAGCCGACGTAGGTTTCGGACTCGGTGTGGATGGCGGGAAACATGGGATCTCCTGGTGGGGTTGGGTTCTGCGGGGGTGGGGTGAGGTGGGGTCAGCGGTGCGCGTACAGGTCGCGGAGCAGCGCGATCTCCGCGCCGTGGTGGATGACCTCGCGATTGATGTGGAGCACGAGGTCGAGCATGGGCAGTTCAAAGTAGGGGCCGCCCGGTTCGCCCTCGTGACACGGCCGGGCCAACGCCTCGACGTCGAGCCCGTGTACGCCGGCGACCCACCGCGCGTACTGCTCGTCGAGCTGGTCGAGGGCGCCGTCGGCCGTGCCGGCGTAGTCCCACGCCTGGTAGGACGTCTCTGGGTGTCCGAAGTGGTCGGCGTTGCGCATCGCCAACACTCCGACGATCACGTGGCCGAGCCGCCACGCGATCGTGGTGACCGGGGGCGGGGTGGGCTCGGGGAACGCGAAGTCGATCTCGATGTCGCCGGCCCCGGCGGCCATCGGCGTGGCGCCGGTGCCCATCGGGTGGACGTTCCAGGCGCCGGCAACGGGCTCCCAGCGGTATTCGTCGTCGGTGAGCCCGTCGAGCCGTGGACGCAGCTGGGTCGTCCAGTGGTGGTCGAGTTGGTCGAGGGCGGCCTGGGTGATCTCGTGTGTGCTCATGTCTTCACTGTCGACCCCGGCTAGGACAGATCCTGTCCGCAGTGTCTGGCAGCCTTGGTCCATGACCGATCCGACCTATCGCGTGCTCTCCCTGCTGAGCCTGCTGGAGTCGCGCGCCGTGTGGAGCGGGACCGAGCTCGCCGATCGGCTCGGCGTCACGACGCGCACGGTCCGACGCGACGTCGACCGCCTGCGGACGCTGGGCTATCCCGTCACCGGCGAGCAGGGTGCCGAGGGCGGCTATCGCCTCGGCCGCGGCACGCGCCTGCCGCCGCTGGTGCTGGACGACGACGAGGCCGTCGCGGTCGCGGTGGGCCTCCGGCAGGCCGCGGCCGGAGCTGTCAGCGGCATCGAGGAGCAGGCGCTGCGGGCGCTGACCAAACTCGAGCAGGTGTTGCCCGGCCGGCTCGTGCCGGTGGTGCGCGCCATCGACGCGTCGACGGCCACGCTCGACCTGACCGGCGTGCCCCGCGCCGACGCCGACGTGCTCGCGCGGCTGGCCCGCGCGACGAGCGACGGCGTACGCGTGCGGTTCACCTACGCCACGCCGGGCCGTGCGCCGGCCGAGCGCGATGTCGAGCCCGTCCGGCTCCTCACCACGGGCCGCCTCTGGTATCTCTTCTGCTTCGACCGCGACCGCGACGACTGGCGCACCTTCAGGCTGGACCGCATGGCCGACCTCCACGTCACCACGTTCCGCTTCCCGGCGCGGCCCTCGCCCGACCCCGCCGAGCACGTACGCCGGGCCATGGCCACGCCCGTCTGGCCGGTCAACGCCGTCGTGCGCCTCCACGCGCCGCTCGCCGAGGTCGAGAAGCGGGTGACACGATGGCACGCCACGCTCACCGAGGTGGCCGAGGGCGTCACCGAGGTGCGGGCGGGCGCCGACGACATGGCGGCGATCGCGCGGCACCTTGCCCTGGCCGCCCTCGACCTCGGCGCCGAGCTCGAGGTGGTCGAGCCGGTCGAGCTGCGCGCCGCGCTGCGGGAGGTGGGGGCGCGGATCGCGGCTTTCGGAATGGTCGACGAGTGAGTCCGTGGGTCTTCGCCCGGGTGAGGACCTAGTCGACCGCCGTGCCCTCGAGCTCGACGAATTGGCCGGGGATCGCGAGCCTCGTCACACCGAGCATGGTCGTCGCCGGCGCGGCGCGGCGCGCTCCGAGTCGGCCCGCCAGCACCCCGTAGTGGGGGAAGAGGGCATCGATGTCGGTCGTGTAGACGTTCAGCCGCACGAGGTTCGCGAGCGACATGCCGGCGTCGGAGAGGACGGCCTCGAGGTTGTCCAGCGCGAGGGCGAGCTGCGCCCCCATGTCGCCCTCGTGGGCGGGCTGGCCGTCGCCGGTCATCGCGGTCTGCCCGGAGATGTACAGGGTGCGGGACTCGCCTGACACGAGCTCGCCCTGGTTGAAGCCCATCTCCTTGGACCAGGTCACCGGGTTGATTGCTGTGCGCTCCATTGCTGCTCCGTTCGCTGTGGTGGTGTGCGTCCGCCCAGCCTCGTGTCGAAACCTGACACCCTGTGTCAGATTTTCTCCTAGAGTTTCGTCGTGCGCGCCGATCGGTTGGTCTCCCTCGTGCTGCTGCTGCGCCAGCGCGGCCGCATGACGGCCGACGCGCTCGCCGCCGAGCTCGAGGTCTCGCCCCGGACCGTGCTTCGCGACATCGAGGCCCTCTCCACGGCGGGAGTGCCGGTGTACGCGGAGCGCGGTCGGCACGGAGGATTCGCCCTGCTCCCCGGCTTCCGCACCGAGCTCACCGGTCTGAACCACGACGAGGCCCTCGCCCTGTTGACCGCAGGATCGGGCAGCGGCGAACGCGCCTTCGGGCTCGGGTCGGCCCTCGCCTCCGCGATGCGGAAGGTGGTCGACGCGCTGCCGGAAGGCCACCGCGTGGGCGTCGGCGACGCCTCCCAGCGGCTGTTGGTCGAGCCGGAGACCGACCTGCTCTCCCGGCGCCAGACGGTCGACGAGGTCAGCAAACCGCTGGTGGCCGAGGTGCGCAGGGCCGTGCTCGCGGGGCGGAGACTGCACTTCGCCTATGCGGCGCCCGGAAGGGCCACGAAGTCACACACGGTGGACCCGATCGGTCTCGTGACCGTGCGGGGTCACACCTACCTGCTGGCCCTTCGTGACGGCGAGGACCGCACGTTCCGGCTCTCCCGGATCATCGAGGTCGAGGTGCTGGCCGACGCCGCCCGGCGTCCGGCCCGGGTCGATCTCGACCGCCTCTGGCGCGACCGGGCCGCGCAATTCCTGTCCGAGGACCACCTCAGGGCCGTCATCAGGATCGTGCCCGCGTGCCGCGAAGCGCTGCTGGAGGCATCGCGGGCTGTGCTCGACGAGCGGCAGGAGCCCGACGGCCGGCTCAGGCTCGAGGTCATGTTCGAGGATCTCCGGCACGCCACGTGGGCGGTCTGGCAGCTCGGCGCGGACGCCGAAGCACTGGCGCCGCAGGCGCTGCGTACCGGACTTCGCGACCGCGCCGCCGCGCTCGTCGATCGCTACGGCGACCTCAGTGGAGGGCCTTGAGCCCCGCCACGCAGCCGAGGATCCCGAGGATCAGCACGATCTTGGCCACGCTCACGGACTCGGACCCCGTGAGCATCGCGTACGCCACGGTCGTCACGCCGCCGATGCCGACCCACACCACGTACGCCGTCCCGACCGGCAGGGTCTTCAACGCCCAGCCGAGGCCGCCGACGCTGATCACCGACCCGATGAGGAAGACCACGACGGGCCAGAACCGGGTGAAGCCGTTCGAACGGTCGAGGGCTGTTGCCCAGACGGCCTCGAACAGGCCGGAGATGATGAGGACGATCCACGCCATGGTCCACTCCTGGTGGCCGTCTTGTCGCGTGTCCGGGTACGGCTCCCTCGTCCGGGGCCCGGGTTGTCGGGCCTGAATCAAATGACAGCACGGGCCGACGAGCCGGGCAACTTCGCCAGACCCGACGGATTCGCCAGACCCGACGGATACGACGGGCTGCCGCACCGAACTGTGGACGATGTGCGTAGATCAATCGTCCAACCCGTGAAATTGCGGTCGAGATGGTCTATCGGCGCACATCGTCCATGAACCCAATCAGGGCGGGGACGGCGACGGCCGTTCTTACGCTCGCCGCCGACCACAGGACCACAGGCCGCCATTCCAGGCCGTCATTCGCGAGGCGGCCCCTGGTCCCCGTGGCGGCCTGCATGCGGGCCGTCATGCGCACCTTCGGCCGCCATACGGATGGCGGCCCCGGATGGCGGCCTCGCAGGACGGGCCCCGGATCGTGGCCCCGCTGAGGGAACGCCGGGTGTTGCGGCTTCGACTCGCTGCGCTCGCTCAGCCAACGGATCGCTCGACGGCACGCGGGGATTTGGGGCAGCGCGCCGCGTACGGAATCATGGCCGGGTGCTGAGTGTCCGAGACCTTGAAGTGCGCGCGGGAGCGCGCCTGTTGCTGTCCCCGGTCTCGTTCCAGGTGTCACCGGGCGAGAAGGTCGGCCTCGTCGGCCGCAACGGCGCCGGCAAGACGACCATGACCCGCATCCTCGCCGGCGACGGCCAGCCCGCGAGCGGGCAGGTCACGCGCACCGGCAAGATCGGCTACCTGCCGCAGGATCCCCGCACCGGCGACCTCGAGCAACTGGCCCGCGACCGCATCCTGTCCGCGCGCGGGCTCGACCAGATCGTCACGCGGCTGCGTACGGCCGAGGACGGCATGTCGGACGACGACCCCGCCACGCGCGAGAAGGCGATGGACCGCTATTCGCGCGCGTTGGCCGAGTTCGAGGCCGCGGGCGGGTATGCCGCCGAGTCGGAGGCTGCGCGCATCTCGTCGAACCTCAACCTGCCCGAGCGCATCCTCACCCAGCCCCTGCGTACGCTGTCGGGCGGCCAGCGTCGTCGCGTCGAGCTGGCCCGCATCCTCTTCTCCGACGCCGATTCCCTGCTCCTCGACGAGCCCACCAACCACCTCGACGCCGACTCGATCCACTGGCTGCGCGGGTTCCTGCAGACCTATCCGGGCGCCGTGGTGATGATCTCCCACGACACCGGTCTGCTGGATTCCGTGGTGAACAAGGTGTTCCACCTCGACGCCAACCGCGCCGAGCTGGACGTCTATTCGATGAACTGGAAGCGCTACCTGCAACAGCGCGAGACCGACGAGAAGCGGCGCAAGCGCGAGCGCATGAACGCCGAGCGCAAGGCCGACCAGCTGTTCACCCAGGCCGCCAAGATGGGCGCCAAGGCCACGAAAGCCGTTGCTGCACAGCAGATGGCGAAGCGCGCCGAGAAGCTGCTCGCCGGCATCGAGGGCGAGCGCGTGCAGGACAAGGTGGCCGCGATCCGGTTCCCCGAGCCGGCCCCGTGCGGCAAGACCCCCTTGCAGGCCAGCGATCTGAGCAAGACCTACGGCTCGCTGGAGGTCTTCATGGCCGTCGACCTCGCGATCGACAAGGGCTCGAAGGTCATCATCATCGGCCTCAACGGTGCCGGCAAGACGACGCTGCTGCGCATCCTCGCGGGCGTCGAGCAGCCCGACACCGGCGAGGTCGTCCCCGGCCACGGCCTGCGGATCGGCTATTTCGCGCAGGAGCACGACACCATCGACACCGAGCGCACCGTGCTGCAGAACATGGTGTCGGCGTCGCCCGACCTCAATGACACCGACGTACGCAAGGTCCTCGGCTCGTTCCTGTTCACCGGTGACGACGTCGAGAAGCCCGCGAAGGTGCTGTCGGGTGGCGAGAAGACCCGACTGTCGCTGGCGATGCTCGTGGTGTCGGGCGCCAACGTCCTGCTCCTCGACGAGCCCACCAACAACCTCGACCCCGCGTCGCGCGCCGAGGTGCTCGAGGCGATCCGCACCTATGCGGGCTCCGTCGTCCTCGTCACCCACGACGACGGCGCGGCCGAGGCGCTCGACCCCGACCGTGTGCTGATCCTGCCCGACGGCGTCGAGGACCACTGGGGTCCTGAATATGCGGAGCTCATCTCGCTCGCCTGACGGCTACGGTGGCGGGGTGACCCTCGAACACCGCACCTTCACCGCCACGACGACCGACCGCGACGCCAACGCCGAGGCGGTGGACTGGCTCCGCGTCGTCCACCAGGGCTTCGTCGGCCCCGACCTCAGCGACAAGGTCATCCAGCACGCCCTCGACGAGGCCGTCGCCGACGCCTGGCGCATGCGCGGCGTCTATGACACCGAGAGCCCCGCGTACGCGGCCCCGGGCCCGGTCGCGACCTTCGTCACCTTCGACAAGACCCTGAACGTGGGCGGGTACGCGCCGATCGACGTCACCTGCATCACCGACGTGACGGTCCAGGCGACCCACCGCCGCCGCGGGCTGCTGAGGGCGATGATGACGGACGAGCTCGATGCGGCCCGCGAGCGCGGCCACGCCGTCGCGGCGCTGACGGTCACCGAGGGCACGATCTATGGCCGGTTCGGGTTCGGCCCGACCACCTTCGCCCAGGCGGTCGAGGTCCACACGTCCCACGGCTTCGGCCTGCGCACGCGACCCGGCGGCCGCGTGGTCGCCGTCGAGCGCGACACCGCGAGCCGACTGGGGGCCGAGCTGTTCGAGCGCGTCCACGCCGCACAGTTCGGGTCGATCGGCCGCTCGGCGGGCTATGCCGACCGCGTGTCCGGCGTGTTCGACCACGAGTCCGGGGAGGCCGACCGCACCCTGCGGAACGCCTTCCACAGCAGCGATTCCGGCGACATCGACGGGTGGGTCGCGTACGCTCCGGCGAAGGAGGGCCGCGAGACCCTGCGCGTCCGCGAGCTCCTCGCCCTCACCGACGAGGCCCACCTGGCGCTGTGGGCGCACGTCGCCTCGATCGACCTGTCGGAGAAGGTCGTGTGGCGCGACGCGCCGCTCGACGACGTCCTGCCGTGGGCTCTCGCCGACCCGCGGGGATATCGCGTCACCGCCCGCAAGGACGCGCTCTGGCTCCGCGTGCTCGATCCGGTGGCCGTGCTCCAGTCCCGTGGGTACGCGGGGGAATCCGGTCGCCTCGTCCTCGCCGTCGACGACCCGCTGGGCCACGCCGGAGGAACCTGGGAGGTGGAGGTCGACGCCGGACGCGCGCAGGCCCGCGCGACGGATCGCGAGCCCGATCTGGCCTGCGGTGCGGAGGAACTCGCCCCCCTGATCCTCGGCGGTGTCGAACCCCGCGTACTGGCCGCCGCGGGCCGCCTGCGCGGAACCTCCGACGCGCTCGACCGCGCCCACGCCGTCTTCGGGGCGCTGGGTCGCCCCTGGACGACCACGCACTTCTGAGTCCGTTCCCACAAGATCACCCGCGATCCTGCACCACGGGTCAGTTCCAAGGCGCTAGGCTGGCCCGACCGACGAAGGGAGCACCGATGGTCGCCGCACGTCCCCCGCGGGGTGCCCGCATCACGGGAGCCGACCGCGACGCGCTCGTCGCCCAGCTCGCCCGCCGCTATGCGGCGGGGGAGTCCATCAGGTCCATGGCCACCGACACCGGCCGGTCCTACGGGTTCGTCCAGGGCCTGCTGAAGGAATCCGGCGTGGAACTGCGTACGCGGGGTGGCGCCACCCGCGGTGCAGAGGCTGTCGCCGCCCGCCAGACCACCCAGGAGAGCGTCGCGGCCGTGCGCGCCGAGCTTGCTGCCAGACCGGCAGCGCGCCGTGCCCGGGCGAAGTCTGCTCCCGCACCGGCGAAGTCTGCCCCCGCCAGGCGCACGCGCTCCGCCGCCGCGAAGAAGGTCGATGCGATCGTCCCGAAGGTCGACGGGCCCCCAACCGCTGACGCGGCGGTCGTGCCCGTGGTCGACCCCAAGAAGACCGTGGCGAAGGCCGACGCGAAGGCGAAGGCGGACAAGTCCCGGGGCAAGAAGGACGACAAGCCCAAGAAGAAGGACAAGAAGGCCGACAAGCCGAAGAAGAAGGACAAGAAGGGCAAGAAGAAATAAGTGCCCCCTCGATGATGTCCCAGGGCTCCGGCGGCGGCCGGATGCTGGGAGGCCTCCGCAAGGATCGCTCGGTCATCCACCACCGCCTCGCGCCGGGCGTCGTCCGGCGGGTGGCGGCGTACGGTCGTCCCTACACCGGGCTGATCTCCGGCTTCCTCGTGCTGATCGTCCTCGGCGCGGTGTTGGGCGTGCTGCCGCCCCTGCTGCTGAAGGACATCATCGACGACGGCGTGCTGGGCCGCGACCTAAACCTCGTGGTGAAGCTGGCGCTTGTGGTTGCCGCCATCGCCGTGCTCGACGCGGTCGTCACGCTGGCCCAGCGCTGGTGCTCGTCGCGGCTGGGCGAGGGGTTGATCTATGACCTGCGTACGCAGGTGTTCGACCACGTCCAGTCGATGCCGCTCGCGTTCTTCACCCGCACCCAGACCGGCAAGCTCGTCTCGCGGCTCAACTCCGACGTCATCGGCGCCCAGCAGGCGTTCACCTCCACGCTGTCGACGTCGGTGAACAACATCATCTCGCTGGTGCTCGTGCTCGGCGCGATGCTCGTGCTGTCGTGGCAGCTCACGCTGGCCGCGCTCGTGCTGCTGCCGATCTTCCTCATTCCCGCCCAGGTCATGGGGGCACGACTGGCGGGCCTCACGCGCGACCAGATGTCCCTGAACGCCGACCTGTCCTCGACGATGACGGAGCGGTTCAGCGTGTCGGGAGCCCTGCTGGTGAAGCTGTTCGGCACCGACCGCACCGAGCACGCGGCGTTCGCCGAGCGCGCGGCCGCCGTGAGGGACGTGTCGGTACGCATCGCCATGAACGGCCGGTTCTTCATGACCTCCCTGACGCTCGTCGCGGCCCTGGCCACGGCGCTGGTCTATGGCGTCGGCGGCTGGATGTCGATCGGTGGCACCCTCACCGTCGGCACGCTGACCGCGCTCGCCGGCCTCCTGGCACGCCTCTATGGTCCGCTGACCCAGCTGACGAACCTGCGCGTCGACGTGATGTCGGCGCTCGTGAGCTTCGAGCGGGTGTTCGAGGTCCTCGACCTCGAGCCGGCGATCCGCGACCGCGCCGACGCCCGGGACGCGACCGGCGAGGCGTCGGTGGAGTTCCGCGACGTGACGTTCGCCTATCCCGACCGGGCCGCGGAATCGCTGGCCTCGCTGGAATCGCCGGGCCGCACCGCCGACGGCGGGAACGAGCCCGTCCTGCTCGACGTGTCGTGGCGCGCCGAGCCGGGCCAGACCGTCGCGCTCGTCGGCACGTCCGGGTCGGGCAAGACCACGATGACCCACCTCATCGCGCGGCTCTATGACGCGACGTCGGGCTCGGTCCACGTCGGCGGTGACGACGTCCGCGACCTGCGCATGGCGAGCCTGCGCGACCAGGTCGGCTATGTCACCCAGGACAGCCACATGTTCCACGACACCATCCGCGCGAACTTGGCGTACGCGAAGCCGGGCGCGACCGACGACGAGATGTGGGCCGTCCTCGAGTCGGCCCAGATCCGTGCCCTGGTGGAGAACCTGACCGACGGCCTCGACACCGTGGTGGGGGAGCGCGGCTATCGACTCTCCGGTGGTGAGCGCCAGCGCCTGGCCATCGCGCGCCTGCTGCTGAAGGCGCCACCCATCGTCGTGCTCGACGAGGCGACGGCCCACCTCGACTCGGCCTCCGAGGCCGCGGTCCAGCGCGCGCTCGACCACGCCATGACCGGCCGCACGTCGATCGTCATCGCCCACCGGCTCTCGACCGTCCGCGGCGCCGACCAGATCCTCGTCGTCAGCCACGGCCGCATCATCGAGCGTGGGACCCACGCCGAGCTCGTGGGCGCGGGCGGGGCGTACGCGGAGCTCCACCGCACCCAACTCTCGGCGGACGCGCAGGACTGAGCCCTTCGGCTCGGGTGTCACGAAATGGCCACTCGACCCGCGAGAACGGCCGATCTGGCCGGTTTTCGGGTGAGTTGGGGACGTTTCGTGACAGCTCAGCGGGCGAAGACGCTGACGTCGACCGCGAGGGTGGTCGACGCGGGTTCCCAGGTCGGGTCCGTCGCATCCCTGCTGTGGAAGGCGTTCGGGCCCATCATGACCAGGGCGCGGACCGCGTCGGCGTCGAGGTCGAGGGGCGCGGTGACGGCGGCCCGATGGACCAACCGCAGGTGGGCAGCGGCAGTCTCGTCGAGCCGCCCCAACTTGTCGGGCTCGACCTCCAGGAGGCCTCGCTCGCGGCGCAGCGAGGCGAGGTGGTCGGGCCGCGGCGTGACCACGACCAGCCGTCCGCCGGGCGCCAGCATGCGCGCGGCGTCGGCGAGGTTGCGCGGCGCGAACACCGTCAGCACCACGTCGGCCCACCCGTCGGCCACGGGCAACCCGGCCCACGTGTCCGCGACGATCGCGCCCACCCGGGGGAGGCGAGAGGCGCGGCGGCAGGCGTGCGCGGAGATGTCCGCGGCGATCCCGCGGGCGTCGGGGCCGAGCGCGTCGAGCACCCCGGCGAGGTAGTGGCCGGGCCCGGCGCCGGCGTCGACGACCGTGGCGGGTGCCCGGCCGGCGGACGCGCCGAGAGCCTGCAGGATGCCCTCGACGATCGGCCGGTAGTGCCCGGCGGCGAGGAAGTCGGCGCGCGCCTGCACCATCGCGGCCGTGTCGGCGTGAGGCGGCGCGGCACGGCCGAGGAGGTTCGCGTACCCCTGTCGGGCCAGATCGACGCGATGGCCCGCGGCACAGGCCAGCGTGCGGTCGTCGAGCGCGTACGCCGCCCCGCAGGTCGGGCAGGTGAGCCCGTCGACGACGTCGGCGATCATGGTCTCGGGGCGCGGCGGATCAGAGGGCCCGCATGGCGCCGCCGTCGACCGGCAGCACGAACCCCGTGAGATAGGACGCGGCGGGCGACAGCGCGAACGTGGCCACGCGGCCGAACTCGTCGGGACGGCCGAGGCGGCGCAGCGGGATTCCCTCGGCCGTCGACCGGAGGGCGGCCTCCTTGTCGTCCGAGCCCGACAGCAGGGCGTCGAGGCGCTCGGTGTGGACGCTGCCGGGAAGCAGCCCGAAGACGCGGATGCGGCGCGGGCCCAGCTCGTCGGCAGCCTGCTTGACGAGCATGGCGAGGCCCGGGCGCAGCCCGTTCGAGATCGCCATGGTCGGCAGCGGCGACTTCGACGACGTCGAGAGCACGAACCCGATGGCGGCGTCGTCGGTGGCGCGCTCCACGACGGCGGCGAGGGTACGCCGGGCGGCGAGGAACACCGACTCGAACGACGTGCGCCACTCGTCGTCGGAGTTGTCGAGGACGCCGCCGCGGGGCGGGCCGCCGACGCTGACGAGCGCGCCGTCGAGGCGGCCGAAGCGCTCGATCGCCAGGGCACAGGCGCGGTCGGGCAGCGCGGGGTCGCTCAGGTCGCCGGGGAGCGCGGCGGCGCGATCGTCACCGAGGGTCGCGACACGCTCGGCGAGGAGTTCCTCGCGACGACCCACGAGCACGACGCGCGCGCCCTCCGCCACCAGCTGCTCGGCGGTGGCGTGGCCGAGCCCGGAGCTCGCCGCGGTGAGCAGGAAGACCTTGTCGTCCAGTCCGAGATCCATGTCAGCCCTTCGTGTCGTCGGTGTCGTCGCTGCCGGTGTCGTTGCTGCCGCGGTCATCTCGTCTGGCGGCGGCCGCGGCCCGCAGCTTCCGCCGCTCCACCAGGTCGCCGCGGATGAACACCACGAGGCCGACCAGCCCGATCGCGGTGAACAGGAACCACTGGACGGCGTACCAGAAATGGGGTCCCTCGCTGAGCTCGGGGAGGGCCACGGGGACGAACGCGCCCTGCTGGGCGGGCTGTGACTCGGTGAGTGACAGGTAGCCGTCGACGATCGGATAGGGGAGTGCCTTCCCGATCGCCGGGGCATTGACCAGGCGTACCTGGTTGTTCACCGGGTCGACGGCCTTGGGTTTGCCGATCTCGCTGCGTCGCACGTGCCCGGTGACGATGACCTTGCCGGCCGGCGGGGGCGGGGCGGCGTCGGGGATCGCCTGCCCGCGCGGGACCTCGATGAAGCCGCGGTCCACCAGGACCGTCTGACCGGATGCCACCCGCAGGGGCGTGACCACCTCGAAGCCCGGCGTACGGTTGTTGAAGCGATAGCGCACCTGGAACTGGTGGGCGGGGTCGTAGGTGCCCTCGACGGTGACGCGCTGCCACTGGTCGTCGTCGGTGATCGGTCGCCCGAACACGGCCTCGAACGGGGCCGGTGGCCGCGCCTGGTTCGCGATGATCGTGGCGTTGCGCTGCTGCTTCTCGTCGAGACGCCTCAACTGCCACTCGCCGAGGTTGACGAAGGCCACCGCCAGCACGATCACGAAGACCAGCAGCGCGACCCATCGCTTCCAGAGGCTTCGCACCGGGCCACTGTACGCGGGTTGGCGGACGGTCGTGGGGCCGGCGGGCGTGGCCTTTCTCACTCGGGCGGGGCGACCTCGTCCTCGTTGGCCAGGGCGAGCTCGGTGGCCTTCGCCGCGGCGGAGCCGAGCGACTGGCCGCGGCCCACCGCGATGCCGACGAGGAAGGCGGTGAGGGGAGCGGACGGGCGTACGACGTTGCGCGCGGCGTCGCGGGCCAGGTCGAGGATGATGTGGATGGATTCCTCGTCCATCACATAGCCACCGGTGTCGAGGGTGCCGGCCAGCTCGTCGAGCCAGGTCTGCAGGCTCGTCGCCTCGTCGCTCATGGGGGGTCCTTCCGCCGCGTGCCAGGGTCGCGACCGATCCTCGCACGGGCGGTTCCACCCACGGTGGGGACCCCGCCTAGACTGGCACCCCATGACTGCCCCCGACTCCCGTCCGCCGCTGCCGGCCACGCTTCCCCTCGCGGACGCGCACGGCCGGGTCGCGACCGACCTGCGGGTGTCGCTGACCGACAAGTGCAACCTGCGCTGCACCTACTGCATGCCGGCCGAGGGCCTGCCCTGGCTGCCGCATGACGAGGTGCTCACCAACGACGAGTTGCTGCGGCTGCTGCGCATCGCGGTCACGCGCCTCGGCATCCGGACGGTGCGGCTGACCGGGGGAGAGCCCCTGCTGCGGCCCGACCTGGTCGGTCTGGTCGCTGCGGTCGCGGCGCTCGAACCCCGCCCCACGGTGGCCCTCACCACGAACGGCATCGGGCTCGACAAGCGCGCGGCGCAGTTGGCCGAGGCCGGACTGGACCGCATCAACATCTCCCTCGACACGCTCGACGCCGCCACCTTCAAGCAGCTGAGCCGGCGCGACCGGCTCGCCGACGTGCTGACCGGCGTACGCGCGGCCCGGGCCGCCGGGCTCGCCCCCGTGAAGATCAACACAGTCCTGATGCGCGGGGTCAACGACCACGAGGCGGCCGACCTGCTGGCGTGGGCGATCGACGAGGGCGTGCAGTTGCGGTTCATCGAGCAGATGCCGCTGGACGCCCAGCACGGGTGGACCCGCGCGAACATGGTGACGGCCGACGAGATCCACGGGCGGCTGGCGGAGCGCTTCACGCTGGATGAGGACCCGGCCGACGCCGCGGCGCGGGGGAGCGCGCCCGCCGAGCTGTTCCGGGTCGACGGCGGGCCTGCGCGCGTCGGCGTGATCGCGTCGGTGACGCGACCGTTCTGCGGGACCTGCGACCGCGTACGCCTGACCTCGGACGGCCAGCTGAGGAACTGCCTGTTCTCGCGGACGGAGAGCGACCTGCGGGCGACACTGCGCGCGGGGGCGAGCGACGAGGAGATCGCCGAGCAGTGGGTACGCGCGGTCGCGGTGAAGCTGCCGGGCCACGGAATCAACGACCCGAGCTTCCTGCAGCCGGACCGGCCGATGTCGGCGATCGGCGGCTAGAGGGTTTCTGTCCTGGTGGGGCGTGGGCGGGGTGTGGGCCGGGCTCCGCGAGCTTCGTCTTGCGGCTGGGACGCCGGGTCGTGGGTTCTTTGGTCCTGTTTGTCGGCGGCGTCTTTACGCCGCTTCGCCGAA
This sequence comes from Mariniluteicoccus flavus, assembly GCF_054776655.1. NCBI lineage: Bacteria > Bacillati > Actinomycetota > Actinomycetes > Propionibacteriales > Propionibacteriaceae > Mariniluteicoccus > Mariniluteicoccus flavus. The sequence goes on along the minus strand of NZ_BAAHBN010000001.1, from coordinate 49,445 downwards.
CTCGCGGGTGCCCGACCCACACCCCGCGCACGCCGGACGTCCTCCGAGCGAGCGCCAGGGATCGTGGGGTGAACGATCCGTCGACCGTCGCCGTTTCCGAGTGAACGTTCTGCTCGGCTGGTTGTGGGACACGGAGGGGTGAAAAGTGCACAGGTGTGCGCATTTCGTGGCTTGGGCGTGCGTACGGTGGGCGTGTTGCGCGCAGGTGTGCGCTTTGTGCGGGGCTGGGCTAGGCCCGGGGGTGGAAAGTGCGCAGGTGTGCGCATTTCGTGGCCTGGGCGTGCGTACGGTGGGCGTGTTGCGCGCAGGTGTGCGCTTTGCGCGGGGCTGGGCTGCGCCGGGGGGGTGGAAAGTGCACAGGTGTGCGCATTTCGTGGTCTGGGCGTGCGTACCGTGGGCGTGTTGCGCGCAGGTGTGCGCTTTTCGCAGGCCGGGCCCCCGCCCCCTAGTCCTGGTCGATGATCACGCCCGCGGTCGGTGACGCCTCGCGCTCCAGCGCACGGTGATAGCTCGGTCCCTCGTCGATCACCGGCGTGCGCTCCCCGCGCCGGTCGACCGCGTTGGCGAAGAGCACCGCGATGCCCGGCAGCACCGCCGCCGCGCCAAGCAGCACCCAGCGCCACGGGCCGCCCACGAATGCCATCGCGATGAAGCACGCGATGCGGATCGACATCGTGACGGCATAGCGGACCTCCCGGCGGGAGAGGTCGACCGATCGTCCCCGCCGCGCGGTCGTGATCACGAGGGGTTCGGGCTGACCGCCCGGCCGTCGCGCGCTCGCAGGCATCCCTCCACTGTACGCCGCCGCGTCCGCCACGCGCCCCGCGAGACGTCGTTTCCCCGACCCGGGGGTAATCGGTAGCGTGAGCCCAACCCGAGCGAGCAGGAGCACCACATGACGACCGAACCCCAGGCGACGACCCAGACCGCCCGCACCGTCCTCGTCACCGGCGGGAACAAGGGCATCGGCCGGGCCATCGCCGAGCGGCTCGTCGCGGCGGGCCATCGCGTCGCCGCCACCTATCGCAGCGGCGACGTCCCCGACGGGGTCCTCGGCGTGCAGTGCGACGTCACCGATCCCGCGGCCGTCGACCGGGCGTTCACCGAGGTGGAGGAGAAGCTCGGCTCCGTCGAGGTCGTCGTCGCCAACGCCGGCGTCACCGCCGACGGCCTCATCGCCCGCATGTCCGACGACGACTGGGCGAAGGTCGTCGACACCAACCTCGGCGGCTCGTTCCACGTCGCGCGCCGCGCGGCCCGCACCATGACCCGCAACCGCTTCGGCCGCTTCGTCTTCATCTCGTCGGTCGTCGGCCTGCTCGGTTCGGCGGGCCAGGTCAACTACGCGACGTCGAAGGCCGGCCTCGTCGGCATGGCCCGGTCGCTCGCCCGTGAGCTAGGATCCCGCAACGTGACCGCCAACGTCATCACACCGGGCTTCATCGAGACCGACATGACGGCGGTGCTGCCGGAGGAGAAGGTGGCCGCGTACAGGTCCCAGATCCCCCTCGGCCGCCTCGGCCAGGTCGACGACATCGCTGCCACGGTGGAGTTCCTGGCGTCCGACCGGGCGGGCTACATCACCGGCGCGGTCATCCCCGTCGACGGCGGCCTCGGCATGGGGCACTGAACCTCAACACCAGGAGACAAACCATGGGAATCCTCGAAGGCAAGCGCATCCTGGTGGCCGGCGTCACCATGAACACCTCCATCGGGTACGCCGTGGCGCGGCTCGCGCAGGCCGAGGGAGCCACCGTGCTGGTGTCGAACTTCGGCCGCGCGATGAGCCTGACCAACCGCGTCATCCAGAAGCTCGACCCGGTCCCGCCGTTGCTCGAGGTCGACGTGACCGACCCGGCCCACCTCGAATCCCTTCCCCAGAAGGTGTTGGAACATGTCGACGGGCTCGACGGCATCGTCCACTCGATCGCCTTCGCCAACCCCGAGACCGCCCTGGGCGGCAACTTCCTCACCACGCCCTGGGAGGACGTCGGCAAGGCCGTGGAGGTGTCGGCCTATTCGATGGCCTCGCTGACCATGGCCTGCAAGGAGATCATGGCGGAGCGCTCGTCGGTCGTCGGCCTCACGTTCGACGCGACCGTCGCGTGGCCCGCGTACGACTGGATGGGTGTCGCCAAGGCGGCGCTCGAATCGACGTCGCGCTATCTCGCGCGCTACCTCGGCCCCGAGGGGATCCGCTCCAACCTCGTGGCCGCCGGACCGCTGGAAACCCTGGCCAAGAAGGCGATCCCGGGGGCGAACGAGTTCAACGACGTGTGGGCCACGCGCGCCCCGCTCGGGTGGGACCCGAAGGACATGGAGCCCACGGCCCGCGCGGTCGTGGCGCTCCTGAGCGACTGGTTCCCCAGCACGACGGGCGAAATCGTCCACGTCGACGGCGGCCTCCACGCGATGGGCGCCTGAGGTGACGACGCTCGAGGCGCGTTTCCTGGAAGGGCCGAATCTCTATTTTCCCCGCCCGGCGGTGAAACTCACGCTCGACGTCGCGCCGCTGATGACGTTGGACACCCGCGCCGCACGCGCGTTCGCCGGTGACCTCGGCGTGCGCGCCGTACGCCCGGGCGAGCCCGGCAGCGCGTTCCGCCAGCGTTTCGTGGCGCGTGTGGTCGCCGTCCTGGTGCGGCGGATCTCCGCGGGGGCAGGGGTTTCCCGGCTCGCGGTGCGCTCCCGTCCCGGCAGCCGGCCTGATCAGCTCGTCGTGGCCGTGCCGTGGCGCCACGGGGGCCGCGTACGTGCGCTCGGTGACGCCGTCGGCGACGTGATCGAGGCGGCGGGCTCGGGCGAGGTCGCGCGCGTCATGGCCGAGGTGACCACCCGGCTGGCCGAGGCACCCATGGGCGCCGCGCCGAACCTGCTGCGGCCCCGCGTACCGGTCGTCGCGATCACCGGCACCAACGGCAAGACGACGACCTCACGCATGATCGGCCACATCGCCAGGGCTGCCGGCCGCAACGTGGGATGGTGCTCGACCGAGGGCGTGTTCCACAACGGTGAACTCGTCGAGACGGGCGACTATTCGGGGCCCGGGGGCGCCCGCATGGTGCTGTCCCGCAAGGGGATCCAGCTCGCGGTGCTCGAGACGGCGCGCGGCGGGATCCTGCGTCGCGGCATCGGCGTGACCCACAACAACGTCTCCGTCGTCACGAATGTCACCGCCGACCACCTCGGCATGGACGGCATCGACACCCTCGACCAACTGGCCGAGGTCAAGGGCGTCGTGCCGCGCATCACCCGCCCCGGCGGCTGGTGCGTACTCAACGGCGACGACCCGCGGACGTTCGCCATGCGGCTGACGTCGAAGGGCCGCCCGTGGGTGTTCAGCCGCGACGCCGACTCCCCGTCGGGACGGGCCGTCATCGACGAGGGCGGCCGCTTCACCACCGTCCTGGACGGCTGGATCTGCTGGCTGGAGGCGGGTTCCGACCCCGTGCCCGTCGTCGAGGTCGACGCGGTTCCCATGACCCTGTGCGGCCTCAGCCGCGTCAACGTGGAGAACTCCCTGGCGGCCGCTTCGGCAGCTCTGGGACTGGGCTTCTCCACCGCCGAGGTCGCCGACGGGCTCACCACCTTCGACCCCGAGCGCAACAACCCTGGCCGCATGAACATCTGGACGCTGAACGGTGTGACGATCGTCTTCGACATGGCCCACAACGAGGCGAGCATGGCCGCGATGCTCGAGATCTGCCACGGCCTGCGCGCACCGGAGGGGCGCCTGCTGGTGGAGATCGCCGTGGCGGGCGACCGCCTCGACGAGGTCGGCGTACGCCTGGGCGAACTCGCCGGCCTCAACGCCGACGTCGTCGAGGTGGCCCAGAAGGACCGCTACATGCGGGGTCGCGAGCAGGACGAGATCAACGCGCTGTTCGAGCGCGGTCTCGAAGCGGCCGGCTCGCGGGTCTCGGCCTACCACGACTCCGAGATGCCGTGCCTGGAATCCCTTGTGGCGCAGGCGAATCCCGGCGACGTGATCGGGTTCATGACCCATCAGCAGCGCGCCGAGCTGACCGCCTGGGTCGCCGATCAGGGAGGCCACGCCTGCACCGGCGAAGAGGTCCGCGCACTGGTCGAGGCGGGCGCGCTCCGCGCCGGATTCGTGGTGCCCGGCTCCTTCTCCTGAGCCCGCGGGGAAGACCCCGGTCGCGCGACGAATGTCGACATGGCTACGCTCTACCCCATAGGTATCGACCTATGGATGTTTCCCGGATCCGCCAGGAGCACGCGGGCCGTCGGCCCGTGAGAGTCAGGAGCTGAGATGAGCAACACCCAGAACTACCCGTACGACGATGATCGCGGGAAGACCGATGTCGCCAAGGAGCACGCCGCCGGCCTGAAGGACCACGCGCTGGGCGCGGGTCAGGACCTTGGCGGCACCGCCAAGGCCGAGGCCAAGGGCGTCGCCCGCGACGCGAAGAACGAGATCCGCGGGCTGCTCGACACCGCGCTCGGCGAGTCCCGCGGACAGCTCCGCGGCGGCCAGTCGAAGCTCGCCGCCGGCGTGCGCTCGCTGTCCAGCGAGGTGAAGGAGATGGCCGAGGGAGGCACGCAGGACGGCCAGGCCTCGCAGCTGGCGCGTACGCTCGCCTCCACCGGCGACGACCTCGCCGGCTGGATCGAGAACACCGAGCCGCAGGACGTCGTCGACAACGTGCGTCGCTATGCGGCCCGCAACCCGATCACGTTCCTCGCCATCGCTGCGGGCGCCGGCCTGCTCGTGGGCCGTTTCGCCCGCGGTTTCCAGGCCGAGCAGGCCGACCAGGGCGGACGCGGCGCGTACGACGACTACCGTCGTTCGGACGCCCGCTACACGCAGGCGACCTACGACCGTACGCCGACCGCGCCGGCCTACTCCGACTACAGCGCCCGCGACGACTACGACCAGTCGGGCCAGTACACGTCGCAGTCCGGTCAGGGCTACACGACCGAGCCGGGTCAGGGCTACACGCAGTCGGGCTACGACACCACCACCCCGGGCTACCAGGCCGAGCCGGGTGCGCAGGGCCAGTCGTGGCAGAACCAGTCCGGCACGGCGTACGACACGAACTTCGGTGACCGTCGATGAGTGAGCAGTACGAGCCCGGACGGGCGTACGAACGCCAGGTCGAGGGCGACAACCGCAGCATCGGTGAGGTCATGGGCGACATCACCAAGGATGTCTCGACCCTGATGCGTCAGGAGGTGGCCCTCGCGAAGGCGGAGGTCGCCCAGTCGGCGAAGAAGGCCGGCACGGGCGCCGGCATGCTCGGAGGCGCCGGCGTGGCCGGCCACTTCGCGCTGCTGTTCCTGTCGCTCGCGCTGTGGTGGGCCCTCGCCCACCTGATGAACGGCGACCGCCCGATGTTCGGCTGGGCAGCCGTCATCGTGGCCGTTCTGTGGGGCATCGTCGCGGCGATCCTCGCCTCCATGGGCAAGTCGAAGCTCAACCAGGTCGAGGGCGCTCCTCGCACCGCCGATTCCGTCAGCAAGATTCCGAACGCCCTCAAGGGCGAGGAGGCGAAGAACTCATGACCAGCAACGATCCCGAGCAGATCCGTCGCGAGATCGAAGAGACCCGCGCCAATCTGAGCAACGACGTCAACGCGCTCGCCGACGAGGCGAAGCCGTCCAACGTGGCCAAGCGCCAGGTGGCCTCTGCGACCGACAAGGTCAAGGACGGCGCCCAATCCCTGAAGGAGAAGATCATGGGTTCGGACGACCAGTACGACGACTACAACCGTGGCGGCTACGACCGCCGTGACCGTGGTGCCGAGGCCTCGTACGCCGCGGGCCAGATGCGCGCCCGTGCCGCCGTGGGTGGCCAGGGCTTCAACGACAACGCGTCCGACTTCGGTCACCGCGTCGGCGACCGCGCGTCGGACGCCCGTGCGGCCGTCGGTCAGGCTGCGGGCGACGCCCGTCAGACCTTGGCCGACACCCCCGGCAAGGTGCGTCGCGGCACGCAGGGCAACCCCCTCGCCGCGGGCCTGATCGCCTTCGGTCTCGGTGCGCTCATCGGCGGCCTCGCCCCGGCGACCCGCCAGGAGCAGCGCGCCGTCGCCGAGCTCAAGGACCGTGCCGAGCCCCTGGTCGACCAGGCCAAGACCCAGGCCGCCGCGGTGGCCAACGAAGTCAAGGAGAACCTGGCCGAGCCGGTGCAGGAGGCCGTGCAGAACGTCAAGGACTCGGCGACCGATTCGGCCGACACCCTGAAGTCGCAGGGCCAGTCCCACGCAGACGACCTGCAGGGTCACGCGAAGGACGCGAAGGGCGACGTGCAGCAGCACTGACCCCGGAGTCGCCTCCGCGCAGCAACCACGGCGCCCCGCCACCCGAATCGGGTGGCGGGGGGCGGCGTACGGGTGGCGTGTTGCGCGCAGGTGTGCGCATTGCGCGGTTGGGGGCGGCGTACGGGTGGCGTGTTGGGCGCAGGTGTGCGCATTGCGCGGTTGGGGCGGCGTACGGGTGGCGTGTTGCGCGCAGGTGTGCGCATTCCGCGGGTCGGGGCGGCCTACGCCCGGCGCGTTGCGCACACCTGCGCACTTTTCACCCCTCGGCGGCCGGCTCCTCCTCGGACTCCTCCGACGGGCGCGCGTCTGGGTCAGCCACCTGGTTGTCGAACCCGCCGGTGGTCTCGGGTGCGGAGCCCGGGTGTGCCTGCTTCGAATAGTTCTCGAGCGCCGCCTGGACCACCGGATGCTTGTCCACACAGAGAACCACGAGGTCGCCCGGGTTCGAGACCGTCATCGCGTGGCGGGTCGCCTCGAGCTCGTCGAGCACCACCTCGACCTTGCGGCAGCGTACGCCGCCGGCCGCCATGGCCTCGCGTACGCCCTGCTCGGTCAGGGCTGCGGTCTCGCCCGGCGTCCGACCGCGCGGGTTCGCGTCCTCGCGCACCACGATCACATCGAAGTGGGCGGCCGCGATGGTGCCCATCTCGACCAGGTCGGCGTCGCGTCGGTCGCCCGCGCTCGCGATGACGCCGATGCGGCACGCGCGCCCGAACTCGTTCGTGGCGTCCATCTGCTCGCCGGTGCGGTCGACGAAGTCGCCGAGCATGCGCAGTCCGGGCGGGTTGTGGCAGTAGTCGATGATCACGGTGCGGCCGTCGACCACCATCTCGTTCATCCGGCCGGGGGAGAGGTAGTAGTTCGTCGAGAACGTCCTCAGGCCCTGGCGGATGTCGTGCAGCGACGCGCCGGCCGCGAAGGCGGCCGCGGCCGCGGCCATCGCGTTCTGGACGTTCATGACCGCGCGACCGCCGAACGTGGCGGGGAGCAGGTGGGTCCACGCGATCTGCATCGAGCGACGGCCCTCGCGCACCACGATCATGTCGCCGAGATCGCTCGACTCCAGCGTGACGGCGCGACCGCCGCGACGACAGTGGTCCTCGATCATGTCGTGGACCTCGGTGCCGGGCTTCGCCATCGAGAACCAGATGACGCGTCCGGAACACCGGCGGCGCATCTTGCGGACCAGCGGGTCGTCGGCGTTGAGCACGGCGAAACCGCTGCGGGGAACGGCTTCCACGACGACTGCCTTGACGTCGGCGAGCTGCTTCACGGTGTCGATGCCGCCCAGCCCGAGGTGGTCGGGCTGCACGTTGGTGACGACCGCGACGTCGTTCTGCTCATAGCCGAGGCCCTCGCGCAGGATGCCGCCGCGGGCCACCTCGAACACCGCGAAGTCGACGCGGGGGTTCTGCAGCACCATCTTGGCGGAGCGCGGGCCCGAGGCGTCGGCCCGGATCAGCAGGCGTTCGTCGACCAGGACGCCGTCGGTCGACGTCATGCCGACCTTCTTGCCGATGCCCTTGAAGATGTGGGAGATCATGCGGCTGGTGGTCGTCTTGCCGTTGGTGCCGGTCACGGCGACGATCGGGATGCGCGCCGGCGTACCCGGCGGGAACAGCATGTCGATCACAGGCTTGGTGATGTATTGCGGGTCGCCCACGGTCGGGTGGGTGTGCATGCGGAACCCCGGCGCGGCGTTCACCTCGCAGATGCCGCCGCCGGTCTCGCGCACGGGCTTGGTGATGTCGGGGGCGATGAAGTCGATGCCGGCGATGTCGAGGCCGACGACGCGCGCGGCCTCCTCGGCGATCTCGATGTTCTCGGGATGGGCCTCGAAGGTGCGGTCGATGGAGATGCCGCCCGTGGACATGTTGCCGGTCAGCGTCAGCTTGACCAGCTCGCCCTTCGGCGGCACGTCGTCCATCGCGAATCCCTGCTCACGCACGAGTTCGGTGGCGGCCCGGTCGACCTTGATGCGGGTCAGCACCTTCTCGTGGCCCACGCCGCGGCGGGGGTCGGCGTTGGTCTTCTCGACGAGCTCGGTGACGGTGCGTACGCCGTCGCCGATCACGTGGGCCGGGACGCGCTCGGCGATCGCGGCGATGCGCCCGTCGATGACGAGGCAGCGATAATCCTTGCCCGTCACGAAATTCTCGACGATGATCCCGCCGCGCCTGGCCTCGCCCTTGGCGACCTGATAGGCGTCGCGGACGGCCTCGACCGTGTTCAGGTTCAGGCACACGCCGCGACCGTGGTTGCCGTCGAGCGGCTTCACCACGACGGGGAAGCCGAGGCGCTGCGCCACGCGTACGGCGTCGTCCTCGGTGCGGACCGAGATCGACTTCGGCACGGGCAGGCCGGCCGACGAGAGGAGCGAGAGCGTGAGCTCCTTGTTCGACGCGATGTCGACGGCGACCGACGACGTGTTGGACGTCATGGTCGCGCGGATGCGGCGCTGGTGGACCCCCTGACCCAGCTGGATCAGCGAGGCGTTGTTGAGCCGGATCCAGGGGATGTCACGGGCCACGGCCTCGTCGAGGATCGCCTGGGTGGAGGGCCCGAAGGCCGTGCGCTCGGCGCGGACGATGAACGCCTCGAGCTGCTCCTCGAAGTCGAAACCCTCCTCGGGCTGCACGAGGTGATTGACCAGGCGTACGGCCAGCTCGCCGGCGGCGAGCCCGACGGTCTCGTCGACGTAGGCGTAGATGACGTTGTAGCGGCCGGGGTGGTCGCGCAGCTCGCGCGTCTTGCCGCGGCGCGCGTCGTGCCCGACGACCTGCTGGAGGGCGATCGCGACGTGCTCGGCGACGTGACCGAGCCAGGTGCCCTCGTGGAGCCGCTCGATGAATCCGCCCCGATGACCGCGCGAGCAGGTGTGGTTGTCCAGACCCGGCAGGAGTTCCACGAGCTTCTCGGTGAAGCCCGGCAGCGTGTTCGTCGGGAACTCCTCCAGCCCGCCCAGGTCGACGACGAGCTGGACGACCTTCTTGTAGTGCCAGACGTTGGGGCCACGCAGGACCCTGCTGGAGACGATGCTGAGCTCAGGACGCGGTGTCGTCATCGGCTGCTCCTCGGCGGTAGACGGGTAGTCGATCCTTGCACGCCCGACGTGATCGAGTCGACAAGTGTCCCGGCGCGAGAAGCGCCGCGGGCGGGCGAGTCAGTGCTGTTTGCGGCGCTGGTTGCGCGCGTACGTCGTGGGGTTCGCACCCTCCGACGCGATGTCGCGCGCGAGCTGGCGCAGGTCGGCGTTGGCCCGCTCGACCTCCGCCTGCTCGTGGGCGGGCAGGGGGTCGACGTTGACCACCAGCGATCGCGTCGCGAGGTCGAACTCCTCGCCGGCCGGCAGGACGTGCAGGATCGCGCCCGACGCGAGCAGGGGCGCCGACTGGTGGATCGAGGGGGCGTTGGTCTGCAGCCGGGATCCGTCCATGATCGTGACCGCACCGCGCCCGACGACCTTCAGGATGGTGCCGCGGACGACGGCCGCGGTGTCCTCGTCGACGCCGATGCCGAGGAGCGACGGGGACTGGGCCACCAGCGACAGGAGGCGGCCATAGCGGTTGCGCTGTTGGAAGTGCTGGTCGATCACGACGCCCCTGATGAGCCCGAGGCCCACCGCGAGGTGGCTCATGCGCTGCTTGGGGGTCGCTCCCGAGGCGCCGAACGCGATCATGTGCTCGGCCACGATCGACGCGCCCGCCGACGTGCCGCCGACGGCCGCCCCGCGTCGGTGGGCCCGGACGATGGCGTCGCCCACGGGGGTCCCGGTGATCACCGAGGTGAGCTTGACCTGGTTGCCGCCCGTCATGAAGATGCCGGTGGCGGCGTCGATCTTGGCCACCAGCTCGGGGTCGTCGGACTCGGCCCGCGTGGAGGGGCGGATGAAGTCCACCTCGGCCGCGCCGATCTGGTGGAAGACCGCCTCATAGACCTCGACGACCTCGTGACCCAGCGACGAGGCGGTGGGGATCACCACGATCCTCGCGTCCTTGCCGCCGGACGCGGAGAGGAACGAGCGAAGGACGGTGCGGCGGCGCATTTTCGCCTCGGCGCCCCCGATGGCGAAGACGGCGCCCTGGGCGGAATGGTGCTCAGTCATGGTCTGTGAACCCTAACCCGACCTGGGTCGCGCGTCCGAACGCCTCGCAATGCGGACGTCAGATCGCCGGGAGGACCAGGGGCCGCGTCGGGTTCAGCCCACCCAGCTGACAGCCGCACACAGGGCCTCGGCCGCCGCCGCGTGGACGCGGCGCAGGGCCGCGGCGCGCGAACCGATCGCGTGGCTGTGCAACACGGCGGAGTCGTCGTCGAGCGCCGCGCCCGTGGCCTCCCACAGCAGCAGGGCCCGATGGGCCGATTTCTGGGCGCGCCCGCCATAGCAGCGGGGGAGCACGACCTCCGGGACGTCGGGGCGCTGGCCCGAGGCCAGGTCGAGTTCGGCCAGTTGGCGGCCGACCTCGAGAACGGCCTCGGACAGTTGGCGGTCGGCCTCGCCGGGCGTGGTCGTCAGGAGCGGTGGCTCGGCGGCGTACAGACGCCACTGCACCGCCGGCCCGACCGGCTGCGGCACCCAGGCCAATCCGCCGCCGACGTGCACGACTGCGGCACCGGCCTCCAGCGCCGCGGTGGTGAGTGCGGCCGGCCCGCGCAGGGGCGCGAGGGCACCGGGCCGGGGGAGGGCGAGGGCCCAGTCGCCGGCGTGGAAGACCAGGGCAGCGGCGATGGCGCGGTCGAGGTCGCTCGCCCGCAGGGTGTCGAGCCCGACCAGTCCGTCGGGATCGCTGACGTGGTGGGCGGCGTCGTCGGCGACGACGGCGCGGGCGGCGACCTCCGGGCTCATCGCCGCGTGGCGGACGGCGTTGAGGTGGGCGGTGAGGCGGAGGGCGGCGTACACGGGCACCGGACCAACCTAGTCCGCAGGCGCCCGAGGCGGGAGGCGATAGTGTGCACCGCATGGTCGCAGTGGTTGATCTTGCCGAAGTCAGCATCGTCCGCGGGGGCGCCACCCTGCTCGAAGACATCACCTGGCGCGTGGACGAGGCCGATCGCTGGGTCGTCATCGGGCCCAACGGCGCCGGCAAGACCACCCTGCTGCAGGTGCTCGCCGCCCAGATCCACCCCACCAACGGCGTCGCCGGCCTGCTGGGGGAGGTGCTCGGCACCGTCGACGTGTTCGACCTGCGGCCCCGCATCGGCGTCACGTCGGCCGCCCTCGCCGACCGCATCCCGCGCGGCGAGGCCGTGCGCGACGTCGTCGTGTCGTCGGCGTACGCGGTGATGGGCCGGTGGCGCGAGGAATATGACGACCTCGACCACGAGCGCGCCCTCGAGCTGATGCAGCAGCTGCGCGTCGACCACCTCGCCGAGCGCACGTTCGGCACCCTGTCGGAGGGCGAGCGCAAGCGCGTCCAGATCGCCCGCGCGCTGATGACCGACCCCGAACTCCTGCTCCTCGACGAGCCCGCCGCCGGCCTCGACGTCGCCGGCCGCGAGTCGCTGGTGTCGACGCTGTCCGACCTGGCCGAGGACGCGTACGCCCCGGCCTCGGTGCTCGTCACCCACCACGTCGAGGAGATCCCGCGCGGCATGACCCATGCGCTGCTGCTCAAGGGTGGCCGGATCACGGCGGCCGGTCCCATCGCGGAGACGCTGACGTCGGAGGCGATGACCGAGACGTTCGAACTTCCGCTGGCCGTGAGCCACGACGAGGGCCGCTGGGCCGCGCGGGCCCGTTGATGGGCCAGAACCTCACCGAGTGGATGGGCGGACACCCGTGGGTGTGGGCGGCCAATGCGCTCGTGCTGGTGGTGGCGACCCTCCTCATCGCGCGCGGCGTGCGGGACTGACCGCGTGGGCGTCGTCGAGTTCCTGCTCATCGCCCTCGCGGGGGCCGCGGCGGGCCTGATCAACACCGTGGTGGGGTCGGGCACGCTGGTGACGTTCCCGACGCTGCTGGCGTTCGGGGTCCCGCCGGTGGTGGCCAACACCTCGAACTCCGTGGGCCTCACCGCCGGTGGCCTGTCGGGCACCTTCTCGATGTTGCCGGAGCTGCGGCCCCAGAAGGCGCGCCTGGTACGGCTCGGGCTCTGCTCCCTCGTGGGCGGCATCATCGGCGGCGTGGCCCTGCTGGTGCTGCCCTCGGCCGCGTTCAAGGCCATCGTCCCCGCCCTGATCGCGCTGGGCTGCGTACTCGTGGTGGTGCAGCCCTGGCTCGCGAAGAAGGTGGCGTCGCGCCACGCCGGCGTACCCCAGGACGGGGAGTCGCGCGAGCCGTGGTGGGTGTTCCCGTCGGTGGTCGGCGCGGGCGTCTACGGCGGCTATTTCGGCGCGGCCCAGGGCGTGCTGCTGCTCGCCATCCTCGGCATCGGCCTGCCCCACGAGTCGATGGCCCGCATCAACGCGGTCAAGAACGGCCTCGGCACCATCGTTAACGGCATCGCGGCTGTGGTCTTCGTCGCCGTCGCCTTCGGCGGCGGGCCACCGATCGACTGGTGGGCCGCCCTCGCGATCGCGCTCGGCTCGATCGTCGGGGCCCAGGTCGGTGCGCGCGTCGGTCGGAGGCTGCCGCCGACGATCTATCGCGTCGTCATCGTGGTCGTGGGCGTCGCCGCCATCGTCAACCTGCTGGTGCGGGGGTGACGCCGTGAACCGCGTCGACATCGACGCGGCCGACGACCCGCGGCTCGCCGACTACGTACGCCTGCGCGACACCTCGCTGCGGCGCTCGCTCGAGAGCGAGCAGGGCCTGTTCATCGCCGAGGGGGAGAAGGTGATCCGCCGCGCGGTCGAGGCGGGCTATCGGCCGCGGTCGTTCCTGCTGGCGGAGCGCTGGCTCGCCTCGCTCGCCGACGTGCTCGACGCCTGGCCGGACGTGCCGGTGCTGGTCGTCACCGAGGCCCTGGCGGAGGAGGTCACCGGCTTCCACGTCCACCGCGGCGCGCTCGCGTCGCTGCACCGCGAGACCCGCCACCAGGTCGCCGACCTGATGGGCGTACGCCGACTCGTGGTCATGGAGGACATCGTCGACCACACCAACGTCGGGGCGATCCTGCGCGGCGCGGCGGCGCTGGGCTGGGACGGGGCGCTGCTGGCCCCCCGCGCCGCCGACCCGCTCTATCGACGCTCGATCAAGGTCGCCATGGGTGCGGTGTTCTCGCTGCCGTGGGCGCGCCTCGACGACTGGGCGGGCACGGTGCCCGCGTTGCAGGCCGCGGGGTTCCGCGTCGTCGCGCTCGCGCTGGCCGACGGGGCGCGCTCGATCGAGGAGGTCGCCGCGTCGCTCGGTCCCGACGAGAGGGTCGCGATCCTGCTCGGCACCGAGGGCGCCGGCCTCTCAGAGCGCTGGGTCGGCCAGGCCGACGACGTGGCGGTCATCCCGATGCACGCCGGCATCGACTCGCTCAACGTCGCCGCCGCGGCGGCGGTGGCGTGCTGGGTGCTGCGCTGACGTCGCTCGGGCGCCCGTCGCTCGCGGGCCCGGGGGCTCAGCTCGCCGGCTGCTTCGGGCTGACCGGCCAGTCGTCGAGATAGCGCGGCGCGATCGCCTCGTGCTGCTCATAGAGCTTCTTGCGGGCGCGGCCCGACAGCCGGTCGCCGAAGACCGTGCCGTGGAGGTGGTCGGTCTCGTGCTGCAGGCAGCGCGCGAAGAACCCCTCACCGACGAGCTCGATGTCGTTGCCGTCGATGTCCTGGCCGCGGCAGATCGCATGGTCGGGGCGGGCGAGGTTCTGATAGGCGCCCGGCAGCGACAGGCAGCCCTCGTCGGCGGCCTCGAGGCGGCGGTCCTTGCCCTCCGGCAGCTCGACGGTCGGGTTGCAGACCACCCCGACATGGCGCTCACCGTCGTCGTCGGGGCAGTCATAGATGAACATCGACAGGTCGACGCCGATCTGGTTGGCGGCCAGGCCGACGCCCGTGGCGGCACTGAGCGTGGCGAACATGTCGCGCGCCAGACCCTTCAGCTCGTCGTCGAACTTCTCCACCTTCGCGCACGTCGCGTGCATCACCGGGGTGCCCCACCGCGTGATCGGGCGTACGGTCCCGCCGGTGGTCAGGTCGTCGATGTTCGTGGCCATGCAGAGTCCTCCTGTGAGCGTCCGTGGCATCGTAGTCGCATGGTCGACCTCCCCGAGTCGTTCGCGACGACGCTGGCCGCGTACCTGACCCATCTCGCGGCCGAGCGCCACCTGTCGGCGCACACGATCCGGGCGTACGAGGGTGACCTGACGGGCCTGCTCGAGCACCTGCACCGGCTCGGCCACGACGACCTCGCCGACGTCGACCTGCGCAGCGTACGCAGCTGGCTCGCCAACCAGCAGACCCGTGGCGCCGCGCGCACCACGCTCCAGCGGAGGGCTGCAGCCGTACGCGTGTTCTTCGGCTGGTGTCGTGACACCGGGCGTACGCCCACCAACCCGGCCCAGACGCTGAAGTCGCCCAAGCTGGCCAAGCGCCTGCCGCCGACGCTGGAGAAGGCCGACGCCGCGGCGATGCTGGACGCGGCGCTCGCCCGCGCGGCCGAGGACGAGGGCCCGATCGGGCGGCGCGACGTGGCGCTGCTGGAGATGCTCTATGCCTGCGGCATCCGCGTCGCCGAACTCTGCGGGCTCGACCTCGCCTCGCTCGACCACGACCGCCGCGTCGTGCGCGTCGTCGGCAAGGGCGACAAGGAGCGGACCGTGCCGGTGGGCGCGCCCGCCTGGCGCGCGCTGGAGGCGTGGCTTGTGGTCCGCGGCCAGGTCGCGGGACCTGAGAGCGGCCAGGCCGTGTTCCTCGGCGAGCGCGGGCGTCGCATCGACCAGCGGGTCGTGCGGCGCATCGTCCACCGCGCCCTGGGGCTGGTCGAGGGCGCCCCCGACCTCGGGCCCCACGGGCTGCGGCACGCCATGGCGACCCACCTGCTGGAGGGTGGGGCCGACCTGCGCAGCGTGCAGGAGATGCTCGGCCACGCGTCGCTCGCGACGACGCAGATCTACACCCATGTGACCAATGAGCGGCTGCGGGCGGCGTTCAGGCAGGCGCACCCGCGGGCGTGAACCGTCGATCACCCCAGCCACGTCATCGGGTCGATCAGCCGCCCGTCGATCCACATCATGAAGTGGAGGTGGCAGCCCGTCGAATAGCCCGTCGACCCCGACAGACCGATCACCTGCCCCTTCGCGACCCGCGCGCCCGGGGCCACCGTGTAGCGGATCGCATGGTTGTAGGAGCTCTTCACCCGGTGGCCGTCGACCGTGCCGTGGTCGAGCATCAGCCGGTTGCCATAGCCCCCGTTGAAATAGGACGCCTCCACCACCCCGTCGTGGACGGCGCGCAGCGGTTGGCCGCACCCCGTGCCGAAGTCGACGCCGTCGTGGAGCTTCCACACGCCCAGCACCGGGTGGCGGCGCATGCCGAACGGCGACGTCACGGGACCGCCGCCGGGGATCACCGACCCGTGGCCGCCGCGGCGATAGGGACCGCCCACCCCGGGCGGGACCGACGGCACCGGCTCGGCCGCTCGCTGCGTCGCCCGCTTCACCGCTTCCGCCGCCGCGTCGGCGGGCAGCAGGCGTACGCCGGCGCCACCGCCGACCATGAGCATGGGGTCGAGGTAGTCATCGCCCAGCTTGAGCCCCCAGTGCAGGCACGCCTCGACCAGCGGGTCGCGGCAGGCGTGGCCGCCGTCGAGCGTGCCGATGGGCTGGCCGGCGCGTACGGGGGTGCCGACCGGCAGTGACGTCGTCACCGGCTCATAGGTCGTCCGCAGCGCCCCGTGTTGCACCACGACCACCCCGCGCCCGGCGAGGACGCCCGCGTACGCGATCTGTCCGTCGGCGGCCGCGAGCACCGGCGCGCCGACGCGCCCGGCGAGGTCGACGCCGCGGTGACCGCGCAGCCACTTCCTGGGCGGGGGAGCGTACGGCCGGACCACCCGCGGGGAGCCCGCCAGGGGGAGCCGGCCGCGCGGGAGGGCGGGCAGCACTTCGGCGGCCCCGGCACGCGGCGGTGCGACGAGCGCGAGGGGCGTGAACAGGGCGGCGACGAGCACCACCAGGAGGCGACGGACCATGGAGGAAACATCCCTGACGATCCGGGAAACGTGTCACCGCCGATGCCCTCCTGTGGACAGCGCTTCGTGGTCGCACGAACCTGTGGACAACCCGTCCCGGCGCGGTTGGCGTACGCGGGGTCGAAGAGCGTACAATCACCTCGGCAACCCGGCCATCCGGGTTGACTTCGCATGCAGTCGTCCCCCACTCGACACGAATGGGGCGCGAGACGCGTGGTCCGGAGCGATCCGGGGCGTCGAGCGTGACTGCGTCAGGCGGCGCCGAAAGCCGGCGCCGAAGAACCGCAGGGGCGCAGTGCGCCCAGAGGAGGAACGGCCATGGCCGTCGTCACCGCCCGTCAGCTGCTCGAGAGCGGCGTTCACTTCGGACACCAGACCCGTCGCTGGAACCCGAAGATGAAGCGCTTCATCTTCACCGAGCGCAACGGCATCTACATCATCGACCTGCAGCAGTCGCTGACCTACATCGACCACGCGTACGCGTTCGTCAAGGACACCGTCGCCAAGGGCGGCCAGGTGCTCTTCGTCGGCACGAAGAAGCAGGCCCAGGAGACCATCGCCGAGCAGGCGACCCGCGTCGGCATGCCGTACGTGAACCAGCGCTGGCTCGGTGGCATGCTCACCAACTTCCAGACGATCTCCAAGCGCATCTCGCGCCTCAAGGAGCTCGAGGCCATGGACTTCGACAAGGTCGCCGGTTCGGGCCTCACGAAGAAGGAACTCCTCATGCTCAAGCGTGAGAAGATCAAGCTCGAGAAGGACCTCGGCGGCATCCGCGACATGCCCCGCACGCCGCAGGCCGTGTGGATCGTCGACACCAAGAAGGAGCACCTCGCCGTCGACGAGGCTCGCAAGCTGCGCATCCCCGTCATCGGCATCCTCGACACCAACTGTGATCCCGACGAGGTCGACTTCGCCATCCCGGGCAACGACGACGCCATCCGTTCGGTGTCGCTGCTGACCCGCGTGCTCGCCGACGCCGTCGCCGAGGGCCTGATGGCCCGCTCGGGTGGCGGCCAGGGTGGCGAGTCCACCGAGTCCGAGCCGATGGCCGAGTGGGAGCGCGAGCTGCTGGCCGGCCAGAAGGACGAGGCCAAGGCCGACGACGCCAAGGCTGATGAGCCCAAGGCAGACGAGCCCAAGGCAGACGAGCCCAAGGCTGACGAGGCCAAGGCCGAGACCCCGGCCGCCGACGCCGCCGACGAGGCTGGCAAGGTTGAGCGCGACGAGGCTGCTGCCGAGGGCGCGAAGGCCGACGAGGCCAAGTGATCCCCGCGGCCGCGGTCCTTCGGGGCCGCGGCCGCTCCATGCCCCGGGCACCCCGAGTCCCAGCCCGCACACAGATCTGACCGCTCACGAGATCCGGCACCTTCGGGATCACCGAAGGCCATACAGACAAGGAAGACA
Organism: Mariniluteicoccus flavus; assembly: GCF_054776655.1. Lineage (NCBI taxonomy): Bacteria > Bacillati > Actinomycetota > Actinomycetes > Propionibacteriales > Propionibacteriaceae > Mariniluteicoccus > Mariniluteicoccus flavus. The sequence goes on along the minus strand of NZ_BAAHBN010000001.1, from coordinate 31,697 downwards.
ATGGCGATTACCGCTGCTGACGTGAAGAAGCTCCGCGACGCCACCGGCGCCGGCATGATGGACGCCAAGAAGGCCCTCACCGAGGCCGACGGCGACTACGACAAGGCCGTCGAGATCCTGCGTGTGAGTGGTCAGGCCAAGGCCGCCAAGCGCGCCGACCGCGAGGCCTCCAACGGTCTTGTCGCCCACTCCGGCAACGCGCTGATCCAGCTCGCCGCCGAGACCGACTTCGTCGCGAAGAACGCCGAGTTCATGGCGCTGGCCGATGAGGTCGCCAAGGCCGTCGACATCGCCAAGGCGAACGGCGTCGAGGCCGCCAACGCCGTCGAGCTGCCCTCGGGCAAGACCGTCGGCGACGCGATCCACGAGCTGGCCGTCAAGATCGGCGAGAAGCTCGAGCTCAAGGACGCGGCCTACTTCGAGGGCGACACCCACGTCTACCTCCACCGCCGCGCCTCCGACCTGCCGCCGCAGGTGGGCGTGCTCGTCGAGGCCGAGGGTGCCGACGCCGACCTGCTCCACGGCGTCGCGCTCCAGATCGCCTCGATGCGCCCGCAGTACGTCTCCCGCGAAGAGGTGCCCGCCGACATCGTCGAGGGCGAGCGCCGCGTCGCCGAGGCCAAGTCGCGCGAGGAGGGCAAGCCGGAGGCCGCCCTGCCGAAGATCGTCGAGGGCCGCGTGAACGCGTTCTTCAAGGACGTCTGCCTCGTCGACCAGGCGTCGATCACCGACGAGAAGAAGTCGGTCGGCCAGCAGCTGCAGGCCGCCGGCGCCACGGTGAAGCGCTTCGCGCGCTTCGAGGCCGGCGCCTGATCGGTCGCCGACCAACAGACGGTCGCCGAACCACCAGCACGTACGCGGGGCGCCGCGGGGAGAGATCCCCGCGGCGCCCCGCTGCATTGCCCGGCCCGGCCCAGCCACGGCCTGGCCCCGCAGACGGGGGAGTCGATTGGGCGCAATCACCCGCGTGCGGAATGATGGGGGAGCATCGAACTCGACGAAAGGTTCCCCATGGCGGCCTACAGGCGCGTACTGCTCAAGCTCTCCGGTGAGGCCTTCGGGGGTGGCAAGGTCGGCGTCGACCCCGACGTCGTCGGTTCGGTCGCCGAGCAGATCGCCGAGGTCGTCCACCAGGGCGTCCAGGTCGCCATCGTCGTCGGCGGCGGCAACTTCTTCCGCGGAGCCGAGCTGCAGCAGCGCGGCATGGACCGCGACCGCGCCGACTACATGGGCATGCTCGGCACCGTGATGAACTGCCTCGCGCTGCAGGACTTCTGCGAGAAGGCGGGGCTCGAGACCCGCGTACAGACCGCCATCACGATGGGCCAGGTCGCCGAGCCCTACATCCCGCGCCGGGCCGAGCGTCACCTCGAGAAGGGTCGGGTCGTCATCTTCGGCGCCGGTTCCGGCATGCCGTATTTCTCCACCGACACCGTCGCCGCCCAGCGCGCGCTCGAGATCGGCGCCGAGGTGCTGCTCATGGGCAAGCAGGGCACTGACGGCGTCTACGACTCCGATCCCCAGAAGAACCCGGACGCGAAGAAGTTCGACGACCTCTCCTATGACGAGTTCCTCGCCCGCAACCTCAAGGTCGCCGACTCCACCGCCATCTCGATGGCGCGCGACAACAAGCTGCCGATGGTCTTCTTCTCCCTCGACACCGAGGGCAACATCGGCCGCGTCGTCGCGGGTGAGAAGATCGGGACCACCGTCCACGCCTGAGCCCACGCTCACGCACCTGCACCACCGAAGCCCAGCAGCACCGAAGCCACGCACGACCGAAGAAGGGAACGACCACGTGATCGCCGACATCATGGCCGAGGCCGAGATGAAGATGGAAGCCGCCGTCGAGCACGCCAAGGAGGAGTTCGCCGCCATCCGCACCGGGCGCGCTCACCCCGGCATGTTCAACAAGATCATGGTGGAGGCGTACGGCCAGTCGATGCCGCTCCAGCAGCTCGCGACCGTCCAGGTCGCCGACGCCCGCATGGTCACGGTCCAGCCGTTCGACAAGTCGACCATGGCGTCGATCGAGAAGGGCATCCGCAACGCCGACCTCGGCGTCAACCCGGCGTCCGACGGCAACCAGATCCGCTGCTCGCTGCCGGAGCTGACCGAGGACCGCCGCAAGGAATACACCAAGCTGGCCCGCACCAAGGCCGAGGACGCCCGCATCTCGGTGCGCAACGCCCGCCGCGCCGCCAAGGACGCGATGGACAAGATGGTCAAGGACAAGGAGGTCGGTGAGGACGAGGTGACGCGCGCCGAGAAGAACCTGGACGCGTCGACCAAGAAGCACACCGACCAGATCGACGACGTGCTCAAGAACAAGGAAGCCGAGCTCCTCGAGGTCTGACCCGAGGGAGGGCTGCATGGCCGACACCGGATCACCCACGGCCACGGAGGCGACTCCGGGCCCGACGACGCCCGCCCACGGCCGCGCCGGCCGCAACCTGCCGGCCGCGATCGGGGTCGGGGTGTCGCTGGCCGCTGCCCTCGTGGTCACGCTGCTGTGGTGGAACCTCGGCTTCGTCCTGCTGGTGGCGGCCGCGCTCGCCGCGGGCGCTGTCGAGGTCCACAAGGCCCTCAAGCGACTCGACATGAAGGCCGAGATCGTGCCGATCCTCATCGGCACGGTCGCCATCGTCACGGGGTCCTATTTCGCGGGCCGGTCCGACCACCGCATCGACATCCCGTCGAACACCCTCATGCTCGCCATGCTCGGGCTCACGGCGCTCGTGACCCTGATCTGGCGGATGCCCCGCGGGGCCGACGGCTTCGTCCGTGACGCGGCGGCGAGCATGCTGATCATCGCCTACATCCCGCTGCTCGGATCGTTCGTCGGCCTGATGCTGGCGGGCGGGCAGGGGACGATGCGCGTCGTCACCTTCATCGCTGTGGTGTGCATGGGTGACATCGGCGGATACGCCGCGGGCGTGCTCTTCGGCAAGCACAAGATGGCCCCCCGCATCTCGCCCAAGAAGACCTGGGAGGGGTTCGCCGGCTCGATCCTCTTCGGCGTCATCACCGCCATCGCGTTCGCCGTCTGGGGTTTCGGCGTGGCGTGGTGGGGCGGCGTCGTCCTCGGTGTCGCGCTGGTGGCGGTCGGCGCGTGCGGCGACCTCATCGAGTCGCTGATCAAGCGCGACATCGGCATCAAGGACATGTCGTCGTTCCTGCCGGGTCACGGCGGCGTGATGGACCGCCTCGACTCCCTGCTGGTGGCCGCCCCGGTCGCCTGGCTCACGCTCTATCTGTTCGTCCCCGGAGGCTGACATGAAGCTCACCGACAAGCCGCTCCCGCTCGTGTTCGAGGCCCCCCGGCGCGGCAAGCCGCCGCAGCACTGGGTCGACCTCGCCCCGGAGAAGCGGACGCAGGCCCTCACCGACGCAGGCCTGCCCGCGTTCCGCGCCAAGCAGCTCTCGAAGCACTATTTCGAACGGTTCACGACCGACCCGGCCGACTGGACCGACATCCCGGCCACCATGCGCGACCAGCTCTCCGAGACCCTGTTCCCGAAGCTGCTGACGCCGGTCAAGACCCTCGCCTGCGACGACGACACGACCGTGAAGACCCTGTGGCGCCTCCACGACGGCGCCCTGGTCGAGTCGGTCCTCATGCGGTACGCCCGGCGCGGTGACTCGCCGGACGACCTGGCCGAGGACGAGGCCCCCGCGCCGAAGAACATGCGTACGACGATGTGTGTGAGCTCGCAGGCGGGCTGCGGCATGGCCTGCCCGTTCTGTGCCACCGGCCAGGGCGGGCTGCAACGCAACATGTCGACCGCCGAGATCGTCGAGCAGGTCGTCGCGGGCTTCCGCGCCCTCGAGCGCGGCGAGGTCGGCGGCGGCCCGGGCCGCGTGAACAACATCGTGTTCATGGGCATGGGCGAGCCGATGGCCAACTACAACGCGGTGATCGGGGCCGTGCGTACGCTGACCTCGCCGCAGCCGAACGGCCTCGGCATCTCGGCGCGCGGGGTCACCGTCTCGACGGTGGGCCTTGTGCCGCGCATCCAGCAGCTGGCCACCGAGGGCCTGCCCGTCACGCTCGCGGTCAGCCTCCACGCGCCCGACGACGAGCTGCGCGACGACCTGGTGCCGATCAACACGCGGTGGAAGGTCGACGAGGTCCTCGACGCGGCCTGGGAGTACGCGAAGACCACCAAGCGGCGCGTGTCGATCGAGTACGCGCTGATCAAGGACATCAACGACCAGGCCCATCGCGCCGACCTGCTCGCCCGCAAGCTCAGGGCCCGGGGAGACTGGGGGTGGGTGCATGTCAACCTCATCCCCCTCAACCCGACCCCGGGCTCGATCTGGACGGCGTCCCGCCGTGAGGACGAGCGCGAGTTCGTGCGACGGCTGGAGGCCCATGGCGTGCCCGCCACGGTCCGCGACACCCGCGGCCAGGAGATCGACGGCGCGTGCGGCCAGCTCGCGGCCGACGACCGCTGACCGAGGTCCACCGAGAAGAAGTACGCACACCCGAGTCCGAGGAGACACCATGGACGCTGCCCTCCAATCGACGTTCGACGCCGTCGTCGCCCGCAACCCCGGCGAGGCCGAGTTCCACCAGGCCGTCCGGGAGGTGTTCGAGTCGCTCGCGCCGGTCCTGCGGCGCAACCCGAAGTATGTCGACGCAGCCGTGCTCGAACGCATCTGCGAGCCGGAGCGCCAGATCATCTTCCGCGTGCCGTGGACCGACGACCAGGGCCGCGTACGCATCAACCGCGGCTTCCGCGTCGAGTTCAACTCGGCGTTGGGTCCCTACAAGGGGGGCCTGCGGTTCCACCCGTCGGTCTATCTCGGCATCATCAAGTTCCTGGGCTTCGAGCAGATCTTCAAGAACTCGCTGACCGGCATGCCGATCGGTGGCGGCAAGGGCGGGTCCGACTTCGACCCGAAGGGCCGCTCCGACGGCGAGATCATGCGCTTCTGCCAGTCGTTCATGACCGAGCTCTATCGCCATCTCGGCGAATACACCGACGTGCCCGCGGGCGACATCGGCGTGGGCGGCCGCGAGATCGGGTTCCTGTTCGGCCAGTACAAGCGCATCACGAACCGCTACGAGGCCGGCGTCCTGACCGGCAAGGGCCTGTCGTGGGGCGGCTCGCTGGTCCGCACCGAGGCGACGGGCTATGGCACGGTGATGTTCACCGCGCAGATGCTGGCGACGCGCGGGCAGGACCTCGAGGGTCGCAGCGTCGTGGTCTCCGGGTCCGGCAACGTCGCCATCTATGCCATCGAGAAGGCCCAGCAGCTCGGCGCGAAGGTCGTCGCCTGCTCCGACTCGAGCGGCTACGTCGTCGACGAGGACGGGATCGACCTCGAGCTGGTCAAGCAGGTCAAGGAGGTCGAGCGCGGGCGCATCGACGCGTACGCCGACCGCCGCGGCTCGGCCCGGTTCGCCGCCGAGGGCTCGATCTGGGACGTGCCCTGCGACGTCGCGCTGCCCTGCGCGACCCAGAACGAGCTCGACGAGGCCCACGCGCGGAAGCTCGTCGGGAACGGGGTCGTCGCGATCGCCGAGGGCGCCAACATGCCGTGTACGCCGGGCGCCGTCGCCGTGTTCCAGGAGGCGAAGACGCTGTTCGGACCTGGCAAGGCCGCCAACGCCGGCGGCGTCGCGACGTCGGCGCTGGAGATGCAGCAGAACGCGTCGCGCGACGCCTGGGACTTCGACTACACCGAGGAGCGCCTGCGCACCATCATGGTCGACGTCCACGACCGGTGCGCGGAGACGGCGGAGGAATACGGGGCGCCCGGCAACTACGTGCTCGGCGCGAACGTCGCGGGCTTCACGAAGGTTGCTGACGCCGTGATCGCGATGGGCGTCATCTGAGCGCCTGACCTGAGACGATTCCCGGGAGACCGGGAACATCGCGCCCGGTGGGGGACTCCATGGGGCGTGACGATGAAGAGCTGGACGGCCGGCGCCGCGGCGCTGGCGCTGTGCGGTGCGGTCGCGAGTTGCGCGGCCGCACCGGCGACGACGCCGACGCGTCCCGCCGACACCCGTTCGCCGTCGGCTGCGCCGACCCCACCGCTCGCGCCGCCTGCGCCCCGGCCCGCGGGCCCGCGTACGGCGTCGGTGGTGATGACCGGCGACCTCCTGTGGCACAACACGCTGTGGTTCGGGGCCAGGGAGGACGCGCGCGCGGCCGGGCGTACGGGCGAGGACGCGATGGACTTCACGCCCACGCTCGCCGGCGTACGCCCCGTCGTGCAGGCCGCCGACCTGGCGATCTGCCACAACGAGGTGCCGGTGGCCAAGAACGGCGGACCGTACGCGGCGTACCCCGCCTTCAACGCCCCGCCGCAGACCCTCGACGCCGTCAAGGCGCTGGGCTATGACCTGTGCACGACGGCGTCCAACCACAGCCTCGACCAGGGCTTCGACGGCCTGAGGACGACGCTCGACCAGATGGACGCGCGCGGCATCAGGCATGCCGGGACCGCGCGTACGCGCGAGGAGGCCGAGACGCCGACGATCGCGACGACGAAGGACGGCGTACGCATCGCCGTGATGACGGGCACCTATGACACCAACGGCATCCCGCGTCCGAAGGGCAAGGAGTGGTCGGTGCCCGACCTGGACCCGGCCGGGCTGCTGGCACGGGCGAAGAGGGCGCGGCAGGCCGGCGCCGACATCGTGCTCGTGGCGATGCACGGGGGCGAGGAATACCAGAACGCGCCGAACGCCCAACAGCTGGCGCTGGCGAAGGTGTTGACGGCGTCGCCGGACGTGGACCTCGTCTACGGCCACCACGTGCACGTGGTGCAGCCGATCACGAAGGTGAACGGCAAGTGGGTCGTCTATGGGCTCGGCAACCTGGTCGCCCAGCACAAGACCGACGTGCCGATGGGCTATGAGGGCATCATCACCCGGTTCGCGTTCACCGAGCGCACGCCGGGGAGGTTCGAGGTCACGGAGGCGGAGTTCCTGCCGACGCTCACCACGCACTACGCGGCCGGTCACCCGGCGCGCGTCGGGCTGGTGAACGAACAGCTGGCGGCCCATCGGGGCGATGCCGGCCGGCTCGAGGAGGCGAAGAAGCGGACGCGGCGGATCGTGACGTCGCTGGGCGGGTGCGAGGGGCTGGGCGAGCGCTGACCCTGCGGTTCAGGGGGCGAGCAGGTCGGTCACCTCGGCGATGTCGTCGACGAGGTGGAGGTGGCCGGCCATCGGCCTCCCGTCGGCCAGGGCGGTGAGCAGCTGCCAGGCCGGCAGCTTCTCGGTCCAGTGGTGTCGGCCGACCAGCACCATCGGCGCGATCGTCGTCGGGTCGGTCGCGTAGTAGTTCGGCGTCGCGGCCTGGAAGATCTCCTGCAGGGTGCCCGCGGCGCCGGGGAGGTAGACGATGCCGGCGCGGCAGCGGTGGAGCAGGGTGTCCTCGCGCAGGGCGTTCGCGAAATATTTCGCTATGTGGGTCCCGAACGCGTTGGGCGGCTCGTGGCCGTAGAACCACGTGGGGATGGCGAGCGAGGTGTGGGGGTGGTCGCCGGGGGTGGCCTGGTCCTGCGGCCAGCGGCGGCGCACCTCGAAGGCCGTACGCGCCCACGCGTCGATGCCGGGCCGGAACGACGGCACCTCGGCGAGGATCGCCAGCGCCTCGTCGAGGCCGTCGCGGCCCGCGAACCACGCGCCGAGGTTGGCGGCCTCCATCGCGCCGGGGCCGCCGCCGGTCAGGACGACGAGGCCGCGTTCGGCCAGCGACCGGCCCAGCCGGGCGGCGTCGGCATACGCGGGGGTGTCGCGCCCCAGCGCGTGGCCGCCCATCAGGCCGACGACCCTGCTGGGGTCGACGGCGACCTCGTCGAGCGCGTCGGTGACGGCGTGGTCGTGCAGTGCCATCGCGAGCGACGCGGCGGCCGACGGGGAGTGGCCCTGGGCGTGGGACCAGGCGTAGACGCGGGCGTCGAGGGAGTCGGCGTACACGGCCGAGTCATAGAGCTCGTCGGCGGTGTAGACGTGACCGCGGTAGGGGTCGAACGGCAGGTCGGGGAGCGCGGGGAAGACGAGGGCGCCGCGGGTGGTCAACGCATCGGCCACGCCGTCGTCGAACGTGCAGCCGAGGAAGGCCGCCCCCGCGGGGTCGAGCCGCGCGAGCACGTCGCCGCGACCGGTCAGGTCGACCGACTGCACGAACCAGCCGTGCATCGACGCCGCTGCGGACGTGTGGTGGTCGAAGGCCGCCAGGGTCTCGATCTCGAGGTGCTCGCTCATGGGGGCCATCCTGTCAGCCGGGCGGGAACGGCGAAGGGCCCGCGACACTCCGGGTGTCGCGGGCCCTCGCTGGTCGAGCGTGCGGAACGGGTCAGCGGGTGACGGCGTCGAGGGCGTCGATCATGCCCTCGCCGTAGAACGAGTTGTTCGCCGTGGTCCCCGTGCACGTCTGGTCGGTCGGACGGTCGGTGGGAGCGCACGGACGGTCATCGGCCTGCTGCTTGATCATGGCGATGAGCTGCGCCGGCGTGGCGTTCGGATGGGTCGACTTCAGCAGCGCCAGCACGCCGGCGGCGTGGGGCGAGGCCATCGACGTGCCGGACTTCAGCCCGTAGGTGCCGTTGAGCGTGGTCGACAGGATCGCGCGGCCCGGTGCGGCCACGTCGATGACGCCCAGCCCGTAGTTCGAGAAGTTGGCCTTGAGGCCGTTCTGGGCGATCGCCGAGACCGTCAACACGCCCGGCAGTTCGGCCGGGATGTCGTGGCAGGTGTTGTTGATCGTGCGCTCGACAGGCGTGGTGTCGTTGGGCGAGCCGTCGTCGGTCGTCTTGTTGGCGAGGTCGTAGTAGTTGTTGCCCGCGGCGGCGGCGTGGACGACACCCTTGTCGGTGGAGTACTGCACCGCGCGGCGCACGGCCTCCTTGGCGGGCGCCTGGTCGGCCTGGTCACCGCACCAGAACTCGAACGGGTCGACGAAGTAGGAGTTGTTCGTCACGTCCATGTTCTTCTCGGCGGCCTGCACGAAGCCGCAGATGGCGTACTCGGGGTAGATGAAGCCGTCGTCGTTGACGACCTTCACCGAGGCCATGCGGACGTTGGGCGCGACGCCGACGATGCCGACGCCGTTGCGGGCGGCGGCAATGGTGCCGGCCACGTGGGTGCCGTGGTCGGACGTCGTGGGCTCCCAGCCGGTCTTCGACGGCTGGCCGGCGCCCACGCAGTTCACCGAGCTGGCGACGTCCAGGTTGGGCTTGAGGTCGGGGTGGTTCGGATCGATGCCGGAGTCGAGCACGCCGACGAGCACGTTGCGGGAACCGTCGGTGATCCGGTGGGCCTGGTCGGCCTTGATCATGACGTTGTCCCACTGCTCGCCCTCGCGGGGATCGGCGGCAGCGGCCGTCGGGGAGGCGGCGCCGGCGATGTCGCCGTTGAGCATCTCCGCCTTCTTCTTGTAGGACGACGCGCCTCCCTTGTGGCCGTTGGAGGTGCCGGGGGTGCCCTCGGAGACCTCGGCGGTGCGGGTCGGGCCGGCCGACTCGACGTGCTTGGACGCGCGTACCTTCTTCAGGAAGTCGCCCTTCGTCGAGTGGGCGACGACGACGCCGATCTGGGGCCACGACTGCACGACGGTGCCGCCGGCCTGCGTGACGGCGCGCTCGGCGAGGCGGACCTGGCCCGGGTTGGCCTTCGTGTTGAGGACATAGCTCATGAGCCGTCCGTCGGACATGTCGATCGTGACGGGCGTGGAGGCGGTCGGGGCGGCCTGCGCCGAGATGGCCGGCAGCACCAGGCAGGCGGCAGCGGCCAGGGAGAGGGAGGCGCGGCGTACGTTGCGGATCTTCATTGATCTCCTCGAGGGATGGTGCCTGCGGGGGCAGGCACATGTCGTGCGCGTCACACTAGGGGAGGGTCCAGAGTTTGGGAAGAGTCGACATGGGAGGGGAGGCACGGATGAACCGGGTGGGTTGCGTGATTCTTCTGGGGTCGCTGCTGGTGCCCGCGGCGGTGGGGTGCACGCCGGATCGGCCGCCGCCGACACTGCCACCGGGCGCGTCATCGGTGCCGACTCCGAGCGTTGCCCCGAGCGCCTCGGAGAGCCCGAGCCCGACCGCCACACCCACGCGTACGCCGGCCGCGACGCCCCCGCCCACGCGTACGCCGACCCCCGCCGGCGACCCCCGTTGGCGCTTCTTCACCGACGACACGACCGCGTACGCGTCGCCCTGGTATGAGGGCCGCCACCGCCTGATGATCGGCTTCGGGTGTACGCCGGCGCCCTACTACCGCAGCGATTCCCGCTGCCCGGGGAAGCAGGGGTTCCACCACGGCATCGACGTCGCGATGCCGTGCGGTGTCGAGCTCCGCGCCGGTGTCGCGGGCCGCGTCGTGCTGGGCGGGCTGGGGGATGCGTACGGGTCGAAGGCGTTCCGCATCCGCGCCGACGGCGCCGACCTGATCGTCGGCCACGTCCAGCGCGTGCTGGTGCGCGACGGGCAGCGCGTGGAGGTCGGCACGCCGATCGCCGAGAACGGCGACCTGGGCGCTCCGGACGGCTGCCACCTCCACCTCGAGCAGCGCGCGGTGGGCGGGGGAGTGTCGACGGCGCGCGACCCGCGGGCGGTGCTGGGGCTGCGCGCCTGACCCGGCCGTCTCGCCTCCGGGCTGATCTCTGCGAGAATGGCCCGGTGCGAGACGTCGTGATCCTTGGCAGCACCGGTTCGATCGGCACGCAGGCCCTCGAGGTGATCGCGGACCGGCCGGCCGACTTCCGCGTCGTCGGCCTCGCGGCGGGCGGCGGCAACATCCCGCTGCTGGCGCGTCAGGTCCTCGACGTCCGCCCCGCAGTGGTCGCGCTATCGCGGCCGACCGCGGTGCAGGACCTCCAGCTCGCCCTGTACGCCGAGGCGAAGCAGCGCGGCTGGAACGCCGGCGGAACGACCCTGCCGAAGATCATCGCCGGGCCCCAGGCGTCGGCCGACCTCGCGGCGATGGAGTGCGACGTCGTGCTCAACGGCATCACCGGCGCCGCCGGCCTGACGGCGACGATGGCGACGCTCGCCGCCGGCACGACGCTCGCCCTGGCCAACAAGGAGTCGCTCGTCATCGGCGGGCGCCTCGTCACCGAGGCGGCCGCCCCGGGCCAGATCGTCGCCGTCGACTCGGAGCACTCGGCGATCGCGCAGTGCCTGCGGGCGGGGCGCCGCGACGAGGTACGCCGGCTCATCCTCACCGCGTCCGGCGGGCCGTTCCGCGGCCTGACCCGCGCCGACCTCGAGGGCAAGCGCCCCGAGGACGCCATGAAGCACCCCACGTGGGCGATGGGCCGCGTCATCACGATCAACTCGGCGACGCTGGTCAACAAGGGGCTCGAACTGCTCGAGGCCGGGCTGCTCTATGACGTGGCGCTCGACGACATCACCGTCGTGGTCCACCCCCAGTCGATCATCCACTCGATGGTCGAGTTCCACGACGGCTCCACGATCGCCCAGGCCTCGCCGCCCAGCATGAAGCTCCCGATCGCGCTGGGCCTGACCTGGCCCGACCGGGTGCGCGACGCCGCGTACGCGTGCGACTGGACGCAGGCCGCGACGTGGACGTTCGAGCCGCTCGACGACGCGACGTTCCCGGCGGTCCAGCTCGCGCGGCGCGTCGGCACGCTGGGCGGGACGGCGCCGGCGGTCTACAACGCCGCGAACGAGTCGTGCGTCGACGCCTTCTGCGCGGGCCGGATCGGGTTCACCGACATCGTCGACACGATCGCGACGGTGGTGGACGAGCATTCCTCCTCGACTCGCTCCGCTCGCTCGGAGAACGTTGGGCCCGGCGACGTAGGATCGACGTTGGTCGGCCCCGAGTCCGTCACGCTCGACGACGTGCTCGCCGCCGACCGCTGGGCCCGCGCGCGGGCCGCCCAGCTGACCGCGAACCAGGAGTGAGCCGACCCGCATGGAAACCGTGATCTACCTCGGCGGCGCCATCCTCTTCTTCGCCCTGATCATGGCCTCGATCGCGTTGCACGAGGTCGGCCACATGGTGCCGGCGAAGCTGTTCGACGTGAAGGTCACGCAATATTTCGTGGGCTTCGGCAAGAACATCTGGTCGTTCCGGCGCGGCGAGACCGAGTACGGCTTCAAGTGGCTGCCGCTGGGCGGCTACGTGAAGCTCGTCGGCATGTATCCGCCGGAGAAGACCACCGGCCGCGTACGCGCCGCCTCGTCGAACCCGATGTCGTCGATGATCGCCGCCTCCCGGGCCGCGGAGTGGGAGGACATCCGGCCCGAGGACGACGGGCGGCTGTTCTACCAGAAGACGACGTGGCAGAAGCTCATCATCATGGCCGGCGGCCCGCTGATGAACGTGCTGCTGGCGTTCCTGATCCTGTGGGGCGTGGGCGCGGTGCACGGCACCTGGCGTCCGCAACCCGTGGTCCAGCAGGTCCAGGAGTGCATCGTCCCGGCCGACCGCGCCGAGAAGACCTGCCAGCCGGGCGACCCGAAGACCCCGGCGTACGCCGCGGGCCTCGCCCCGGGCGACCGCCTCGTGAGCTTCAACGGCGCGCCGGTGACCGACTGGGCCCAGATGCAGACGCTGATCCGCGCCAATCTCGACCGTGACGCCCGCATGGTCGTCGAGCGCGCCGGCGCCCGCGTCGAGCTGCCGGTCGTGAAGACCGTCATCAACGGCGTGCCCGACAAGATGGACCCCGGGAAGCGCATCCAGGCCGGGTTCCTCGGCATGGTCCCGGCGTCGGAGAAGGCGTACGCCACCCCCGCCTCGACGGTGCGCGACATGGGGGAGATGACCCAGCAGTCGCTGCACGCGCTGGCGCGGTTCCCGGTCAAGGTCTACAAGGTGGCCGAGGACCTCGTCCTCGGCAGGCCACGCGACGTCTACGGCCCCATGTCGATCGTGGGCGCCAGCCGCGCCGCGGGCGAGATCTCGTCGACCGACCGGATCGGCGCCGGCGACAAGGTCGCGACGTTCCTGAGCCTGCTCGGCGGTGTGAACCTGTTCGTCGCCCTGTTCAACTTCGTGCCGCTGCTGCCGCTCGACGGCGGCCACATCGCCGGCGCCCTGCTCGAATGGGTACGCCGGGTCGCCGCCCGCCTGACCGGCCGCGCCGACCCGGGGCCCCTCGACACGGCGAAGCTGCTGCCGATCGCCTATGTTGTGTTCGGGTTCATCACGCTCTCCGGCCTGGTGTTGATCCTGGCCGACATCATCGACCCGGTGAAGCTGTTCTGAGCGCCCACGCACGAGTCCTGAGCCCGAACCCACGACCACGAGGAAGCCTGAGATGACCGACCTGGGAATGCCCGAAGCCCCCGCCCCCGTTCTGGCCCCGCGCCGAAAGACGCGCCAGATCAGGGTCGGCGACGTGCTGGTCGGCGGCGACGCGCCGGTCTCGGTGCAGTCGATGACGACGACCCAGACGACGAACATCAACGCGACCCTGCAGCAGATCGCCCAGCTCACCGCGGCCGGCTGCGACATCGTGCGCGTCGCCTGCCCGAGCCAGGACGACGCCGAGGCGCTGCCGGCGATCGCGAAGAAGTCGCAGATCCCGGTCATCGCCGACATCCACTTCCAGCCCAAATATGTCTTCGCCGCGATCGACGCGGGCTGCGCCGCCGTGCGCGTGAACCCCGGCAACATCAAGGCGTTCGACGACAAGGTCGGCGAGATCGCGAAGGCGGCCAAGGACGCCGGCGTCTCGCTGCGCATCGGCGTGAATGCGGGCTCGCTCGACAAGCGGCTGCTGGCGAAATACGGCAAGGCGACGCCCGAGGCGCTCATGGAGTCGGCGGTCTGGGAGGCCTCGCTGTTCGAGGAACACGACTTCCACGACTTCAAGATCTCGGTGAAGCACAACGACCCGGTCGTGATGGTCCGCGCGTACGAGCTGCTGTCCGAGCGCGGCGACTGGCCCCTCCACCTCGGCGTGACCGAGGCCGGCCCGGCGTTCCAGGGCACGATCAAGTCGGCGACGGCCTTCGGCGCCCTGCTCAGCAAGGGCATCGGTGACACCATCCGGGTCTCGCTGTCGGCCGATCCGGTTGAGGAGGTCAAGGTCGGCTCGAAGATCCTCGAGTCGCTGAACCTGCGCCCGCGCAAGCTCGAGATCGTGTCGTGCCCGTCGTGCGGTCGCGCGCAGGTCGACGTCTACACGCTCGCCGAGCGCGTCACCGCCGGCCTCGAGGGGCTGACGGTCCCGCTGCGCGTCGCGGTCATGGGCTGCGTCGTCAACGGGCCCGGCGAGGCCCGCGAGGCCGACCTCGGCGTCGCGTCCGGCAACGGCAAGGGCCAGATCTTCGTCAGGGGCGAGGTCATCAAGACCGTGCCCGAGGCCGACATCGTCGAGACGCTCATCGAGGAGGCCATGAAGATCGCCGAGACGATGCCCGGTGGCTCCGGTGAGCCCGAGGTCGCGGTCACGGCCTGAGGGTCTGACATGACCATCCTCGGGCGGCGCTCCCGCGTACGCCCTCTCGACGACGACGACCGCGAGGCGGTCCTCGAGCTGGTCTCGGCCGACCCGGTCGCGAACGTGTTCGTCGCGTCGCGGGTGATCCAGTTCGGCGTCGCGCGGTGGCGGCTCGGCTGCCCGATGTGGGGCTTCTTCCGCGGCCGCGAGCTCGAGTCGATCTGCCACGCGGGCTCCAACCTCGTCCCGATCAACGCGTCCACCGACGCGCTCGCGGCGTTCGCCGAGCGCACCGAGGGCGTACGCCGCTGCGGCTCGATCGTGGGGGAGTCGACCCAGACGATGGAGCTGTTTCGGCTGCTCGGCGAGCGCTGGGGGGCCTCGTTCTCCCGGCCGCGCGAGGTCAGGGCCCACCAGCCGGTGATGGAGATCCGCACTGTTCCGGCGGTCCATGCCGACCCGCGCGTCCGGCGCATCGGCGCCCGCCACCTCGAGCCCTATTTCGAGGCGGCCGTCCGCATGTACACCGAGGAGGTCGGCGTCAGCCCCATCGCGGGCGGCGACCGCAGTCATTACCTCGCGTACGTCGCGCGGCTGATCGACCGCGGCCACGCGTACGGCATCGTCGAGGGCGACGAGGTCATCTACAAGAGCGACATCGGCTCCCACGCCCTCGGCGTCGGCCAGGTGCAGGGCGTCTGGCTCCACCCGCGGCTGCGCGGGCAGGGGCTCGCGGCGCCGGCGATGGCGTCGGTCGTGAACCTCGTGCGCGAGGAATTTCCCACGGTCTCGCTGTACGTCAACGACTTCAACACCCGCGCCCGCGCCACGTACGCGCGCGTAGGCTTCCGCGAGGTCGGCGAGTTCGCGACGGTGCTGTACTAGTCCCGGATCGTCACCGTCCGCGGCACGTGGGCGCGGCCGAAAGTGTCGCGCGCGAGCTCACGGACGTGGTCGGGGGTGAGTGCCGTGCCCGGGTCGACGACGAGGGTGACGTCGAACCGCCGGAGGCCGCCGACATCCACGGGGTCGAGCATGACGGCGCGTACGCCGGGCATCCTGTGGAGCAGGGCCTCGAGCGCGGCGACGTCGACCAGTTCGCCGCCCGAGACGAGGTGACCGTCGGCGCGGCCCGTGACGAACGCGAGGCCGTGGGCGAGGTGGCCGCGGTCGAGCGCGACCGGGCCGTCGGCCAGCGGCGCGCGGACCTCGAGGAGGCCGTCGCCTCGCGCGACCAGGCGTACGCCGGGCAGCGGCCGCCCCACGGTGCCGGGATGGGCCCGCAGCTGGCCGGGATCGGCGACGCACACCGTGCCGGTCTCGGTGGAGCCGTAGCAGTTCCACACCTCCGCGCCGAGGCCGTCGGCGAGGCGGTCGGCGAGGGCGGGGGTGAGGACGTCGGACCCGGCAACCACACGGGAGACGCGGATCCCGGCCGCCTCGGCGGCCGGGGCGAGGCGCGCGAGTTGGAGGGGGATGCCGGTGAGAAGGTCGGGGGAGTAGATGCGCAGGAGGCGCACAGCCTCGTCCGTCGACGCCCCCGACAGGTCCACGAACGTCGCCCCGAGCGCCGCCGCGGCCACGAACGTGCCGAGGCCGTGGCCGTGGTCGAGCGGCGCCAGCGACGCGACGGTGCGTACGCC
The DNA here is from genome assembly GCF_054776655.1 of Mariniluteicoccus flavus. Classification (NCBI taxonomy): domain Bacteria; kingdom Bacillati; phylum Actinomycetota; class Actinomycetes; order Propionibacteriales; family Propionibacteriaceae; genus Mariniluteicoccus; species Mariniluteicoccus flavus. The sequence goes on along the minus strand of NZ_BAAHBN010000001.1, from coordinate 15,679 downwards.
GCGCAGCGGCAGGCGGCCGAGGAGCCCGACCAACTGCAGGGCCCCGCGTACGCCGACGCGGGGCCGCACGCGGCGGGCCGGCCCTGTGGTTCCGCTGGTGGCCACCCGGAGGCCCGAGCCCGCGCGACTGGCGGCGAGGGCGGGGATGGCCGTCAGGTCGCGGTCGAGTTCGGCCCAGGTGAGGGCACGGTCGGGAGTGACGTACGCGAGGCGCTGCGGCAGGTCGCGGGCGCGCCAGCCCACCACGGCATCGGCGGTGAACCGGGGCGTACGCGGGAGTCGGACCACGCGCGCGGCCCGGGCGAGGTCGGCGGCGGTGTTGCGTGCACCGCACCGAAGCTGCGCGGTCATCGCCGGCGCCCACGCAGGGTGAACGTCCCGATGACGCGCGCCGAGGAGGCGGGGAACGTGGCAGCCCCGGCGGCGCCCACGCGCGCCCACCACGGGCTCGCGAACCCCGTGGGCCGGGCGAGCGCGAGGGCCACGCGACGGGCGGCGGCGTCCGCCGACAGTGCGCCGAACGGGGCCTCCCCGTAGGTCGGGGCGCTCATCGGCGTCGCCACGAGGGGGAGTTCGATCACGGTGGCGCGTACGCCCAGCCTGGCCAGCTCGGGGGTGATCGACCGCACCCACAGGTCCATGGCGCCTTTGGACGCGCTATAGGCCGACCAGCCGGGGACGGCGATGCGGGCGTTCGTCGACGACACGTGCACCAGCGTGCCGCGGCGCGCCGCCGTCATGGCCCCGAGCAGGGGGAGCGCGAACGTGGCGGCGCCGACATAGTTCGTCGCGGCCGTCCGGGCGAGGTCGTGGGGGCGGTCGAACGTCTCGGCCACGCCGCGGTGCAGCGACTTGCCGGCGTTCGACACGAGCGCGCCGGGGGCGCCGCACTCGTCGACGAGGCGCCGGGCGGCGGCCTCCGCGGCGGCGAGGTCGCGCAGGTCGAGGGGGACGACGGTGGCCTCGGCCCCGGCGCGGCGGGCGTGGCCGGCGACGTCCTCCAACTCGGCCACCCGGCGGGCCACCAGGACCAGGCGTACGCCGGGCGCGGCCAGGCCGCGGCACAGGGCCGCCCCGATGCCGCTGGAGGCCCCGGTGACGACCACCGGCCGACCGGCGGCGGCGCGGCGTGCGGCGGCGTACGCGTCCATGGGCGGAGCGTAGCGACTAGGGTTGGCACGTACGCCGAAGCCCTCAGGAGGACACCGTGACCGACAGCCCCGAGTTCGTGCTCTGCCTCTATCGCGCCACCGCCGATGTAGAGCGGATGGTCGCGTTCCTGGAAGCCGTGGGACTCCATCGCACCGTGCGCCGCGACGAGGACGGAACCGCCTTCCTGTGGGGTCGTTCCGGCATGGTCGCGGTGTTCGACGCCACGGCCGGCGACGGGCGCGCGCGGGTCGGCGAGACCCAGCTGTCGTTCGAGTCACCCGACCTCGACGAGGCCGCGGCGGGGCTCGCGGCCGCCGGCACGAAGCTGACGATCTGGGACGACGAGGGCGCGCGGCGGGTCGCCGGTCTGCAGGACCCGTCTGGCCGCGGGATCTTTGTGCGTGAGTCGATGCGCGACGCCGACGACGACGGAGCCGCGTACGAGCACCACCCGATCGACGTCGTCGCGGTGCGCGAGTCGACCGACGTCGCCCGCGACGCCGCTTTCTTCGGCGCGCTGGGGTTCGTGAAGACGTTCGGCGACGAGCACTGGACGTCGCTCGACTCCGCGACCGACGGCGGCGTCATCGGACTGCACGCCCCGTGGGGCGACCCGGCGAAGTCGGAGGCGCTCGCGGCCCCCGCGGGCAGCCCCGCGCTGGCCCATCTCGGGTTCCAGACCGCCGGTGACCTCGACCCGATCGCGGCGCGCCTGCAGGCCGCGGGTTTCGCGGTCGCGCAGGCCGGCGACGGCTCACTCCCGGCGATCGAGGTCGCCGATCCCGACGGCGTGAGAATCGAGATCCACCGCGTCGGCTGATCCCGCTAGGGTGGCGTACGCCGAAGGGTTCGGCGAAGGAGGAGTGCCACGTGTCCCATCAGTCAGGTCAGCTCGCCCGCATGTCGCAGCTGTTCGTCCGCACGCTGCGTGACGACCCCGCCGACGCCGAGGTCCCGAGCCACCGGTGGCTGGTGCGCGCGGGCTACATCCGCCGCGTCGCGCCCGGCATCTACACCTGGCTGCCGCTGGGCCTGGCAGTGCTCCACAACGTGGCGAAAATCGTGCGCGAGGAGATGGACGCGATCGGCGCCCAGGAGGTGCAGTTCCCCGCGCTGCTGCCGAAGGAGCCCTACGAGGCGACGAACCGTTGGCTCGAATACGGCCCGAACCTGTTCCGGCTGACCGACCGCAAGGGTGCGGAGATGCTGCTGGGCCCGACCCACGAGGAGATGTTCACCCTCCTGGTGAAGGACCTCTATTCGTCCTACAAGGACCTGCCGCTGTCGCTGTATCAGATCCAGACGAAATATCGCGACGAGGCCCGCCCCCGCGCCGGTCTGCTGCGCGGCCGCGAGTTCGTGATGAAGGACTCCTATTCCTTCGACGTCGACGAGGCCGGGCTCGATCAGTCGTACGCGCGCCACCGCGAGGCGTACATCAAGATCTTCGACCGTCTCGGCTTCGACTACGTGATCGTGCAGGCCATGGCCGGCGCGATGGGCGGCTCGAAGTCGGAGGAATTCCTTGCGGTGGCGGAGAACGGCGAGGACACGTTCGTCCGCTCGGCGGGGGGCTATGCGGCCAACGTGGAGGCCGTACGCGTGGCTGCGCCCGAGGCCGTGCCCTTCGACGACGCCCCGGCGGCCCACGTCGAGGACACGCCGGACACGCCGACGATCGACTCGCTCGTGGCCGTGGCCAGATCGCTGTTCGGTGATCGCGAGTGGTCGGGTGCGGACACGTTGAAGAACGTCGTGTTCATGGTGCGCCAGCCCGACGGTCGGCGCGAGCCGCTCGCCATCGGGCTCCCTGGCGATCGGGAGGTCGACGCCAAGCGCCTCGAGGCCGCGCTCGAGCCGGCGGTGGCCGAGCCGTTCACCGACGAGGACTTCGCGGCCTATCCGCTGCTGGTCAAGGGCTACATCGGCCCGGGCGCGCAGGGGTCGTCGGTGCTGGGCATCGGCGACGCCGAGGGTCCCGACGCCGTGGGCCGCGTACGGTATCTGCTCGACCCGCGCGTCGTGCCCGGCACCCGGTGGGTGACCGGCGCCAACGAGCACGGCAAGCACGTGTTCGACCTGGTCTGCGGCCGCGACTTCGTGGGCGACGGCGTGATCGACGTGGCGGAGGTGCGCGAGGGTGACCCCGCCCCCGACGGCTCGGGTCCGCTGACGCTCGCCCGCGGCATCGAGATGGGCCACATCTTCCAGCTCGGCCGGAAGTACGCGGATGCGCTAGGGCTGAAGGTCCTCGACCAGAACGGCAAGCAGGTCACGGTGACCATGGGCTCCTACGGCGTGGGCGTCTCGCGCGCCGTCGCCTGCGTGGCCGAGGGCACGTCCGACGACAAGGGCCTGTGCTGGCCGCGCGAGCTGGCGCCCTACGACGTCCAGATCCTCGCGACCGGCAAGGGCGACGAGGTGCTCGACAAGGCGACGGAGATCGCGCAGGCGCTGGTGGAGCGCGGCGTACGCGTGCTCCTCGACGACCGCAAGGCCTCGCCCGGCGTTAAGTTCGCAGACGCCGAGGTGCTGGGCATGCCGACGTCGGTCGTGGTCGGGCGCGGGCTGGCCGATGGGGTCATCGAGGTGCGCGATCGCAAGTCGGGCGAGAAGCACGAGGTCGCGGTGGACGCGGCGGTGGAGGAGATCGTGGGGGAGCTGGGGCGCTGAGGCAGGGCCTCGGTTGGAGCTCATCATGGCGGTTCAGGGAGCTCGAAGAATTGTCGGACCCCTCTCCTAGAATTGGATCATCAGTTCGAAAAGGGGTAATGATGAGTCCGAACGAACCACCCGGGGGCGCTCCGCCCGACCGTGTCTCCACGATCATGGCGATCCGCGCCGCCAGCGCCCGCGCGCGCAAGGCCGAGATCGACGAGCTCGTCCTGGTCGCCGAGGCGGCCGATGCGTTCTCGTGGGTCGACGACGTCGAGCCGGAGGGGGAAGAGAGCGGCTCGTGCTCCACGGCGAGCGGCTGTGGCGCTATGGCCGCGATGGCACGCCGGAGGCGTCCGACCTGCTGCGCTATGAGGTCGGCCCAGCGCTCGGACGCTCGCCCGAGGCCGCCGGCGTATTGATCGGTGAGGTGCTCGACCTCCGCCACCGATTCCCGCGGGTGTGGGAACTGCTGCTGAACGGCTATGTGACCCCGTGGGTCGTCCGGCGCATGACCCACGTCGCCGCGCCGCTGAGCCTCGACCTCGCGCTGGAGGTTGATCGCCGCGTGGCGCCCTATGCGCCGGGCTGGGGACCGCGCCGCCTGTTGAAGCAGGTCGAGTCGCTGGTGGTCCACCTCGACGCCGAGGGCGCCGAGGCCCGCCGCAGGGCCCGGCTCGAGGACCGCTTCGTCGGGTTCGACAAGGAGGCGGGTGGCGTGATGATGCTGCGGGGCCAGCTGGACGCCGGGCCCGCGGCCGAACTCGAGAAGACGCTGGTGCGGCTCGCCGGAGTGCTCGAGGACGGCGGGGCGGCCGGCGACGAGCGGCTGCTTCGCGCTAAGGCGCTGGAGGCGCTCGCCGATCCGGCAGCTGCGGCTCGGCTCCTGGGCGGCGAAGAAGGCGACGGGGCCGACGAGGCCACGGTCACGCCGACTGCAACCGTCAGCCCAACCGCCGTCGCCACCACCCTCGAATTGATCGTCCACATCGAGCGGGACCTGCTCGAGCGCGGCGCCGGCGGCGACTCACCGAAGCTCGGTCCGCTTGTTCGATCCCAGCTTGACGCGTTGGTCGGATCGGCCGCCAAGGTCGTGGTGAAGCCGGTGATCGACCTCGAGGCCGTGACGCTCAGCGAGGCGTACGAACCGCCGCCGTCGATGCGGGAACGGGTGCTGCTGCGCAACCCCGTGGTGGTCTTCCCGCACTCCGAGCGCTCGTCCCACGGCCGGGTCGACCTCGACCACACCGAGGAATGGCCCCAGGGCCCGACGACCGAGCCGAACCTCGGGCCGCTCGACCGCGGCGGCCACAACGCCAAGACCCACGGCGGATTCCGGCTCACGCAGATCCGCGCGGGCGTCTTCCACTGGCGCACGCCCTGCGGTCAGGAGAAGTGGGTGACGCCCCATGGGACGTCCGACTTCGACCCCGCGATCGACCGGCTCCTCGACCCGGCCGGCACGCGGCGCCGGGCGCGTGAGGCTCGGGAGAACAACGCTCGTGCGGCTGCGCCGAGGTTGCCGGAGGAGGGTGACGCGGCCTGACGAGGTGAACGGGCCGCGGTGGCACAGGCTGAACGTTGCGCCACCGCGGGAACGGTCGCGCCCGAGAACGGGTCGCGTCCGAGTTCAGTCGCGTCCGGCAGCCAGGTGCACTCCGAAGAACGCGTCGATCCGCTCCCACGCGTCGCGCGCCGATGCGGGGTGGGGCCCCATGTTCATGACCGGCGCCAGCAGCCGGATGGGCTGCGGCGCGTTCTGTCGATCGTTGAGGAACGAGTGGCCCGCGCCCGCGTACTCCTTGACATCGTGCTCCACGCCGAACCCGGTCAACGTCCGTTCCAGCGTGGCCGCAGCACCCTTCAGGCTCGCGTCCTTGCCGCCATAGCTGGCGACGACGGGGCACGCACCCTCCAGGACCGCGAGGTCCTTGGGCAGTTGACCGTAGTTGGGCGCGGCGGCCGCGTACCCGCCCTGACCCGCCAGCACGAGCGCGAAGCCGCCGCCCATGCAGAAGCCAATGACCCCGACACCGCCGCCGACGTCGGGCGAGTCGAGCAGCCACTGGCGCGCGGCCTCGATGTCGGCGAACGCGCGGCCCTTCTGCTCCGACAGGGCGCGCATGACCCCGCGGATGCAGCGCAGGCCACCGCCGTCGCTGAACAGGTTGGGCGCGATCGTCAGATAGCCGAGGGAGGCGAGGTGGTCGGCCTGGCGACGCAGGACGTCGTCCAGCCCCCACGCCTCATGGATCGCGACGACCCCGGGCCAGGGGCCGGGGGTCGAGGGCGTCGCGACGTACGCGGACAGGCCGGGCGAGGTGCCGGGACCCGTGAGATCGACGGTCGTCATGGGGAAATGCTCGCACGCGGCAGAAATCGTCCGCCCACCGCTTGCGTTGGTGCGCGCTCACACCCGTACCGTCGGACTCATGGACGATCCCGCCCTCGACGACACCGCCATCGACGACACCGACTTCACCGCAGTGGCCCTCAAGGTCGCCTCCGGTCACCTCACCATCGAGGAGATCGTGGCCCAGCTGCCGGACCCCGACGACGCCACCCTGCGTACGGTCGCCGAGGTCGCCGACCACCTGGGCGTGTCGCCCCACACCATCCGCTACTACGAGCGCCAGGGCCTGGTCGAGGTCGCCCGCGACGCCGCCGGCCACCGCACGTACGACAGCCAGGCCGTGCGCCGCCTGACGTTCCTCGTCCGCATGCGCGTGTCCGGCATGGGCATGGCCGACCTCCAACGTTACGTCGACCTGATCGAGGGAGGCGACGCGACCGTGCCCAGTCGTCTCGACATGATGCTCGAGCACCGCGACACCATCCGGCTGAAGATCGCCGAGCTCCAGCTGTCGCTCGCCGCGACCGAATACAAGATCGCGACCTACGGCGGCCACCTGGGCGACCCGGAACCCACGGCCACCTCGGCCCTCGCCCCGACCAGGGAGTACTCATGATCACCCGCACCCTCGGCGAACTCGACGTCTCCGCCCTCGGCCTCGGCTGCATGGGCATGACCCTCGCGTACGGCCGCCCCGACCAGGAGTCCGCCCGCCGCACCGTGGACGCCGCCGTCGACGCCGGTGTCACGCTGTTCGACACCGCCGACATGTATGGCAACGGCGCCAACGAGGCCTTCGTCGGCCAGGCCCTGCGGCCCCACCGCGGCCGCGTACGCATCGCCACGAAGTGCGGCATCACGACATGGCCCGTGCTCGGCATGCCGCGGGGCCTCGACGCGCGCCCCGAGCGCATCCTCCGCTGTGCCGACGCCTCGCTGAAGCGACTCGGCGTCGACGTGATCGACCTCTACTACCTCCACCGCCCCGACCCGTTGGTTCCCATCGAGGAGTCGATGGGTGCCATGGCCCAGCTCGTCGGCGCGGGCAAGGTCCACGCGGTCGGCCTGAGCGAGTGCGACGCCGCCACGATCCGCCGCGCCGCGACCGTGGTCCCGATCGCCGCGCTCCAGACCGAGTGGTCGCTGTTCGAGCGCGCCATCGAGGACGGCCCGCTCGCCGCCGCCCGCGAGGTCGGCGCCACCGTGGTGCCGTACTCCCCCCTGGGCCGCGGCATGCTCACCGGCGACCCGAAGGCCGCGACCGACCTGCCGCTGCTCGACTACCGTCGGTTCCTGCCGCGGTGGCGCGGCGCGAACCTCGCCGCGGCGCTCCGGGCCGTCGACGTCGTACGCCGGGTCGCGGCCACGCGCGGGGCCACCCCGGGCCAGGTCGCCCTCGCGTGGGTGCTCGCCCAGGGGGATGACGTCGTCCCGATCCCCGGCACGACCAAGCCCCATCGGCTCACCGAGAACCTCGAGGCGCTCGATCTGGCCCTCACCGACGACGACCTCGCCCAGCTCGACGGGGTCGCCGCGACCGCGGGCACCCTCACCCGCGACTGGCGCGGCTGAAACGCGCACGGGACGGCAGGCCACGGGTGGGAGACTGTCGCCCGTGCCCCTGCTCGAGATCGACCCGTTCAGCCTGCCCGTCCCGCCCCACGTGCTCGCCGGTCTCATCCTGGCGGCCTTCGTCGCGGGCTGGGTGGACGCGGTCGTCGGCGGGGGAGGGCTGATCCAGCTCCCCGCGCTGCTGATCGGCCTGCCGAAGGAGACGCCGTCGCCGTACATCCTCGGCACCAACAAGATCTCGTCGGCGGCCGGCACCCTTACCGCCACGATCACGTACGCCCGGCGCATCGCCCTCGACTGGCGCACCCTGATCCCGCTGGTCGCCATGTCGTTCACCGGTTCGGCGATCGGCGCCGCGATGGCCCGGCTCATCCCCAAACAGGCCCTCACCCCGATCGTGCTCGTCGCCCTGGTCGCGGTGGGCGCGTACACGCTGTTCAAACCCCAGCTCGGCCTGGTGCACCAGCAGAAGCACACCGGGGCCCGCCACTACGGTTCGACCGCGGCCATCGGGCTCGGCGTCGGCGTCTATGACGGCATCCTCGGCCCCGGCACCGGGTCGTTCTTCGTCATCCTGATGGTCGCCGTCCTCGGCTATGGCTTCCTCGAGGCCAGCGCCAAGGCCAAGATCGCCAACCTCAGCACCAACGTCGCCGCCATCGCCGTGTTCGGACTCCACGGCGAGCTGCTCGTCGCCCTCGGCATCGTCATGGCCGTCGCCAACCTCGCGGGCGGCTTCCTCGGCGCCCGCACCGCACTGAACCGCGGCAACGGCTTCGTACGCACCGTCTTCCTCGTCGTCGTCGGCGCACTGATCCTCAAGTTGGGCTGGGACACCGCGGTCCAGTTCCTCTGAGCGTCAGCCCGCCCAGCCCGGCCACTGCGGAAGCGGTCCGCCCCACTGCAGCGTCAGCCGCACCGATTCCTCCAGCGCGCGCAGCGCGGCCTCCCTCGACGGCTGATCGGTCGCCGCGGCCAGCCAGGACCCCGCGTACGGCTGGAACGCCAGCTCCATGCCCCGCAGCAGCTCGCCCGCCCGCGCGCGGTCGACCGGCTGCACCGGCAGCGCGTACGCCGGCTCGGCCGCGGGCACCGGAAGCCTGCGCTCCCGCAGCCACGCGCTGAGCCGGTCGCGCTGGTCGCGGCGCGCGTTGATGAGGTCGAAGACGCCCTTGTCCTCCGGGCGCCGGAACGCCGGGTACGCGGCCTGATAGCCGAACACGAGCGCGTGCAGTTGCTTGACGGCCTCCGTCACCGCCTCGGCGTCGGTCAGCACGAGCGCCGGCCGGTTCGGTGTCACCGGGGCCTCTGGCCGCGCGGCGTCGCTCGGCAACCCGTACGCCATCCCCGACGCGTACGCCGCCAGGGACCCGAACAGCAGGGCGCCGCTGCCCTTCGACGCGGCCGCCGACGACCGGTACGCGGCCGCGGCCCTCCCCAGGCGATCGCCGACACCGCGCAGGACGGCGGTCCGATCGCCCGCGGGCAGCGACGCCGTCGGGGTGGGCTCCGGCCGCGGGGTGAAACGCCCGTCCGGCGTCGGAAAGCTGGTGGGGCGGTCCGTCGGCTTCGCCCCGCGAATGGCGAGTAGGTGCGCCTCGTGGTCGCGACCCGCCCACGACGCCAGCTGGATCGTGGCGGGGGACAGCTTCAGCCGCGCCCCCTCACTCTTCAGCAGTCCCGCCACCTGCCACAGGGCGGCCTCGGTGGTGATGGCCGCGTCCAGCCCGGCCAGCACCGGCAGGGGAGTGACGCTCGGCTCCGGGGGCGGGTTGATCGACCCGCCGCTGATGCGGGGATCGCTCAGCGAGCACGCCCCGAGCAGGGTGACCGCTCCTCCGGTCACGGCGAGGAACGCCCTCCGGTCGAACGCGCGCGGGCGCTGCGGCCGGGGTCCTGAGGTCACGGCGCGAACCTACCGCAACCGCTAAGATGTCGAGAACAACTGCAGCCCACAATCGGATCCCGGAGGACGCCTCGATGAAGGATTCCACGCTCACCGACCTGCTCGAGCCTCTCCTGTCCCACCACGGCCTGGAGCTCGAAGCCCTCGACAACGTCCCCGCCGGCCGGCGCCGGGTCCTCAAGGTGACCGTCGACGGCGACGGCCCCGACGGCCGCGGCCCCACCCTCGACGAGATCGCCTCGGCGACGCGCGCGATCTCCGAGCACCTCGACGAGACCAATGCGATGGGCGAGCAGGCCTACACCCTCGAGGTCTCCAGCCGCGGCACGTCGCGCCCGCTGACCGAGCCGAAGCACTGGCGCCGCAACGTCGGGCGCCTGGTCAAGATCACCACCGTCGAGACCGAGCCGCTGGTCGGCCGCATCGTCGAGGCCGGTGACGAGGCCGTCGTCCTCGAGGTCACCCGCGACACCAAGAAGGGCATCACCGAGCGCGAGACCGTGGCGTACGCCGAGGTCACCAAGGCCGTCGTGCAGGTCGAGCTGAACCGCAAGAACGACGAGCTCGACGCGGCCGAGGCCGCGCTCGACGCGAACGAGAACGACGACGAGCACGACCCGAACGAGCACGAGGAAGAGGACATCTGATGGACATCGACATGGCGGTGCTCCGCACCATCGAGAAGGACAAGGAGATCCCCCTCGACGTGCTCGTCACGGCGCTCGAGGAGGCCCTGCTCAACGCCTACGACAAGACCGAGGCCCCCGTGCGCGGCGCCCGCGTCCAGCTTGACCGCCGCTCCGGCAAGGTCACCGTGATGGCCCCCGAGCGCGACGAGGAGGGCGAGGTGGTCGGCGAATACGACGACACGCCAGCCGACTTCGGCCGCGTCGCCGCCGCGACCGCCCGCCAGGTCATCTTCCAGCGCCTGCGCGACGCGGAGGACGAGCGGAAATACGGGCGGTTCTCCGCCAGCGAGGGCGACATCCTCGTCGGCACCATCCAGCAGGACCGCGACTCCCGCACCGTCCGGGTCGACCTCGGCGAGATCGAGGCGATCATGCCGTCGGCCGAGCAGGTGCCGGGCGAGACCTACTCCCACGGCAAGCGCATCCGCGTCTATGTCGTGTCCGTACGCAAGGAGCAGCGCGGCCCGCAGGTCGTGGTGTCGCGTACGCACCCCAACCTCGTCACGAAGCTCTTCCGCATGGAGGTGCCCGAGATCGAGCAGGGCGTCGTCGAGATCAAGGCGGTCGCCCGCGAGGCGGGCCACCGCACCAAGATCGCCGTGCTGTCGCACAACAAGGACGTCTCGGCCAAGGGCGCCTGCATCGGCCCGATGGGCCAGCGCGTCCGCGCGATCATGCACGAGCTGAACGAGGAGAAGATCGACATCATCGACTGGTCCGAGGACCCGGCGAAGTTCGTCGGCCAGGCCCTGTCGCCGGCGAAGGTCAGCAAGGTGACCGTCGTCGACCCGACCGCCCGCGCCGCGCGCGTCATCGTGCCCGACTACCAGCTGTCCCTGGCGATCGGCCGCGAGGGCCAGAACGCTCGCCTGGCCGCCCGCCTGACCGGCTGGCGCATCGACATCAAGCCCGACACCGAGGTCGCCGCCCCCGAAGCCCCGGCTAGCTGACGACCCCCGGCACCAGCAACGCGACTCCGCCCACGAGACAGCCCAGCGTGACCACGCCGAACAGCGCGGTCCACAGCCCGGCCGGAACCCCGGTCAGGCGGGCCAGCTGGGCGGAGTCGCTCGTGCGTGAGCCCTGCCGCGCCAGCTCCAGCACGGGCCGGGGCGCGGCCAGCAGCCACACCCAGCAGATGAGGTGGGCGAGCCACGACTGGTGGACCGGCGCGAGATACCACGACGCGGCGCCGACCCCGACGGCCACCGTGGCCATCACCAACAGCCCGTAGAAGTTGCGGATCTTCAGCAGCATCGCCGCGAACAGCAGCGTTAGCAGCCACAGCATGGCCACCGCGTACCCCAGCCCCAGCACCCAGGCCGATGCGAGCCCGAACAGGCCGGGGGTGACATAGCCCGCGGCCAGCGTCGCCACCATGCCGGGCCCGCGCGCCGGGCCGCGCGACACCGTCAGTCCGGACGTGTCGGTGTGCAGCCTGATGCCGGTGAGGCGGCGCCCGGTCAACGTCGCGACGAGCGCGTGGCCGGCCTCGTGGGCGATCGTGACGAGCATGCGGGTCGCCGGCCAGGCCAGGACCACGAGGCCGAGGGCCACCAGGCCCAGCAGGGCGACCACCTGCCCCTCCGGCGGGGGCTGCGTCTCGGTCACCCGACCCACGATCTCCCGCCAGAACATTCGGCCAGCGTACGCGGGCCCCCTACGATGGCCGGGTGAAGGCGCTGACCCACCCCGCGCGGCTCGTGCCGCTCGCGTTCCTCGCGGCGATCGCCGTGGGCACGTGCCTGCTGATGCTCCCGATCGCGAGCGCGCCGGGCGAGACCACGCAGTGGCTCGACGCCGCCTTCACCGCCGTCTCCGCCACGTGCGTGACCGGGCTCGTGACCCTCGACACGCCGACGCACTGGTCGACGTTCGGCAAGGTCGTCATCCTGCTCATGATCCAGGTCGGCGGCTTCGGCATCATGACCCTCGCGACCCTGCTGGCCCTGCTGGTGGGCGGCCGCTGGGGCCTGCAGGCCAGCCTCGTCACGTCGTCGGAGACCCACAGCTCGCTCGGCGACGTGCGCAACGTGCCCAAGCGCATCGCCGTCACCATGCTCGCCGCGGAGGCCGTCGTCGCCGCGGTGCTGACGCTGCGGTTCAGGGCCGCGTACGACCCCGACTGGCCGACGGCGCTGTGGCATGGCGTCTTCCATGCGGTGTCGGCGTTCAACAACGCCGGCTTCGCGCTCTACAGCGACAACGTGATGTCGTTCAAGACCGATGCGTGGATCGTGCTCCCGCTGTGCGCGGCCGTCGTGGCGGGGGGCCTGGGTTTCCCCGTCTATTTCGAGCTGACCCGGCGCTGGCAGCTGTTCCGCTATCGACTCTGGTCGGTGCACGCCCGGCTGACGATCATCGGCACCGTGGTCCTCCTGGTCGTCGGGTTCGTCGCCTTCCTCGTCGTCGAATGGCGCAACCACCTCACCATCGGCGACCTCACGGTGTGGCAGAAGCTCGTCAACGGCGTCGCCGGGTCGGTCTTCCCGCGCACGGCCGGGTTCCAGACCGTCGACTACGAGCTGGTGCGGCCCGAGACGCTGCTGGTCCACTACGCCCTGATGTTCATCGGTGGCGGCTCGGCCGGCACCGCGGGCGGCATCAAGGTGGGCACGTTCTTCCTGCTGGCCTATGTCATCTGGTCGGAGGTGCGCGGCGAGCCCGACGTCGTGATCGGCCACCGGCGGATCGGCGGCGAGACCATGCGCCAGGCCCTGGCCGTCTCGCTGCTCGCCATCGGGCTGATCGCGCTCGGCACCTTCGTGATCCTGTCGGCGACCCACTTCCGCCTCGACGTCGTGCTGTTCGAGACGATCTCGGCGTTCGGCACCGTCGGGCTGTCGACGAACCTGACCCCGTTCATGCCGCCGATCGGCAAGGTCGTGCTCATGGTCCTCATGTTCTGTGGCCGGGTCGGGCCCATTTCTGCCGTGGCCGCGATGGCCGTGACCCGGCGTACGCACCGCTATCGACTCCCGAAGGAGCAGCCAATTGTTGGGTGACAAGGAATGGCGCAAGAAGTCTTGGACGCGGTCGACCGAGGGGGCCGTCCTCGTGGTGGGCCTCGGGCGGTTCGGCCTGGCCGCGGCCCTCGAGCTCGTCCGCATGGACCAGGAGGTGCTGGCCGTCGACGAGCGGCCCGAGCTCGTGCAGCGGTACGCGAACGAGCTCACCCACGTCATCGTGCTCGACTCGACCGATGCCGAGGCCCTCGAGCAGATCGGTGCGGGATCGTACGAGCGCGCGATCGTGGCGATCGGCACCGACATCGAGGCGTCGATCATGACGGTGCTGGCGCTGTCGGAGGCGGGGGTGGGTGACATCTGGGCCAAGGCCATCACGCGCAAGCACGGCGAGATCCTCGCCCGCGTCGGGGCCCACCACGTCGTCTATCCCGAGCGCACCATGGGCCAGCGCGTGGCCCACCAAGTCGCGGGGAACATGAGCGACTACATCCAGTTCGAGGACGGCTTCTCGCTCGCCCGCACGGAGGCTCCCGAGCTGTCCTGGGGCAAGTCGCTGGGGGAGTCGGTGATCCGGTCGAAGTTCGACGTGACCATCGTCGGCGTGAAGCGCCACGGCGAGGACTTCACGTACGCCCGCCCCGAGACCGTCGTCGAGCGCGGCGACGAGCTGATCGTGGCCGGGCGTACGGACCTGGTCGAGGGGTTCTGCCTGCTGCGGTGAGGCCGGAGGCGACACGCGGGACCGCCCCAGGTCTGGAGCGGTCCCGCGCGGGGGGAAGGGGGTCGGTCGCTCAGCGGCGGCCGTGACCCCGGCCGATGACACCCGCATCGGCGGCCTTCGTGACGGCGTCGGCCTCGGCCTGCGTGAGCTTGCCGTCCTTCACCGCCTGGTCGAGCCTGGTCGTGAAGGCGGCCTTCGCGTCGGCCTCGTGGGCGGCGCGCAGCTCGGTGAGCGCCGTCGTGACCTTCGCCTCGTCGACGCCCAGCTTTTCGGCGAGCTTCTTCGCGAGCTCGGCCTGGCGGGCCGCCGGGTCGGGCTTCGTGCCCTGCTGCTGGGTCTGCTGGCGCGTCGCCTGCTCCTCGGTGTGGATCGCCTTGAGCGCCTCGGTGACCTTGGCCTCGTCGACGCCGAGCTTGGCCGCCAGGTCCTTGGCGGAGGCGCCGCCGAAGCCGCCCCTGCCGCCGCTGTCGCCCTTGCCGGGGCGGGGAGCGTCGGTCGGCGCGCCCGACGGGGCTGCCGAGGGGGAGGCGGACGGCGTGGCGGTCGGCTCGGCGTTGGCCATGGTCGCGGCGCCGGCGCCCAGGCCGGCGAGGGCGAGGCCGCCCAGCAGGACGGTGGTGGCCAGAGTGTTCTTCGACATGGGGTCTCCGTGATCTCGTCGTGTGTGGTGGTGCTTCGTGGTCACCATTGCGCCGGGTCAGGCTGGGACATTCCCCGGCCGCGGCTGTGGTCAGCCTGTGGCTCGCTGTGAGGCGCCGGGCGCGCCGGGGATAGGCTGCCGCGGTGACCCAGCCCATCCGCACCTGCGTGGGGTGTCGCAGCGCCCGCCCCCAGGCCGAGCTGGTCCGCGTGGCCGTGGTCGCCGGCGTGGTCGACCTCGACCCCGACCGCACCGCAGCCGGGCGAGGGGCCTGGCTCCATCCCGACCCGGACTGCGTCGCCCTCGCCGTACGCCGGCGCGCGTTCGGCCGCGCCCTGCGTACGCAGGCTCCGGTGGCCGACGGCCTCGCGGAGCGCGTCGCCGCGTATGCGAAATCTCGCGACAACCGTTAGACTGTACGTTGCGCTCCCGGGTCTGAACACCATTCCCGGGCAACCACACCGCCTCGTCCGAGGCGGTCGATCAGAAGGTGGGCTCACGCTCATGACCACTCGATGAAGAACCAGCAATGAGCATGTTCAACAACTAACTGGTCCGCGCACACCCGATGCGGGCCTGAAGGAGAGTAGTGGCCAAGGTCCGCGTCTACGAGCTCGCGAAAGAGCTCGGACTCGAAAGCAAGAACGTCCTCTCGACGCTGAATGACATGGGCGAGTTCGTCCGGTCGGCGTCGTCCACGATTGAAGCGCCGGTCGTACGCCGGCTCCGCGACCGCCTGGAGGCGGACAAGGGCGGCGATTCCCAGCCGGCCGCGAAGCCCACGGCGAAGTCCGCCCCCGCCGCGCCGAAGGACTCCGGGGGCAGGACCCCCGAGGCCAAGGCGCCCGCGTCGAAGCCCGGTCCCGCTGCGCCGAAGCAGGCGGCCCCCGCCGAGGCCAAGCAGGCCCCGGCGACCCGGCCGTCCGGCCCGCGCCCCTCGAGCCCGACCCCGGGGCCGCGCCCCGGGCCCCGGGTGCCGAAGGCCGCCGGCGGTGCTGCCGAGACGCGTGCGTCGGCGGAGC